>CAVRGP010000012.1:0-34168 GCA_963720755.1 uncultured Chloroflexia bacterium
CTCGTCAGATCGTCTTCGCGCTGAAGCCCCCGTCCACGCGAACGATCGAGCCCGTCACGAACCCGGACGCTCGCGCCGACGCGAGCCAGACGGCCGCCCCGACCAGCTCGTCCGCCTCGCCGAGGCGCCCAGCCGGGGTATGCGCCAGGATCGCTCGAACGCGCTCCTCCGATAGCAGCGCCCGGTTCTGCTCGGCCGGGAAGAAGCCCGGCGCGATCGCGTTGACCCGGACGCCGCGCGGGGCAAGTTCCGCGGCCAGGTACTGGGTCAGGCTGTTCACTCCGGCCTTCGCGATCGAGTAGGTCGCCACTCGTGACAGCGGCGGCCCGGACGACGCGGACGAGATGTTGATGATCGATCCGCCGGACCCGCGGTCGGCCATCGCCTTCCCGAATACCTGGCAGGCGAGGAACACCGACGTGAGGTTCCCGTCGAGGACCCGATACCACTCATCCAGCCCGATCTCGAAGAACGGCGTCGCGCTGTTCAGGCCGGCTGCGTTCACCAGGATGTCGACCGGGCCGAGTCGCGACTCGGCCTGTTCCAGGGCAGCCTCGAGCGACGGTCGATCGGTCGCGTCCACGACGATGGCCACCGCCTCGATGCCGTCGGTCGCGAGGGCGGCCCGTCGTGCCTCGGCCCGCTCTGGTGAACGGCCCATGACCGCGACGGCCGCCCCCGCCGCACCGAGCCCGTGGCACAGCGCGCCCCCGAGGACGCCGGTCCCGCCGATCACGGCGGTAACGCTCCCGTGCAGGTCGAACCGGTCCGATGGCGAAGGCGTCACGCGTGCCCTCCGTGGCCGTCCGACGGCGCGCTCGGTCCGCCAAGGACCGTTCGGACCTCGCGGGCGATCTCGCGGTCCTCTCGAGCGGCGATGACGAGCACCCGGACGGGCGCGCCGTCCGCGCCGATCTCGCGGTCGGCCGGGCCGGATCCGTTCCGTTCCGCGTCGATCTCGACGCCCAGGAACGCGAGTCCGTCGGCGGCCATCGCCCGGATCACCGGGGCGTGCTCACCGACACCACCCGTGAAGAGGAGGGCGTCGAGTCCGCCGAGCGAGGCCGCCATGGCCGAGATCTCGGCTCGCAACCGATGGACGTAGACGTCGAGGGCGAGAGTCGCCCGTGGCTCGCCGGTCTGCGCTCGCTCGATGATGATCCGCATGTCCGCCGTGCCGGCCAGGCCGAGCAGGCCGGACCGATGCTCCAGCGTGGCGGCGAGTTCGGCCGGCGGCATCCCCACGTGCTCCGCCAGCCAGAGCACCAGACCCGGATCGACGCTACCGGACCGGGTCGCCATGACAAGGCCCTCGAGCGGGGTAAAGCCCATCGTCGTGTCGACCGAGATGCCGTCACGGATCGCGGCCAGCGACGCACCGGCACCGAGATGACAGGTGATGACGCGCAGGCCGTCGGCCGGCCGCTGGAGCAGCTCCGTGGCGCGCCGTGCTGCGTAGGCGTGAGACAAGCCGTGGAACCCGAATCGCCGGAGGTCCCACCGTTTGCGCCACTCGACCGGCAGGGCGTAGGTCGAGGCGGCCGCCGGCAGCGTGGCATGGAACGCGGTATCGAAGCAGGCGACGGCCGGCACGTCCGGCAGGACGGCCGTCACCGCCGCATACGCCGCGAGCGACTTGGGCTGGTGGAGCGGGGCGAGGTCGGTGAGGCCCTCGAGACGCTCGATGACGGACGCGTCGATGCGGACCGGCCCGGAGAAGGCGGTGCCCCCATGGACGATCCGATGGCCGACGGCGCCGACCGGGCCGAGGTCATGGACGGCGTCCGCGACGGCCGCCGCGTCCGCAGACCCTCGAGGCGCCGCCAGGTCCGCCGTGGCGACGATCGAATCGTCTGAGTCCAGCACGCGGAGCTTGAGGCTGCTGGACCCTGCGTTCACGACGAGGATCCGGCCGGCGAACTCCCCGTCGTCGCCTAGGACGGCCACACCCAGTCCGCGATCTCGGGGGCATCCTCGCCGGCGACGCGCGTATAGGCACGCGCCTCGATCCGCTTGTCGACCATCAGCTGACGGACGTGACCTGCCCGCGGCCCGAGTCCGGGCACCCGGTCGATCACGTCGATGACGAGGTGGTACCGATCGAGGTCGTTGAGCATGACCATGTCGAACGGCGTCGTGGTGGTGCCTTCCTCCTTGTAGCCGCGGACGTGGAGGTTCCGATGGTTCGTCCGGCGGTAGGTCAGGCGGTGGATCAGCCAGGGATAGCCGTGGTAGGCGAAGATCACCGGCTTATCGTTCGTGAACAGGGAGTCGAACTCGGCGTCTGTCGCGCCGTGGGGGTGTTCGGACGTCGGTTGCAGGCGCATCAGGTCCACGACATTGACGAACCGGATCTTGAGGTCCGGCAAGTGGGTCCGCAGGAGATCCACTGCCGCCAGCGCCTCGAGCGTCGGGACGTCCCCGGCGGACGCGATGACGACGTCCGGATCGCCACCCTCGTCGTTGCTGGCGAAGTCCCAGATCCCCATCCCGCGCGTGCAATGGAGGATCGCCTCGTCCATCGACAGCCAGGCGGGAGACGGCTGCTTGCCTGCCACGATGACGTTCACGTACTGACGGCTGCGCAGGCAGTGGTCGGTGACCGACAGCAGGGTGTTCGCATCGGGCGGCAGGTAGACCCGGATGACGTCGGACTTCTTGTTGACGACGTGGTCGATGAACCCGGGATCCTGGTGGCTGAAGCCGTTGTGGTCCTGGCGCCAGACGAGCGAACTCAGGAGGTAGTTGAGCGACGCGATCGGTCGTCGCCATGGGATCTCGTCGGTCACCTTCAACCACTTGGCATGCTGATTGAACATCGAATCGACGATGTGGATGAACGCCTCGTAGCAGTCGAACAGGCCGTGCCGTCCGGTCAGGAGATAGCCCTCCAGCCAGCCCTGGCACTGGTGCTCGGACAGGACCTCCATCACCCGGCCCTCGAGCGCCTGGCCTTCATCGGTCGGCAGGATCTCGGCGTCGAACTGTCGATCGGTGACCTCGAACACCGCGCCGAGTCGATTCGACGACGTCTCGTCGGGTCCGAACAGCCTGAAGGTCTGGCGATTGCGGTCGATGACGTCGCGGATGAAGGTGCCCACGACCCGGGTCGCCTCGGCGGTCGTGGCACCGGGAGCCTTGACCTCCACCCCGTAGTCGCGGAAATCCGGCAGCGCCAGCTCGTGCAGGAGGAGGCCGCCGTTGGCGTGTGGGTTCGCACTCATCCGTCGGTAGCTGTGGGGTGCCAGCTCGGCGAGTTCGGGGATCAACGCGCCCTGCTCGTCGAACAGCTCGTCCGGTCGGTAGCTGCGCAGCCACGTCTCCAGGATGTCGCGATGCGCGGCGTTCGTGCGAACTTCGCCCATCGGGACCTGGTGGGCACGCCACGTCCCCTCGATCTTCTTGCCCTCGATCTCCTTGGGACCCGTCCAGCCTTTGGGCGTCCGCAGGATGATCATCGGCCAGCGGGGCCGTTCCGTGACCGAGCCGTCGCGGGCCGCCCGCTGGATCTCGTGGATCTCCTCGATCACGGTATCCATGACGGCTGCCATCTGCTGATGGACCAAGGCGGGATCGTCGCCCTCGACGACATAAGGATGGTGCCCGTACCCCTCCATCAGGGAGAGCAACTCCGCCTGCGGGATGCGCGCCAGGACCGTCGGGTTGGCGATCTTGTAGCCGTTCAGATGCAGGATCGGCAGGACGGCCCCGTCGTTGACCGGGTTGAGGAACTTGTTCGAATGCCAGCTCGTGGCCAAGGGCCCGGTCTCGGCTTCGCCGTCGCCGACGACACAGCAGACGACGAGGTCGGGGTTGTCGAATGCGGCGCCATAGGCATGGGAGAGCGCATAGCCGAGTTCACCGCCTTCGTGGATCGAACCCGGCGTCTCGGGCGCCACGTGACTCGGGATCCCGCCCGGGAACGAGAACTGGCGGAACAGCTTGCGCATCCCGTCTGCGTCCTGGCTGATGCTCGGGTAGACCTCGCTGTAGGTGCCCTCGAGGTAGGCGTTGGCGACGATCGCCGGACCACCGTGGCCCGGCCCGATCACGTAGATGGCGTCGAGGTCCCAGTTCCGGATGACCCGGTTCATATGGGCGTAGATGAAGTTGAGCCCCGGCGTCGTGCCCCAGTGGCCGAGGAGGCGCGGCTTCGTGTGCTCCGCGAGGAGCGGCTCGCGAAGGAGTGGGTTGTCGAGCAGGTAGATCTGGCCGACCGACAGGTAGTTGGCGGCCCGCCAGTACGCGTCGATCCGGGCGAGGTCGGTGGCCGAAAGCGGACCCGCAGCGGCCGTCGCGGCACCGTCCGTTCGGTCGGCGTGTTCGTCCGTCTGCATCGCGGTCTCCTTGGCATCGCCGGTCTCGTGTCCAGCTCGAGTCTAGGAGCCTCCGGATCACCGCGTCGGCCGGCGGATCGCGGCGCCAGGTCCTTCGTTCCCGTGCCATCCAGGATCGATGGCTTCATTCGCCCTGGAGGATCGGTGCGATCGGCGCGCGCGCCGCTCGCTGCGCCGGGAGATAGGCGCCCACCGCGGCGATCGCAAGCCCGACGAGGGACAACGCGACGATGGTCAGTGGAGTGAAGACGTCGAAAGTGACCGCTGCGACGCGCGTCTCGGCGGCGACCTGGCCCATATAGCCGAGCGCGATCCGTTGGAGTGCCATCCCGACCGGCACGCCGACGAGGCCGGCGACCAGCCCGACCGGCACCACGGAGGCGACGACCATCGTCACGACCTGGCGTGGCGTCATCCCGACGGCCTTCAGGATCGCCATATCGTGAGCCCGTTGTCTCGTCTCCAGGACGACGACGTCGAAGACACCGGCGATCGAGACAGCCACGAGGACGAACCCCATCGTGGCGACGACGGACAGGAACAGCAGGAAGCCAGTGTCGAGGGAACTGTCGAACGTCCGAGTCACGGCCCGTCCACGGAGTCCCTGCTCGAGCTGGTTGGCGTAGACGCCCGGCGAGGTTTCGGCGACCGGCTGGATCTCCCAGCTGGAGGGACGCGCGGTCGGGTCGAGGGCGAGCACATCGGCCCAGCTGCCGCGCAGGAACACGTGGTCGGCGAAACCTTCGGCCGTATCGAAGATCTCCCCGACAAGACGCTCGGTGATCGATCGATCGCCGAGCGAGAGCGTGATCGTGTCGCCGACTTCGAGGCCGGCTCGGC
Organism: uncultured Chloroflexia bacterium; assembly: GCA_963720755.1. Classification (GTDB taxonomy): domain Bacteria; phylum Chloroflexota; class Limnocylindria; order Limnocylindrales; family CSP1-4; genus SPCO01. The sequence continues at coordinate 5,178 of CAVRGP010000012.1, forward strand.
TGAACAGGCTCGACGTTGCGACGACCTCGCCGGGACCCTGGAACCAGCGCCCGGAGATCACCGCGTAGCCCACCCAGCTCGCGTCGCCGTCGTAGCCGACGAACGGGATGGCCCCGAGGCCGGGCACGTTGGCGTGGACCTGGCCGAGGCCGACCGATCGAGCCGTGTCCGATCGCGCGGCGATGATCGATCCGATCGACGCCGGATCGGCCGCTGGATCGACCTGTTCCACGCGGACCGGGCTGTCTGCGCTCCGGTCGGTCTGGGTCTTCACCCGCACGAGTGAGAGGTCGAGGCCGAGCGCGAACGTCATCGATGCGACGCCGACGATGAGGGCACCGAGGGTCATCGCGGCCCGGATCGGATGCGATACCCCGAGGGCGATGCCCAGCCGGGAAGGAAGACCGACCCGCATGCGCAGTCCGGCACGACGCAGGCGACCACCGTCGTGGCCGAGCGATGGCGCCGTCCCGCGGGTGATGGCGGCCACGGTGCTCAGCCGTCCCGCCTTGAGCGCCGGCACGACGGCGGAGATCGTCGAGACGAGGATCGCGAACATCGGCACGACCACGACGACCGACCAATCCGGAGTGAACGTTCGGGGAAGTCCGAAGGAGGACGCCGTGTCGCCGACGATGGGTCCGCTGGCAACGGTTCCGGCGATCGCACCCGCGATGGAGCCGACGACCACCGGCACGAGGATCTGGCCGACAAGGGTCGACGTCACCTGACCCGGGGTGAACCCGACCGCCTTCATCACCCCGATGTCGCGATAGCTGGTGAGGATGATGCCGCTCACGACGTTGGCGATCGTGAATGCGGCCGCGAGCAGCGCGAATATCGAGAACGCGAGCAACACGGGGACGTACAGCTGGGCGATCCGATCGACGCCTGTCTTGATCTGAAGATAGGTCGAAGCGCTCGCGACGGCGTCGGCCGGAAGGTCCGCGGTGATCGCCGTCACAGCGGCTGACAGGTCAGCTGCGGTCGCCGCTGGTGCGACGCGATACAGCATCTGCTGGTGCAGGCCCTGGCCACCGACGGCCAGTGCGGCGACATCGCCCGGGCTCATCCAGGCGGCGACGTCCGGCGTACTGACCGACGCGGCGATCCCGACGACGGCCAGTCGGAGAGTCGGGACGCGGTTCGGTGCGCCGGATCCCGGATCGGGCGGCAGCTGGTCCATTGTCCCGGGTGTCGCTGATCGGTAGAAACCGATCTCCTGTCCGAGCGAGGCGCCGAGCATCGCGGCCGTATCACGATCGAGGACGACCTCGCCGGGCATGGCCCACCACCGGCCGGCGCTGATCGTCACCCGATCGATGGAGTCCCCCGGCGTCGGTCGCCCGGATACGGTTTGGCCGTCGATCTGCCCGAACGTGCCGGGCACCGCGGCGATCGTGACCGGCCACGGGCCCGCGCTGGCGGTGACGGCGCTGGTCGTCGCGGTCTTGGCCAGGAGCGCGTTGTCGACCGATCCGTCGTAGTCGATCACGAGATGCGCACCGTTCGCACTCGCAAAGGCTCGTTGGAATGGCTCGTGCGTCTCGGCCAGGACGCTGAGTGCGAGCGTGGCCGCACCCGCTGCCAGGAACAGGACGATCGCGAGGATGGAGGACTGCAGCCGTCGGTGTCGCAGGTCTGCCAGCGTCTTGGCGGCGACGGCTCCCATCACCCCGCCCGCCGCACGGCGTCGTCCCCGGTGATCCGACCGTCGACGAGTCGAACGATCCGATGCGCTCGAGCCGTGGCCAGCGCCTCGTCGTGGGTCACGAGGATGATGGTCTGCCCGCGACGATTCAGATCCTCGAGGAGCGCCAGCGCCAGGTCGCCGTTGTGTCGGTCGAGCGCACCCGTCGGCTCGTCGGCCAGCAGCACCGCCGGGCGATTGACGATGGCGCGCGCGATGGCCGCGCGTTGTCGCTCACCCCCGCTCAGCGTGGCCGGGAATCGGCGGGATCTGTCGCCGAGTCCGAGCTGGCCGAGGAGCTCCGCCACGGACCGTTCCGTCTCTTCCCGGGAACGCCCGGAGAGGAGGGCCGGGATGGCAACGTTGTCGGAGACGCTCAGATCCTCGAGCAGGTGGAAGAACTGGAACACGAAACCGACGTTCGTCCGACGAAATCGAGCGGCACCGGTTTCGCTCAACCGATCGACCCGGACGCCGTCGACGACGATCTCGCCACTGCTCGGACGGTCGAGACCGCCGATCACATTCAGCAGCGTCGACTTGCCGCCGCCGGACGGACCCATGATCGCGGTGATCCGTCCTGGCTCGACATCGAGGTCGATGCGGTCGAGCGCAGGGAGCGGCGAACCGTCGTAGCGCTTGGTCACGCCGCGGAGCGAGATGAGTGGTGGCATGGTCGGTCTCCTGTGTCGAGGCCCCGACGTTGTCACCACGACCCACGGGTTCACATCCGCCGTGGGGTGGGATGCGACCCAGCCGAACGGATGACCGGTCAGCCACTTCCGCCGTTCGGATGAGCTTCCATCCCTCTCGCGGCGGAGGGACCGCGGGTCAGTTGCGGCTACAGTTGCGCGATGGCCGAGGAGACCGTTCGAACGCCCATCGACGTGCCGCCGCCGGATCGGCGCTGGCTCGAGTGGCTCCAGGCGCTCGGCCCCGTGGTCGTCCTCGTCGCGATCGGGCTGGTGACCCAGGACCGACCGCGGTCCGGTGGTCTCGAGGCCACGATCGTGCTCGTCGTCCTGCCACTGGTCGTCCGACGCGTCTTCCCGCTCGCGGTCCTCGTCACCGTGGCGGTCGGATCGCTGTTGACGGCCGCCGGTTCGCCCGCGCCCTGGATCCAGGTCTGCGCGGTGGGGTTGGCGAGCTACACGTTCGGAGGACGAGCCGAGAGCCGGACGGGCTCTGGCCTGGCCGTGATCGCCGTGGCCTCGGGCATGGCGGTCGGTTTCATGGCACAGGACGCGAGCGCGATGCTCGGGTTGGTCCTGCCGTTCGTCGTGGTCGTCCCGACGTGGCTGATCGGAGACCTGGTTCGGTCGCGCCGGATCGAGTCCGAGCGGCGGGCAGAGGCAGCGGAGCGATCCGTACGTGAGCGAGAGGAGCGCCTTCGGGTCGCCGCCGCCGAGGAGCGGCGTCACGTCGCCCGCGAGCTCCATGACGTGGTAGCCCACGCCGTCAGCGTGATGGTGATCCAGGCGGGAGCGGCACGTCAGGTCGTGAGGACGTCGCCCGAGCAGGCTGAAGCGTCGCTGCTCGCGGTCGAATCGACCGGCCGTCAGGCGATGACCGAACTGCGTCGCTTCCTGGGGGCGTTGAGCGACGAGGACGAAGCTGCCGGTCTGGCTCCGCAGCCGGGGATGAGCGAGCTGGAGAGCCTGCTGTCCCGCGTCCGTGCGGCGGGACTCCCGGCGTCGCTCGAGGTCGATGGTCTGCCGCGCCCGGTCCCCACCTCGCTCGACATGACGATCTATCGCATCGTCCAGGAGGCGCTCACGAATGCGCTCCGCTATGCGCGCCAGGCGACGACCCTTGTCCGGTTGACGTGGGAGCCGGACCAGCTCCGCCTCGAGGTCCTCGACGATGGCCCGCCGACGCCTGACGCGAGCGATGGCAGCGGCCGCGGCCTGACCGGGATGCGCGAACGGGCGTCGCTGGTCGGAGGTCGACTCGAGGCCGGGCCGAGGGTCGGTGGCGGCTATGCGGTCCGGGCCTGGCTCCCCCTGGACCGTGTGTCTCTCGAGGCTGATTGTTCATGACCGATCGCCGGTTGCGGGTGCTCGTCGCCGACGATCAGGCCCTGGTGAGAGCCGGGTTCCGGTTGATCCTCGAGGCCCAACCGGACATCACGGTCGTCGCCGAGGCGGCCGAAGGCGATTCCGCGATCAGACTGGCTCGTCGGCATCGACCGGACGTCGTCCTGATGGACATCCGGATGCCCGGTCTCGATGGGCTCGAAGCCACTCGTCGCCTGCTCGCCCCGACCGACGATGGACGGGTCACCCTGGAGGTGGCGCCCCGGGTCGTCATCCTGACCACGTTCGACCTCGACGAGTACGTCTACGCGGCGCTCCAGGCGGGTGCGTCGGGCTTCCTGCTCAAGGACGGTTCCCCTGAACATCTGGTCGCCGCGGTCCGTACCGTGGCGCTCGGCGACGCGCTTCTCGACCCGACCATCACTCGTCGCCTCGTGGAGCGATATGCGCACCCGCCGGCAGCCCCCGACGTCGCCCTGCACGCCATCGCCGAGCTCACGGTTCGCGAGACCGACGTGTTCTACCTCGTCGCTCGAGGGATGAGCAACGCCGAGATCGCCGAGGCGCTCGTGGTCAGCGAAGCGACCGTCAAGACGCATGTCGCATCGATCCTCGCGAAGCTTGGGGTCCGCAATCGCGCGCAGGCGGTCGTGTACGCCTACGAATCCGGCCTCGTGACCGCAGGCGCCCCGCTTCCGACGGCCACGCCCCGCTGATGGGAGCAACGACGCGCAGCAGATGGATCGCCCCGCTGCTCGTCGTCCTCCTGGTCGCTGCCTGTACTCCGGCGAGCCCGACGCCGTCACCCGCGACACCGACCGAGAAGAGCGGATCGGCATCGGCGACACCGACCGAACCGATCGCGTCGGCATCCTCGACACCATCGTCGCGTCCGGCGTTCGATGCCTCGGGTCGACCCCTCGTCTGGTTCGCGCCGCTCGGGCCACGGGCCGATCACCATGGCTACGGTGGGGCCAACGACTTCTACGACCTGTTCGAGCCGGGAGCGCCATGGCCGACGGCCGTCGCCGACGTCGATGTCTTCCAGGTCTACGGCACCTGGGTCACCCACTACTCCACCGACGACGAACTCACCCGTGTCATCGACGGCGTCGCCGAGCGAGGACTCGGTCTCGGCCTGGAAGTCGGTCCGCTCACGGGGACGAACGAATGCGAACAGGGCGAGGGTTGGGCAGCCGACGAAAGCCTCGATGTCGTCCGCCGGATCCAGGCGCACGGTGGCCGGGTCGATGTCGTCGCGCTCGACGAGCCGTATGCCTTCGGCCACGTGGCGACGAGTGATCGGTCGTGCCTGTACCCGGTCGATCGGGTCGCCCGCGAGGTTGCCGGGTTCGTGGCCGATCTTCGGGTTCTCGAGCCCGACGTGATCGTCGGGGATGTCGAGCCGATGTGGTCGGACATCACACCCGACGACATGGCCGCGTGGATCGATGCGTACGCGACCGCTGCGGGTGAGCCGTTCGCGTTCCTTCATCTCGACGCCGACTGGACCCGCGCCGACTGGGCGGAGGCGCTCCTGGCGACAGAGCAAGTGTGCCGTGATCAAGGCGTCCCGTTCGGGATCATCTACAACGGCGGCGACGCGCCCTCGGACGAGGAGTGGACCCGACTCGCGATGGACCGTGCGGTCCACTACGAGGAGGAGACGGGTGGTCGGCCCGACCACGTCGTGTTCCAGTCGTGGTTCGACCACCCGGATCGCGTGCTGCCGGACACCGACGTGACGACGTTCACAGGCTTGATCGCTCAGTACTCCGGAGCCCGGACCGAGATCGCGGTCGACCAGCTGGGTTCCGCTCGTGCCAGGGTGATCGAGGTCAGCGGCGCGGTCACCGTAGCCGGGCGGGCGGTCGGTGGAGCCAGCTTGACGATGAGCGCAACCCCGCTCGACGGGGCCAGACAGGAGTTGACCCTGGCCGGCCAGGTCCCCGCTGGGGCGAGCCACGCGGTGGTCGGCATTCGAGCGAATACCGAAGATGCGGGCCCGGGTCCGATCGACATCGAGTTGTACCGGTTGAGCTACCAGGAAGCGGTGGATGGGACGAATCTGGTCCCGAACCCGCGGTTCGCCGCCGGGCTCGATCATTGGGGCATCACCGGTTCCGGATCGGCCAAACTCGTGGCCAGCGACTCGGGTCCGGGCCGAGCGCTGCAACTCGCGGGGTCCGCGACACGATGGCTCAGCATCGACTCCGGCGAATTCGCGGTGACGCCGGGGGCTCGCTTCGAACTGAACGCCCTCGTCAGCGTGCCGGCGTCATCTGCCGCCAGCGCCTATGCCGCCGTGATCTTCCTCGGCCCGACCGAGCTCGCACGCGAACGACTTCCGCTCGAACCGCGTGCGATCGTGCTCGGCACGGTGGCGAGCGACGCGGAGGGCCGGTTCCAGGGGATCGGCGAGGACCTTCCTGCCGGGCGCTACCGCGTCCGCATCGACGATCGCGGAAGCGCCCAGCGTTGGCCGGCCCGTTGGTCTCAGGAGGTTCTCGTCCGCTGACGCTCGGCACGCCCCTGCGCTGACAGGCGCAGACCTGCAACGCGGACCTAGGCGAGGATCGTCCCCCGAGTCGGCAGGATTTCGCCGATCCGGTCGAGCACCTCGAGGAAGCCCTGGAGCGGCGGTGGGAGCAGACCGGCTGACGGCCGATGCACTGCCACGATCCGGCGGCGTGTCGGAGCGACACCGGCGATCGGCACCGCCCGAAGGTCGCCTCGGGCGATGTCGCTGGCGATCGCAGTAAGTGGCAGGAAGGCCACGCCGAGGCCGTCTCTGACCATGTGCTTCGCTGCTTCGATGTTGTCGAGTTCGATCGTGCTCCGCGGTACCACCCCGGAGGCCCGGAAGATCGCGTTGGTCAGGTCGTAGTAACTCGACGTCCGGTCGAAGAGGATCAAGGTCGAAATCCGCGAGACGGTCGACGCCGATCGGATCGGGACCCGCGAATTCATGATGAGCAGGGACGACCAGGATGAGTTCGTCCTCGTACAGGGGTCGCGCGATCACGCCCGGGCGATGGAGCTCCCGGATGAGCCCGATGTCGAGCTCGTTGCGCTCGACCTGCTCGACGATCTCTTCCGAATGGCCGGTCCGAACGATGAGTCGAACGCCCTCGAAACGCTGGACGAACCGGGTCAGGATCCCAGGCAGAACGTAGGCGCCGACCGCTGGGGCTGTCCCGATCGTCAACTGCCCGGTGATCCCTCGGGCGTGCTCACGCACCTGGCCCCGCCCCGCATCCAGGGACTGTATCGCGCGATCCGCGTACGGCATGAAGGCGCGACCGGCGTTCGTGAGTCGCATCCCTCGATTCGACCGCTCGAACAACGGAGTACCGAGCTCCTCCTCGAGCAGTCTGATGCGTGCCGTGAGCGCGGGTTGTGTGACGTGCAGGGCCGTCGCTGCCCGGCTCAGGTTTTGTTGACGCGCGATCTCGAGAAAGCCCTCGATCTGGGTGATCAGCATGGAATATCCCAAGGCATCACTTAGATTGATGGACATATCATATCAATCGATTGGACTGATGGGCAGGCGGACGGCAGAATCAACCTCCCTTCGAAGGAGGCTTCTCATGTACCAGCTGCCGGAACCCATTCGCTCGTCGCGCGAGCTGCTCGATCGCGGGGTCCAGACCCCCGGCTTGACGGTCGTCACGTGGACCACGTTCGGCCCACGGCTCGCCTGGCCACCGACGCCACGATCGCAAGCCGAGACGGCCGAATGCACCTGCCCGACCGATTGCATCCGCGATCACGAGAACGAGTGATCGACTCGATCCCCACGATGACCACGACGCCTGTCGTCAGCGATCCGCACGACGCGATCGTCGATCCGGAGATCGCTGAGACCCAGGATTGGTTGGACAGCCCGCGCTTCGACGGGATCACCCGACTGCATAGCGTTCGTCAGGTGGCCGAACAGCGAGGCACGATCCGGACCGACTCCGTGGTCGCCCGTGACGCGGCGACGGCGTTCTACGATCGTTTGCGCGAGCTGTTCTCGGAGCGGCGTTCGATCACCACATTCGGCCCCTACTCACCGGGTCAGGCGGTCATCATCAAGCGCCTGGGGATCGAGGGCATCTACCTCGGCGGATGGGCGACGTCGGCCAAGGGATCGGCGGCGGAGGACCCGGGGCCGGATCTCGCCAGCTACCCGCTGTCGCAGGTGCCCGACGAGGCTGCCGCCCTGGTTCGGGCCCTGCTCACGGCCGACCGCAACCAGCACTTCCTTCGGTCACGCATGCCGCCTGAGCAGCGGGCAGCCACGCCGTCCGTCGACTACCGACCATTCATCATCGCCGACGCCGACACCGGCCACGGCGGCGACCCCCACGTTCGCAACCTCATCCGGCGGTTCGTCGAGGCCGGCGTACCCGGGTACCACATCGAGGATCAGCGGCCCGGCACCAAGAAATGCGGTCACCAGGGGGGCAAGGTGCTGGTGTCGTCCAGCGAGCAGATCAAGCGTCTCAATGCCGCGCGGTTCCAGCTGGACGTGATGGGCGTGCCCGGGATCATCGTGGCTCGGACCGACGCCGAGTCGGCAAGCCTGCTCGAATCGCGGGGAGACGAGCGCGACCAGCCGTTCATCCTGGGTGTCACGAACCTGTCGGTTCCGTCGTACAAGGTCGCCTATCTCAGCCTGCTCCGGCGCTTCCACGACAACGGGATCGAGGAACTCAACGGGCATCGCGCCTATGCGATCAGCGACGACGAATACCGAGTCGCCGACGCCTGGGCGGACGAGCACGGCATCTCGGACGCGGTGATCGCGGCGGCCTCTCAGATCAACGGCGGCGCGGACCTCGACGCCACATTCGATCGAGTGGCTGAGCGCTTCCTCGGGGCCTGGGAGACGGATGCCGGCCTCGAAACGTACGCCGAGGCGGTCGCGGATCTCATCGAGCAGCGGGAGCGTGACGGCGACCTCGACACACCGACGGTCGCGGAGACCGAAGGGGCGTCCCCGGCCATGACTCGCGAATCCTGGCTGGCATTCGCGCGTGGCGCCTCACACGCCGTCGCACAGGCCCGGGCGCGCGAGCTCGGACTCGACGTCGACTGGGACTGTGAGCTGGCGACGACCCCGGAGGGGTACTACCAGGTGGACGGCGGGATCAGCTATGCCATCGCCAAGTCCCTGGCTGCTGCGCCGTTCGCGGATCTGCTGTGGATGGAGACGAAGACGGCCGACCTTGCCGACGCCCGGACGTTCGCGGAGGCGATCCATGCCGTCCACCCTGACCAGATGCTCGCCTACAACCTGTCGCCTTCGTTCAATTGGGACTCGACCGGCATGAGCGATGAGGACATGCGACGGTTCCCCGAGGAGCTCGGGAAGATGGGCTTCGTCTTCAACTTCATCACCTACGGTGGCCACCAGCTGGACGGCGTGGCCGCCGAGGAGTTCGCGACGGCCCTCCGCCAGGACGGGATGCTCGCCCTCGCCCGGCTACAGCGGAAGATCCGCCTGGTCGAGTCGCCCTATCGCACGCCACAAACGCTCGTCGGCGGTCCACGCCTGGACGCGGCGCTCGTCGCTTCATCGGGTCGGACGGCGACGACGATGGCGATGGGCAAGGGCTCGACCCAACACCAGCACGCGCTGCAAACGGAAGTGCCCAAGCGGCTGCTCGAGGAATGGCTTGCGCTGTGGTCCGAACACAATGCGTTCGAGCAGCGCCTGCGCGTTCGATTGCTGCCTCGCCGGGGGGATTCAGAGCTGCTCGAGCTCGCGATCCTCGGCGATGACGACCGGAGGCTGGCCGCGATCGTCTTCGCCCCCATCCACGACCGCCGGGGCCGGAGCATCCTCTCGGTCCGGGACCAGAACACATTCGAGCCCGCGCTTCGACGCCGGCGGCTGATGACGCTTGCGCACGTCTACTTGATCCACCGCTACCGCGCCGGCTCCGTCCACTACGTCAGCCCGACTGCGGACAACCAGGTCCAGACGGAACGCATGCGCGATCTCGGCATCTACGGCGACGTGACCACGGAGGTGGGCGAGATCATCGTCGCCGAGGTGAGCTCGACGCGGATCGCCGAACTGCTGGCGCCAGACCGGATCGAACTGGAGCGATTGATCAGGCGCGACACGTCACTGTGATCCTCGAGGCGCCACGGTACACGGTCGTGTACTCGGTGGTGCCCTCATCGTCTCTGCGAACGGTACGGTCAGGACCGCATTCGGCCGCTGTTCGTTCTTCAGTCAGTGCGTAGGCAGCCCGATCGATGCGGGCCAGGTCCGATGTATCGTGCACCGAGGTTCCGTCCTGGAACGAAGAGGAGGGCATCGTGACTGACGCGTCGGCGCCAAAGCTGCTCAACAAGTGGCGCTATGGCATCCACCCTCAGGCAGCAGGAACGCAGCTCGACGCGCTCGGTCGCGTCGAGCTGCCGCTTGGTGAGGCGCTCCGGCTCGAGATGGTGGACCACGCGCCGGATGCCGAGGACCTCGTCCACATCCAGTACTACATCGCGACCGAGTCGGGCGGCTGGGCTCTCTGGATCTCGTGTCCGAGGGCCGATCTGGCAGCCCGCGAGGCCAGCCTGCAGGAGTTGGCCCCGCCGGATTCGGAGTAGCCCGAGGTCCGGAGGGCGGCCAAGCCTCGCAGGTAGCCGCTCAGGCGCCCGTCCTGATCACTTCGTGCCGGTGATCAGGTGTTCCCGGTCGAACGCCCGCGAGGTGATCCGCCAGCCGGCCGAGTCGAGGGCGAGCAGCAGGGCCGCACCGCCGACGGCGAGCGCGGGCGTGACCTCGATCACGTTGACCGCGATGAGCACCACGATGAACACGGCCGGGAGGCTGGCCAGGACACCGATCTGCTGTGCGACGCGCACGTCATTCGACCGGGCGGAGATCGCGATCCCCACCCAGATCGTCCACATGGCGAGCAGCGGCGTGAAGATCAGCTGGGCGATCAGGTCGGGCGGCTGGATCAACGCGGAAGCGATCCCCGCTGGAGCGAGGAGTTCAAAGACGACGAGGAAGGCGGCGAAGACCGCGTACGAGATCAGGAGCGACGGCAGGAGTGCGGCCAGCGCCTTGCCGAGCAGGAACTCCTCCCGCGGGATCGGCGTCGTGAGGATCGGCTCGAGCGTGCCCTGCTCGCGCTCGCCGACCACGGCGTAGGCGGCCACGAACGCAGGCACGAGCGCTGGGATGCCGAGCAGGTAGAGGAGGACGTGCTCGTGGCTGAGGGGCCCGGATGCGGACGTCGGTAGACGCAAGGCGGCGACGAGCGGTTGGATGCAGAACACGAGCGGGAAGATGGCCATCGTCCAGACGACCGAACGGTTCCGTCGGTACTCGCGCAGTTCCTTGCGGGTGATCGCCCAGATCCGCCGCCTGTTGAGCTTCACCGTGCCGCGGCCTCGCGATCTTCATTGATCAGCTCGAGATAGACGTCCTCGAGCGAATGACGCGACTCGCTGATCGACAGGACGTCCGCCCCCGACGCGACCAATGCGCGGGTCACCGCCGGTGCGGCGAGCTCAGGGTCGGACACCGCGAGGGCGTACGTGTCGGGCTCGTCCTGTCGCCAGTGATCCACGCCCGGAATGCTGAAGACGCGGCTCGGCTCGGGGAGGGGAGCCTTGGTCCTGACGATCAGGGACCGTGCGAACAGCTGGTCGCGCAGTTGTTCGGGCCGGCCGATGGTTCGCAGGGTCGTATTCAGGATCGCGACCCGATCGCACAGTCGCTCCGCTTCCTCCAATCGATGCGTGGTGAGGAAGATCGTGACGCCCCGTTTGCGAAGGCCGTCGATCAGTTCGTGCACCTCGCGAGCGGCGACCGGGTCGAGCCCGGCGGTCGGTTCGTCGAGGAACAACACCTCGGGGTCGCTCAGCAGCGCCCTCGCCAGCGCGACCCGCTGGCGCAGCCCTTTCGACAGCGTGCCGCCGGCATCGTGCGCCCGGTCGGTCAGGTTGACGGCGCGTAGCGCGTCATCGATCCGCGCGCGTGGGTCGGCCACCTCGTACAGGTCGGCGAAGCACTCCAGATTCTCGAGCACGGTCAGACGCAGGTACAGGCCGGGCGTCTCGGGCATGATCGAGATCCGGCGCCGGATCTCCTGACCGTTGTCCTTCGTGAGCGGGATGCCGGCCACCGTTGCCGACCCCGACGTCGGGGCGATCAGGCCGCCGAGCGTCCGGACCGTCGTCGTCTTCCCGGCGCCGTTGGGCCCGAGGAAGCCGAACACCTCGCCGCGGCCGACCTCGAACGAAACGTCGTCGAACGCGACGCGATCACCAAACCGCTTCGACAGATGATCGACCGTGATCGAAGGACCGCGGCTGGCGGCCGCTGATGAAGGATCGGCCATGGCGAGACTCACCGATGGATTATCCGCCGATGTCGGCGAATGCGGCGTCGCGCCGTCAAGGGGCGCACGCTACCAGTGCTCGCGTAGGATTGCCCGATGGCGCCGATGGATCCGACCGACACGCTCCGCCCGACGGACGGTCCCCTGACCTTCGAGGAGCTCCACCTGGCCGGCCGAAACCGCGGCATGCCCCTCGAGGCGCTTCGGTACGACCGCACGCCGACCGGCCTCCACTACCTCCTCGTCCACTGGGATATCCCGACGATCGATCCGTCATCGTGGCGGCTGCGGATCGCCGGTCGCGTCGAGCGCGAACTCGACCTGTCCCTGCTCGATCTCACGACACTGCCGAGGCGAACCATCTCGGTGACGATGGAGTGTGCCGGCAACGGCCGGGCGCTCCTGGACCCGCGGCCGCTCAGCCAACCATGGCTCGATGCGGCGATCGGGACCGCCGAATGGACCGGGACGCCGCTGGCGCCGCTGCTCGAGAAGGCCGGGCTGACCGACGACACCATCGAACTCGTGTTCACCGGTCGCGACCGAGGCATCCAGGGCGGCGTGGAGCAGGACTACCAGCGCAGCCTGACGGTGGAAGAGGCGATGCGGCCGGACGTCCTCATCGCCTACGACATGAACGGACGGCGCCTCGAGCCGCAACATGGCGCGCCGGCCCGCCTTCTGGTCCCGGGTTGGTACGGCATGACCAGCGTCAAGTGGCTCACCGGCATCGAGGCCGTGACGGCACCGTTCGAGGGGTATCAGCAGACGCCCGCGTATCGATACCAACGCGACGAGGACGACCCCGGCGTACCGGTCGACCGGATCCGGGTCCGCGCGCTCATGATCCCGCCGGGGATCCCGGACTTCTTCACCCGACGCCGGTACGTGGATGCTGGCGCGGTCCAGCTGTCCGGCAGGGCCTGGTCGGGGAACGGTCCGATCGAGCGGGTCGAAGTCGCGGTCGACGGCGTGTGGGCGGACGCGACCCTGGACGAGCCGATCGGTCCGTACGCGTGGCGTGGCTGGTCATTCGATTGGAAGGCAACGATCGGCGAGCACGAGCTCCGGTGCCGCGCGACCGACGAGTCGGGCGACGTCCAGCCGCTCGAACCGCCGTGGAACTTCCAGGGCCTGGGCAACAATCTCGCGCAGACGATCGCCGTCACCGTTCGCTGAGAGAGGGGCCCCCACGGCCCCGCGCCGCCGTCCGGGTCAGTCGACCAGGGCGAACCGGGCGGTGAAGTGGCGGAGGGCCGGCGGCTCCTCGACGATCCGGTAGCCGCGCAGGTCGCGACCGCGTTCGGCGACCCAGCGGACGACTTCGATCACGTAGTCGATGTGGCTCTGGGTATACGTCCGTCGTGGGATGGCCAGGCGGACGAGGTCCATCGGAGCTGCCGTCTCCGTGCCGTCCGGATGCCGGCCGAACATGACGGTGCCGATCTCGCAGCCGCGGATCCCGCCCTCACGGAACAGCGCGATCGCCAGCGCCTGGCCCGGGTACTCGAGCGGCGGGATGTGGGGGAGCAGCGCCCGGGCATCGATGTAGACAGCGTGCCCGCCGACCGGCCGGACGATCGGGATGTCGGCCGCCACGAGGGCATCGCCGAGATAGCCGGTCGAGCGGATCCGGTAGCGCAGGTAATCCTCGTCGACGACTTCGCGGAGGCCCTGGGCGATGGCCTCGAGGTCGCGCCCGGCAAGCCCGCCGTAGGTCGGGAACCCCTCGGTCAGGATCAGCAGATTGCGGCAGCGCTCCGCCAGCGCATCGTCGTTCACGGCCAGCCATCCGCCGATATTGGCCAGCCCATCTTTCTTCGCGCTCATGGTCATCCCGTCGGCGAGGGAGGCCATCTCCCGGACGATGTCGGGGATCGCGCGGGTGGACTGCCCCTCCTCCCGTTCGTGGATGAACCAGGCGTTCTCGGCAAAGCGGCACGCATCGAGGAACAGGGGCACGCCGAACCGGTCGCACACGTCCCGGACCGCGCGCAGGTTGGTCAGCGAGACCGGTTGGCCGCCACCGCTGTTGTTGGTGATGGTGACGAACACGGCAGGCACGTTCTGCGCCCCCTGTTCGGTCAGGAATGCCTCCAGGGCCGGCACGTCCATGTTGCCCTTGAATGGATGGATCGCCGATGGGATCCGGCCCTCGGCGATGACCAGGTCGACCGCTTCTGCCCCCGTGGCCTCGACATTGGCCCTGGTCGTGTCGAAATGGGTGTTGTTCGGGATCGCCTTGCCGGGGCCCCCGATCGCCGAGAACAGGATCTTCTCGGCCGCCCGACCCTGGTGCGTCGGGATGACGTGCTTGAACGGGAACAGCGCCTGGACCGACTCGAGGAACGCATACCAGGACGGCGATCCCGCATACGACTCGTCGCCGCGCTGGATACCGGCCCACTGGTCGCGCGACATCGCCCCGGTCCCCGAATCGGTCAGGAGGTCGACGATGACGTCGTCGGCATGGACGTTGAACAGGTTCCAGCCGGCCTCGACCAGGGCGGCCTCTCGCTGCTCGGGGGTCTTCAGCCGGATGGGTTCGACCGAATGGATCCGGAACGGCTCGATGATCGTCTTCCAGCGTTCCACCCGATGAGCATAGGCCTCAGCGGGGGAGCGAGTCGGCGTCAGCGCTCGCCCGGGACGTGCGCCTCCCCATCGATCCGGCCGAGCTTCACGGCGTCGAAGTCCCAGCCGTTGAGCTCGCACATCGCCTGGACGTGGCGGTCCCACGTCGGCTCGGCCGGATCCGGGCCGGCCACGAAGCAGTCGATGCTCAGGTAGACGAACCGCTCGGGACCCGGGCAGCGGACCGAGTGCGGGGTGCCGGGCGGCGTTCGGACGAAGTCGCCGGGCTTCAGCGGATAGCGTTCCGTCGCGTCCGGCCCGATCCCCAGCTCGCCCGCACCTTCCAGCACGAAGAACAGCTGCTCGGCATCGGGGTGGACGTGGATCGGCGGCGCTTCGCCGGGTTCGAGGATCACGAAGAAGGCTTCCGCCGCGGACGCATCGGCGCGGTCCATGATCAGGTCGTTCGTGTGGGTCGGGAACCGGTATCGAACCACGTCCTTCGAGTCGAAGACGTATCGGGTCATGGCAGCCTCCTCCGGCATCTCGACTAGAACGCCGCCCGCAGCTCGCGCAGCGCTCCCAGTCCGACATCGGCCGGCGAGTCGCCTCGAACCTGCAGGCAGACGTGATCGGCGCCCGCATCGAGGTGGGCTCGCACGCGCTTCACGATCGCGTCCACATCGCCCCAGGCGACGACGGCGTCGATGAGCCGGTCACTCCCATCCCCGGCGAGATCGGCCTCGCCCCAGCCGAGCCGACGAAGGTTGTTCGCATAGTTGGGCAGGGCCAGGTAGGTCTTCGCGAAGGCCCGCCCGATCCGTCGACCCTCGGCCGGGTCCGTGGTCAGCACGGCGGTCTGCTCGACCACGAGGAACGGCTCGGGGCCGAGGTGCTGGCGAGCGAACGGCGTGTGGTCGACGGGGACGAAGTAGGGGTGAGCGCCATCGGCCACCTCGGCGGCCAGTTCGAGCATGCGCGGTCCGAGGGCCGCGAGCACGAGCGGCACCGGGGGGTCGGGGACCGGACCGGGAAAGTCGACGGCGGCCATCGCATCCAGATACGCCCGCATCGTCTCGATCGGCCGGCCATACGTCCCGCCACGAGTCGCGACGGAGGGGGCATGGCTCACCCCCATCCCGAGGATGAACCGACCCGGATACGCCTCGCCCAGCGTTCTCGCGCCGTTGGCCATCGCCAGCGGATCGCGAGCGTGGATGTTGGCGATCCCCGACCCGATCGTCAGCCGGTCCGTTGCCGCGAGCAGGATGCCCGCCAGGCTGAAGACCTCCTTGCCGGCGAGCGTCTCCGGGATCCAGGCGACCGGGTAGCCGATCGCCTCGACGTCGCGGACGGCGGCCCCGGCCTCGACCGCCGGGACGCGCTGGAGCGCGGAGCTCCAGATCCCGAGCGGTCCACTCGCCTGCGCGAGGCGGCGTCCTCCGTAGCCTCCGATGCCGTCCATCGGCCGGTCGCCCCGTCCGCCGTCGCCGCGCGGCTACTTCTTGTTGTTGCCGAGCTGCTCCGCGACATCGGAAAGGGCGCCGGCGGAGCCGATCTCCTCCATCCCCTGTGCGGCCTCGGCCATCCCGGCTGCCCCGAGTTCGACCGCATCCTCGCGCACGTCCTCGCCCACTTCCATCTCCTCGGCTCCCTCGTAGCTGAGCGCCGCCCCGGCTTCCTCGAGATCCTCGCTCTCCTCGGCGAGCTCCTCGGCGGCCATGAGTCGGGCGATCCCCTCCGCTTCCTCGTTCTCGCCGAGCAACTCGACGCGCTCGCCCGCATCCGCCAGCGCGCGCGAGATCGAGCGGGTCCCGCCGGCACGCACGATGGCGTCGACGGAGACCTCGAGGAGTTCGTCGGCTCGATCCGCCAGGAACGCGGCCAAAACCGGCATGCCGATCCGCTCGACGACGATCGCCACGGCCCCCATCTCGCCGCTGATCCGGGCCACCTGCATGCCACGATCCAGGTCGTCCTCGCTGATCGCGCCCACGACGGCGCCGAGGATCGCGATGTCGTCGGATGCCGCAACGAGTTCGACGCCCTGTTCGACGTCGTTGATCCCGGCGACCGCGACCGCATCCGCGAGTGCCGCCACCCGGCCTGCGACCTGGACTTCGTCGGACCCTCGGGTGAGGTCGCTGGCGCCCTTGGTCACGGCTGCTCGACCGGCCGCCGCCGCATCGGCCGCCGCCGCGACGGCATCCAGACCGGCCTCCACGCGCTCGGCGCCATCGGCGGCCTCGGCTTCGGCTGTCACGGAGGCGAGCTCGGCGGCCTGCTTGGCCTTGCTCTTGCCCCGCGCCTTCGTGTCGCGCTTCCCGTTCGTTGCTGACTTCGCGGCCATGTTCGACCTCCTGGGCGTAACGCTGATCCCGGATGTCTTGGCCTCGGTTCACCCATCCGATGGATCGCTGGTATGGTCTCGACTCCATGGTACGTGCAACCCGCGACAGAAGTTCCCGTCGCCCGTCCGCGCGCCGGTCACGGTCGATTCGTGCCGCCGTCGGGATGTTCGCCGTGACCCTTGTGCTCGCCGCCTGCGACGTCTCCGTCCCGTCCCTGCCACCCGGCGTGTCCATCCCGCCGATCCCGACCCTGCCTCCGATCACCTTGCCGTCGAGGGCGCCGACCGAGCCTCCGACCGCGCCACCGACCCCGAAGCCGACCCGGACCCCTCGGCCGACCGCCGAGCCGACCCCAACCGCCGAGCCGACGGCCAAGCCGACCGCCGAGCCGACGGCGAAGCCGACCGCCAAGCCCACGGCCGAGCCGACACCGACCCCGGAGCCGACGGCCACACCGACCCCCAAGCCGACACCGACCGCCAAGCCGACCGCGACCCCGACGGCCGAGCCGACCCGACCCCCACACCGACCCCGACGGCGGAGCCGACACCGACCCCGACCCCGACCCCGACAGCGGAGCCCACCGCGACGGCCGAGCCGACCGCGACACCCGCCGCGTCCGCATCCGAGAACCCATCGACGCCACCGGCCGAGTCCACCGGCGGCGTGTCGCCCTGGCTCCTGGCGCTGGCCGTCCTCGTGGCGATCGGCCTGGGCGTGACCCTGTACATGCTCAGCCAGCAGCGGAAGGATCCGCCGGAGCCGCCGGCCGGGACCCCGCCTGAGCCGCCTGCGGGCACGCCGCCAACCGACACGCCGCCGGCGGGCACGCCCCCGGGGCCACCTGCCGGGCCACCGCCGACCGATCCATCCCTCGACGCCACCGTCGCGATGGCAGCTCCTGGAGCAGCCATCGCCGGAACGGAGCCGCCCGCCGGGGCAGAACCGCCGGCCGCAGGCAACGGGGCCACGGAGCCGCCTGCCGGGACGGAGCCGCCGGCCGCGGCACCACCCGCCGCCGACACGCCCCCGGCCGAACCAAGGGTCTAGCCTCGGCCGACCCCGGATCGCTGCGTCAGCCGATCGACCAGCTCGAGCCGTCGGCCTCATCGCGGATCTCGACCCCGGCCTCGACGAGCTGATCGCGGATGAGGTCGGCCGTCGTCCAGTCGCGTGCTTCGCGCGCTCGACCGCGAAGGCTCAGCAGCGCCTCGACGAATGGCGCCACCACGGTTCGCTCGTCGGTCCCGGCGGGGGTGGCCTCGCCCAGCCGGACGATCAACGCCCGGAACGTCGACGTGGCGTTATCCAGGTCCGGGCTGTCTTCGCCGGCGCGCATTCGGGCCTCGATGGCAGAGTCGAGATCGAGGAGTGCCGCAACCGCCGCGCGTCCGTCGCTCCGCCCGAGCGCATCGATGAAGCTGCCCTCGAGTTCGGTCATCTCGTCGCGGATGGGTTCGGCTGCCCGTGGCGACTGGCCGCCCGCCACGTCGCCGCCTGGCGATGCCACCGATATCGCATCGCCCGGGCGGTCGTCGGCGTCGGCTGAGGCGAGCGTTCGGGCGGCGTCGGACAAGGCCTCGATGGCCACCTCGCTGCCGCTCGGGAAGACGGAGCTGCGCCCGGCGACGCGGATCGTGACGCCACCGAGTCCGGACACCGTGGCCGTCCGCGCCTCGAGGTCGAGGACCAGCGCGGTGTGGCTGTCCACGCCGAGGATGAACGTGCCGGCCGGCATCTGCGTTTCGAGGACCCGCAGCCGCCGCTCGCCCATGTAGCAGAACCGCGTGTCGTGATTGCCGCCCTCGGCGTTGTCGTAGTGCGGCACCACCGCCGCGGTGAGCCCGGTCGCCGGGCCGATGAGGTCGAGCCCGGCCATCCAGGTCGGATCGTCGCCGACCTTGTAGATCTCGTAGACCGGGATCGTGACGACACCCAGGGTCAGTGCCGCGGCACTCGCCATCGTGAGGATGCCGCCATCGCGAAGCCCGTCTGCCAGGGCGGTCGGGATCGGCCCGTCGATCCATTGGCGAAGCGCATAGCTGGGGCTGCCCGGGCCGGCCATCAGGTAGCGGGCCTCGCGGACTCGTGCCACGGCCGTGGCCGCGGTCACCGCGTCGACGTCCCGGGATCGGTAGGAGGCGATGCCGACTTCCCGGCCGAGACTCTCCTGGAAGAACCGGACCGTCTTGGCGCTGAGGTCGTCGGCGTTCTCCTGGAACCCATACGGCGTGTCGAGGATCGCGGCCGGGACCGTCCCCGAGCCGAATCGGTCGAACAGGCTGCGGTGCACCTTGGCCATCGTGGGCGCCGTCTCACCGGAACCCATGATCGCGAGGATCCGGGGGCCGGCCATCAGAAGAACCCGTCCTGGGTCATCGCGTGCATCACACCGGCCAGTTCGTCGGGGTGCTGGGCATGGATGTCGTGGTCACCGGTGAACCAGTGGACGCGAGCGTTCGGGATCGCGCCTGCGGCCGCCTCGACCTCCCGGCGTTTGTGCTCGTCCCGGTCCGTGTGACCACTGTCTGCGGGCGCGAGCAGGACCGGGACGGCCACGTCTGCGTAGCGCTCCATCGGGTGGTTGTCCCAGAGGCCGCGCAGGATGGCGATATGGCGGTCGAACGTCAGCCACGGGCTGATCGTGCCGTCCGGGTGGACCTCGAAGTTCGCCAGCGTTCCCTGGATCCCGCTCTCGGGCCAGTCCGGATGGGCGGAGCGGATGTAGCCCTCGATCTCCTCGAGACGCCGTCCGGCCAGCCGGGGTGGTGCGAGGGCGGCGCGACAGGCGTCCCAATCCGGGAACACGAGGCTCGGCTCCAACCAGCCGCCGTCGACGCAGACGATGCCCCGGACCAGGCCGGGATGCCGGGCCGCCAGTTCGAGGACGACGTTGCCGCCCCACGACTGGCCCGCCACGACCGGCCGGTCCATGGCCAGGCGCTCGATGACCGCCGCCACGTCGCCGGCGACCGTCGGCACGTCATAGGGCCCATCGGGTTTCGCCGATCGACCGTGCCCGCGGAGATCCACGGCGGCCACGCGATGACCCTGCTCGATGAGTGCCGCCGCGACTCCGTCCCACAACCGGGCGTTGGACGCCAGGCCGTGGACGAGGAGGAACGGTGGCGCGTCGCCGGACGCCCGCGCGTCGTCGGACACCGGCTCCCAGGTGTCGACGGCGAGGTCGACGCCGTCCGCGACAGGAACCCGATCGGTCTGCATCGCCTCGATGGTAGTCGTTGGGATAGGCCTCGGCTAAGGAATCGCAAGGCGGGGCCAGTTGTCATCTGGCTCTCAGAAATCGGCCCAAGTCTGGGGAGACGTCACGCCTGTCAAGAAGGAACTCGCCATGTACGAACCGTTGATCCCGCCCGCCACGCCCGAAGCACCCTCGGCGGGTACCGCCGCGGAACCGACCGCGCCCATCTGGACGCCGAGCATGTTCGAGGCGCCCGTCGGCGGCCCCACCGTCCCGCCGATGGCTCCGACCCCGGTCAAGCCGGTCGACTCGCCCCCGCCGCGACGAGGTGTCGGCATCGGGTCCGTGATCGGTGCCGCCGTCCTGGCGGCCGCGCTCGCCTCAGGCGGCACCTACCTTGCCGTCGACGGTGGCCGCCAGACCAGCCCGCCGAGTGGCGCGACCGCGACCGTGGTCAATGCCCCGGGCACGACCAGCCCCACCGCTCCGGCGGCCACGACCGGCAACAGCACGGATCTGGTCAACATCGTCAAGGCCGTCAGTCCGGCGGTCGTCACGATCGTCGCCGACGGCATCACCTCGACCGACCCCACGACCGGGCAGACCGGCGTCGGGAGCGCCACGGGCTCCGGCGTCATCTTCGACTCGAACGGCCTCATCCTCACCAACCGCCACGTCGTCTCCGGCAACCCGCAGAGCCTCACCGTGAACCTGGCGGACGGCCGCTCGTTCCCCGCGACCATCTACGGCATCGACACGCTGACCGACCTCGCCATCGTCAAGGTCGACGCGACCGGCCTGCCCACGGCCCCGATCGGTGACTCGTCGACCATCCAGGTCGGCCAGGAGGCCATCGCCATCGGCAGCCCGCTCGGCACCTTCACGGGTTCCGTGACCAGCGGCATCATCTCGGCCCTCGGCCGGAGCATCCCGGTCGACAACGAGGTCCTGACCAACCTCATCCAGACCGATACCGCCATCAACCCCGGCAACAGCGGTGGACCGCTGCTCGACCCGAGCGGCAACGTCATCGGCATCAATACCGCGGGGGCCAGCCAGAGCCAGGGCATCGGGTTCGCGATCCCGATCGACATCGCCCGTCCGCTGCTGGCGCAGGCAACGGCCGGCCAGCCCCTGGCCCGACCGTGGCTCGGCATCATGTTCCAGACGATCGATCCCACGATCCAGCAGGCCAACAACCTGCCGGTCGCCAACGGGGCATGGATCCCGACCGCCGCGGCCATCGCCGCCGAGAACCAGGGCCAGGGCCAGGGTCAGTTCGGCGGGGCACCGCAGGCGTCCGTCGTCGCGGGCAGTCCAGCCGATCAGGCCGGTCTCCAGCCCGGTGACATCATCACCGCGGTCGACGGGACGACGCTCGACGCGACCCATCCACTCGACATCGTCACGAGCCAGTACGGCCCGGGCCAGAGCGTCACGCTCTCGGTCCTCCGCGACGGCCAGACGATCCAGCTCACCGTCGTTCTCGGGACTCGCCCGGCGACCCTGTAGCCACACCGTCCATCGCGTCCCAGCCAGACCGAGGTCGTCGCGCGTACCATCAGACGATGTTCGACGACCTCGGTTGGGACGGCCAGCAGGAGGCTCCGGTCGACCCGGAGCCTCCGGTCGTACCGGAGCCTGTCGCCGAGTCGGAGGCTTCGGCCGACTCGGAGCCGTTCCGCTATCCACCGACGTGTCCGTATCTCGGACTCCCCGATGATGCCCGAACCCATTTCTCGTTTGCCGACCCGGCCCACCGCTGCCACGTCAAGGCGAAGCTCGTCCCGATCGACCTGGGCCACCAGGGGTCCTTCTGCCTGACGCCCCAGTTCCCCGCCTGCAAGCGGTACGTCCCCCCGAAGGCGATCGGCGCGGCGGGCGGCTCGGCGCCGGTCCCCGTTGCCACCTCTGACCCGCCTGCCGCCGCGCCGGTCGCACCGGTCGCGCCCGTGACGACCGCGACGAAAGGCGCCTGGATGCCGCCGACCGACCCGGGCAAGGGCAGGGGAGTGGGTCGGCCCGCGGCCCTGGTGGCCGTCCTGGTCGTGCTGGCGCTCGTTGCACTCATCGGCGCGGGATCCTTCACCGATCTCGTGGGCGGCTCGGCTGCGACCGGAACACCCGAGAGCAGCGTGGAGGTATCGACGCCGCCATCGGCGTCGATCCAGCCCACGGTGTCGACGCCGACCGAGGCGCCGACGGTCGCGCCGACTCAGGCCCCGGCATCGGAGGCGGCCGCGACATCCGCACCTACGCCGGAGGCGACGGCGACGATCTATGTCGTCGCGCGCGGTGACAGCCTCCTGTCGATCGCCGCCAGGTTCGGCGTCACGGTGAAGGCGATCCGGAAGGCGAACAACATCACCGACCCGAACCTCATCGTGGTCGGACAGAAGCTGGTGATCCCACTGCCCCGCTGACTCACCGGCCTTGTGGCCGGGTGTACGATGGCTCCGCGGAAGGTCTCGGCGTTCTTGACGGGGTCCCGCGAGATCCGTGTGTAACGGAGGGCGCCCAGTGACTCGTCGCAGCAGAATGTTTGCCGGACTCGCAGGTGCGGCTCTGGCCATCGTCATGGCGGCGACGGCCCTCGGCTATGCCGGCCAGGTCCTCGGGACGATCACCGTCGCCGGGCCGGGCGGGACCCTCAAGTGCCACACCAACATCACGGTGACGGCAACGCTCCTGGACGTCGGCGGGAAGCCGTTCACTGGCGAGACCGTCAAGTGGAAGTTCACGTCCACGCCGTCCAGCGCAGACAAGATCAACAAGACGCCCACCACGACGAACAGCGCCGGCGTGACGAAGACCACGGTCTACCTCGCGTGCGTCGCCGGAAACCGGAAGATCACGGCCACGAGTGCGGGCATGAGCGCCGGCGCGGTCCTGAGCCTCACGGCCGCCGGGTTGCCGCGAACGGACACCCTGCCCGGCACTGACCCCGCTGGAGACTTCTCGCTCGGGACGCTCCTGGCTCTGTTGGCGGTCCTCGCCGGTGGCGGCATCATGATCCGCAGGATCGCGACCAGCCCACGCTGATCCTCTTCCGCTGAACGCTCGGGATCGCCCAGGAACGCGCCCGCCAGGGCGCGTTTCCGCGTCTGTCACGCGTTCCGGGTAGTCTCCGCGCATGAGCGAACCGTCCGGCCGCCGCCGTCGCCGCAGGTCGGGCGACCCGGGTTCGTCAAGCTGGACGACGGGCAGGCGACGAGCCTTCCTGGCGATCGGCGTGGTCGCCGCCATCGTCCTCGCTGCCGCTGGACTGTCGATCGCGCTCGGTGGCGGGGGCGTCACCCCGTCGCAGGTCGCTGATGCTTCGCCCAGTTCAGGCACGCCCGCCTCCAGCCAGGCGACCTTCAGTTTCCCCCCAGTCGGCTCGCCCATAGCGACGAGCCCCAGCCCGAGCCAGGACGCCACCCCCGTCTCGACACCCAGCCCGGTTCCCGGCAAGGCGATCAGGGCGAACCGGATCCAGATCGATCGGCTCGGCATCGACCTCAAGATCGTCGAGGGTGACGGCATCGATGCGCCGATGGGCAAGGCCGCGCACTATCCGGGG
Organism: uncultured Chloroflexia bacterium; assembly: GCA_963720755.1. Lineage (GTDB taxonomy): Bacteria > Chloroflexota > Limnocylindria > Limnocylindrales > CSP1-4 > SPCO01. Next base: position 28,944 of record CAVRGP010000012.1, read on the forward strand.
ACCGGCTGGCCCGGCGGCGGGACGAACATCTACATCTACGGCCACGCCCAGACCGGGATGTTCCTCTCGCTCTGGGACGTGAAGGTCGGCGACGTCGTCGTGCTGACCCTCGTCGATGGCTCGCAGCGGTCGTACACGGTCGCAAAGATCATCCCCAAGGCTCCATGGGACGCGATCCAGTACCTCGACCCGACGCCGAAGGAGCAGCTCACCCTCCAGACGTCGACGTCGTACCACCCGACCTCGCCCCGCTTCGTCGTCATCGCCTTCCCGACCCCGTGACCGAGTCCCCGAACGACCCGGAGCCGCCCCAGACCGAGGTGGCGTCGCCACCGACCGCCGTGTCGCCACCGACCGGCGCGGCCTCGACCGACGGCCCCCATCGCCATCGCCGACGCCGCCGGACGAGCCACCGCCGCCGGAACATCCTGGCGGGGACCGGGCTGGCGTTGCTGGTCCTCGTCGTCGCGGGCGGCCTGCTGGCGGCCCTCCGCTACCTCCCGGCGCTGGACGATGCGAAGGCGCTCCGGACCGATCTCGAAGCGATGGCGTCCCGGGCGCAGGCCGCCGGTCTCGCGATCGATCAGCCGACGCTGGACGGACTCGATGCGGACCTGACCGCCGCCCGGGGCCGCCTCGATCGGTTGGCCGGCCTGCTCGCCGACGACCCGCTCGTTGCCGTCGCGCGCGTCTTCCCGCCCACCTCCGCCAACGTGCAGGGCGCCGATGCCGTCGTCGCGGCCGCCACGGACCTGTTCGATGCGGCCGAGCAGGGCCTCGCCATCGGGGGTCGATTCGTCGCGATCAAGGAGGCGCAGGCGGCCGATCCGGCGACGGCCTCCGCCCTGTCCCAACTCGTCGAGCTGATGGCCACCTCACGGGACCAGGCCGTGGCCGCGCAGGCGGCCCTGGCCCGGGCCCAGGAGACGCTGGCGACCATCCCGGATGGGCTGGTCGGTCCCGTGGGCGGCGCGCGCGACGCGATGATCGAGCGGGTCGACAAGTACGGCCCGCTGCTCGACTCGTACGTCACGGCCAGCGCCCGCCTGCCGGCGATCCTCGGCTGGGACGCCCCGCGCCGGTATCTCGTCCTGACCCAGAACCCGGCGGAGCTGCGGCCGACCGGCGGCTACATCGGCAGCTACGGGATCATCGCCTTCGACAAGGGCCGGATCACGGAGCGGACCTTCCGGGACATCTTCCTGCTGGATCTTCCCTGGGACTACCCGTTCATCACGCCACCCACGGAGCTCGCGGACTACCTGCTCGGCCCCACCCAGCCCTGGCAACTGGCGGACGCGAACTGGTCGCCGGACTTCCCGACGAGCGCGCAGGACGCCGTCCGGCTGTACGCGAATGAGTCCGGCGACACGAAGATCGATGGGGTCCTCGGGATCACGACCTACACGATCGATGCGCTGCTCAAGGTGACCGGTCCGGTCACCGTTCCGGACTACGAGGTGACGATCGCGTCGGGGGAGACGACCCTCAAGACCCTCCAGCTCACCCGCGTCGCGCAGGATCCGGCCGACAACCGCAAGGCGTTCCTGTCGGCGTTCGCGGACCAGCTGTTCGGCACGCTGCTCAGCCTCCCTCCGGCGAAATGGGGCGACCTCCTCGGCGAGGCGAGCACGTTCCAGTCGCAGCGGCTGCTCCTCGCCTGGTTCAAGGATGCCGCCGACGAATCGCTGGTGACGCAGGGTGGGTTCGGCGGCGAGGTCCGTCAGGACGAGGGCGACTATCTCTACCCCGTCGATTCGAACGTGGCACCTGCCTCCAAGATCAACGCGATCGCGACACGCTCGCTCAAGCTGGACGTCGAGATCGACGACTCGGCAACGCCCGGGACACCCTCGACGTGACCTGGCAGAACCCGATCGATACCGCGATCGGCAAGCCGTACCGCGAGCTGCCGACCCTGGAGAACCTCAGGATCCTGGGGATGTATTTCCGGGCCCTGACACCGGATCGGAGCCGGGTGGAGTCCGTGTCGGGCGGCAGCTTCGTGCAGCTCACCTCGCCGGCCGAGGTGGGCGTGGAGGCCGGCCGGACCGTCATCGGCGCATACATGGCCGTGCCCCCCGGTCAGGCCAGCCTCCGGTACAGCTGGACCAGCCCGTATGCCGCCGACGCCGACGAGACCGGCGGCGTCTACCGGCTGACGATCCAGAAACAGCCCGGCCTCCTGCCCGGCCCGCTGTCCCTCACGATCCGCGTTCCGGAGGGCTTCCGGATCACGAACGCGAGTGATGGCCTGACGGTCACCGGGCGGACCGCGACCCTCGACACGACGTTCACCCAGGACATCGAGCTGGGTCTCAGCTACGCACCAACGACGGCTCCGACACCGACCGCGCCGCAGTAGCGTCGGCCGCAACGCGGCCGCCGCCGCCACCGCGGCTATACTCGGGCCGACGAACCCGCCAACCGGAACAAGGGGACCCGACCGCTCGTGGAGCTTCGCCAGCAGTTCAACGTGATGCGCTCCTGGTTCTGGCTCATCGTCGCGGCCATCCTGCTGGCCGGCGGTACGGCCTTCCTGGTGTCCAGTGCCCTGCCCAAGTCGTACGAAAGCACCGCGACGCTGATCGTCGGCCAGAGCATCCAGTCGGCGAACCCGGACTACAACCAGCTCCTGACCAGCCAGCGGTTGTCGCAGACCTACGCGGACCTCGCGACGACGACGCCGCTCCTCGAATCGGTCATCGAGCAGAACGGCCTGACCGTGACGCCCGATGAGTTCCGCAACTTCGTCTCGGCCGATGCGCCGCGCGACTCCACCCTCGTCCATCTCACGGTCAAGGACGGCGACCCGGTGCAGGCGGCGACCCTCGCGAACTCGCTTGCGGCGGAGATGATCGCGGCCTCACCGGCGATCGCGGGGCGCGACTCGAGTGTCCAGCAATTCATCGATGCGGACCTGGCCGCCATCCAGGCCCAGATCGAGAGCACCCAGGCGGAGATCACCCGGCTCACCAACCTGCCGGCTCGCACCGCGGCGGAGGAGCTCCAGCTGCAGGCGCTCCAAGGCCGGATCGTGACGCTCCGGCAGACGTATGCGACCACCCTCGGCTTCTCCAGCAGCAACGGCGCGAACCTGCTGACCGTCGTGAACCCAGCCACCCCGCCGGAGGCTGCCGCATCGCCGAGGGTCCTGCTCAATACGATGCTCGCCGCGCTTGGTCGGGCTGCTCCTGGCGCTCGGTTTCGTGTTCGTCCTGGAGCATCTCGACGACACGGTCAAGTCCAACGCCGATGTCGAGGCGGTCACCGGCCTGCCGACGCTCGGGACGATCGTCAAGATGCGCGCCAACAAGGGCCAGAAGGAGATCTACCGGCTCGCGACCATCCTGTACCCGAGGGCGCCGGCGGCCGAGGCGTATCGGACCCTCCGGTCCAACGTGGAATTCGCCGCCGTGGACGCGCCGGTCAAGACGCTGCTCGTCACCAGCTCCATCCCCGGCGAAGGCAAGACGACGACCGCGGCCAACCTTGCGGTCGTGTTCGCGCAGGATGGCCGCCGGACGATCCTGGTCGACGCGGACTTCCGCAAGCCCGGCGTCCACAAGATCTTCGACCTCCCGAACGCCGAGGGGCTGTCCAGCCTCCTGCGGACGGACGACGTCGAGATGGACCACGTCGCCCAGGCCACGGAGCAGGAGAACCTGCGGGTGATCACGACGGGACCGCTCCCGCCCAATCCGTCCGAACTGCTCGGGTCGCAACGCATGCGCCTGATCCTGGAGCGGCTTGTCAGCTCGTCGGACCTCGTCATCATCGATAGCCCGCCGCTCCAGGCCGTCACGGATGCGGCCATCCTCGCCGCGATTGCCGATGGCACGCTCTTCGTGATCGACGCCGGCCGGACCCGCCGCGGCGCCGTCGAAAGCGGACGGGAGGCGCTGGCCAAGGCCGACGCCCGCACCCTCGGCGCGGCGCTCAACCGGATCCCGGAGCGGTCCAACGGCGGCTACGTCTACTACGACTACTACGGCGGCTATGGCGCCGGAGCGGCGAGATGGCTCGGCTGCCAAGGGCCAATCTGCGCAGGCTCCGTACGCCGAAAAGCCAGGGTGACGGTCACGCGCGAGCCGGGCACCCGCCGGCGGGTCCTGATCATCGGGATCAACTATCGCCCGGAGTTGACCGGGATCGGACCGTATACCGCGGGACTCGCGGAGGCGCTTGTGTCGAGGGGTGACGACGTCACCGTGCTGACCGGGCTGCCGCATTATCCGGCCTGGCGGCATCGCCCGTCGGCACGCCGCGAACGCTCCTTCGTCGCGAGACGATCTGCGGGGCGTCGACATCATCCGCGCGGCGCACTACGTTCCGACGAACGCAGTCGGCGCATCCGCCGGGCGCTCTACGAAGGGACGTTCGGGCTCACCGGCCTGCTCGCCGGCATCGGTCTGTCGCGTCCTGATGCGATCCTGGGCATCGTCCCGAGCCTGTCCGGCGGGGTGCTGGCTCGACTCATCGGGCAGCGGACTGGGAGCGCCCTACGGGCTGCTCTTCCAGGACCTGATGGGTCGTGCCGCGAGCCAGTCCGGGATGGTCGGCGGGAGTGCGCGTCGCGCGCGTGACCACCACGTGCCGAGGCGTGGGTGTCGCAGCCACGCGACGCGCGATCGGCGTCGTCGCTGAGGCATTCACGCCGTATCTCGTGTCGCTCGGCGTCTCGGCCAGAAGGATCACCCACGTCCCGAATTGGACTCGTCCGATGGCGCCGACGATGACCGTGCCGGAGACACGCGCCCGGTTCGGCTGGATGGATGGCGAGCAGGTCGTCCTGCACGCCGGCAACATCGGGCTGAAGCAAGGGCTTGAGCAGGTCATCGAGGCGGCGCGGATCGCCGCAGATCGAGACGAACCCATTCGGTTCGTCCTGTCCGGCGGTGGGAGCCAGGCCACGGCGATCCAGGCCGCGGCTAGCGGGCTCCCCAACGTGGACTTCCTCGGTGTCCAGCCGGATGGGATGCATGCCAGCCTGCTGGCCGCGGCGGATGTGCTCCTCCTGTCCGAGCGTGCGACCCAGATCGACATGAGCCTTCCCAGCAAGCTCACCGCCTACTTCGCCGCGGGCCGGCCGATCGTCGCGGCGGTCCCGATCGGCGGAGGGTCCGCGAACGAAGTGCGCCGCTCAGGAGCCGGTCTCGTCGTCCCGGCGGGCGAGCCGGAGCGGTTGCTCGAGGCCATCGAACGCCTCCGGACGGAGCCGATGC
>CAVRGP010000013.1:0-305779 GCA_963720755.1 uncultured Chloroflexia bacterium
GCCGGTCGTGAAGACGGTGCCGTCGATGCCCTTGATGATGTTGCCGGTGTCGGTATCGGTGGTGACGTCGCACGAGCCGATATCGCCGACCCCGACGAACACCGGATCGGTGCTCGGGGTCGTGTGGAAGGTCCAGGTCGGACCGGTCCGGGTCAGGCTGCCGTCACTGACGGAGACATACCACGCATAGGTCTGGCCGGCACCGAGGCTCGGCCACAGGGTGCTGACATCGTCGCCCGACGTCACGCCCGAGAACTGGACCAATTCGGCGAAGTTTCCGCTGGCGAGCGGTCGGCCGTAGAAGGTCACCGTCAGCGGATCGCCATCGGGATCGGACACGCCGACATCGAGGGTCGGCGAGGTGCCGACACCGGTCGCCCCATCGGCCGGACCATTGAGCGTCGGGACGTTGGGGATCGTGTTGCCGGAGACGGACGCGAGCGCAGCGATCTCACCCGCCGACAGCGCGCGGTCGTAGATCCGGACATCGTCGACGGCGCCTTGGAACATTCGATTCTATCCAGGATGGGCGGACCACCGACGCCGATGGCGAGGCTGTTCGTTGCGATCGGGCCGGCGAACGGTACCGAGCCCTGCTGGACGCCGTTGTAGTAAAGGCGGATGGTCGAGCCGTCCCAGGTGCCGGCGACGTGGATCCACGTATTTCCGTCGGTCGGATAGACGGTCGTGGACGTGGCGCGATAGGTATCCCCACTGGAAGATTCGTCGAAGCGGATGAACGCCTTCTGCGGCGCGGTCGAGGTCGCGCCGGTGAGGCCGATCTCATAGCCGTTCGTCGATCCGGTGGTCGCCTTCTGGACGATCTGCTGCGGGACACTTGATGACCGGACCATCTCGGGCTTGACCCACGCCGCGATCGTGATCGCCGAGGTCAGGTCGAGATCGCTGGAGTCGGGCGTCGTCGCGTACTGGCTCGTGCCGTCGAAATGCCGCGCATTCCCGTCCTGGCCGGTTACCCAGGTGGGGCTGCCGACCGCCGTTGCGTCGTTCGCGGGCGCCGTGCCCGTGTCATGGGCGACGGGGCCGCTCGTTTCGTCCATCGTCCAATGCACGATCGGGCCGGAGCCAGCCGGTGCCCCGTGCACCGTGCCGGTGCCCGAGTCAGTGAAGGTGCTGCCGTCGATCGGCAGGAAGACCCAGTCGTAGTGTCGCGTGGAGCGTGAGCTTGAAGATGCCGAAGTCGTGTTGTTGCGAACCTGGCTGGTGGCCAGCGGGTCGAGCCGAGGTTGTGGGCCCTCGCCGCCCGTGCCGACCGTGAACTGCCGGATCCCATAGTGGATCGGCGACAGGCTGGGCGCCAGTGTTGCGCCCGACTTCATCGGTGCCAACCGCTCGTAGATGTGGTCGTGGCCGTCGAGCAGGATGTCGACGCCGGCCGCGTACAGGTCGTCCCACAGCGGCTGGAGCGCCTGGTAGTTGGTGGCCCTGAGCTGTAGCGCGGCTTGTGCCACAGGGCGATCACGTTCTTTGTGCTGTTGGCGGCGAGGTCGGCCTTGAGCCACAGCTCCTGCGGCGAACCCGCGGCGCACCCGCCCGGCACGACCTCGCACTCGCTGTCGAGGTTGACGATGTGCCAGTTGCTGTCGGATGTCGTAGCTGTAGTAGCTCGTGCCGCCGGCGTTCGCGTTCAGGCCGTAGTAGCCGAAGTAGCCGTCAAGGTTGTTCGGCGGTGCCGAGTGCCCCAGTCGTGGTTGCCCGGACCGGGTCGGTCGCGACAGGACCCGGGGTCGCCCCACGGGGTCGGGGCGTAGCAGTTCGCGAAGTCGGTCGCGGTGCCGTTGGCATAGACGTTGTCGCCGGTCGTGAAAACGTTGCCCTCGATGCCCTCGATGATGTTGCCCGCGGCCGTATCGGTGGTGACGGCGCACGAGCCGATGTCGCCGACGCCCACGAAGACGGGATCGGTGCCGGCGGGGGTGTGGAAGGTCCAGGTCGGGCCGGTGACGGTGGTGTCGGTGCCGTCGCTGACGGTGGCGTACCACTCAAACGTCTGACCCTGCACCGAGGTCGGCCACAGGGTGGTATGTCGGTGCCCGAGGCGACGCTCGTGTACTGGCCAATCTGGGCGAAGTTGCCCCTCGCCAGCGGCCGGCCGAAGAAGGTGACCGTCAGCGGGTCGCCATCGGGATCGGTGACGTTGACATCGAGCGTCGGCGAGGTGCCGATACCGGTGGCCCCGTCCGCCGGGCGCTGTTGAGCGTCGGCGCATCGGGCGCAATGTTGCCGGGAGCCGGCGGCACGAAGCCAGCGACCCGGCAAACCGGTGCCGTTGATGGCGCCGTCGGCGGTCGGATCGAGTCGCCGACGACGTCGTCTCACCTCGTTGATCCCCCAGCGGGCCACGAGATCCGTGCCCGAGGTGAGTTCGAGATCCGGTTGTCGGAGATCTCTGAGCGGTGCGGGCAACGTTCCAGACCCGCGCCTCATCGATGACGCCGTCGAAGCAGCCCAGGTGGGAAGGCATGTCGCCGAATCATCGGTCGTGATCATCGTGCCCAGGCCCACGCCTGGGTCGAGTCTGATCGCGGCGCGGCACCCGGTGGGCAGGTGGTCGGGCACGTCAGGGTCTCGAGTGCCGTTTAGGTACAGCTTCCAGTTCGTGCCGTCGTAGGTGGCGGCGCGTGGTGCCAGCGTCGTTGAGGATCGGCGTGCTGCCCCTGACCGGATAGTTCTGGCCGCCTGGGTTCGCTTCGAAGTCGGCAGCGATTACGTTGCCGGTAGTGTTGATCCCCAGGAACCAGTTGGCGTCGACGTTCGAGTTCTCTGCCTCCGGCGCGCCATGGGTCACCAGCGGGACGATCGTGATCCCGCCGCTTCCGGTCGTATTGGGTGTGCCGGTGCCGGTGCGCTTGAACCAGGTCTCGACGTGAACTGGCCGAGCCCGAGCTGTTGGACGGGTTGGTCACACGACGTACGAGTCGTGCTGAGCTGGAGGCCGGTACGTTCGCCGACGGCGCGAACTCGTAGGCGCCGCGGTCGTCGTAGGTGCGCGATCCTGCGCCGGTATCGGTCGTCGCTGGATCGTCGACACGGGCGTGCCCATCGAGGTCCGTGGCCGTCTCGTTCGACGCGCCCGAGTCGGCGCTGTCGATCGCCGGCGAGCCCTCGGTCAGGTGGTAGTCGCCGACGTTGACGGCGACGTTGAAGGGCGCAGCCGCGGGCCGTTGGGCGACCGCGGCCGGCGTGACGAACAGGGGATCGGCCTGGAGGCCGTGGACCTCCTGGCCGGACACCGCGGTCTGGAATGCAGCCAGGGAGGTATAGCTCGTGCCATTCCACTGGATGTGGTTTGGGACGTGCCATCGGTCACGTCGATCAGGTCGTAGTCGAGTGTCGTTCCTGGTGATCGACCTGGCGTCGACACGGATGTTGGTCGCCTGGCCACTGGCCGTGCCGCCACCCACCTGGAGACGGAGTCCGTTGTCGATCGCGACGTTGTTGGCCAGCGGTCGCCCCGCTGGACGAACCCTCGAGGTTGATCCCGGCCGTGACATTGCCCTGGACCGTGTTGCCGACGATCGTGTTCCCCGCAGCCGCATTGTCGTCGATCCCGTGGTCGCCGTTGCCGTAAGTGAGGTTGCCGATGACGACGTTGTTCTGCGGCGCTCGCGTAGAACTGAAGACCTGAGTCTTCATTGGCGTACGTCGTGTTGTGGATGATGGTGTTGCCATCGCTGCCGGCCCCGGTGACCTGGATGCCGGTCGCGTTGCGCTGCCACCCCTCGGCGTTCCCGTACGAGATGTTGTCGCTGACGACATTCCCCGACGATCCGCCGGTCAGGCGGATCCGTCGCTGCTGTTGTCGTGCGTGGTGTTCCCTGAGATCACAGAGTCGTCGGTATTCGTGAAGAAGATGCCCATCCGGGTGGAGCCCGAGAGCGGGCTCCCGGCCGAACTGACGTCGTTGTTCGAGATGGTGATGTGGTTGGACGTCCCGGCGTAGATCCCGTAGTCCACCGTGTCGGTGACTGTGAAGCCGTCGATCACGATGTAGCTCTTGCTCGTCATCCGGAACGCGTTGCCGGTCGCACTGCCATTGCCGGTCACGGTCACGCCAGGTGCACCGGAGTAGGTGATCGGGTTACCGGCGGTGCCTGAGTTCGGCCCATTGACCGTCTCGGCGTAGGTCCCCGCGAGGACTCGGACGGTCTTGCCCGCGGTGACCAGGCTGGCGGCCTTGCCGATCGTACAGAACGGCAGGGCGACCGAACCGGCTCCGGAGTCGGAGCAGCTGCCGTTGGTGTTGTCCACGTAGTAATCCGCCGGGCCCGCGGGGGCGCCGTGAACGCTCGCGGTGCCGGAGTCCGTGAAGGTCTGGCCGGCCATGGGCAGGAAGACCCAGTCGTACGAGGTCGGGTGGAGGGTGAGCTTGAGGACGCCATAGGTGCTGCCGCTGCCGACGACGGTCGTCGGCAGGGAGCCGTTGTACGACTGCAGCGATGCGCCACCGGTGCCGACCGTGAACTGGCGGATGCCATAGGCCGGATCCGACGCGCCGGACGCATTCATCGGGAGGATGCGTTCGTAGATGTGGTCGTGGCCGTCGAGCACGATGTCGACGCCGGCGGCGTAGATGTCGTCATAGAAGGCCTGGAGGGCCGTGTAGTTCGTGACGCCTGAGCTGAACCGTGGCTTGTGCCAGATGGCGATGACGTTCTTGGTGCCGTTGGCCGCGAGGTCGGCTTTCAGCCACAGCTCCTGTGCTGATCCGGACGCACACCCGCCGGGCACGAGCTGGCATTCGCTGTCGAGGTTGACGATGTGCCAATTGCTCGACGGATGTCGTAGCTGTAGTAGCTCTTGCCGTTGGATCGGTCGCGTTCGCGCCGAAGTAGGTGTTGTACTGGGCAAGCGTTCGGAACGGACGGGACCTGGCCGGTACCCCAGTCGTGGTTGCCGGGGACGGGCCGGGTGCGCGCCTTGATCGTCCGCCCCAGGCTGCCTCGTAGCAGTTGGTGTAATTGTTCAGGGTGGTCCCGGTCGGGTAGACGTTGTCACCTGCGGTCCAGATGTTGCCATCGATCCCGGCGATGACGGCGCCGGTGGCCTCGTCCTGGGTCCGCCGCAATCCGCGATGTCGCCCGCGCCGACGAAGACCGGGTCGGTGCTCGCGGTGGTGTGGAACGTCCAGGTCGGACCGGTGACAGCGGTGTGGGTCGCGTCCTTGACGGTCGCGTACCACTCGAATGTCTGGCCGGCGCCGATATTCGCCCACGACGTGGTCGTGTCCGTCCCGGACGCGACGCCCGTGTTCTGGCCGATTTGGGCGAAGTTGCCGCTGGCGAGCGGTCGTCCGAAGAAGGTAACTGTAAGCGGATCGCCATCAGGGTCGCTGACGTGGACGTCGAGGGTCGGCGAGGTGTCAATTCCTGTGGCGGCGTTGGCCGGACTATTTACGGTCGGGGCGTTGGGGGCGCTGTTACTGGGCGCGGCCACTGGGAACCCCGCGACCCATGAGGTCCCCGCGCCCTGAATGGAGCCGTCGGCAGCCGGGTCCGCGACTGTGTCGATCGAGTCGGCGATCGTTCGTGCCGGAGCCGTCATCAAGACCCCAGCGCGCGACGAGGCCGGTGCCGGAGGTGAGCTCGAGGTTCATGTTGTCGGTGATGTCGGTCGCCGATCCGGGCATGGTCCCAGACCCGGGCTTCGTCGAGGACGCCTTCGAACCGGCCGGCGGTCGGGCCGAGGGTGCCGGACTGGATCATGGCGCCCATCGCGACCGGCTGGATCGAGTCCCAGCGCGGGTGGAAGCCGGGGTCTACGCTGGCCTCGAGGTTGCCGTCGAGATAGACGGCGAAGGTCGTCCCGTCGAACGTGGCTGCAGCGTGATGCCAACATCGTTGTCGGTGATGGGCGTCGTGCCGCTGATCGGGGCGTTCTGGCCGGTCGTGGGCGGGTCGTCGATCCCTTCGAAGTCGGCCGCGATCACGGATGCCGGGTTCGTCGTGTCGATACCCAGGATCCAGTTGGCGTCGACGTTCGAGCCCTCGGCCTGCGCGGCACCGTGGGTCAGGAGCGGGACGAGGTTGGTGATCCCGCCGTTGCCGGTCGTGCTGGCGACGCCCGGTCCGGTCCGCTTGAACCAGGTCTCGATGGTGAACTGCTGGAGGCCCAGCTTGGCCGGGACGCCCAGTCGCGAGCGTACGTGCCGCCATCGAAGGCGAGCCCGATGTTGCCGACCACCAACGACACGGTGACGGTATTCGAGTCATCTGTTCCGTCGTTGGCCTTGTAGGTGAAGCTGTCGGGACCGTTGTAGCCGGAGTCGGGGTCGTACGTGAATCCTCCGTCCGCGTGCGAGCGTCAGGGTGCCGTGCGCGACATCGTCCACGAGGACGGCGGTCAGCGGTCGCCGTCGGCGTCGGTGTCGTTGCCGAGGACGCCCGGAGCGGCGACGACCAATTGGTGTGTTCTTCGGAGTCGAGTAAGCCTTCGGCGGCGGCGACCGGTGGGTTGTTCGGCGGTGGCGCGTTGAAGCCCGGCGACCCACGAGGAGCCGGCGCCGGTGACGGTGCCGTCGGCCGCCGGGTCCGCGACTGTGTCGATCGAATCGGCGACGTTCGTCCCCGAGCCGTCGTCAAGACCCCAGCGCGCGACGAGGCCGGTGCCGGTGGTGAGCTCGATGTCCTTGTCGGCGTTGATCTCGGTCGCCGGTTCGGGCATGGTCCCAGACCCGGGCTTCGTCGAGGACGCCGTCGAACCGACCGGCGGTCGGGCCGAGGGCGCCGGACTGGATCATGGCGCCCATCGCGACCGGCTGGATCGAGTCCCAGCGCGGGTGGAAGCCGGGGTCGACGCTGGCCTCGAGGTTGCCGTCGAGATAGACGGCGAAGGTCGTGCCGTCGAACGTAGCAGCCGCGTGATGCCACACGTCGTTGGTGATGGCGCGTCGTGCCGCTGATCGGGGCGTTCTGACCGGTCGTGGGCGGGTCGTCGATCCCTTCGAAGTCGGCCGCGATCACGATCCGGGTTCGTCGTGTCGATACCCAGGATCCAGTTGGCGTCGACATTCGAGCCCTCGGCCTGCGCGGCACCGTGGGTCAGGAGCGGGACGAGGTTGGTGATCCCGCCGTTGCCGTCGTGCTGGCGACGCCCGGTCCGGTCCGCTTGAACCAGGTCTCGATGGTGAACTGCTGGAGACCGAGCTTGGCCGGGAAGCCGAAGGTCGCGTATGCGTTCGTGCCGCCATTCCGAAGGCGAGCCCGATGTTGCCGGCAGCCGAAACTGGCGTTGGTGCGACCGTTCCGATCGAGCCGATCGAGGTCGCGGCAAGGAGGAAAGCGAACAGGGCTGATCCCAGCCGGGCCGTGCGAGGACGGCCGCGCACAACACGCATCGAGGGGCACCTCAAGTATGATGGTCGACCATTCGGTCGGATGAGATCCTTGCCGGGTGACTAACGTGCCACCTTGCAACCTGGGATGGAGCGGTCAGGGTACGACAGTCCTGCAGAGATTGGTACCCCTGTCGCCAACCATCGGTGCAAAAGCGCACCACGCTCGATCTGGGCCCGATGAGAGGGCCCGACCACCGTGAAACTAAGGCTGATGTGCGCGACTCGGGCCGCCGAAGGTCCTGCCCCGGGCTGGTCAGCCGGCGGCCAGGGTCTCGATCTCGTCGCCGAGGGCGACTAGGTATAGAACTGACGGACATGGTGTACATATCGGGTCCCCTGGCGAAGAGGAGGACCGATGACCGAACGGGAGCTGGACCGACGAGCTGCGCACCGGCTGGCGATCATCCGCCATGCCGAGGAGGTGACCGGCAACGTCTCGAAGACGTGCCGCTATTACGGCATCAGCCGACAGGCTTACTACAAGTGGCTCCGCCGCTATGAGGAAGGTGGCCTGGACGCGTTGCGGGATCGATCGTCGAGGCCACACGAGAGCCCGAGGACCACACAGGTCGAGGTCGTCGGGTCTCGTCGAGGTCGCCGCGCAGGGCGTAGAAGCAGGCCAGGTTGTAGCGGGCGTAGTCAGTCGCCCGGGTCGGCCAGTCGTCATCCAGGCTGGCCTCGAAGGCCTCGGCCAGTTCGGTCACCCGGGCCTCCATCCCGACCCGCGCGGCGACGGCCGGCAGGTGGGCCAAACCGTGTTCCGGGCCGTTGCCCAGGATCGATCCGCTGACCCGGGGCTCTTCCAGGGTCTCGTCCGATGCTGCCTGGGTCGCGGCCAACAGGTCGGTCATGGCCTGGTCGGCATCGGCCCGGACATCGTCCCACGGCGAGTCGGCTCGCTCGGCATGGAAGACGGCGTTCTGCTCGTCGGTCTCGACGGTCTCGGGGCGGCTCGTCGCGACCCTCGCGGATCGCGGTCAGCCGCTCTGTCTGGTGCCGCTTCCAGGCCGACAGGTGGGCCTGGACATCCTTGGCCGACCAGCCGCCATCTGCGGCCGGAGCGTCTCGATCGGCCGGCTCGAAGGCATCGAAGGTAGCCCGCTCCGTTTCGCGGGTCGCACGGTGGGAAGCCATCAGGCCGGGCCGGAGGCCGTCGCGGTGGTGTCGTCCGGGTTCGTCATCGGCGCATCGTGGCGGGGCCCCGACCGGGGAGTGCGGTCCGGACCACGATCCGACCTCAGACTGCGGCGGCCTCCGGATCCGTCACGACCGTGGCAATCCCTCGAGGAGCAGATCCGTCCAGGTCCAGGCCGCCCCCTGGTGCTTGCCGAGCGCCCCGTGCCGGGCCGCCTCGACCCGCAAGCGGCAGTCCGAAGATCTCGATGAACCCGACCGCCGACGCGTGGTCGATCGCATCGCCCTCTTCGTAGGTGGCCAGGCTCTTGTCGTACAGCGACATCGGGGAGCGGTACCCGACGACTACGGCCGAGCCATGGTCCAGGCGGACGTGGACCTCGCCCGGCACGACCCGCTGCGGAACGAAGCGCCGGCGGCAAGCCCTGCTCTCTCCTGGGTCGCCGAACCTACGTCTCGATCGCACCGATGACCGCCCCGGTCGCCTCATCTTGTGATCGGCCGCAGTCGGCGATGTCGCCGGCGCCGACAAAGACCGGGTCCGAGCCCGGTGCCGTGTGGAAGGTCCAGGTCGGACCAGTCGTGGTCAGGTTGCCGTCACTGACCGTCACATACCACTGGTATGTCTGGCCGGAGCCTAGGCTGGGCCAACTCGTCGTGTCGCTGCCACCTGAGGCGACCCCGGTGTGCTGCGTCCCGATCTGGGTGTAATTGCCGCTCGCGTAGGGACGCCCGAAGTAGGTCACCGTCAGCGTATCGCCCTCCGGGTCCGACACGCCTACGTCCAATGTCGGTGAGGTGCTGATCCCGGTTGCGGCGTTCGCGGGGCTATGGAGGGTCGGTGTATTCGGGGCGGCCCCGGCCGCCGCCACCGAGACCGGAGCGACCGCGACGAGTGCGCCCATCAGGAGGAGCGTCTGCAGGACGGCGAACAGTCGGAACGTGGCGCGCCTACGCCGGGTCGTCGAAGTCAACACCGATAGGGCCCCCAGATGAGTGCGATCGTGCCTCGGGACGGATGAAATGGCATCGAGGCGAACGAGGAGGCGACCATGGACCTACATAGGACGATAGGTCAAGTTACCTATAGCCGATACGGTACCCTTGCCGGTGCCTGCTGGCACCGGAAGTGCCGCGCGCCCGCGGACCTCGCCGAAGGTCTAGGTACCGGTCCGCAGGATGACGGCCGGGATCGTCCGGAGCAGGATCTTGAAGTCGAGCAGGATCGACCACCGGTCGATGTAGGCGAGATCGCGCTCCACCCAGTGGTCGAACTCCGGCCGGTGGCGCGCCTCGACCTGCCAGAGCCCGGTGATCCCCGGTTTCATGCTCAATCGCCGGCGATGCCAGATGTCGTAGGCCGCGACCTCCGCGACGAGCGGTGGCCGAGGCCCGACCAGGCTCATCTCGCCCTTCAGGACGTTCCAGAGCTGGGGCAGCTCGTCGAGGCTCGTCGCGCGCAAGGTGCGTCCCGTCGGGGTGACTCGCGGGTCATCCGTTGCCTTGAAGGTGACCGTGGCGCGCTCATTGAGGTGCAGTACCTCGGGAAGGCGCTCCTCCGCATCCGGGACCATCGTCCGGAACTTGTGGATCGTGAACGGGCGGCCATGGAGCCCGACGCGACGCTGGTGGAAGAGGACCGGCGAGCCCTCGCGCAGCCGCAGCACGACCGCGGTGCCGAGGATCAGTGGGCTCAGGATCACGAGCCCGATGGTCGCACCGACGATATCGATCAGCCGTTTCGCGACCAGCGCGACCTCGTGCCGCTCATCGGTGATGATGGTCTGGACGAGGAAGCCCTCGAACTCCTCCTCCTGCACACTGGCGAGCCTGCCTCGCGTTGGGTCGATCGGGAACCGGACGGTCTTGCCCTCATCGGCGGCCAGCCGGGCGACCGGATCGAGCCACTTCGTCTCCCCGGACTGCAGACAGACGGCGACCTCGTCGATGACCCGGTCGTGGAAGATCGCCGCGATGTCCTGGACGTCGCCCAGGACGGGTCGCGAAACGACGCTGCCGGCTTCATCCGGCGTCGACAGATGGCCGATCACGTCGAGCCCGAGCCCCGGACGACTCTCCACGCTGTTCGCGAAGGCTTCGGCGAACGCGCTGGTGCCGACGATGAGCATGTACTGGGTGTTGCGCCCACGTCGTCGGATGGCGGCGAACCCGCTCCGAAGGATGGCTCGCCCGGCCAGCGTCACGGCCGGCAACGCGATCGAGCAACAGCAGCAGGTAGAGGCGACTGACGTACGCCTGCTTGAAGAACCACAGCGCGGACATCGACACCACCGCCACCAGGACGGTCGCCCGGATGATGCCGTAGGCTTCGGTCGACAGGCGCCAGCGGGCTCGAAGTCGATACAGGCCCTGTGACCAGAGTGCGACGACCCAGACGATCCCGAAGATGGCGGTCGCCAGATTGATGTCGATCCCGAGTCGCGACCAGATCTGCGAGGACTCGCCGTCGCCGAAGCGGATGACCGAAACGAGCATCGTGAGGACGACCGCGACGACCCAGTCGCCGACCATGAGGGCGACCCGGAGCGCCATGAGGTGGCGTCTGATCATGCCATCGCGAACCCCGTTGATCGCGGACGGCCGGCGCAACCGTCCGGCGCGCCTGCCTTCGCTAGATGATAGTCCTCACGGGCACCGCTATCCTGCCCGGGATGGACACCGATCCGCCGGGTCCGGTCGCGGCCCCGCGCTACCTGCTGCTTGCCTGGGCTCCCCGTCGTCGGCTGGGCCGCACTGATCTTCATCCTCTCGGCGCAGCCCGGCTTGACCTTCGTCCCGGATGCAGGGCTGGACTTCGTCGTCCGGAAGCTCGGCCACATGGCCGTCTTCGGGATCCTGGCGCTGCTGCTGTGGAGAGCGCTGGCGGACACCACCGGCCTGCGCCGGCCGTGGCTCTGGGCGATCGTTCTGGCGATTGCCTATGCCGCGACGGACGAGCTGCACCAGGGGTTCGTGTCCGGACGCCATCCATCGGCGGTAGACGTGGCGATCGATGCCATCGGGGTGCTCATCGCCGTATTCGCCGTCCGCCTCATGCGGGCGCGCGCGCCTGGGTCAGTAGGCCGGCTTGGCGATCACGATCAGTCGAGGCGCGGTCCTGGTGTTCCCGAGGCAGGTCTGCAGGGTGATCCGCTCGGAGCTTGTCGGCAGGACCCACTGGCCGGCGTTCCACGCCACCTTGACGACGCGAGTGACCTTGTACCGGAGGTAGTACCCGGTCTTCAGTCGGAAGATCAGGACGTCGCCGACGTGCGCGTACTTCAGCTTGAGGAACGCGCCGGCCTGGGCGTGCGCAAACAGGTACGTATTCGATCCACCACCGGGCCATGACGTCGTCGGGTAGTGGTAGGCATATCGGGTGGAGAGGACCGTTCTGAGGGGACCGCCTTTGATCGGCATGGAGATCCCGATGCGAGGCATGTACATGTAGGTTGCCCGGACAGCCGATGTCAGGCTGGACACCCGGACATAGGTTCGGGCGGCCGTCGGCTGGACGACGGAGGTGTTGCCGAACGGAGCGGTCGTCAGGGCCGGGACACTGGCGGCTCCGGTCAGGGCGAGGGCCAGAAGCCCTGCCACCCCGATGGAACGCGTCGCGCGTGCTGTGAAGCTCATGTCCTCATCCTGGCCTCCGCGTCAATCGCTCGGAACCCGCCCAGAAGTACCTGGTCTGCATAGTCCGTTGCCGAGTGACACCGCCGGAACCGTCGACGGCCGCATGGCGTCTCGGCGAACGACGCGGCGGTCCCGCGCGCCACACGGAGAGTTTGACGATGCTGTCTCGAAGCTGGCGGATCGCCCCGGTCACGTTCCTCATTGTCGTTGCCCTGGCTGCGGCTGGATGTAGCTCGACCGGTTCGGCGAGCTCCGCGCCGACGCCGTCGTCCGTCCCGTCGGCATCCGACCTGCCCTCGCCGTCGCCTTCGGCGGCAGCCGCGACGGTCCTGCTCAAGGTCACGACCGAGGGCGGCTTCATCAATCCCGCCGCGACACTGGCCGATCTGCCCACGGTCGTGGTCTACGCGGACGGCCGCATCCTCACCCCCGGTCCGATCCCGGAGATCTATCCAGGTCGACTCGTCCCGTCGGTCGAGGTCCGCGATGTCGGGGCAACGGGCGCCGCGAACATCCTGGCCGCGATCCGGGCAGCGGGGTTGGACCAGGAATCGGGCGCCGGGGGCGGGCCCGGGATGCCGGACGCGGGGACGGACGTCTTCACGGTCGTCGTCGACGGCGTGACCACGGTGTCTCGGATCACGGGTGGCGGACCCGCCGGACCGATCGGTGGCCCTCCGGTCGGACCGGCTGCCTCCGGCGGTGACGCGCAGACACCCGCTCTCGCCCTTCTCGATCGACTGCTCGACCCGTCCGAGTCGTGGGGCGCCTCGGCGGCGGCCCCGGTGAGCTATGACCCGACGGGCTACAAGATCTATGTCGTGCCCGGCGCGCCCGCGGCCGACCCGAGCCTGACCGAACCGGACCTCGCCTGGCCGCTCGCCACGTCACTCGCCGATTTCGGGACGCCGGCCGCGGCGGACCGGGGGATCGTCGGGCTGCGTGAGGGGGTCGTCCTCGGTGACGATGCCGCCGCCGTGGCGCCGATCCTCGCCCAGGCGACCACGCTGACGGCGTTCACGTCCGACGGCGCGTCCTACACGTTGTTCGTCCGACCGCTCCTGCCCGACGAGGTCGGTGGTTGACGATCCAGGCCCGTTTGGCGATCCCGCGGTACCATCCGGCCGGATCATCCAGCGGAGTTCGAGCATGCGCGGTCGGTCAGGGTCGGTGCAGGAGTGAGTCGTCGACGGTCGCCTCGCCGCGACCGAATGGCGCCGCCGCTGACGCCACGGCCCTCGACGGACCGGCACGACCCGGTCGAGCCTGAGGTCCCGCTCAGCGAACGGATCGCCACCGCGACCGTGCCGGCGGCGGCGCTGTTGCCGCTCCGCTTCTTCTTCGGCGTGACGTTCCTGTACGCGGGTCTCGACAAGCTGCTCGATCCCACGTTCTTCGACTCGGCGAGCGCGGGTTCCATCCATGCCCAACTGGTCGAATTCAGCCGGGTCTCGCCGCTGGGGGACCTTGCCCGGCTCAGCGAACCATTCGCCGTCCCGATCGGCCTGATCATCGCCCTGGGGGAGATCGGGATCGGTCTCGGAGCACTGACCGGGCTCGCGTTCCGGGTGGCCGCCGCCGGGGGTGCCATCCTGTCGCTGTTGTTCTGGCTGACCGCCTCCTGGACGACCCAACCCTATTACTACGGCCCGGATCTTCCGTACGCGGTCGGGTGGATCGTCCTGGCGCTGGCGGGCACGGGCGGCCTCCTCGTCCCGCGGCAATGGCTGGCCCGACCTGAGCCGGCGGGCCGTGGCGTTCGCTCGCGACAGCGGGACCTCGACGATGCGGACCCCACTCGCCGGCTGGTCCTCCAGACCGGTCTCCTCGGGGTCGCGGCGGTCGTCGTCGCCTCGTTCGCAGCCCCGTTGCGCGTGATGGGCTTCTCGCTGACCAGCCACACCGCGACGCCGGTCGGGCCGACACCGAGCGGCCCGACCCCGAGTGCCACGCCACCCGTGGCTGGTGCCACGCCACCCACCGGGATCGCCGTCGCGACGGTCGCCCAGGTCGATCAACAGGGAACGGCCTCGTTCACGATCCCGTTCACGGCCCCGGCGCCGCTTCCCGCCGGCGACCCCGGCATCATCGTCAAACTCGCCGACGGTTCGTACGTCGCCTACGACGCGGTCTGCACCCACGAGGGCTGCACGGTCGAATGGGACGCTCCCGATGGGGTCATCTTCTGTCCGTGCCACGGCGCGGCCTTCGACGCGACCAACAACGGCGCAGTCCTGCAGGGACCGACCCGGCGACCCCTGACGAGCCTGCCGCTCGTCATCGACTCGGCCACCGGCCAGGTCCTGCTGCAGACCTGAGCCGCTCCGCCTACCCGACGGTCGCGACCCGCTGGACTTCGTTGCCCTCGATCGCGCAGACGAGGTCGAGGTCGTCGATACGCCCGATGGTGAACTCGTAGTCCCGGATCTGATCCGTGCGCCGAAGATAGGCGACGCTGTTGCTGATCTCGATCGCGGTCACGGGCGCTCCACGCCAGCGTTCGATCACCTGGCAGGTCGACTCATCCTCGGCGCGATACCCCGCGACCAGGAGCGCGTCCGCGATCCGGGCGCACCCGAGCTGGTCCTCTTCGCGGAACTCGCCGCGACTGCCCGCACCGATGACCGCGATCCGCTCGTGCCGGCCGATCAGATGTCGCGACATCGCCGTCAGGTTCCGGAGGCAGGCCGCGTAGGCGCCGTGCGCCGACTGGCCGGCGGCGAGCATCAACTCGGTGCCCGAGGTGCTCAGCATGACGAGGGGACGCTCGACATCCTCGCGAGCCATCAGATCGGTCGGGCTGTTGTTCATGTCGAACCCGTAGGGCATGAACCCGCCGAGCTCGCCCGCGAGGATGGCGTCACCGACCCGATCCCGGAGAGCGGCGGCATCCTCGAGATCGGTCGCGACCAGGCACCGTCGGCCGGTCGCGACCGCGGTGACCGCCAGGGTGGTCGCACGGATCACATCGACGGCCACGATCGTGTGGCTTTCCCGGTAGCGATCCGCGCTGTCCGGAAAGCAGTCGATGACGACGCTTGGCTGGTTCAAATCTCGATCCCCCATGGATGTTCGGATCAGGCGGGTCGGGCCGGGCGGAGGTTCTCGTGCTCGAACGCGTCCGAGTGCAGTCCACGACGGTAGATCTCGACGCGCAGGATCTCCTCGAGCCGGATGTTGCACAGGTGGACATCGCGACCGAAGTGGTTCAGGAGGGCGAACTGGCTGGGCTTGTTGGGTGCCTCGAAGATCGCGGTCTCGAGGCCGAACGCATCGGCGAACCGGTCGGCGGTCGCGGCGTTGAAGTTGCCGTGCTCGTCGAAGCAGCCGACGCCCATGGCGTTCTCTCGAGCTTCGATCACGACCTGCAGGGCACCGGCGTCGAGCCAGCTCCGACCCTGGTCGATCAGGTCGGTGACCACGTCGGAGGTGAAGGCTCCATCGTGCTTCTTGCCGAGTTCGAACTGGACCTGGAGGCCGCGTTCTCGCGCCATCCCGACGACCTCGGCGGGCGGGAGGGACATGTCCGTGAACCCCTCGCCGGCTTCGATCCGGGTGATCCCGATATCGGCGACCAGATCCAGGTAGAGCGGCAGCTGGCCCTGCTGGACCGCGACCTCGAACGGTCCACCGCCGGTGACCGTCGGGACGCCGTAGTGCGTGCAGGCAGCGACCTTCCAACGCGTGACGTCCTCGTCACAGACCTGCCAGCACGCCATGGAGATCTTCATCGTCTCCATGAGATGCCGGCTCTGGATCAGGTGACCGTGGAACGTGAATGGGTCGTACCCGGGATCGAACGGGCACGTCGTGGGCGTCATCTCCGGGACGCCGATCGACTCCAGGTACGCGCTCGTATGCAGTTTCCCGGCCGGAACGTCCAGATCCAGGAGACCCCGCAAGCCGTCCATCACCGCCACTCCTTCAGGTCAGGTGTGCTGTGTGCTGGCGCCGCCCGGGTGGTCTAGGGCCGTGGGCCGGACCAGGTCACGTGTCGAACCTGCCTGTGTGACGACATCCTAGATGTCGCGGATGGCCCGGGGGACCGTGTCCGGTGCGTCGGATCCATCATGTGGTGCTCGCTCGCACCGTCGGCGCGGCCGCCGGTATCGCCGCGGGTCCTAGAGGCTCGTCCGGCCCGACTTCCTGCGAACCCATGCGGCCATGACATCGCGGAACGGGGCAAGGTCGTCGCGTGCGAAGTAGCTCGTCTCCTGGACCCCCTTGAGCGAGGTCACCCAGTCGCGGATCGACAACTTGCCATCCCGGCGGTATTGGATCGCCGAATCGAGATCGCCGCCTTCGACCATCCACTTGCGTCCTTCGATCGGCTCGGCCTTCGGGACGGGTTGTCCGGTGAGATCCAGGTACAGCACGCGAGCGACGTCGAGGCCGTTGCGCGCGACGAACAACCGGAAGGTGGCGCCGATCCGCGGGTTGGCATCGAGGACTTTGTACTGCCCGTCGCGGGCGTCGAAGCGATAGCCGATGTCGAGGATGCCCCGGTAGCCGAGCGCCTTCATCCATCGCGTCGTGGTCTCGAGGACGACGTCATTGGTCAGGCAGATCCCCAGACTCGTCACCCCGGTGTACACCGGGGTCTGTCGCAGCTTGCGTCCCGTGAACCCGGCCAGGCAGTCGGACGCACCGTCGAAGTAGCCGTTGAACATCCACACGTCGTGCTCACCGCCGGGGATGTACTCCTGCAGCATCAGGTTCGGCTCGGCCGGGTCCTCCATCTCCCGGTACAGGCGGACGAGGTCCTCAGGGTGCTCGACGATGACCATCTTCGTGCCGGTCCGCTGCTTCAGCCGGTCCCCATCGATGCCTTTCAGCATCACCGGGAACTGCGCTCCGGCGGCGAAGCGCTCGACGTCTTCGACCGCGCTCGGAAAGACGACGTCCGGGGTCGGCACCGAATGTTCCCTGGCGAGGAAGTGCATCTTCTTCTTGTCGGCCAACGATCGAGCCAGGTCCGCGGGTTGTCGCGGGAACAGGAAGTACTCACCGAGCACGTCCTGATAGTCGGACACCAGGATCGACGTCGTGTCCCAGGTCGGGATGAGCACCGTCGGGCGACCGATCCGTTTACCGAGATCGAGGAGGTAGTCGACGAGCGACTCCGGCGACGCGCCTTCCATGTCGAAGATGAATCGGCTGCGCAGGTAGCGCGAATGAGCGGCCGGGCGCTTCTGATCGGCATCGACGGCGTCCACGGCGACGCCCAGCCGTCCGAGGCTGCGGATGATCCCGAGACAGCCGTAATTCTGGGCGCTCAGGACAAGCGCCGGCGTGCTCGCGTCGAGCTTGCGCTTCACGAACGTTCCGACATGGGGAGCCTGTGGATCAGCGACATGAGCGCGTAGGATACCCGGCCCGCGGCCACCGGAGAAGGCGCGTCATCGGGGGCCGTCCCGGATCCACCGCTCGTATTCCGGGAAGTAGCGGCCGATGACCGGCAGGTCGAAGGTCGACAGGATCGATCCCTTCGGTTCCCGGGCCAGCAGGAACACGAACGACCGCCGGACGAGGTCGGTCGGGTCCGTCGCACCCGGATCGAGCCGGGCCAGATCGGTCGCAGACACGGTGACCCGATGCCGGCTGGTCGAGCCGTCGGGATCGCTGAGGTCCACCGCGCAGGTCCACCCGGACCCGGAGGCGGTGCACGAGACCCGGACCTCGGTCATGACCGTGCGCACCGGCACGCAGACCGAGCCGGGCCTCGATGTCCCTGGCGCGATCGAGATCCTCGGTCGTGGCCGAACCGAGCCGCTCGAGGACGCCGATCGATCGATACGCCCACCACGGCGCGTTCTGCACGGCATCTTCCGCGAGCGCAGTCCGAGCCGCACTCGCCGCCGTCGCCGGATCGCCCGCGACCTCGGCCACCCACGCGGTGACGAGCGCGGTCGAGCGGTCCGCCAGGGGCTCGTGATCGATCTCGGACCGATCGGGGAGGGAGGCGAGGGCCGTGCGTGCATCGTCGATCCTGCCCGCGTCAAGCATCGCCCGGACGACTCGTTCGATCGCCGCCAGCCAGTCCGCCGAATCGTAGGCGAGCCCGAACGCCGGGCCGAGACGAGCGAGATCCGGCGTGGTGCTCGGGTCGGAGTCCGGCCGAAGCGAGGTCGATGTCCACCGCGGCATGCATGAGCCGCCCGTACGGACTATCCGGGAAGGTGTCCTCCCGATCGCGCGCCTCGAACCAGCTGGCCGCCCGCTCCAGGATCGCCGTGTCGCCCCGGGCCGCGGCGATCGGACTGAGCACGAACCAGGTGCGCACGACCACCCGGTGATAGCTGTCGGCCTCGCCCAGGTCGAGCGCGAGGAGCGCCTGTTCGACGGCTCGGTCCCAGTCGCCCGTCACGAACGCTCGATGCGCCCGCGTCTGCGCCAGCCAGGCCCGTGATTCGGTCTGCCCGTGGGCGTCGGCGAGCGCGTCCGTCAGGTCGGCGAGTTCCTCGAAGGCGGCTGCATCCGAGGTGCGCGCGGCCGCGCTCAGGTACGCCCTGGTTGCCTCGGGCCACCGGCCGCGGGCTGCGTACCCGTCGGCCAGGTCACGCCACTCATCGACGCCATCTTCGCCGGTCTCTGAGCGCAGCCTGACGTCGGTATGCAGCGCGGCCAGGATGAGGTCGGGATCGCCCAGGGCGGTCGCGCGCGCACGAACCGCGGCGGCCTCGGGAAGGAGCGATCGCGGGTCGTTGACGAGTGCGTTCCGCGCCTCGATCGCGATGAGGTCGAGCGGCAACCGCGCGACGTCGTCATCGGTCCCGACCAGCTCCAGCGCGTGGTCGGCGACCGCCAGTGCCTCCGCGAACCGGGTCTGCTCGAACCGGGCCGAAGCCAGCGACCGGGCGGCTCTCGACAGGTCCCGCCGACGCGTTCCCGGGTCCGCGGCCGCCGACCCCGTCCCCGCCGTCAGCCCCGCCTCGAAACAGGTCGTCGCGCGCGCATACGCGTCGATCGCCTCGTCCAGGCTGCCGCTGCCCGCGAGCGAGTCGCCGAGGCGGGTCAACCGGCGGCCCAGCGCATCGAGGTCGTCCTCGGGGGTGAGGTCGATCGACTGCCGAAGCGCGGCCCTGGCGGCCTCGTGCGCGGCCAGCTCGATCGCTCGGTCGCCGGCCCGTTCCAGCCACGCGGCCGCCCGAGCGGCGACCTCAGTGCGGCCCAACCCGGACCCGACGGTGGCCGCGATCCTGGACGAATTGGCGAGCGCCTCGGCGTAGTGACCGCCGATCGCCGCCGCGTACGGATCCACCGCCGCACCGGCCGTCGCCTCCAGCCAGCCGGCCACGCGGAGGTGGAGATCGGCTCGATCGGACCGCGCGAGGCTGGCGTATCCGGCGTCCCGGACGAGCGCGTGCCGATAGGCGTACGAGTCACCGAGGACGCGGTCCTCGTCCGGGCCGCTGACGACCGCGCGACGAGCGAGCTCGGCCACGGTCGCTCCCGGATCGGCGGCGCCCAGTTCGGGCAGGATCGCGACGGGGAAGCGTCGTCCGGCCACGGCGGCCCGGCGTGCGGTCGTCCGGGCGTCGCCGGGCAGGTCGTCGAGCTGCGATGCGTAGATGGCCTGGATCGTCGTCGGCAGCGGCACATCGGTCGCGGGGGTCGTGAGCCGCCACGCCCCGTCCGGCCGGGACCGGTCGAGCGTTCCGAGGCTCACCCAGGTCCGCAGCAACTCCTCGATGAACAGCGGGTTGCCGTCCGCCCGATCCACGATCCTGGACACCAATCCGTCGGGCAGGGCGTCGCCGACCAGCGCGTGGACGAGCCCCCGCGCATCGACCGACGGGAGCGGTGCCAGGTCCATCCGATCCCAGGCGTCGCCGACACGGACCGACATGGACGGTCTCGCGGTACCGACCACGAGCGACCCGTGCCATCCCGGATCGGCCCCGAGACGCTCGATGAAGTCGATCTCATCGGCCGTGGCCCAGTGCAGGTCTTCGGCAAGCCAGCAGACCGGCCGCGGACCGGCGAGGGCTCGCAATGCCACCGACCAGGCGGCGAACCGCTCGTCCCGGTCGCCGATCCCTTCGGCACGGCCGGGTTCCGAGGGCGCGGGTGACAGCACCTGCTCGACCGCATCGGCGATCACGCCCGCACGGACCGTCGACACGCCGGCCTCCTTCGCGAGCTGCTCGAAGGCACGTCGCGATGCGGTCGATCCCCAACCGGCCGATCCCCCAGGCCCGGCTCCCTCGAACAGTCCGGCGCCCGACAGGGCCGAAGTCATCACATCGTGGATGAGGGCGAATGGCGCGCCGCGTTCCTGCCTGGACCGGGTGCGCCAGATCATCCGGTCGGTCGACTCGGCGAGTCGGTCCGCGAACTCCGCGAGCAGGCGGCTCTTGCCGACACCGGGCGGGGCCAGGATGAGGACCCGTCGCGTCGCCCCCGCTCGTGCCTCCGAAGCTGCCGTCATCAGTCGATCCAGTTCATCGGATCGCCCCATCGTGGGTGCGACCATCCCGCCCATCGCGAGGTCGCGCGACGGCTCCGGCCGGATGCGCACGACCAGTCGAGTCGGGACGGGCTCGGCCTTGCCCTTGAGTGCGATCGACCGGGCGGGTTCGAGTTCGATCGACCCCTCGACCGCGAGCGCCGTCTCGGCACCGACCATGACCCGCCCCGGGTCGGCCGCGGCCTGCAGTCGGGCCGCGACGTTGACGATGTCCCCGGTGACCCGCCCGAGTGCGGTTCCCTGGCCCTCGGTCGGGACGGCCGCCCCGATCACCGCCTCCCCGCTGTTGATCCCGACCCGGATCCGCAGGTCGTCGACGTCGAGTCCGAGTCGGGGACCCAGGCTGTCCACCCCGTTGATCAGCGCCAGGCCGGCCCGCACCGCCCGCTCGGCGTCATCGTCCCGGGCCTGGCCCAGCCCGAAGACCGCCATGACCGCGTCGCCGATGAACTTCTCGAGGCTGCCGCCATACCGGCCGACCGTGTCGCGAACGACCTCGAAGTAGGCATCCTGGATCGTCGCGACATCCTCGGCGTCGAGCCGCTCGGACAGCGACGTGAAGTCGACGAGATCGGCGAACAGGACGGTGACGATCCGGCGCTCGATGGACATGCGACCTCCCCGGGCCACTGTAGCGCCGTCCCGTGGCATAGTGAGAAGACTGTGAGAACGAGATCGACCACGCCACGACCGAGCATGTCGTGACCGTCGCGACGCAGTCGGCCATCCGGATCGACGGGCTGGTCAAGCACTACGGCGCGGTCGAGGCCGTGCGCGGGATCGACCTCGACGTCCGACCGGGCGAGGTGTTCGGCTTCGTCGGGCCGAACGGGGCGGGCAAGAGCACGACCATCCGGTGCATCCTCGACCTGATCCGTCCGACCGCCGGCACGATCCAGGTCCTCGGCATGGATCCTCGCGCGGACGGGGTCGCGGTCCGTGGCCGGATCGGCTATGTCCCGGGCGAGCTTCGCCTTCCGGAGCGGATGACCTCCGCCCAGTTCGTCGACTCGATCGCGAACCTCCGCGGCGGCGTCGACGAGGCCAGGCGGGATGCCATCGTCGACCGGTTGCAGATCGACCTCGGCCGCAAGATGCGCGACCTGTCGTCCGGGAATCGCCGCAAGATCGCCCTGCTGGTGGCGTTTGCGACCCGGTCGGACCTGTTGATCCTCGATGAGCCGACGAGCGGGCTCGACCCGCTGATGCAGCACGAGTTCCTGGGCATGGTCAAGGACGCCCGGAACGACGGGACGACCGTGTTCCTGTCGTCCCATGTCCTGAGTGAGATCCAGCGGGCCTCCGACCGGGTCGCGGTCCTCCGTGCCGGCAAGATCGTCGCCCAGGGGACCGTGGACGAGTTGCGCGGTCGAGCCCGCCAGCGGATCGAGGTCTGGTTCACGGACGACGTGCCGACCGAGGCAACCCAGGCCATCCCGGGTCTGGTCGACCTGGTCGTCGACGGGCGCAGGCTGGAGGCAACCCTGGCCGGGTCGGTCCAGCCGCTCCTGGAGGTCCTGGCCAGGCATGCGGTCGCCAGCGTCGTCATCGAAGAGCCCGATCTCGAGGAAGCCTTCCTCGAGCTGTACGCGGAGCCGTCATGAACGCCCGCAGGATCGAGCTCGTCGTGGCTCCGCTTCGCCAGCTCCGACGGGGGGCCATCGGCTGGGGGCTGGGCCTGGCCTCGCTCGTCGCCGTGACGGTCGCGTTCTGGCCGCTCTTCCGCGACTCGTCGGGGATCAGCCAGGCCATCGACCAGCTCCCGCCCGGCCTCATCGACGCCTTCGGTCTGGCCGGGTTCGGGACGCCGGCCGGCTTCCTGCGCGGCAACCTGTACGAGTTCGTGGTGCCACTCCTGCTGGCCATCGCCGCCATCGCCACGGCCAATGGCCTCACCGCGGGGGAAGAGGACTCGGGCCGGATGGAGGTCTACCTCGCCCAACCGGTCACCCGTCGCTCGCTCTTCACCGGGCGGATCGGCGCCGGCGTGATCTGGCTGATCCTCATGACCGCGTTCATCGCCGTGGTCCAGCTGATCAGCAACGTCGTGTTCGACCTCACCATCGACACGACGCTGGTGTTATCCACGGTGATCCTGTGCGGCCTCCTGGCTCTGCTCTTCGAAGCGCTGGCCTTCGCGATCGCGGGATGGTATCCGCGACCATCGGTCGTCCTGGGCGTCGGTATCGCGGTGTCGGTCGGTGGGTACCTCGTGTCCGCGCTGTTCCCGCTCAGCGACGCGCTCGATGCCTTCAGCGCGCTGTCTCCCTGGAAGTGGGCGCTCGGCGGCGATCCGCTCATCAATCCGGCGGAACCGTGGCGATATCTTGCACTCGTCATCCCGGCGATCGTGCTGGCGGCCATCGGCGTGGTCGGCTTCATCCGGCGCGACGTCCGGGCTGCCTGAGGGACCTCGAGTATCGCCACCGTGACGACCGCCCGCGACCATCCGCCCGAGCTGGCGGCGGAGGATACGTCCTTCGCCCGCGGTCTCCGGCTGCTCCTGATGGTCTCCGACCGTGGCGAAGTCCGGGCGGATGACCTCGCCGCCCTGCTGGACATGCCGATCTCGACCGTCTACCGCTACCTCCGGACGCTCGGCGACTTCGGTTTCGTCGATCGCCACGAGGGCCTGTTCCGGCTGGGTCCGAAGTTGCACATCGGGACGGGCGCCATCGTGACGACCGAGGACCTGATCCGTGTCGCCGACGCCCCCATGCGGATGCTCGTTCACGACACCGGCGAGACCGCGGTCGTCGTCCGTCGGATCGGCCTGTCGGCGGTCTGCCTCCATCAGGTCGAATGCGACAAGGCGCTCCGCGTCGCACTCGAACCCGGTTCGATGTCACCGCTGCACGCCGGCGCCCTCGGCCGGGTCCTCCTCGCCTACGCTCCGACCGAAGTCCTCGATGAGGTCCTGGCGCAGGATCTCGACCGGATCCCGACCGGCACGCCGACCGAGGACGCGCTCCGGTCCGCCCTCGACGAGATCGTGCGAACCGGGACGGCGGTCAGTGACGGCGAGGCGATCGACGGGTCGGTCGAACTCGTGGCGCCCGTCTTCCGGGACGATGGGATCGTGGGGGCGATCGGTCTGCTCGGGCCGTCCTCCCGATGCGGCGCTCGCTGGCAGGCACGCGCACGACGTCGACTGTCCGAAGCCGCCTGGACGATCAATGCCGCGCTGGCGGACGGACGATCCGGGTAGCGACCGGGACTATCGTCTCGCATCATGGCAGACGCATCTCTCATGGTATGGCAATTCGTGGCGGCAGACGCTATGCTGCACCGACATGGACAGCCGACGTCGCCCGCAGTTCGACCGATTGACCCCGGTTTCCGACCGGTACGCCGGCCTGCCCGTCGCTGACGCGTTCGATTGGGCGGCCTGCCTTGACGATGTCGGACCGGGCGAGTGGTACATGGTCGCCTTCCGCTCGGTGCGTCGAGCCAACGTCGATGAGGATCGGTTGAACGCCTACGACGACTGGGCGCACAAAGAGGCGATGGGTGCTCCGGGCTACGTCCACTACTTCAAGGGACCGACCTGCCCGGACGGGCGATGCATGTCGTTCTGCCTGTGGGACAGTCGCACCGAGGCCCGCGCGGCCTCCGGCAGCGCCGCCCACACCCAGGCGGCCGCCCTGACCCACGAGGCCTACGCGGAGTACTCCCTGGAATTCCACCGCGTGACCCGGGTCGCCGGTGGCGGGTTCACCTTCCAGCCGTACGACGCGCCGGATCTCACCGCCATCGAACCGGCTCCCGCCGCCGGGATCGTGCCCGGGCTCGCCGCCACCTGATCCCCCGGTCCGACCCGCTCGCCCGGGTCCCGGACCGTACGGCCCGAAACCTCCGTCCTGCTATCGTGCGAACGATGGCGATCGAAGCGCAGGCACCCGGACGACACGGGTCGACCCCTGAGCCGGGGCCGATCGTCGTCTCGTGGCTTGGACGGGTCGCGTACCTCGATGGGCTGGCCCTCCAGAAGCGGCTCATGACCGAGCGCGCCGACGGCCGGATCGGCGACCAGCTGCTGTTGCTCGAGCACCCGCCCGTCCTGACCCTCGGCCGGACCGCGGACCCGGCTCACGTCCGGGCGGATCCCGCGACGCTGGCCGACCGCGGCATCGACGTCGTCCGGGTGGAGCGCGGCGGTGAGGTCACCTACCACGGCCCGGGCCAGCTCGTCGCCTACCCGATCATCGCGTTGGCCTCGCGCGGGCTCATGGTCCGACCCCTCGTCCGGATCCTGGAAGCGGCCTTGGTCGAGACCTGTGCGGCCTACGGCGTCATCGCCGCCCGGCGTGACGGGCACCCCGGTTGCTGGTGTGAGCCGGACAGCGACAGCCCACGGAAGATCGGCGCCCTCGGGCTTCGCATCGAGCGTGGGGTCAGCTATCACGGCGTGGCCCTCAACGTGACCGTGGACCTGACCGACTTCGAACTGATCGACGCGTGCGGGATGCCGGACGTCGTGTCGACCTCGATCGCTCGCGAGGTGGGCTCCCTCGCAATCCCGACCACCGCCTCGGTCGAACGTGCCGGACGGATCTTCGGCGCGGCCCTCGCCGCCGGACTCGGCGCGCCCCTGGCGGAACGCTGACCGCCATGGCCGCCGGACTGTTCGAGCTGCGCAAAGACCCGATCACGGGCTGGTGGGTGGCGACGATCGTGGATCGGGCATTCCACCGCGACCGGTTCGCCCGGGCCGCCGAGCCGGTCGAGGACCAGCTGTTCGGCTGCGCGAACTGCTCGACGCCGGCCGGCGACGGGATCCGGATCCGGATGCTCAAGGACTTCGCGTTCCACGTCGTGGGGACCGACGACGACGCTCGCGAACTGGAGCGCGGCCTTGGCCAGGTCGCGCTTGCCCAGGCCCGGGCGACCGGGAGCTGGCGGACGATCGTCGCACCGCCGCAGGAGCATCGTGCACTCCATGCCGTCGGCAACGCCCTGATCGAAGGGCTGCTCGGCGCGGCACGGGACGCCCTGGCCACGACCCGGGCGACGGCCCAGACGGACTACGTCCAGGTCGTCCAGAACTGGGGCGCGCAGGCCGGGGCCCGGACCAACCATCTCTGCCTCGACCTGTACGACTTGCCCCAGATCCCGCATCGGATCGCGGAGGAGCTGGGCGGGGCGGCCCGGTTCGTCATCCGGGAAGGTGAATGCCCGTTCTGCCGGCTCGTCCGAGAGGAGCCCCAGCGGCCGGAGCGCCTGGTCTGGGAGGACAACGCGAATATCGCCTTCGCGCCGTATGCATCGCGCTCGCCATTCGAGATCTGGATCGTGCCGCGCCGCCACGAAGCCGATTTCGGCCGCGCCACGGACCAGGATGTCGCGTCGACGGCCGAGGCACTTCGCCAGGTCCTGTCGCGCCTCGCGACCAGCCTCGACGGCCCGCCCTACAACCTCGTCCTGCACACGGCACCGCTGCGCGAGCAGGTCGATGCGACCTATCACTGGCATTGGGAGATCCATCCGCGACTGCGCGAGATCGCAGGTCTGGAGCTCGGGACCGGGCTTCCGGTCAACCCCGTGTCGCCCGAGGATGCGGTGGAGGAACTCCTTGGCCGGGCAGATCGTGATGCTGGCAGCCAGGCCTGAGGCCCGGCCCCCGGGGAGCCTCCGGCGTCACACCAACCCCGGGCCCGTCGTCTCTGGCCCGACGAGTGCGCGCTGCCCGATGACCGCGCCTCGAGCGATATCCCGCCCGGAGAACCTGTGGTCGCCGATCCCTCCAACACCGTCTCGCGCGGACCGTTCGAGTACCGCCGTGTCCTCGGACCGGGACCCGTGCCGATGAGCGGAACGTGGGACCAGGGCGAAGCCGACGCGTTCATCGAGACGCTGTTCGCCAAGCATCACGGTGAGATCTATGCGTACCTGCTGCGCATGTTGCGGGAGCCGGAATTGGCTGCCGACCTGACCCAGGACGCGTTCGTCAAGGCCTACAAGAACTACGACACGCTGGAGAAGCCCGAGAACGCCCGGGCGTGGCTCTACCAGATCGCTCATCGCGTGGCCCTCGATGAGATCCGGCGCCGGAAGATCATCCGATTCTTCCCGTGGACCGGAGAGTCCCAAGGATCGTCACCGTCGGCCGAGCACCTGGTGATGGATGCGCATCTTTCGGGCGACATGCAGCGGGCCCTCGCGCGCATCCCGGAGCGCCAGCGGGCGGCCCTGATCCTGGCGGAACTGCACGACCTGACCGGCCTCGAGCTGGCGGCCGCGCTGGGAGTGAGTCACATCGCCGCCCGCGCGCTGCTCACCCGGGCCCGCGAGAGTCTTCGTCAGGCCCTCGCCGCCGAGCGGACCGCGGAGGCCGAGGCAGAGGCCGCGCGAGACGCGATGTCTTCGACCCCGTCGGAGAAGCACCGATGAGTCGAGCGCTGCGCCTTCGCCGCCACCGGACCGATGGTGCCGGGTCCATCCACGAGCGGGCGCGGCGCCTGGCCGCGGAGCAGCTCGATGAGCCACTCGCACCGACCGATGCCTCCTGGCTGAACGACCATCTCACCGGCTGTGAGCCGTGTCGGGACATCGCGTCCGAATACGCGGCGGATCGGATCTCCCTGCGCCGCCTGCGCGACCAGGAGACCACGCCCCCGCGCGACCTGTGGGCGCGGACCTCGGCGGCACTCGAGAGTGAGCGTCGAACCGGCAGCCGCACGACGGCCGGCTCGTCCGCTCGCCGATCGAATCGACCCGGACCGGCCGTCGGGGTGCTGTCCGGCATCGCGGTCATCGCCGTGGTCATCGGCGCGAGCGTCCTGTCCGGCGGATGGCTCAACGCTCCAGTGACCCTGGTCGCGCCCACGATGACGGCACCACCGGTCGCCGTGGCGACGGCGCCCGCGACGCCCGGGCCGACTCCCATCGTCGTCGGAGCCGGCGATGTCCGCTGGCTTGGCGCAGCCGCCGACGGCGCGCTCGCATTCAATGTGACCGACGTGAACGAAGTCTGTCCCAAGGATCGACAACCGGACTGTGCACCCGTCTCCGATGGCAACGCGACACGGGTGGATCTCACCGTCCAGCCCAGATCGATCTCCCAATCCCCGGTGCGGAACCAGGCCGTCGTCGTCGGGACCGATGGCTCCGGCGGCGATTCGGTGGTGGTCATCGTCCTGCCGACCACCGGACCGACCAGCGAACCGAGCCCGACGCCGACAACGGAGCCGACCCCGTCCACTGCTGCGAGCCCGACGGATCCGCCCACCGAGACGCCACCACCGACCGAGACCCCGGTACCACCGACGCCGACTCCCACGCCGACTTCGACGCCGGCGGGCAGCCCGACGGCGACCCCGACGAGCGAACTCAGCCCGACACCCGAACCGACGGTCGCCGCGACCCTCGCGATCGCGTCCGGCGTCAAGGTCGTGGGCGAGTCCGCCGCGTATTCACCGGACGGCGAGTGGTTCGCCTTCACGGCCCGGTCCTCGGACGACACGACCGGCCCCGACATCTACGTCTGGCATGTCGGCGATGGGTCGGCCCGGGCGTTGACCGACGATCACGCCAGCGTCTTCGCGTCCTGGCTGGACGACCGGCTGCTCGGCAGTCGAGCGCTCGGTCTTGGGGCCGAGACGAGTGGCGAAGTGGCTCCCGCGTCGTTCCTGATGGATCCGGCGACCGGCGAGGAGACGATGCTGCAGGCGCCGATCTGGCGCCCGGTCGTCGATCCCACGGGCTCGTGGGCGGTGGGTTGGGACGGCACCGTCCTGGCCGCCCCGGACGGGCTGACCGCCATCCCCGGGTCCGGCTCGCTCGTTCTCCAGCGGTTCACGCCCGGTGGCGACATCCAGGGGGACGGCGCCGGGACGCCCGTCGTCGACGGTCAGGTCGGTGACTTCGACATCCGGTGGGACGAGACCGGCTCGTGGCTGGCCATCTGGATCGCCGATGGTGGCGACCCCGATCTCGGGCGGCTCAGCCTCTGGCATCTCGATCCGGAGACCGGCGAACTCAGGCGACCGGACGGAGCGCCGACCGACGTCACCGCGCTGAGCGGCTTCTCGATCGGTGATGGGCGGCTGGCATGGGCAACGCCCCCGGGCCAGGGTGGCGAGGGAAGCCGGGTCCAGATCGTCGCCTGGTCGAAGGGTGCCGTGGGCGCGGTCGAAAGCGGCCCCGTCGTGGATGTCGTCCTGATCCACTGAGCGGCCGCGTCGCGCCCCGCAGAGTCGCGATGCAACGACCCGCGAACCGGCGTATCGTCTTCATCTCATGCGGCCGTCCAGATTGGTCGTAGGGTCGGTGCTCACCGCGGCCCTCGCCCTGGTCGCGCTCCCGGGTCTTGCCGGTTCACGGGTCCCCAGCCCGGCCGAACCCATCCCCGCGAGTGCGTTCCAGACTTTCGATACCAGCGCGCGAACGTCACGATCGACGGTCTCGATCGGACCGCTGGACGCCGCCTCCGGCGGCGCCGGTTCGATGACCGCCGCGACGACGATCGCCGAGCGAGCGCCGGACGCCAGGCCCGTCCTGGATGGCCGGCCCGCGGTGACCCAACCGGACGTGTCCCCTGGGTCCGTCCGCAAGCCGCCGCTCTCGACGCTCACCGGCTACGCCACCTTCTACGACAACGGGACGACGGCCATGCGGCTGCCACTGGGGACGGTGGTCATCATCTGCGGCGATGGCGGCTGCATCCAGCGGGTCGTCACCGACTACGGCCCCCAGAAGCCGAGCCGGATCGTGGACCTGTACCGACCGGACTTCTTCAAGATCTGCGGCTGCCCGTCATACAGCGGGACGACGACCGTGACGGTGTACGTCTACTGATCCCGGTTGCATCGGCCCGGCCCGGGCGCGGTATCCTCTGACTGTCCCTTCAGCCACGGCCCCGTGAGGCCGCCAGGGAGGCCCAGTGAGGCCGGGAAGGAGCGATGAGCGGCCGTCAGATCATGACCGCGGACGAGATCCGCCGGGCGACGATCCGGCTGTCCCACGAGATCGTCGAGAAGCAGGCCGGTACGGATGGCTTGCTGCTGATCGGTATCCAGCGGCGTGGCGTGCCGCTGGCCCACCGCATCGCCGCCGCGATCGAGGCGAACGAGGCCGTGGAGATCCCGGTCGGGGCCCTCGACATCACCTTCTATCGGGACGACCTGTCCATGGTCGCCCAGCAGCCGGTGGTCAAGGGCACGGCCCTCCCATCGGGGATCGACGGGCGGACCATCGTCCTCGTCGACGACGTCTTGTTCACCGGTCGGACGATCCGGGCGGCGATGGACGCGCTCGTCGATTTCGGCCGCCCGCAGGCCATCCGTCTCGCCGTGCTGGTCGACCGTGGCCACCGGGAGCTGCCGATCCGCGCCGACCATGTCGGCAAGAACGTCCCGACGTCACGAGAGGAACAGGTCCAGGTCCATCTCGAGGAGATCGATGGCGAGGACGGGGTCGTGATCGATCGGATGATCCCTGAACGCGCCTCGGAGGCGATGGCTTGACCCTGGTGACCGTGCCGTCGGTCGATGCCGTCCCGGGCAGCGAGCCCGTGCCGTGGCGGCATCGGCATCTGCTCGATGTCGATCGCCTGTCGGCCGACGACCTCGACCTGATCATGCGCACGACGGACGCGATGCGCGAGGTCCTCGCCCGACCCATCGCCAAGGTCCCCGCGTTGCGTGGGCGGCAGGTCACGATCCTGTTCTACGAAGCGTCCACCAGGACCCGGGTGTCGTTCGAGGTCGCGGCCAAGAACCTGTCGGCCGATGTCGTCAACATCGCGGCGGCCAGTTCGTCGGTCTCGAAGGGCGAGTCGCTGGTCGACACGGTCCGCACCGTCGAGGCGCTCGGCGCCCACATGCTGGTCATCCGCCACGCCGTGTCGGGGGCGCCGTACCTGGCGGCCGAGACGTTCGGCGGGTCGGTCCTCAACGGCGGTGACGGCTGGCATGCGCACCCGACCCAGGGGTTGCTCGACCTGTACACGATGCGGGAGCGACTGCCGGGCGGATCGCTGGCCGGTCGGAAGGTGGTCATCCTTGGGGACATCCTCCATTCGCGGGTCGCTCGATCCAACATCTGGACACTCACCGCGGCCGGGGCCGACCTGTGGCTGTGCGGCCCGGCCACGCTCGTCCGGGGGTTCGAGGCCTGGGCGGGACGTGGCGCCGCCGCCGGTCGCCGCTTCCACGTGACGACGTCCGTCGATGACGCCCTGCGCGATGCGGACGTGGTGATGGCCCTGCGGATCCAGCGCGAGCGGATGGCTGCCGGCCTCCTGCCGTCGCTGCGTGAATACGCGGCAAGGTACGGCCTGACCAGCGAACGCCTGGCGCTGGCCCGGCCGGATGCCTTCGTGATGCACCCGGGACCGATGAACGAGGGCGTCGAGATCGCGGCCGATGTCGCGGCGGGTCGCCGGTCGGTCATCACCGACCAGGTGACCAACGGCGTGGCCGTGCGGATGGCGGTCCTGTACCTCCTCGCCGGCACCCAGTCCGGCGGGGCCGAGTCCACGTGACGACCGGTGGCGGACCGGACCTGGAGATCAGCCGCGCCTGGCTGGTGGATCCGGCGACGGATCGAGAGGGTCCCGGCGAGATCGTGGTCCGCGACGGCATCCTGCAGGCGGTCACCTGGTTGTCGGGTGCCGACGCCGCCGGGATCGAGCCCGAGGGTGTCGTGGTCGCACCCGGCTTCATCGACCTGCACACCCACCTGCGCGAGCCCGGGAACGAGGACGCCGAGACGGTCGCCTCCGGGTTGGCCGCGGCCGCGCACGGCGGGTTCACCACGGTCTGCGCCATGCCGAACACGACGCCGGCGTTGGACGAACCGGGTGTCCTGGCGCTGATCCGCGCCGCAGCGGACGCTTCCGGGTCACCCGTCGAGCTGTTGGCCCACGGCGCGGTGACGGCCGGGCGGGGAGGGGAGCAGTTGGCCGCGCTCGGCGAGTTGGCCGACGCAGGCGTGGTCGGATTCTCGGATGACGGCTCGCCGGTCCGGTCGGCCCCGGTCCTCCGCGCCGCGCTCGCGTATGCCGGGGCGTTGGGCCTGCCGATCGTCGAACACGCCGAGGACCTGACCCTGACCGCGGGCGCCGAAGCGAACGACGGCTACGTCGCAACGGTCCTCGGGCTGCGTGGCTGGCCGGTGGCGGCCGAGGCCTCGGCGGTCGCTCGGGCCATCGCGATCGTGGAGGACGTCATCCGCGACGTGCCCGGCGTCCGTCTCCACCTCACCCATCTCTCGACCCGGGCATCGCTGGATCTCGTCCGGGCAGCCCGGATCCGTGGCCTGCCGGTCACCTGCGATGTCACCCCGCATCACCTGGGGATGACCGAGGAATGGGTCGCCGGGGCGCGCCGCTGGTCCTGGCAGGCCGTGGACGACGCAGGATCGGCCCGCGACCCGTGGGCCGACTCGGTGCTCGACGCTCGACCGTACGCGACATCGACTCGTGTCAATCCGCCGCTCCGCGCGGCCGAGGACGCGATGGCCTGCCTGGCGGCCGTGGCCGACGGGACCGCCAACGCGATCGCCACCGACCATGCCCCGCACACGGAGGTCGACAAGGCGGTCGAATTCGGGTCGGCCGCCAACGGGATCAGTGGGCTCGAGACGGCCCTCGGGGTCATCCTGGCCGCCGTGGATGCGGGCCAGCTGACGCTGCTGCAGGCGATCGGCGCCCTGACGACTGGGCCGGCGGCCATCCTCGGCGATCGATCTCGACGGGCCGGCTCGGTCGGACTGGTCGAGGGGGCGCCCGCTGATCTCGTCGTATTCGACCGCTCCGACCGCTGGACCGTGACGCCCGAGACGCTCCGATCGAGAGGCAAGAACACGCCCCTGTTCGGGATGGACCTGGCCGGTCGCGTCCTGCTCACGATGGCCGGCGGCCGGATCGCCTACGAGGCCGCCGACGCCTGACCGGCACGCCCGTTCCTTACAGGTGGATGACTTCGAGTCCCGGTGGGTGCAGGTAGTCCGCGTCCTGGGTCACGACCGGCATCCCGAGGGTCATGGCGGTCGCGGCGATCCACGAGTCGTTGACCGGCATCTTCAGGCCGTAGTCACGCAACGCGATGCGCAGCCGGGCCCAGGTCTCGGCGACGGCCTGGTCGATCGGGATGGGGTCGAGTGCGAGGGCGGCCGTGAGGGTCCCGAGTCGACGGTCGCGAGCCCCCACGTCGGCCGCGGCCAGGACGCCGGCGCGCAGTTCGCCGATGGTCACGACCGACACGGCGAGTCGATCTGGCAGTCGATCGGTACGGATGGCTCGCCTGCCTTCGGCGGCGATGAACAGGCTCGTATCCGCGAGGCCGGTCGTCACGAGGATCGGAGATCGTCGGTCGTGTCAGGGACCAGTGCGCGGAGTTCCGCTCGCAGGCCCGCGTCGGCGCGGTGGGTGAGCACATCGCGGACGAAGGCCTCGCGGGACATGTATCTGGGTCGATGGCCCGCGGGCTGGAGGATCGCGACCGGCCGACCATCGACCGTGATCGTGATGGCCTCGCCCGCCTCGACGCGATCGAGCAGCGCCCGTGTGTTGTTGCGAAGTTCTCGCGAGGCGACGTCCGTCATCCGACGAGCGTAGCACATGTGCTACAGCCGACTGGATGGTCGGACAGGATCTACGGAGACGAGCAATCGATGGTTGCGCTCCTGACCGAGTCGTCGTCGAATCTCGCGACATAGGATCCGCAGTCGCCCCAGAAAACGATCGAGACGACCTTCACCGACGGATCCTCGAGCCGCTGCGCGTCGATGATCTCCTGGGTCTTCGTTGCGCACGTGTCCGGCCCGAGCGCTCCGCAATCGAGCACGTAGCCGCCCTCGGGCGGTGGGGGCGGACTGGCGCCCGCGTCGAGGAGTTCGATACTGGCCACATCGACCGGCCGATCGAAATCGAGGACGACCTGGCGTTCGACCCCGAGCGTGTCGCAGTCGGACGGCTGCGGGCCCATGTCGAACACGATCGAGCGGATACCGGCCGTGACCGTGACCGTGATCTGGCTGTCGCAGATACCACCGACCCAGACGAGGTGGACGCGCCCGGGGTGTCCGGGTTCGGCGTAGGCACCGAACCGACCGTCGAGCTGGACGGTCGACGGGTCGACGTCGCCCGTCTCGGCCACGCCGGTCAGCCGCTCGGACTCATCGACGACCGCCAGCCTGACCGGCGGGGCACCCGCGGCGACCTGGCTCGTGAGGTCGAACGTGATCGCGCCTGATGGAGGCCACCATCCAGCTTCGGCGGAGGGAGTCGGCGCCGCCGGCGAGCCGCCGACCAGGATCGCGTCCCCGGCCGGATTCATCTCGTAGATCGCGTCAGTCCCGTCGATGACGATGTACGTCACCACGTGGTCGGTCTCCAGGACTCGGACGATCCACAGGATAGGTTCGTTGGTCAGGGCCGAGGTCCCGGCGAGGGTCGGCTCGAACGGCACGAGGCCGGACGGGCCATCGACGATGGTCGTGGACAGGATCGGTGAACCCGGTGACTCGGCGGCGACGACGCGCGAGATGTCGTCCGTGGTCGATCGCGGCGGGCCACCCAGGATGACTTGATCCCGGGGCTGGGTCTGGCCACCGACCCAGGCGACCCGATCGACGACGAACCGATCACGACAGGTCTGGATCTCATCCGTCGGGCAAAGCTGCGCCCTACGGTCGTCGAAATGGCCGATCACGACGACCTGCTCCGGGGCCGAGCCGTCGGCTGTGCTGGTCTGCGGCGGCGCCGGTTCCCAGGAATCGTCGATGCCGTCGAGATCCAGGTTGAATGCCGGGCCTCGTGGCCCCTGCATCGACAGCCCGTCGCTACCGAGATGGATCAGCGACTCGGGGTCTTCCGTAAGCCACACGAACTGGTCCGGACACTGGGGTTGGACGGGGCTCTGGGCCGGCTCCATCGGCGTGCATGTGGGCATGAGGTGAGGGCCGAACCAGCCGTTGACGGCGAGCTCGCGGTCGTCGATCCCGGCGCCGCGAACGGCCAGCGCCGCGGACACGGAGATCGTATCGAGACCGAAGAGCGACGTTGGCGACGGCTGAGCGGATCCAGACGGAGACCGAGACGGAGCTGGCGAGGGTGAGCCAACGGTGCCATTGCCATGATCGCCGAACCGCCCGAGCCCGACCAGCGCCACCGCGACGACGATGGCCGCCAGCCCGATCGCGCCGGCCGCCAGCGGTCGGCCCCAGGAGCCCAGCCATCGTCGGTCGGGTCGGGTCCCGGCGATCTGGTCGTGGATCGTCCCGGCCAGCGACGCCGGCGGCGGCCGGTCGGCGAGTCCATGGAAGGCCGCCGCCAGGCGATCGTCGTCCCAGCCCGGCCGTTCATTCATCGCGTCCGCCCCTCGCTCGCAAGTGCCGCCTCGAGGGCAGCTCGTGCGGTGTGCAGTCTGGATTTCACGGTCCCGACCGGGATCTCGAGGATGCCGGCCAACTCGGCGACTCCATGGCCCTCGAGGTGGTGGAGGACCAGGATCGTCCGCTGGTCGATGGGCAATCGATCGAGCGCCGCGCGGAGCATGTCCGTGTCGGACGACTGGGGTCGCGGCAGGCGATCGCTCGCCGCGGCGATCGCCGCCACGTCGCCCGACGGGATCTCGCGGACTCGCCGCCGGCCGCGCGCCCGGAGCGTCATCCGTGCCGAGTTGACCGCGATCCGCTGCAGCCAGGCGTCGAACCGGTCCCCGTCGCGCAGGCTGCGGATCCGGCGCCAGGCGGCGACGAACGTCTCCTGGGTCGCGTCCCCGGCGTCGGCGGCATCGCCGACGATGGCGAAGGAGAGGCGGTAGATGGCGTCGATCCGGGCGTGCATGATCTCCTCGAACGCGCCGAGGTCCCCCTGGCGTGCCCGATCGATGAGCGACCGGTCCGGTACGGGTTCGATCGGTCTTCCTCCGATGCGCGTTCGACCATCTGATGCCGCTCGCGGGGCCGAGGTTCAGTCTGACGCGGATCTCGGTCGCGACGCTACGCTTCCGAAGCCATGGCGACGTCCACGTTGAACCGCGACTACGAGCGCCGCTCCCTGTGGAGCGCCACGATGGCGGCGCTGCCGGATCGGAGCGGCCGGGATCTGCCGGACGCGGCCGATGTCGTCGTCATCGGCGGCGGTTACACCGGCATCGATGCCGCCAGAGAGCTGGCCGCAAGGGGAGTCGCCGTCACCCTGCTGGAGGCGGAGACCCTTGGCTGGGGGGCCTCGACCCGCAACGGCGGCATCGTCCATGCCGGGTACAAGTGGGGCCCGCGCCAGCTCATCCGCCGGAACGGCGAGGTGACCGGGGCCGCCCTCTACCGGGACACCCTCGCCGGGTACGAAACGGTCAAGCGACTGATCGCCGAAGGTTCGATCGACTGCGACTTCCGGGAGGTCGGCCACCTCGAACTCGCCTACGCCCGGTCGCATGTCCGCCTGCTCGAGGAAGAACACGAGAGCCTGACCGGCGTCGGGGTCGCCTCGCAGCTCATCCCGCGCGAACGGGTCCGCGAGGAGATCGGGTCGGATGTCTATCACGGGGCGCTGATCGTGCCGAGCAGCGGGCTCCTCCATCCTGGGCGCTACTTCGCGGGCCTCGCTGCCGCGGCCGACCGAGCCGGCGCCGACCTGCACGAGGGTGTCCGTGCCCGGGCGATCCGCCGCCAGGCCGACGGGCGGTACGTCGTGGAGACCGCGCGCGGAGCGATCCTTGCCCGCGACGTCCTGGTGGCGACGAATGGGTACACGGACGGGGTCGCGCCGTCGCTCCGCCGTCGGATCATCCCGATCGGCAGTTACATCATCG
Source organism: uncultured Chloroflexia bacterium (assembly GCA_963720755.1). GTDB lineage: Bacteria > Chloroflexota > Limnocylindria > Limnocylindrales > CSP1-4 > SPCO01. The sequence goes on from CAVRGP010000013.1 coordinate 36,359, forward strand.
CCAGCGAACCGCTGCCCGAGGACCTTGTCGCGGAACTGTCGCCGCACGGACGGGCGTTCTTCGACACCAAGAACTTCCTGTACTACTGGCACATCTCGGCCGATCGCCGGATGGTCTTCGGAGGGCGAGCCAGCTTCCTGCCGACGTCCATCGATCGGATGGCCGAGATCCTCCATCGCGGCCTGCTCGAGGTCCATCCGCAGATGGCCGGCCGGCGGATCGACTACGCCTGGGGCGGCAACGTCGGCTTCACCTTCGACCGGATGCCCCATGTCGGGCGGACCTCGGACGGCGTGGCCTTCGCGATGGGTTGCTGCGGCACGGGCATCGCGATGATGACCCACCTGGGGACGACGGTCGGAGCATGGATGGCCGGGGGAGAGGCACCGATCCTCACCAAGCTTCGCTTCCCCCTGGTCCCCGCTCCGTACGAAGGGCGACCCTGGTTCCTGCCCGTCGTCGGGGAGTGGTACCGGATCCAGGATCGGCTGGCGGGCCGCGACAAGCCGAAGCCGCGATGAAGGTCGGCTTCCGGACGTCGCCGCAGAACACGGACTGGACGAGCCTCGAGGCGGCCTGGGAGGAGGCGGGCCGGCACGACGTGTTCGATTCCGGGTGGCTCAACGACCACTTCATGGACCCCGTCCGTGACCGGGGCGGGTCGGCGTTCGAGGCGATGACGACGCTTGCTGCGCTCGCCCATCACGTCCCGGGCAAGTCGGTCGGGCAGACCGTGCTGGCCGCCACGTTCCGCCATCCGTCGGTCCTGGCGAAGGAGGCGGTCACCCTCGATCACCTCACGGGCGGCCGGTACATCCTGGGCCTCGGGGCCGGCTGGCACATCGGCGAGCACGAGTCGTTCGGCATCGACCTGCCGCCGATCGGCGAGCGGTTCGATCGGTACGAGTCGACGATCCGCGTGTTGCGGGCACTGTTCAGCGACGAGGCCCGCGCCGAGCCCGGCGTGACCCTCGATGCGCCGCCGTACCGGCTCGATAGGGCGGTCATGGAGCCGGGACCGGTCCATCCGGGCGGCCCGAAGCTGTGGCTCGGTGGGCAGGGTCCGCGAGGTCTGCGGCTCGCGGCACGGTACGCCGACGGCTGGAACTACGCCTCCAACCTCGCCGGCACGCTCGAGGGGTTCATCGAGCGACGCGACCTGCTGCGGGCGGCCTGCCAGGCGATCGAGCGCGATCCGACGACCCTGACCCTGTCGGTCCAGATCATCATCCCGCCGCACGGTCAGCCCCGACGCATCGCCTTCGACCAGGCGGTCGCCTACGGCCGCGCGGGCGCCTCGGAGATCCTGCTCACGACACTGGCAAGTGAGGGCGCGGCCGGGATCCGCCGACTTGCGACCGAGGTGGCCGAACCACTGAAGGCGATGTTCGACTAGGACCCGGACGCGAGTCTTCGAAGCCCGTCGAGCAGCCGGTCGATATCCGACGGTGCCGCCAGGTAGTTGACGATCCCGGCGCGGAGCCATGTCTCGCCGCGCAACCGGGTGGTCGTCAACCAGCCGTCGCCGGAGACCTCGAGCGCGCGCTGCAAGCGGTCCTGGTGGGCATCGAGCTCGCCGGCCGGCAAGGCTGCCGCCGCGGCTCGTCCGCCCGGGAGGTGCCGGAAACAGACGACCGAGAGCTCGGGCACGGCGGGGATCGCCTCGAAGTCGTCGGCGGCGGCGCACCGTTCGGCCAGGAGCGCGGCGAGGTCATCGTTCGCCTCGACGAGACGGCCGAAACCGGCCGTGCCGAGATGCTTCCAGGACATCCACAGTTTGAGCGCGCGCCAGCGTCGGGTCCCTTCGAAGCTCAGCTTGTAGAAGTTGAGCTGGTCGCCGTGGTGATCGTCCCTGGCCGTCTCGCCGCCCCGGTAGTACTCGGGTGCCCGACCGCCGAAGGCCCGGGCCAGGTGGTCGCCATCGCGGACCAGCAATCCGCCGATGTCGTAGGCCTGGAAGAACCACTTGTGCGGGTCCACGGTCACCGAGTCGGCCCGGTCGAGGTCGGGCACGCGGTCGCGATCGCGCTGGGACAGGCGCGCCCCGCCGCCGTAGGCCGCGTCGACATGGAGCCACAGGTCGTTGGCCTCGGCCACGTCCGCGAGCTCGCCGACGAGATCGACCGAGCCGGTATTCGTGGAACCGGCCACGGCCGCGATGGCGAAGGGTCGGTGTCCGGCGATCCGGTCCCGCGCCACCGCGTCGTCGACCGTCGCGCCGTGGAGCCGGAAGTCGGTGTCGGACGGGAGCACGACGAGCGTTGCCGGCGGGAACCCGAGCAGGTCGAGCGCGCGAGCGACCGAGAAGTGGGCCTGGTCCGACGTATAGACCCGCACGCCCTCGAGCATCGCGCCCCGGGGTGGACGACCGGCATCGAGGAGGCGGCCGAGGTGGATGTCACGGGCGAGGGCCATGCCCATGAAGTTGGCCATCACACCGCCGGAGGTCAGCAGCCCGAATGAGCGCGACCCGAACCCGATCAGGTCGCACAGCCAGCGGACCACCTCCTCCTCGACGAAGGACGCGAGCGGACCGGCGTGCCAGACGTCGACGCCCTGGTTCGTCATCTGGGCGATCAGCTCGCCCATCATCGAGACGGGCAGGGGCGGTGGCGTGAAGTAGCCGAACTGACGCGGATGCTGGGCGTTCATCTGGCCGCCCGCGAGGCGATCGCGGAATTCGTCGAGGATGGTTGCGATCGGCGTCGGGTCCTCGGGGGCCGGGGCCGGCCGGCCGGTCGCTCCGAAGAACGAGGCTCGCAGCGCCGGGTAGGGCGCGGGGTCGCCCATCGCCCGATGCGTCGCCTCGTCGTACAGGAAGTCGAGCGCCGCCGCCCAGCTGTCCGCGCCGAGGCGTTCCATCGCCGGCCGGGAAGCGGGGGTCGCGTAGTCGATCAGGGCCGGTTCGGGGTGCCAGTCGAAGCGAGATGGTGGATCGGACATCGGACCGAGATGGTACCGGCACGCGTGGCCGGCGGTGGCGTCGTACCCTTGCGGGCGATGGACGACCACGATCCGGCTGGGCGCGCCTGGCTCACCGCGCACCTGGACCCGCTCGGGGTCGAGTACGCGCTGTTCGCCTGCGACCCGACATTGGCGGACACGGCTGCGTTCTGCGCCACCTATGGCTTCGCGCCCGAGGACTCGGCCAACACCATCGTGGTGATCGGCAAGTCCGACCCACCCAGGTTCGCCGCCTGCGTGACCCTCGCTCCGAATCGGCTCGACGTCAATCGGACCATCCGTGACCGACTCGGGACACGCAAGGCATCGTTCGCGCCCGCGGAGCAGACGGCTGCCTTGACCGGGATGCAGATCGGCGGGGTGACGGTCTTCGGCTTGCCCACCGACATGCCGATCTGGGTCGACTCGCGGGTGATGGACCGGCCGCGGATCGTCCTCGGCGGCGGCTCGCGATCCTGGAAGGTCATCGCCGTCCCGGAGATCCTCAGCGCGCTGCCGGGCGTCGAGGTCGTGGACGGCCTCGCGAACGAGCCAGGACCCGCGACATGACCGACCCCGAGGCCGGCTCACAAACAGGCCCGGAGGCCAGCTCACCGGATCCCCGCGCGGATCCGACCCCGCCGCGCCGGCCCCGCTCGACCGGCCCCGTCCAGTACAAGGGCGATGTCCTGGAGGCTGAGCGTGGGCCCGGCCTCGGCTGCTTCCGTTTCCAGCTCGTGATCCTGGTCGTGTTCGTGATCCTGACCCCGCTCAGCGTGGTCTGGAACTGGCCACCGACGATCAGCGCACTGCTGCTGTTCGCGGTGATCCTGCTCCTCCTGTTCACCGGTCAGACGATCATCTTCCTGCTTCGTCTGGTCAGTGCGGATCGACGCGGGCGTCGGCGGCCGCTGGCGAGCGGGACCCAGACCGTGGGCGAACTCGAAGACGCGGCGAGCGACGCCACCCCCGACGCCGCCGACGCCGCACCCTCGGTGGACGAGACGCCGGACCTCTCCTGACAGCACGCCCGACGGGCACGCATCGCACTCATGAGCGTCGGCCCGTGCGACAATGCCCTTCGGCGTCGGGCGCGACGTCGGATCGATCGTCAGGAGGACTGCATCCGTGCCCGTGCTCGCGACCTACTTCAGCGTTCGCCGCGGCCGTGACCCGTTCTTCAAGTTCTTCATGCGGACGATCTTCCCCAGGCAGGTGAAGGATTACGAGGAGAAGTTCGGGATCCGGTTCGTGGGCTGGTTCAACGTCGCCCATGGCTGGGATTTTGACAACGTGATCCTGCTGGACCTGCCCGACTACGCGACACTCGACAAGCTCGAGGCCGACGAGGCCACCCGCGCCCTCGGCCATCGTGCCGGGGAGTGGATCTTCGAACGACACCACTCGATGTTCCTTCGAGAGCGGATGGGTCCGGATCTCGAATACCACCCGTAGATATCCCCGACAGCACGGAGGCGACCAGATGGACAGCCACAACGATCTGCTCGGGGAGCTTGCGGCGGATGCCGCCCTCGAACGTTCCGACTTCATCGTCCAGTCGACCGAGCAACTGCACAAGTTCCTGAATCGCCACAAGGATCGGATCGCCGTGCTCGGCGGACTGACCCTGATCGACGAGGAACCGGACTTCCTCGCGATCGCGCCGGATCTGTCGTTCCGGAGTCGGAGTCGCTACCTCGATGACCTGACCGGAGAATGGGTGAACGAGACCGAGGTCATCGAATCGGTCTCCGAGCTCGTCGAGCTCTACAACCCGGCCGACATCTTCGCGGCGTTCGGCGAGGCCTCCCGCGAGGCTGCCGGGCTGCCGGCCGAACCGACGGCCGAGGGCGACCTGCTCGAAGTCTCGGGGATCTCACCAGAAGAGGGCGTGTCGTCGGGTGAGGACCCGTACGCGGCGGCGGCGGATTCCTGGGCTGCCGGTCAGCCCGTGTCGCTCACCGAGGACGACGACGAGTCGGCCGCCCGGCGGTTGTACGACCTCTCCCTCGAGTACCAGGAGCGGAGCCAGCGCAGCGAAGCGCGCCTGCTCGACGAGTTCGGGTCGGTGGCGGCGGGCCTGGTCACCGTGATCGGGGACCTGATCATCGTCGACGACGAGGATGAGCGGCTGTCGATCACGGCGTCGGGTTTCAAGGCCGAGGTCATCCCGGAGGACAGCGACGACGAGTGGCGCACGCTCAGTGGAGCCGACGAACTGGTCGAGTTCTACGACCCGACCGACGTCTTCGGGGACCTGGCCGACGCCCTCGCCGAGGCATTCCCGGCGGTCGCTCCAGAACTTGCCAAGGCGGACGGCGAGGAAGCGGGCGACGAGGCCGAGGACGCGGGCGACGACGGTGAGGAATCCGGCGACGACGCCGGGGAGGCCGACGACGCCGCGGATACCGAGGATGAGCCGACCGCGTGACGATGCAGCTCGCGGCGGCGGAGCTGGTCGAGAGTCGGGAGATCCTGCCGGGCCAGTGGCTCCAGGCGTACCACGCCCCGAGCGTGGCCAGCGGCGCCCGGGCGGGCCAGTTCGTGCATGCGCGGCCGGGTGACTTCTCGGGCCTGATCCTGCGCCGCCCGTTCTCCCTCAACACGGTCGATCCGGCGACCGGCATCGTGACCATCCACTACCGCGTGATCGGACGCGGAACGGACTGGTTCACCCACCTCCGGCCGGGCGACACGGTCGACCTGCTCGGGCCGCTCGGTCGCCCGTTCGAAGTCGATCCACGCAGCCGCCATCTGTTGCTCATCGCCGGGGGGCTCGGGATGGCCGGGGTCCGGATGCTCGCCGACGAGGCGATCCGTGACGGGCGCCGGGTGACGTTGCTGTTCGGGGCAGCATCGGCTCGCGAGGTCTACCCGTCGAACCTGCTGCCCGACGAGGTCGAATACATCGTCGCGACCGATGACGGCAGCCTCGGCCACCACGGCTACGTGACCGAACTCGTCGGCGACTACGAGGCCTGGGCGGACCAGGCATTCGCCTGCGGCCCCGCACCGATGCTGGCGGCGCTCGCTCGATCGGTGGTCGGCCGCCAGGAACGGCTCGGCGTCGCCAAGCTCGGCCGGAAACGGGGTGGCGGCAAGACGGCACCTGCCGGGTCGCCGGCTGCCCGGCGCAAGGCATTCCTGCAGGTGTCGATGGAGCAGAACATGGGCTGTGCGGTCGGGGCGTGTCTCGGCTGCGTCGTCATGGGCACGTCGGGCGTGCCCCAGCGTGTCTGCCGAGAAGGACCGGTCTTCGCGGCCGAGGAGATCGCCTGGGACGGCGGCTGGTCATGAGTGATCCCGACCACCTGGACGATCCCGCGAGATTCAGCAAATGCGATCAAGCGTGACCGACGAGTCGGCGGCCATCATCCCGTCATGACCGCTGCGAGCGATACCTTCGTCGCCTTTGTGGACGTCCTGGCGGACGCGCTGGACGATCACACCGCGATGGGCGAGGACCTCGCAGCGCGCCTGCACCTGTCGCGCTACCACTTCGATCGGATCATCGCGTCGGTCGCCGGCGAGCCACCAGCCACGTTCCGGCGTCGATTGCTCCTGGAGCGAGCCGCCTACCGGCTGTTGACGACGCGGCTCCGGATCATCGACATCGCGCTGGACGCCGGCTATGGATCGAACGAAGCGTTCTCGCGAGCCTTCGTGCGAGCCTACGGCACGACGCCAAGTCGTTGGCGGAGTCGACCGACTCAGACGCAGATCGAAGCCCCGAGCGACGTCCATTTCTATCCCCCCGGCGGGCTTCGCCTGCCGTCCAGAGCCAAGGAGACTGCCATGGATCTCGTGACGAAGATGGTCGAACATCACGTCTGGCTGACCGGCGAATTCATCGACCGGGCAGCGCGCCTTGACGATGCCACGCTCGACAAGCCGATCGTCCTCTCGGTCGAAGGGCTCGACGACGACCCGACGCTCCGCTCGTTGCTGTCCCGATTGGTCGGCCAGATGGCGATGTGGAATGCAGCGATGGCCAGCCGCGACTATGACTGGTCGATCGAGGAACATGAGACCATCGCCTCGATGCAGCAGCGACTTGCGACCGAGGGCCCGACGTTCCTGGACCACGTCCGCGAGGTCTCCGGACAGGCACGGCTGGACGACACCTTCGTGGACGCGCTGTGCGAGCCGGTCGAGGTGTTCACCTATGGCGGGATGATCGCCCACGTCCTGACGTTCGCGGCCCATCGCCGGACGCTGGTCGCGGGGGCGATGATCGATGCCGGGGTCACCGACCTCGGGGCCGGCGATCCTCGACGGTGGGTCGAGCCGGCTGCATGACCGACCTGACCGTCGATCTGGGGCGCGGTCTCGTCCTGCCCAACCCGATCCTCGTCGCGTCCGGGACATTCGGTTATGGCGTCGAATACGGCGACGTGGTCGATGTCGATCGGCTCGGCGGGATCTGCTGCAAGGGCACGACGCTCAAGGCCAGGATCGGCAACCCGACGCCGCGGGTCACCGAGACCCCGGGCGGGATGCTCAACTCGATCGGTCTCCAGAACCCCGGGGTCGATGCCGTGCTCGACAAGTACGCGGACACGTGGGCGAGCTGGAAGGTGCCGGTCATCGTCAATGTCGCCGGTGAATCGGTCCACGATTATGTCGAGGTCGCCCGCCGGCTCGACGGGGTCCCGGGCGTGGCCGCGATCGAGCTCAACATCTCGTGCCCGAACGTGGGGGCGGGCGGGCTCCAGTTCGCGATCGATGCCGGCGCGGCCGCGGAGGTGACCGCGGCGGTCCGCCGGGCGACGGTCCTGCCGCTGCTGGTCAAGCTGTCGCCGAACGTCGCCGATATCCGGCCGATCGCCCGGGCCATCGAGGACGCAGGGGCGGACGCCCTGACCGCGATCAATACCCTGTCCGGGATCGCCGTCGGGCCCGGCCGGCAGCGACCGCTCCTTGGCAACATCTACGGCGGCCTGAGCGGGCCGGCCGTGAAGCCTGTCGCCCTGCGCGTCGTCTACGAGGCGGCACAGGTCGTCGGGATCCCGGTGGTGGCCATCGGCGGCGTCACCGAACTGGCCGACGTCCTCGATTTCCTGGCCGTGGGTGCCGTGGCCGTCCAGGTCGGCACCGCGATCTTCGCCGACCCGACGATCCCGGTCCGGCTCGTGGATGAGCTGGACGCGGAATGCGAACGGCGTGGGCTGAGCTCCTATCGCGACCTGATCGGGACGGCCCTGCCGGCCAAGGCGGGCAGGCCGTCGGCAAAGGGTGTCGAATACCGGCCGTAAGCGTGTGGCTTGGGGCGCGGTCACGTTCCGCGGTCGTGTGCCGGCCTCCGTGACCGACCCGCGTAGACTCTTGGCATGACCACCGTTCGACCGGCCCTCGACGCCGCCATGCGCAAGACGCTGGCGCTGCGCACCGAAGCCCTGTTTCGCAGTTCCGGAGCCTTCCGCGAGGGGCATTTCCTGCTCAAGAGCGGCCGCCATGGCGACGCGTACGTCGAGAAGTTCCAGGTCCTCCAGGATCCGGCCGCGACGAGCGAGCTGTGCGGCTACTTCGCGGCCCATGGCCGGGACGCCGAGGGAGGCACGATGGTGGACCTCGTCGCCGGCCCGACGACCGGCGGCATCATCCTCGCGTTCGAGACCGCCCGCCATCTCCGTGTCCGGAGCATCTTCGCCGAGGAGGTCCGGACCGAAGACGGCACGACCCACAGGGAGTTCCGGCGAGGGTTCCGGATCGAACCCGGCGAGAAGGTCCTGCTCGTGGACGACATCCTGACGACCGGTGGCTCGCTCCTGGCCATGCTCCCGGCCATCGAGGCGATGGGCGGCGAGATCGTCGAGTGCGTCGTGCTGGTCGATCGGAGCGGGGGCCGAACGACGCTCACGTCACCGTCCAGCCGCCGGGTCTACCCCGTCCGCTCGCTGTGGCAATTGGATCTGCCGACGTACCAGCCGGGACCCGACTCCTGTCCGCGCTGCGCGGACGGGACGCCGCTCCATGCGCCGGGCAGTACCGGCACCGGCCCGGTCGGGGCAGCCCCGACCGGAGCCTGACCGGCCGGGCGTTGGATCGACGGAGCCGGAACCTGTTCGCGGCGATCCTGATCGTCATCTTCGCCGCGACGGCGGCGGTCGCCGTCCTGGGTGGGTCCGGCCCGTCGGCATCAGCTGCCCCGAGTGACGCGCCATCGGTCGTCGGGGTCGTCGTCGGGGTCGATTCCCAGGGGCTCGACAAGGTGTCCGGGTTCAGTCTCCGGACGACCGACCAGGGAACGCTCGAGTTCACGATCGGGGTCCTCGAGAACGGGGCCCAGTTCCCGCCCGGGCACCTGATCGAGCACCAGGCATCGGCCAGCCCGGTCCGGGTCTGGTATCGAGACCAGGACGGGGTGATGGTCGCGATCAGACTCGAGGATGCGACCTAGCGGCTGGGTCAGCCGCCGGCGCTGATGACCGGCAGGATGGCGTCGAGTTCGGCCTGGCTGATCGTGACCCCGTAGGAGCCTTGCACGACGCCCTGGCGATCGACCGCGAAGATCCACGGTTCCGCCAGCAGGCCCCACTGGTTGGTCGCGTCGGTGGCGATGAGTTGCCCATTCGCGTCGAGCACGGGCTGGAGCTGTCCGTCGACGTCGTGGAGCTTGTACGGCTCGACGTTGATGAAGGTCACGTTCGGATTGGCGGCGGCCACGGACTTGAGTGAATCGAGGGTCGGACCGCACTGGCCGGTCTGGCAGAACTTGGGTGTGGCGAAGATCAGCATGAACGGGTCATGGGCGGCGAGCGCGTCCGCCACCGACGTCTGGTAGAAGGCCGGATCCGGGCTCGGGTCGGTCGAGATCCTGGTGACGTCGCCACCGACGTCGGCGACCGTGGGCGTGACCGATGCGGGTGCCGGCTGGCCGACCGGGATCGTCGTCGGCGTATCGATGACCGCGAAGGTCAGGCGAACGGTCTCGGCCGGGGAGCCGGGCGCCTCGGTCGTGAATTCGGCACCCCAGGTCCCGGCCTCGGGCAGGTCGACGTTGACGACGTACATCCCGCGGACGTCCGGGATCGTCCAGACGAACGCGCCCTGGGCCGTGGCCACGACCTTCTCCGGGTCCCGCGCCAGATCGTAGAACGCGACCGAGGCCGTCCGGTCGGGCGCGCTGGCCACGTTGTTCTGACTGTCGAGGTACAGGAACAGGAGTCGGGTCTGTCCGCAGGTGATGGCCGAGGAAACGAGGAACGGTGTGAGCGTCGGTGCCGTGGACGGGGTCCCCCAGCCGGCGACCTCGCCGACGTCGGGGGCGGAATCGCAGACCGCGTTCGCCGGCGTGGCAGACCCAGCGGCCGACGACGGCAGGGTCGTGCCACCTGCGGCCGGGGACGAGCTGGCGCCACCGCAGGCCGCCACGAGCAGGGCGACGAGCGACAGGCTGAGGGTCAGGCGTCGGGGGGACATCGCGGTCAGGGTATCGCGGGTGGCCGGAACGCGCCGTGGCGCTAGAATGGCGACTCCGTGAACCGCTTCCAGAAGCTCGCAGCTCTGACCCTGGCGACCGCCCTCGGGCTGGTGACCATCGGTGTCATCGTGCGCGCGACCGAGTCCGGTCTCGGGTGCCCCGACTGGCCGCTGTGTCACCAGCAGATCATCCCGCCACTCGATGACGCCAAGGCCTGGATCGAGTGGATCCACCGCTCCGTCGCGGTCCTCATCGGGTTCGAGATCCTGGCGCTCGCCATCCTGGCCATCCGCGACTATCGCGATCGCCGGTCCATCCTGTGGCCGTCCATCGGCGCGGTCGGCCTGGTCGGCTTCCAGGCCTGGCTCGGTCGCGAGACGGTCCGGCTCGGCAACAGCGGTGAATCGGTCACCGCGCATCTGGCGTCCGCCCTGATCCTGGTCGCCCTGCTCGTGTTCCTCACGGTCCGGGCCGGCTACCCGGCGAGGATCGGCGGCCGGGGCGGGAGTCAACGGTTCACCCTGCTGGCCGCGTTCACGACCGCGATCACCTTCGCGCTCCTGCTGTTCGGCTCGCACGTGACGGCCACGTCGTCCGCCCTCGTCTTCCCGGATTGGCCGCTGATGGACGGATCGTTCTTCCCGGCGGTGACCGATGTGACCGCGGCCAATGTCCTGCATCGATGGGTGGCCGGGTTCGTCGGCCTCATCGTCGTTCTCCTCGCCGTCGTCGCCTGGCGAACCCAGCGCGGTCATCCGACGCTCGTCCGGCTGGCCGTCGGGGCCGCCGCCCTGTTCGCGATCCAGGTCGTCATCGGTGGCGCCCAGGTCCTCACCCAGCTGGCTGCCTGGACCCAGACCCTGCACCTGGCGCTGGGGGCGGTGATCTGGGCGATGCTCACCGGCCTGACGATCACGAGCTACTACACCGCCCGGATCGCAGCGCCCGCGGGATCGAGTCCGATCCCCGACGCCAGTGCGGGAACGCCGCCGCCACCCACCACCAAGGACACGATCCGGGCGTACATCGCGCTGACCAAGCCCAGGATCATCGAACTGCTGCTCGTGACGACCGTCCCGGCGATGGTCCTCGCCACCCGCGACCTGCCGGGCAACGCGGGTGGGGTCGACTGGGGCGACTGGGGCACCCTCGTCTTCTGGACGATGCTGGCAGGCACGCTTGCGGCCGGCAGTGCGAACGCGATCAACTGCTATCTCGATCGCGACATCGACCTGCTGATGACCCGGACGCGCCGCCGCCCGCTGCCCGCCCACCAGGTGGAACCGGAACGCGCAGTCGTGTTCGGCCTCGTGCTCGGCGTCATCTCCTTCGTCGTGATGGCCTGGTTCGTCAACCTGACGGCCGCCTTCCTGACCCTGCTCGCGATCGCGTTCTACGTCATCGTCTACACGATCCTGCTGAAGCGATCGACGCCCCAGAACATCGTCATCGGCGGGGCCGCCGGGGCCCTCCCGCCGGTCATCGGCTGGGCCGCCGTGACTGGCAGTGTCGGTCTCCCCGCGATCATCCTGTTCCTGCTCGTCTTCTACTGGACGCCGCCCCACTTCTGGGCGCTGTCGCTCCGGATCCGCAAGGACTACGCGGCGGCCGGCGTCCCGATGCTGCCGGTGGTCAAGGGGATCCCGGAGACGACCCGGCAGATCGGCCTGTACACGATCCTCATGGTCGCGATCTCGCTCGTCCTGTTCGCGGTCGGACGGATGGGTCTCATCTATCTCGTCGCCGCAGTGACCCTCGGGGCGATCTTCCTGTGGCAGGCCTACGGGTTGTGGCGTCGCGGCGCCTCCGAGGAGGCCTCCACCGCGGGCGCCATCCGTCTGTACAAGTACTCGATCAGCTACCTGAGCCTGCTGTTCCTCGCGGTCGCCATCGACGCCCTGGTGGTGATCCCGGTCTGATCGGTCCGGCTACTCGCCACGCGCGAGATCGGCCAGGAGCGGTTCCTCGGTCAGCGGCCCACCGAGGAACGTCTCGAGCAGGACGGCCGGCGACTTCGACGCTCCGGCCACGAACAGACCGTCCGCCACGAACCGGTACCAGCCGGGGTCACCGTCGAACCACTCGCCGCGGATCGTGGAGATCCGTTCCCGGACCGCGGCCGCCATGATCGCCGACAGCGCGTAATTGGCGAGGTACCCCGGTCCGTCGATGAGCTGGCCGCGGAGCGCCCACCACGACCACTCGGGATGCGGCTCGACCCCCAGTCCGTCCGCCGTCACCTCGGTCCAGACGTCGTTCGGCCGGCGGTCCGGATGGCGATGGACCTCGATCTCGAAGAGCGCCCAGCACACGTCGAGCATGACCGACACGTAGCGGCTGAGCATCGCATCGCGAACCTCGGCCGACGATCCCAGCCAGCGGGTCTGCCAGGCGGGTTCGTCGGCATCCCAGCCCAGGACGTCCGCCGTGCCCTCGAGGAAGGCCGCGCTCGACTCCGGGAAGTCGAGGTACGCGGGACGCGTCCGGATGGCCGCCATGTGGATGGCGTGGCCGCTCTCGTGGAGCAGCTCGAGCAGGTTGCCGACCCCACCCTCGGCGTAGGTCGCGAACACCCAGGGCGGGCGCGGCGTCCAGGCACCCGGGCGTTGCGCCGGCGTATCGTCCGCGCCCATGCCAAGGGTGAAGGCGACCGGGATCAGCGGCCGACCCGGCCGGGGGAGGACGTCGTACCGGATGCCCGACGCCACCGGATCCGCGCCGAGCGACGCCAGGTAGGCCCGGTTCAGGTCCAGGAGTCGACCGGAGGGCACGAGCCCGTCGAGCTTCCGGGCCGCGGCACCCGCGACGTAGCGAAGATCCCACGGCTCGACCCGGGCAGGCCCCAGGACCCTCCGCCACGCTGCCAGGATCCTCCAGAGCATGGGCTCGAGCGAACCGGCGGGCAGGCCGAGGGCGATCGCATTGGCCTCGATCGGCGAACCGTGAACGGCCCAGCGCGAGGCGCTTGCCCGGACCAGGCGACGATATGGGCTCGACTCCCCGCCGTCCCCATCGACCGTCCGCCAGACCGGATCCATGGCTTCGAACAGGGCCCGCCGCCGGGCTCGATCGGGTTCCGTCGCCAGCCGGGCCAGGACCGTCGGCCGGTCCACCGTTCCTGCGTCGATCCGGATCGCGTCCGCGGCTCGCCCATAGCGGTCGAACAGCCTGGCCCGCGCTCGGGCGGTCGCGGGCTCCTCGTCCGTCGTCCCGCCTTCGACCTGTCGTGCCCCCGGCGTCGGCTCGAGTTCGTCGGCCCACGGCAGGGTCGCCCGCATGTTGGCGACCGCACGTGCGTCCTCCGTCGCGAGCTCCGATCCGGCGCTTCCCGCCAGGGCGTCGAGGATCGAGTCGAACGCCCGCCGGCGGGCCCGATACCGTCGCGCCAGGGTCGTCGTCGAACCCGCCCCGGGGTCGGCCGGCTCTCCCCGGCTGCGCGCGACGACGAGGTCGCCCAGGGCGGCCAGCAGGGATGCGTACGACCGTTCAACCGCCTCGACGTCCATCGAGGCCGAGGATACGCGTCGCGGCCACGGCAGATCGGCCGCCGTGCTGGCACCATGCATGGATGCACATCCAGTTTCTCGGGGGCGCCACGACAGTCACGGGTTCGCAATACCTGCTGGTGACCGGCCAGGCGCGGATCCTGGTCGACTGCGGGATGTTCCAGGGCAGCCCCAATGAATCGATCCGCAACCGGGTCCCGTTCGCATTCGAGCCGAACGATCTCGATGCCGTCCTGCTGACCCATGCCCACCTCGATCACTGCGGCCTGCTGCCGCTGCTGGTGAAGGCCGGGTATCAAGGACCGATCTACGCGACCGGGCGGGACGGTCGAACTGGCCGGCCTCGTCCTCCTCGACTCGGGCAAGCTCCACGAGGAGTTCGCCAAGCGCGAGGCGCGCTGGGAGAAGCGGCACCCCGACAAGGTCGAAGCGGACGACCGGGCGGAGGCGGCACGGTACGAGGCGGCGGTCGAGCTGGCGGCGGCGGGCGAGGGCGCTGAGCACGTGGCCACGACCGTCGAGGCGACGGCGGATGGTTGGCCGTCGGACCCCGAGGCGCAGCTTCGCGCCCAGCCCCCGGATCTCGCCGTCGACCTCGACGCGCCGCTCTACACGGCCAAGGACGCGGAGCGGGCGCTCGGGTCGTTCCAGCCCGTCCGGTACGGCGACGAGATCGAGGTCGCACCGGGGATCCACGCGACGTTCGTCGACGCCGGGCACATCCTCGGCTCGGCGATCATCAGGGTCCGGGTCCAGGACACCGAGGGTGGTGACGAGCGGATCATCGTCTTCTCCGGTGACCTCGGCCGGCCGGGGACGCCGATCCTGCGCGATCCGACCCCGATGACCGGCGCCGACTACGTGCTGGTCGAGACCACCTATGGCGGCCGTGAGCACGAGCCGGCGGCCGAGTCGGTCCGGCTCCTCGCCGAGACGGTCAGGATGGTCGCCGATGCGGGTGGCGTCCTGCTCATCCCGTCGTTCGCGATCGGACGCACCCAGGAGGTCGTCTGGGAGCTCGACCGGCTCATCGAGCGCGGCGAGATCCCACTGCTGCCGCTGTACCTCAATTCACCGATGGCATCGAAGGCGTCGGACATCTACCGCCACCATCCGGACTACTACGACGAGGAAACGGCCAGGCTGCTGCGCGACGGCGCGACGCCGCTCGACTACCCGAACCAGACGGTCACGAACGACGTGCGCGCCTCGCAGGCGATCGAGCAGGCCCCGCGGCCGTACATGATCGTCGCCAGCAACGGGATGCTCACCGGGGGCCGGATCGTCAACCATCTGCGCCGAGTCATCGACGATCCCGATGCCACGATCCTGTTCGTCGGCTACCAGGGTCAGGGGACATTGGGAGCGCACCTCCAGGCCGGGGCACAGACCGTGAAGCTGGACGGTCAGGTCCGACAGGTCCGCTGCAAGATTCGGTCCATCAGCGGTTTCTCGGCGCACGCCGATGAACACGAACTCCTCGACTGGCTGAGTCACATGATCGGAGACCGGCGCCCCGGCGAGCCGGGCTACCCGCGCCGGGTCTTCCTGGTCCACGGCGATCCCGAAGCGCAGATCGCGATCGAGCCCAAGATCCGGGCGCTGGGCTTCGCGACCCACATCCCCCACTGGCACGAGGAGATCGCGCTTGATTGACCGCATCGTGGCCGTGCCAGGCTGGCTCGCCCACGCCGTGCGCCGGGTCCTGGGCGGGTCGACGCGAGCCACCTGGGTGGTGGTCGCGGTGCTCGTGCTCATGTCGTTGATCCCGACGATCGCCATCGGATCGAGCCAGCGACCGACCGATCTCACCTTCGACGACGTGCGCACCCAGCAGATCCCGGCCAATACGACCTGGGTCCGGCTCGAGGGCGAGTTGGTCGCGGTCGACAACGCGAACGGGTCCGTCTATCACCTGTACGCCGCGGGCGATGAGGAGCACTACATCATCGTGACCGCCCCGGTCCCGCTGGAGGTCGGCCATGTCGTCATGACCGGGCACCTCGAGCTCGGCGCGCAGGGGGCGGGCACCATCGGGTTCCTCGATGCCGACGTGCCGGCCGTGCCGCGACGCGACGAGCCGTTCCAGCTGATCCTCCTGCCGGCGATCATCGCCATCGTCATCGCGATCGGGATGCAGCTCGGCTATCCGGTGATCCGGCGGGACCGGCGACCACGTTCGGAGGTGGCCCCGCTGCCGACGGACGGGACGCTCCCGGCCGGGTGGAGCGGTCGGATCGAGAGTCAGGTCGTTGCCCATGGCCAGCCGATCGACTGCGCCGTCTCGATCGCGCCCGACCCGAAGCTGCCCGACGTGTCCGACCTCGCACTCAGGGCGCCCGGGGCCAGCTGGACGATCCGGCTCCGCCGGTCTGCGCCGACCAGGTCGGTCCGGTCGTGCCGGCTGAGCGGCTCCAGGTCGGGCGTGGAGATCCATGCCCAGACGGCTGACATCGTCCTTGTCTTCGCCGATCCCGCCACCCGCGATCGGCTCGTCGCGACCCTCCGGTAGGGTCGTCAAGCAAGTCCCGGAGGCCGACGATCCCGGCGATGCCCTGTCGCGGCTGGTGGGACTCGAGGGGCCATCAGGCGCGACATCGAGGGCAATAGGATCCCCATCCCGGACCATCCGAGCGTGGTCTCCCGGTCTCGCTCCGATCTCGCCGTTTCCCGTCGCCAGCGGGTACGCTGCCCATGATCACCATGGCACCGACGCGAGGCACACCGATGCGACCATCCCTGAACATCCTCGACGAGGATCTCATCGCCCGGATCGTTGACGAGGCGAAGCGGGTCCTGGCCGAGGTCGGGATGGAGATCCGGGGCAAGGAGATGCGGCGCCGGCTCCTGGAGCACGGCCTGCCGCTGGACTCGACCGGCGATCGCGTCCTGTTCCCACGTGACGTCGTCGAAGCGGCGATCGCGTCGGCCCCCGGTTCGTTCCTGCTGTACGACCGCGACGGTGCGGCTCATGCGGATATCGGTGGCGACCGGGTCCACTTCGTGCCCGGGTCGTCCGGGCTCAAGGTGCTGGACCATCGGACCGGGGAGACCCGGCTGGCCGACTCGACCGATTTCGTGGAGTACGTGCGCCTGGCCGATGGCCTCGCCAACATCCCATACCTGGCCACGGCGTTCTCGACCAACGACGACATCGAGCCCGGCGTTTCGGACGCCTGGCGGCTGTACATGACCCTGACGAACTCGAAGAAACCCGTCGTCTCCGGGGCCTTCACCGAGCACGGCGTCCCGCGGATGGTCGAGATGATGCAACTCTTCCGCCAGGACCGGGCCGATCTCATCGCCCGCCCCATGTCGATCTTCACCATCACCGCGACCGGGAACTTCCGGTACAGCGAGGACTCCTGCCAGAACCTGATCGACTGCGTCGAGGCCGGCATCGCCGTGGAGATCGTCCCGGTGACCCTGATGGGCCTGATCGCACCGGTCACCGTCGTCGGCGCGACCGTGTTCCACACGGCGGACGTGCTCGCCGGGATCACCATGGCCCAGGTCATCCGGCCCGGCGCGCCCGTCCTGTTCGGTGGGGCGCCGGCCACGTTCCACATGAAGATCGCGAGCTCGCCGATGTCGGCCATCGAGGCGCTCCAGCTGGACGCCGCCTACGTCGCCGTGGCCAAGTCCCTGGGGCTGCCGACCCAGTCGTACATGGCCCTGTCGGATGGGCCGATCCTCGACGCCCAGGCCGGCGCCGAGACGTTCGGGAGCGCACTGATCGCGGCACTCGCCGGGGTCAACTCGGTGTCAGGCCCGGGGATGCTCGATTTCCTGCTCGTGTTCAGCCTGCCCAAGCTGGTCTTCGACGATGAGATGTGCGGGCAGGCCCTGCGCTTCATCCGCGAGGTCCGGCCGGTGGACGATCTCCCGGTCGATGCCCTGGTCGACCAGCTGCTGGCCGATCAACACCTGATCATGGCCGACCACACGACCGCCAACTGGCCGACCGAGCTGTACCTGCCGTCCGCGGTGGTCGATCGCGACAACCGCGAAGCGTGGCTGAAGCAGGGCGGCAAGGACACCTATCAGCGTGCCTGTGACGAAGTCGATCGGCGGTTGGCCGCCTACCATCAGGTGGAGACGGACCCGGTCGCCGAAGCCGAACTTCGCCGGATCATCAGCGCCGGGCTGGTGAGCCAGGAGCGCCTGCCGGAGATCCCGGTCGCGCCCGAGCCCGTCGTCGCCAGCGGGCCAGGCAGTGCGGGCCGCCGCCACAATCGCCGGCGCGAACTCGCCGGTCGCGGACCGGTCACGCCGGCGGAGTCCGTCCCATGACCAGACCATCCATCGACGAGTAGACGTCCGTTCAGACGAGCCAAGCCCGCACCAGGAGTCGATCGTGATCGCAGCCTCCCCACTGACCGCCGAAGAGATCGCCGCCGTCCGGAAGCCGTACCGCGCAGCCTCGCTGCTGCCCCGCCGGGCCTATCACGACGCCGACGTCAACGAGTTCGAGCGCACCGAGTGGCTGCGTCGCGATTGGGTGATCGTCGGCCGCGAGGAGGACGCGGCGGCCTCGGGCACGTATTTCCTGGCCACCGTCGACGACGAACCGCTGATCATCGTCCGCGGCCGCGACGAGGTCCTGCGCGCCTTCTACAACGTCTGTCGCCATCGCGGGACGGCGGTCGTGGAAGAGCCGTGCGGCAAGGCCGTCCGCTTCCAGTGCCCGTACCACGCCTGGATCTACGACCTCGACGGATCGCTCATCCGGGCCAAGCACACCGATGACCTCGAGGACTTCAGCTTCGAGGGGTACGGGCTCGTCGAGATCAAGGTCGCGACCTGGCAGGGGTTCGTCTTCGTCAGCCTCGATCCCGAGGTCGGCCCGCTCATCGAATGGCTCGACGATCTCGTGCCGCACCTGGACCGGTTCGACTTCGCCAGCCTCCGCGTCGCCCATACGGAGACCTACGAGGTCGACGCCAACTGGAAGTTCATCGCCGAGAACTACAGCGAGTGCTACCACTGCCCGGGCATCCACCCGCAACTCAACAAGCTGACGCCGTACGACCTGGGCGGCGACTACTCGCCGAGCGGGCCGTGGCAGGGTGGCTGGATGGAACTTGTCGACGATGCGGAGACGATGGGGCTCGATGGCGGCCATCGAGGCGGGCGGCCCGCGATGGCCGGGATGACCGCCATCGACGAGCGGCGGATCGACTACTACCTGCTGTGGCCGACCACGTTCCTGTCGATCCACCCGGACTACCTGCTGGTCCATCGTCTCGAACCGGCCGGTCCGGGCCATACCCGGGTCATCTGCCAGTGGCTGTTCGAACCGGCGACGATCGCGGCGCCGGATTTCGACCCGTCCGACGCCGTCGGGTTCTGGGACCTGACCAATCGCCAGGACTGGCGCGTCTGTGAACTCCAGCAGGTCGGCACGCGGTCGCGCAGCTGGACGGCCGGGCGATATTCGAACCAGGAGCCGAGCGTCCACGCGTTCGACCTGATGTGCGTCGATCGATACGCCGCCGACGGGATCGGGACCGAGCGGACCGTCCGCAGCCGGTACGACATCCCGCCGCCCCTCGAGGTGGAGGACCACGGCCAACCGGAACATGGTGCGGTCCCCGCGATGCGGCTGCCCCGCGATACCGAGTCCACCAGCCGGCGAACGGGGTCTCGCGCGACCGCCAACACGCGGGCCGAGACCTAGGTCCGCCGGCGGTCCTCGACCCTAGGTTGCCTCGTCGTCCTCGGCGACCACCCGCTGCTCGGAACCTTCGCGGAACGACCCGACGCGCCAGGCGATCAGGATGGCCACCGCGGTCACCGTCACGATGATCGTCGAGATCGCGTTGATCTCCGGGGTGATCCCGAATCGGATCTTGCCGTAGATGAACAACGGCAGCGTGGATGAACCGACGCCGGCGTTGAACGTGGTCACGACGTAGTCGTCGAAGGACAGGGCGAACGCCAGGAGTGCCCCGGCCCAGATCGCCGGTGCGACGAGCGGCAGGGTCACGAACCGGAACGCCCCAAGGGCCGAAGCCCCCAGGTCACGCGCGGCCTCTTCGAGGTGGGGGTCCATGTTCACGGCTCGCGCCCGGACGATGACCGCCACGTAGCTGATGCAGAACGTGATGTGGGCCAGGGCGAGCTGGGTGAACGACCCTCGCCCGCCGATCACGGCGAAGAAGAAGATCAGCAGGCTGAGACCCATGATGATCTCGGGCGTCACCATCGGGAGCAGGAGCAGCGTTTCCGTCGCGGCCCGGCCGCGGAACCGCAGCCGAGCCAGGGCCAGGCCGAAGACGGTCCCGAGGATCGTGGCCCCCACGACGGTGACCGCGGCGAGCCGCATCGTCACCGAGACCGCTTCGAGCAGCCGCTGGTTGTCGAACAGGACCGGATACCAGTCGAGCGTGAACCCCTCCCAGCTGAAGCTGAACTCGGAGGTATTGAACGAGAAGATGATGAGGATGACGATCGGCGCGAACAGAAACAGGTAGACGAGGAGGGCGTACGCCGACAGCCACCGGTTCCGGCTGGTCATCGGGTGGCTCGCGCTGCCGCGCCGATCACGTCCCCGCCACCTCGCGACGCAGTGGGCCGAGCGCGAGGACCGTGCCGCCGAGGGTGAACAGCATGACCAGGAAGCCGAGAGCGGCCCCGTACGGCCAATCCCGACCCTGGAGGAACAGTTCCTGGATGATCTTGGCGATCGTGGTCGTCTCCGGCCCACCCAGGATGTCCGGCGTGACGAAGTCGCCCAGGGCGGGGATGAAGGTCAGGATGGAGGCGGCGATGATCCCCGGCATGGTCAGCGGCAAGGTGACGTGCCGGAACGCGGCCCGACCACTTGCGTACAGGTCCCTGGCGGCGGGGACGAGGGCCGGATCGAGACGGTCGATCGAGACATACAGCGGCAGGATGGCGAACGGCAGGAACCCGTACGTCATCCCGACGATGACCGAGAAATCGGTGTTCAGCAGGATGATCGGCTCGGAGGTCAGACCGAGCGACTGGAGGACCGAGTTGATGACGCCGTTGTCGCTCAGGATGGTCATCCAGGCGTACGTGCGGATGAGATAGCTCGTCCAGAACGGGAGCATGACGATGATCAGCAGGAGCGTCTTGTTCCGGCCCCCGTAGCGACTGATCCAGTAGGCGATCGGGTAGCCGATCAGCAGGCACAGCACTGTCGTGGCAAGCGCGAACCGGATGGAGTTCCAGAAGGTCGGCAGGAACACCGGGTCGAACGCGCGGGCGTAGTTGTCGAGCGAGATCCGGTCGAACACGATCGAATCCGCCTCGCCCCGCGACCCGAGGCTGACGACGAACATCATCAGCAGCGGGACGAGGAAGAAGATGACCAGCCAGGCGACGCCGGGCAGGAGCATCACGCTCGCTGCCAGCCGCCTGATGAGCGACGGACGCGGGGTCGTCTCGGTCACGGTTCCGCCCAGGACTCCGGGGATCCGACGTCGTCCTCGCTAGCGGCCGAGCTGATGCCAGCGCTGCAGGTATTCATCCCGCACCGCCGGACCCAGGTCGAGGAGTTCCTGGAGCTTGGCGACCAGCTCCTGGTCCGGGTTCAGGGTCGGATCGTTGAGGATCTCCGGGAGGATGAACTCCTTGGCCGCGGCATTCGGACCCATGTAGTAGATGTAGTTCGTGTTGTCGGCGGCGACGTGCGCGTCGAGCATGTGGTTGATGAACAGATGGGCCGCGATCGGGTGCTTTGCGCCCGAGAAGACGGCCATCGTGTCGGAGCCCTTGACCCCGCCTTCCGAAGGGATGTAGTAGCGGGCCTTCTTGACCCGCTTCTGGATCCGGTAGAGGTCGGCGCCCCAGATCTGGCCGATCCACACATCGCCGCTGGTCATCATCCGTCGGGTGTTCGTGTCGTACGTTCGGACCAGCGGTCGCTGGCGGTCGAGCAGCTGGTAGGCCTGGTCGATCTCTGCCGGATCGGTGGTGTTGGCGTTCAGGCCCAACTGGATGAGCGCCAGGCCGAAGACCTCCTGCCAGTCATCGAGCATCCCGATGTGCTTGGCGAACCGCTGGTCCCACAGCGATGTGCTGCTCGTCAGGGTCTCGGGGATCTTGGCCTGGTCGTAGGCGATCCCGGTCGTCCACCACATGTACGGCACGGAATGCGCGTTGCCCGGGTCGTACAGCGGATCCATCCACTCCGCCCCGAGGTTGACGATGTTCGGGATGAGCGACTTGTCGAGCTCGACGACCGCTCCCTTCGCCACCAGGGCGGGGATATCGACGCCCGTCGGGAACGACACGTCGTAGCCGCCACCATCGTTGCCCAGCTTGGCGTACGCCTCATCGAGGTTCCCGAAGAAGTCGTAGGTGACCTTGACCCCGTACTTCTCCTCGAACGACGGGATGGCGTTCTCGTCGATGTACTCGGTCCAGTTGTAGATGAACAGCTCGGACTCGGGCGTCGGGACAGGGGTCGGAGCCGGCGTGTCGGTCGCGACGGCTGCCGCCGAGCCGGCTGCGGTCGGTGAAGGAACGGCAGGGGCCGTCGTGTTCGTGGCGATCGGGGCGGCGGATCCGGCGGCACTCGAGCACGCTGCGATCACCGGGGCCAGTGCCGCCGCGGCGCCGACCTTGGCGATCAATTCGAGCATGTCTCGTCGGGTCAGGCGCCGCTCGACCATGTACCGGGTGAGCTGCTTCTCGAGGTCGATGGACGATCCGTCGTGGCGATCGGTCATGGTGCGGTCTCCTCCAGTACCTGGGACGTATCGACCGGGCCGCGACCGAGGACCAGGGCCTCGGAGGGGGACCAGGCGACCGCCACGTCGCTTCCGACCGGGAATCGAACCCCGGCCTTGGGGGATAGGACGGTCAGGCCGAGACCGCCTGCCGTGCGCAATCGATACGAGATGGTCGACCCGAGGTACGCCGTCTGCTCGACGACGGCCGGGATCGCGCCCTCGGCGCTGGTGGGCACAAGGGCGATCACTTCGGGACGGACGCTGATCTCGACCTCGGTGCCAGCCGGCAGGCTGCCGTGTTCGACCTGCGCGATATCGCCCGAGGTCAACCGGACCCGGCCATCGCCCTCGACCGCTCCCCGCAGCAGGTTGGTCGAACCGATGAAGTCGGCCACGAAGCGCGTCGCCGGCCGTTCATACAACTCCTCCGGCGTGCCCAGCTGCTCGACCTTGCCGGCGTGCATGACCGCGATCCGGTCACTCATCGTGAGCGCTTCCTCCTGGTCGTGGGTCACGTACACGAAGGTGATCCCGACCTCGGTCTGGATCCGTTTGAGTTCGATCTGGAGCTGTCGGCGGAGCTTGAGGTCGAGCGCTCCGAGAGGTTCGTCGAGGAGCAGCACGTTGGGGCGATTGACGAGGGCCCTGGCCAGGGCGACCCGCTGCTGCTGGCCCCCGGACAGCTGGTTCGGGCGGCGCCGGTCGTAGCCGGTCAGATGGACGAGTTCCAGCGCTTCACCGACCCGGCGCGCCGTCTCGTCCTTGGCGACGCCCTTGCGCTTGAGGCCGAAACCGACGTTGGCAGCCACGTCGAGATGGGGGAACAGCGCGTAGTTCTGGAAGACCATGTTCACCGGCCGCTTGTCCGGCGGGTCGTTGGTGATATCCCGGCCGCGCAGCAGGATCGTCCCGCCAGTCGGGAGCTCGAACCCACCGATCATCCGGAGCGTGGTCGTCTTCCCACAACCGGACGGCCCGAGCAGCGAGAAGAACTCGCCGCCGGCGATGTCGATCGAGACGCCGTCGACGGCACGCACTTCGCGGAAGCGTTTCTCGAGATCGACCAGTTGGATCTCAGGGGTCGCCTGGGACAACATTCCGCGGAGGCTAGCCGACCGGGACGTTCTGCGCCCGGTCGCGTCCCGGTCAACGGAACGTCGCCGGGTCCGGCGACCGTCCGAGACCGCCAAAGGTACCCACGCTCATCCGCCATCGGGCCACTTACCCCGCACGATGCAGCGCCTATCGTCGTTCGAGACGGGAGACAGGCTCTTGCCAGGACACGAACGACATCGGATCCGCACGCCGCTCGTGGGCGCACTCGCGCTCGCGAGCAGTCTCGTGGCGTCCCTGTTCGTGTTCGCTGTACCGGTGCTGGCCGTCACGTGCCCCGACTGGGGCACCTTGACTGGGCCGTCCGTCACGCCCGGATCGGGGCCGACGAACAAGGCCTTCGCGTTCTCCGTCGTGTATCAGGACGATGCCGGCGAGACGCCCGACTTCGCCGAGGTTGACGTCGGTTCGGGCACGATCATCAAGGCATTGACCTACCAGTCAGGCGACCTCCATACGGGCGCGACGTACGCGGCGACATTCAAGGTTCCGGTCGGGACCTGGGATGTCACGTTCCGGGTCGAGCCGGGGACCCAGCCAGGCAAGCTCGCGACGTGTGAGATCTCGGGCGGCACGATCAACGTGTCGCCCAAGCCGACTCCGAAACCCACGCCCAAGCCGACCCCGAAGCCGCCACGGGCGACCCCGAAGCCGACACCCAGGCCGACCCCGAGGCCCACCAAGAAGCCCGTGGCCAAGCACCACGCGACGCCGAAGCCGACCGCCAAGCCGACCCCTGTCGTGGCGGTCGCTCCGACGCCCGTTCGGACGCCCGATCCGACGCCGAGCCCGACTCCGTCACCGTCTCCGTCCGTACTTCCCGTCGCGCTGGCGGCCGGCGGCGGGACCGCGAACGGCGTCGGACCTTCGGACCCCGCCGCGAGCGGTGGCGGCCCGCTGCCGCTCCTCCTGCTCGCCGCGCTCATCGGTATTGGCGGGTTCTTCATCGTGGCCCGGCGCCGACGCCGTGCTACGTCCGATCCGGACGGGCTGCCGTTGCCGGGGACCGCCGCTGACGCCTCCACCGCGGTCGAGTCTCCCGGGGCTGCGGCTCCGCCACTCGTCCCGGCCCCCGGGGCTGCAGCGTTCGCCGGTCCCGCGGCCGTGGCCGTGGCCGATGATGACCTGACCCCGGTCGATGACGACGCGCCACTCAAACGAACGCGAGAGGCGCTCCGGCAGGTCGCGGAGCCGGCGATGGCCGCCGGCGCCGCCACCGTCGCCCGGACGTTCAGCAAACCGCCGAGCAAGGGCGTCGAACGGGTGATGGTGGCCTATCGGCGAGTCCGGATCAGCTCGGAACCAGACGTGGTCCGATCGAAGGAGCTCGGGCGCCTCGACCGGGGCGATGAGGTCGAGATCCTCGAATCGCACGAGGGGTTCCTCCAGATCCGGACGCCCGACGACATCACCGGCTGGATCCTTCGCCACACCGTCGGCGCACCGGCGACCTGATCCCGGTCGAGCGCTACCTCGGCGGCCTGGTCCGGGAGGCGATCCGGGCAAGCGCGCCGGTCCAATCGGGATCGACCGGTTTCCCCTTCTCGTCGAGGTCGATCAGCATCGGGGCGTGATCGGACGGTACCGGCGGCCCCTTGCGGGCATCGCGATCGATCTCGGCATCCACCACCCGGTCCGCCAGGGACGAAGAAACGAGCAAGTGGTCGATCCGCATGCCCAGGTTCTTGTGGAACATGCCGGCTCGGTAGTCCCACCACGAGAACCGACCGGTCTCCGGGTGCCGCAGTCGATAGGCGTCGACCAGTCCGAGCGCGAGGAGCCCGCGGAATGCCTGACGCTCCGGCTCCGAGACGTGGGTGCCGCCGTGGACGGCGCCGGCGTCCCAGACGTCATCGTCGGTCGGCGCGACATTGAGGTCGCCCCCGAGGATCAGCGGCTCGGTCGTCGCGGCCGCCGTACCGACCCACTTGGCGAGGCGCTCGAACCAGGCCAGCTTGCCCGCGTAGAACGGGGATCCGACGACCCGGCCGTTGGGTGCGTACAGGCTCACCACCCGCAGTCCGTCGACCGTGGCGGCGATCATCCGGGCCTCGTCGAACGGATCGAAATCGTCCTCGCTCGCCGGCTCGGCCCCGGCCCCTCCCGGGCCCGAGTCACGAACCGGACCGTCCCCGAAGTTGGTCACCACGTCATCGATCGGCAGGCCCTGCCGGGCCACGATCGCCACGCCGTTCCAGCGGCCCTCGCCATGGTGGACCAGCTGGTACCCCGCCATCGCGAAAGCCATGACCGGGGCGTCGCCATCGGTCAGTTTCGTCTCCTGCAGGAGGAGGACGTCCGGAGCGGCTCGGCCCAGCCAGTTCTCGACCGCTTCCTGCCGGGCCTTGAGCGAATTGACGTTCCAGGTGGCGACGCGCATCGGCTCGCCGCCTAGTAGCGCCGGCCGCGCTGCCGTTCGAGATCGAACGTGGCGGTGTCGGCGACGGCCATGACCGCCATCGTCCCGGCCTGGACCGGGTCCGAGATGACCAGGTCGACGTGATCGGTGATCGAGCCGACCATGTTGAGGGCGATGATCGGGATCCCAACGGATCGGAGTTCCTCGGCAGCCACGCTGATGTCGCCGCCCATGATCGATCCGGCCAGGACGAGCAGCCGGGCTCGGGGCAGGTCGGCCACCGCCCGGACGGCCGCCGCGATCGGCTCTTCGCCGACGAGCGGGATCGTATCGACGCTGATCCGCTCGCCACGGAGGTTGTGGCGATCGGCCTCGCTGACCGCGCCGAGCGCGACCTGGGCCACTTGGGCACCGCCGCCGACGACGATGATCCGCTTACCGAAGACTTGGGCGAGGGCGCGGGTCAGGTGGACCGCCCGGACGTCCTCGATCGCCTCGAGGGCTCGTACTAGGGCCGCCTCCGAGATCCCTTCGACCTCGAGCTCGATCTCGACGAGGGCCGGGTCACCATCGATCAGACGGACCGTCGAGAGGGCCCGGATCCGCCCGCCGATCACACTGACGGCGTCGCTGACGGCGGCCAGGGCGGTAGCGGAATCGATGATGTCGAACCGGATCGCCGCGGTTTCGACCGCGCGCCGGCGCGGCATCAGCCGAGCGAGCCGCGGCCCGCGGCGCCGGGACGCAGGTCGTTGACCGACATGGCATCGGGCTCGATGTCGCCGGTCGGATCGTGTTCCTCGAACGGCAGGCCGAGGCCGGCGAACGCCTCGCGGGTCGCCGCGGCGTCTGACGTGGTGAGCATCAGCGCGCCATCCGTGTCCTCGGCCACGCCGACGATCCCGGTGATATTCACCCCGCGCTCGCCAAGCGCCGAGGCGAGACGGGCGAGCGAACCCGGCCGATCGTCGAGTTTGACCGTGAACCAGACCGTCACGAGATACCTCCAAGGCTATGCGCCGATGGTACCCGGTCCGCGTCACATGGCACGATGCGCGCATGCCTGCACCGTTGTCGAAGACGCCGACCAAGCGGATGCCGGATATCCAGGTCTTCGGCCTCGACGACTCCAGGGATACCCGGGCTGCCCAGCGGTACTTCCGTGAGCGGCGGATCGCGGTCAGCTACGTCGACCTTGGCAAACGCCGCATCGCTCCCGCGGAACTCCGTCGGTTCGTCGACCAGTTCGGTGCCGCGGCGCTGCTCGACGAGACGTCGCGAGCCTTTCGCGATGGCGGACTCGGGCATCTGCGGCTGACCGACGGGGAGATCGTCGACCGCTTGCTTCACGATGTCCGCCTACTCCGCCTCCCCCTGGTCCGCCACGGCAACGCGGTGACGGTCGGGCGTGCCGAGGCGACGTGGACGGCCTGGGTCAGGGCCTCGCGCGCGACCTGACGCCGATCGCGGCCACGACCGCGCCGCCGACGACCATCCCGACACCGATGATCGTCCATCGGAGGTCGTCCACCATGAAACTCGAACCGCGGATGAGGCCGAGTCCCTGTCCGATCCAGACGAGCCCGACCAGGATGAGGATCCCCGCGATGATCGTGCGTGCGCGCATCGATACCTCCAAGGGTGGCATCCTAGCCCGATGGACGAGATGACACCGAGCCCACGCCGGGCTGGTCGGATGTGGGTCACCCCGAACGCTGCCCGGATCCTCGCCGGGAACGCCGACGTGACCGAGGATGAGAGCCTCCTCGAGCGGCAACCAGCCACCGAATTCCTCGGCACCGACCCGTGGCGCGCGCTTCGGATCCTGTCCGAATTCGTCGAAGGCTTCGATGCGATGGCGAGGGTCGGCCCGGCCGTGACCGTGTTCGGTTCGGCCCGGACCAAGCCGGATGGACCCGAGTACGAACAGGCCCGGGTGATCGGCCGGCTGCTGGCCGATGCGGGGTATGCGGTGATCACCGGCGGCGGACCCGGGGCGATGGAAGCCGCCAATCGTGGCTGTCGCGATGCTGGAGGATTGTCGGTCGGCTGCAACATCGAGCTGCCCCACGAACAGGGGATGAACCCATATGTCGACCTTGGCGTCGAGTTCCGCTACTTCTTCGCCCGCAAGGTCATGTTCGTCAAGTACGCCGACGGGTTCGTCATCCTGCCCGGGGGATTCGGCACGCTCGACGAGCTGTTCGAGTCCCTGACCCTGATCCAGGTCGGCAAGGTCAGGCACTTCCCGATCGTCCTGTTCGGTCGCGCGTACTGGGCGGGGCTGATCGACTGGCTCCGCGGGACGCTGCTCGCCCACGGCTCGATCGCGGCCGGCGATCTCGACCTCTTCCACGTGACCGACGACCCCGCCGAGGTCGTCGAGCTGATCCGGACACACCGGGTCGAGGGCGACGCCCACTGACGCGGGGCGTTCAGTCCGGTCCGATGGCGACCTCGACGAGTCCGTCGACGATCCGGACGGGGTAGTAGCGCAGCCGTCGGACTCGGGTCAGCCGGCGTGCCTCCGCCTTCCTGCCGGGCACATCCGCTTTCATCTCCCGGCCGCTCGGGGTCCAGGTCGGGTGGTACCCACCGTCGGCATCCAGCCCTCCGGTCGTCGGCATCTGGACCGTCTCGCCGGTTGACAGGTCGAACCGGCCCTCGTGGAGCGGACACGCCACAACGCAGCCGTCGAGGTCACCGATCGACAGTGGCGCGCTCATGTGCGGACAGCGGTCGTCGACCGCCACGATCCCGACGGAGGTATGCGCGATCAGGATGTCGCGGTCGCCACGGCTGACCCGCCGGAGACTGCCGGGTGGCAGGTCGGCGAGGTCCACCGTGAGTTCGAACGGCGCGCCCTCGGTCCCGACCGCCCGCAGGTGGGCAGGGAACGGCGCGATCCGGGCGGTCATCCGGCCATGGGGTGCCCGATCGGCCCCACTACTCGGCCGTCGGTGAACCACCGACGATGGCCGCGCTATCCGCCCCCGTCGGGGTCGTCGCGGCAGGCGATGATGAGCCGGCCGGTACCGCGTCGCCGATCGTCGTCCGAAGGGCGTGCTCGTGCATCGTCGACGCGGCGACCGCCGCCACGATCGCGGCAACGACCCCGATCCAGAAGGTCTGGGCGATGGCCAGGCTGAAGGCCTCGTGGATCCCGGTCACGATCGCGTCGACGACCGGTGCCGCGGACGGGATCACCGCCACGATCGCCGTGCCGAGATCGACCCCGACCCCGACCAGCTTGTTGAAGTCGAGCACGCCGGTCGCGGCCGCCTGACCGAACGCTCCGAGAACGTCGGGCGGGACCCCGGCGCTGGTGAGGCTCGGACCGATCTGTTCGGTGAACGAGGTCGCGAACACGGTCCCGACGACGGCCAGCGAGACCGATCCACCGATCTGGCGGAAGAAGGTCAGGTTCGACGTCGCCACGCCGAGCTCACTGAACGGCACGGCATTCTGGACGATGATCGTGAACACGGAGAACGTCGGTCCGACGCCGAGGCCGGCGACGAACATCCAGAACGCGAGGAGGAGCAACGGGGTCTCCGCGGTCAGCTGGGTCATCAGCAGCATCGCGACCGCCAGCAGGATGATCGCACCCACCGTCATCCACTTGTAGCGACCGGTCCTCGACACGATCAGCCCCGACACGATCGAGCTGAAGATCAAACCGATCATGAGCGGCAGCAGGGCCAGCCCCGAATCGGTCGGCGTGAAGCCGTGGACGAACTGGAACCAGCGCGGCAGGAAGATCACCGCCCCGAAGAAGGCGAACGCCGCGAAGAAGACCGAGATCATCGAACTGGAATAGGTCCGGTTGCGGAAGAGGCCCAGCGGGATGATCGGCTCGACCGCCCGAGCCTCGGCCAGGATGAACATGACGATCCCGATCAGCCCGGCCAGGATCAGACCGCCGACAGCCGGGTCGGTCCAGGCGTTGAGCTGCCCGGTCGAATCCGTCAGGCCCTTGTTGGTGAGTCCGAGCAGGAACAGGCTGATGGCGATCGTGAAGATGACCCCGCCGAGGATGTCGAAGTTGCGCGTGGCGCGGGCCGTCTTGACGGTCGGGAGCAGTCGCGAGATCACGAACAGGGCGACCAGCCCGATCGGGATGTTGACGTAGAAGATCAGGTGCCAGCTGAAGTTCTCGGTCAGCCAGCCGCCGACGAGCGGTCCGACGATGAAGGCGATGCCGAAAACGCCACCGAAGAGACCCTGGTACTTGCCGCGCTCCTTCGGCGTGAACAGGTCGCCGATGACCGCGAGGGCCACTGGGAAGATCGATCCGGCGCCGATCCCCTGGATCCCGCGGAACAGGATGAGCATGGCCATGTTCTGGCTCAGCCCGCACAGGGCGGATCCGATCAGGAAGATCGTGATGCCGATCATGAAGATCGGCTTGCGGCCGTACAGGTCGGACAGCTTGCCCCAGAACGGGACGCTGACGGTGCTGGTCAGGAGATAGATCGTGACGGCCCAGACGTAGTAGTCGTTGCCGTTCAGCTGGGTGACGATCGTCGGCAGGGCCGGGCCGACGATCGTCTGGTCGAGGGCGCCGAGGAACAGGCCCAGCATGACCGCGAAGAGGATCTCCATCTTCTCGCGGTGGCTGAGGCCGAGCGCCGGGTCTTCTTCCAGCGATGGCGTGTGGATCTCGTCGACCGGGAATGCTTCCATCTAGGTCAGTTCCCCTCCAGGGATTCGTGCGTATGGTGGGCGCCGGACCTCGGGTCCGACGAGGCGGATTCGATCGCGACGCGGATGCTTGCCATGGCCGAGGCGACCCCGGCGACCTGGTCCTCCCGGAGTCCGTCGAGGACCTGTTCGATCAGCTCGGCGCGGACCAGTTCGACGTCATCGAGCATCTGTCGTCCGGCATCGGTGATCCGGGCCAAAACGACCCGGCGATCCTCCGGGACACGGATCCGCTCGACGAACCCGCGTTCCTCGACCCGATCGACCAGTCCGGTGGCAGCCGACATCGAGACGTCGAGCATCTCGGCGAGGCGGCTCATCGGCAGCTCGCCGTGACGCTCCAGAAGGTGCATCACGTGGAGTTGGGTCATGCTGATACCCAGCCGCACGAGGCGCTCGCTGCCGATGCACTTGAGCTCGCCCAGCGATGCCTTGACATCGGCGATGATCGTCGCCTTCACGTCTGCTGTCGCCGGGTGCGTCGCTGGGGCCGTAGTTCGCATGTCGCGAACTATCATATGGATACGAACGATCTCGTCAAGCTGAACAATCAGCCCTAGCCGGAGGATCTCGTGCGCTTCGCTCTCATGCTGGAATCGCAGATGGGATTGACCTACGCCGACCACGTCGCGATCGCGAAACGGGCCGAGGCGAACGGTCTCGAGGCGCTCTTCCGGTCGGACCATTTCGCGAGCTTCCCGGGTCCGGACGGCAACCGCACGACCGACGCCTGGACGGTCATGGCCGGACTGGCTCGCGACACGGACCGGATCGGGCTTGGGGTCCTCGTATCGCCGGTCACGTTCCGGCACCCCGGGACGTTCGCCAAGGTGGTGACGACGGTCGACGAGATGAGCGGCGGTCGGATCGAGGTCGGCGTCGGGGCCGGTTGGAACGAACTCGAACACCGCCAGCTCGGACTCGACTTCCCGTCGATCAACGAACGAGCGGACCTGATGGAGGACCAGCTGGCCATCCTCCACGGGTTGTGGGGTGAACCCGACGGCTGGGCCTATGACGGACTCCGGGTCACGATCCGCGATGCCGTGTTCCACCCGAAACCGATGGACGTGCCGGGCCGGCCACGAACCGCGATCGGCGGGGCGAGGCCCCGGATCCTGGTGGGCGGCCAGGGATCGCCACGGTCCTACCGCCTGGCCGCCCGCTACGCGGACGAATTCAACCTGAGCTCGTCCGATGCCACCAAGGCGGCGATCGTGGCCAACGCCCTCGATGCTGCGTGCCGCGAGATCGATCGCGACCCCTCGACCCTGGCTCGGTCGACCATGGCGGGCGTGCTCATCGGACGGACGGAGGCGGAGATGACCGCCCGAACGGAGGCGGTGCGTGCCGTTGTCGACCCGGACGGGGACGATGCGGCCTGGCTCGAAGAGCGGCTCGGGCGCTGGATCGCCGGGACCCCGGAGCAGGCGCGGGAGGGCGTCAGGCGCTTCGCCGACGCTGGGATCGAGCGGATCATGCTCCAGGACTTCCTGCCCTGGGACCTCGACATGATCGATGTCATCGGCGAGGTCCTGGTCGGCGCCGTCTGAGCCGGGCGCCCGGCGGTTCGCGCTCGAGCGTCCATCCCGGGGTCACCCCTCGGCGGCGGCCGCGGCTGCCAGATAGACCGGGTCGTCGCGACGGATGAGATCGGGATCGGTCCCGCGGGCGCGGGCCAGTCGCTCGGTCAACAGCTGGAGCGGCGTCACGCCGCCGATCAGCGCTGCGATCGCCGCGGGGACCTCGGTCCCTGCCCCGACGATGAGCCGGCCGGCCGGGGTCAGTGCCTGGTGGAGCCCCGTGTCGACCTCGTCGCTCACGATCGCAGCGGCCCGGACGCCGATGATCTGCGCAGCCTCCAGTGCCTCTCGCGCGCGGGCCACCCGCTCGTCGCGTCGATCCCGATCCGTCAGGACCACGACGAGGCCGGTCGTCGGCCCGGTCGCCGGCAGGTGGCCGTGGAGGAACGTCTCGAGGTCGCGGTAGGCCGACGGCAGCCAGGCTGCCTCCTCGATCTTCAGGACGAGTTCGCGGCCGGTCGGTCGGTCGGAGCCGGAGGCGATGACGATGAGCTGGGTCGCACCGGCCAGGCTCGCAGCGATGGCTTCGGCCGCGGTCTCGTCCCTGGAGCCCTCGGCCAGGATCCGGGCTGCGACCTCGGGATCGATCGGTCGGCCTGTGATCGCCCCGGCGATCGCGGTCGCGGCCAGGATCGGGCTGAGGTAGCCGACGGTGTGACACCAGCCGTGATCGAGCTCGGACGTCTCGACCACGCCGTCGGCGATGGCCCCGATCGGGGACCGACGGCTCACCGTCAACGCTGCGGTCCGACGACCTGCGGACCGGGCCGCCTGGAGGGCGGCGTTCGTCGCCGGGGTACCGCCGTCGTGCGATACACCGATGACCAGACCCCTGGCCGGCGGTTCGAGCGACAGCTCGAATGCCTGTTCGGACGTGACCGAAACCACGGGGAACCCGGCATCTCCGGCGGCCTCGCGAAGGATCTCCGCCGTGGCGAGCGCCCCGTGTTCCGAGGTGCCGCAGCCGGTGACGGTGACCGGGTCTCCGTCCTCGAGCGTGGCCCGGATCGACTCGGCGAGCGCCTTGACCGCGCCGTCGTTCGCCAGGCGAGTCAGCATCCGGCGGGCAAGTGCGGGTTCGGCCGCGATCATGTCGGTCATGTGATACGGAACGCCGCCGCGGGCCACCGGCATCGGTGCCGGTTCCCAGGGTTCGGGCGGTCCCGCGAGCGGCGCGGCTGGGTCGAACGTGGGTCCGGAAGTCATGCGCATCTCCTTCGAAGCCGATCGAGGATAGGCTTTACCTGTCCACGCCGGTCGGCGGGCTCGCAAGGTGCGACAGCCCGGATCGGATGACGCCGCGAGGAGGGCAGATGCAGGTCGGGTTGATGGCGCCGCAGGGCTGGAAGGGCGAGTACGACGGGTGGGCGCCGGCGGAGGCCTGGGCGCGAACGGTCGAACTCGCTCAGCACGCAGAAGCCGCCGGGTTCGAGGCCCTCTGGGTGTTCGATCATTTCCACACGGTCCCGCGACCGACCGACGAGATCACCTTCGAGTCGTTCTCCGTGCTCGCCGCGCTGGCGATGGCGACGACCCGCGTGCGCCTCGGCCACATGGTCATCTGCGCCGGATTTCGGAACCCGGCGCTCACCGCGAAGCTGTCGTCGACGCTCGATGTCATCAGCGGTGGGCGGTTCGAGCTCGGGATCGGCGCGGGCTGGAAGGAGGAGGAGTGGCGCGCCTACGGCTACGGATTCCCCACGCTCGCCGAGCGGATGGGTGCCCTGGGCGATCAGCTCGAGATCATCACCGCGATGCTGTCCCCCGACCGATCGACGTATGACGGCGCGTACCACAGCGTCCGCGGTGCGATCAACGTCCCGACCGGTCTCCAGCAGCCGCGCATCCCGATCATCGTGGGTGGCAACGGGAAGCAGGTGACGGCGGGGTACGCCATCCGCTACGCCGACGAACTCAACTATGTGTTCCTCGAATCCGGGGAGGTCGCGGCCCGGATGGCGTCGGTCCGCCAGCGCTGCGAGGACGAGGGTCGCGATCCGGCGAGCCTTCGCTTCTCCCTCTACGTCTCGGACGAGGCCATGCGGACCGCGGGCCAGGCACGGATCGACACCGTGGCCGAGTTCGCCGCGATCGGGCTGGACCGGCTCGTGTGCTTCCCGACACGCTGGTCACCGACCGTCGAAGCCCAGGAAGCGTTCGCCGCGGACTGCCGCGCCGCCGGTATCCTCCTCGGCTAGGACCCGATCGGCCGCGGCGGGATCAGGCCGATCCGGCGAAGTGGGGCGTAGCGGAACCACGCCCGCCCGACGAGCATGTCCACCGGTACCGGGCCGTATCGCCGGGAGTCGATCGGCTCCCCGAACCCAGCGGCCGCAGTGTCGTCGGCCCCGGCGTCGCTCAGGAGCCACGCTTCATCGTCGGCCAGTTCCAGGTACCCGTCGGCAAATGCCACGCGTTCGCCCGGACGCGCGGCCACGCGCTTGATCGAGAGCGTGCCGGCGTCCGGCTCGCGGAACACCACCACGGAACCGCGGCGCGGCCAACGGGCCACGGTGGGATCGATCAGCAGCCAGTCGCCGGGCGCGATGGCCGGTGCCATGCTCGCCTCGGCGACCGCGATGCGCCAAGGCCCGCGCAGCCTTTCCGCGCGGGCGCCGGTCCGGCGGGGAGGACCTACTTCTTGGTCGCCCAGAAGATGTCGCTGAACTCCTTGACCGCCGCCTCGAGCTGCGCGGCCGCCTCGGCATCGACGCTCTGCTTGTTCTTGCCGGCAAGCTTGAGCAGTTTCCAGACCTTGTCATGCAGGTCCGGATACGTGGCGAGGTGTTCCGGCTTGAAGTAGTCGGACCAGATGATCTGGACCTCGCGCTTGACCTTCTCGGCGTGGTCTTCCTTGACCCGGACGCAGCGGCTGAACTTGTTGCGCGTCTCCGTGTCGTTCCCGTCGAGACCGTTGATCAGCTCGACCATCCGGGCCACGGTGCGGGCCGCGACCTCGGCTTCATGTGGATCGTAGATACCGCAGGGGATGTCGCAGTGGGCGTACGCCGTCGTCGTCGGGGCGAGCCAGCTGGTCAGTCGAGACATGGGACTCCTTTGGGGCTGGAGGGTGGGCCTGGCCGTCGTCTCTGTCCCTGAAGTCTCAGAGCCATCGACAAGGCTGTCAAACGCCCGGGTTTGACAGGCACCAGTCGCTCGCATACGGTCACGAAACCCCTTCGATCGGACCTCCCGCACGCCTCCCGGAGCCAACCATCGGCGCCTTCGCGTCCACCGCGCCCACCCTGACCGAGCCCGCCTCGCCGGCATCGCCGCCACGATCCCGCCGTGAGTGACGTCTGGGCAGGGATCCCGTATCCGCTCGGCGCGACCTACGACGGCTGGGGCACGAACTTCTCGCTCTTCTCGGAGGTGGCCGACCGGGTCGAGCTGTGTCTGTTCGACGGCGATGGCATCGAGACGCGAGTGGAGATGCCCGAGTCCACGGGCTACGTCTGGCACGCATACATGCCCCAGGTGGTCGGTGGCCAGCTCTACGGCTACCGCGTCCACGGCCCGTGGGACCCCGGGAACGGGCATCGCTGCAACCCGGCGAAGCTGCTCATGGACCCGTATGCCAAAGCGATCGACGGCCGGGTCGACTGGGATCCGGCGGTCTTCCCGTACCGGATGGACGACCCCGACGGCGGGCCCGATGGAGCCGACAGCGCCCCGTTCATGCCGCGCTCCGTCGTCATCGACCCGGCATTCGACTGGGGCGACGACCGTCCGCCACGGCATCCCCCGAGTGCGACCATCCTCTACGAGGTCCACGTCAAGGGGTTCACGGCCCGTCATCCGGCGATCCCCGAAGCCCTCCGCGGGACGTACGCGGGACTGGCCCACCCGGTGTCGATCGACTACCTGCACTCGCTCGGCATCACCGCCATCGAGCTCATGCCGGTCCACCAGTTCATCCACGACGCCGGCCTTGTCGAGCGCGGCCTGCGGAACTACTGGGGCTACAACTCGATCGGCTTCCTGGCGCCGCACAACGGCTACGCCAACGATCAGCAGCGCGGCGCCCAGGTGGCTGAGTTCAAGTCGATGGTTCGGGCGATGCACGACGCGGGGATCGAGGTGATCCTCGACGTCGTCTACAACCACACGGCGGAAGGCAACCACCTCGGCCCGATGCTCTCGTTCAAGGGCATCGACAACGCCGCCTACTACCGCCTCGTGCCGGATGATCGGCGGCACTACCTCGATTACACCGGGACCGGCAACACGCTCAACGTCCGGCATCCGCACAGCCTGCAGCTGATCATGGACAGCCTGCGCTACTGGATCCGCGACATGCATGTCGATGGGTTCCGGTTCGATCTCGCGGCGGCGCTGGCGCGCGAGCTCCACGACGTCGACCGGCTATCGGCGTTCTTCGATCTCATCCACCAGGACCCCACCGTGAACCAGGTCAAGCTGATCGCCGAGCCCTGGGACGTCGGCGAGGGTGGCTACCAGGTGGGCAACTTCCCGCCCCAATGGGCCGAATGGAACGGCCGCTACCGCGACACGATCCGCGACTTCTGGCGGGGCACGCCGGAGCCACTGGCCGACTTCGGCTACCGCCTCACCGGCAGCTCCGACCTCTACGCGAGCACGGGCCGGCGGCCGTACGCGAGCATCAACTTCATCACCGCGCACGATGGCTTCACCCTGGCCGACCTCGTCGCGTACGACCAGAAACACAACGACGCCAACGGCGAGGATGGGCGCGATGGCGAGTCCTACAACCGCTCCTGGAACCACGGCGCCGAGGGACCCACGGACGACGTGGCCATCAACGCCGCGAGAGCGCGGGACCAGCGCAACTTCCTGGCGACCTTGTTCCTGTCGCAGGGGGTGCCGATGCTCCTTGGCGGCGATGAGATCGGCCGGACCCAGGGCGGCAACAACAACGGCTACGCGCAGGACAACGAGGTCTCGTGGTTCGACTGGGACGCGATCGACGACGACCTCCTCGACTTCACCCGCCGGCTGATCGCGTTCCGGGTCGACCACCCGGCCTTCCGCCGCCGGCGCTGGTTCCTGGGGCTCCCGATCCACGGTGTGCAGGCGCGCGAGATCGAGTGGTTCGCCCCCGACGGCAGACCGATGGGCGACGAGCACTGGCACGACCCGATGGAGCAGGGGATCGGGGTCTTCATCTCCGGCGAGGGCCTGGTCGATATCCACGGCCTGCCCGAGGGCGATGACTCGTTCTTCCTGGCGTTCAACCCGCATCCTGACCAGCGGGCCTTCGTCCTGCCCGACCCGGGACACATCAGTGGGTGGCGCGTGTGCCTCGATACCGCGGCGGCCCAGCCGTTCCCGGTGCGCGGCCGTACGGTCCTGCCCGGGAAACGGCGCAAGGTCGCCGGACACTCCGTGGTCGTCCTGCGGGGTGTACCCGTTTGATGGGGCAGTCGCCGCGGGGTATGCGCTCATCACCGCGGGCGACCTACCGCGTCCAGTTGCGACCGTCGTTCGATCTCGAGGCCGCAGGCGAGGTCGCCCCCTACCTCGAACGTCTCGGGATCAGCCACGTGTACATGTCGCCGATCCTCCAGGCCGCCCCCGGCAGCGACCACGGCTACGACGTCGTCGACCCGCACCGGGTCAGCAGCGAGCTTGGTGGCGAGGTCGCCCACCAGCAGTTCAGTCGAAGACTGGGCCGACACCACCTCGGCCAGATCATCGACATCGTGCCCAACCACATGGCGATCTCCGGGCCGGAGAACCCGTGGTGGTGGGACGTCCTGGAAAACGGGCCGGCCAGCCGGTACGCGCCGTACTTCGACGTGGACTGGGACCCACCCGAATCGTATCTGCGGAACACGGTCCTCCTGCCGATCCTGGACGACCACTACGGTCGAGTCCTCGAGGCGGGTGGCCTGCGCATCGAGCGCGATGCCGGATCGTTCGTCCTGACCTACGGCGAGCACCGTCTGCCGATCGCGCCGCCTGCCGCCGCCGATCTGGTGACGGCGGCCGGTCGACGGTGCGGATCGGATGACCTGGTCTTCATCGGCGGTGCCCTCGGCCGGCTCCCGCCATCGACCGCAGTCGATCGCGGGAGCCTCGACCGGCGCCATCGCGACAAGGAGGTCCTGCGCGCCCAGCTGGCTCGACTCGCGACCGAGCATGCGGAGGTCGCTCGCGCCCTCGATGAGCTGATCGCCGAGACGAACGTGGACCCCGATGCGCTTGACGTCATCCTCGATCGTCAGAACTATCGGATCGCCTACTGGCGGGCGGCTGGCCGCGATCTCGGGTACCGCCAATTCTTCGATGTGACCGGTCTGATCGGGATCCGGATCGAGGATCCGGATGTCTTCGCCGACACCCACGCACTGGTCCTCCGGTGGATCCGCGAGGGCGTCATCGACGGTCTGCGGGTCGATCACCCCGACGGTCTGCGCGATCCGGCCGGCTACTTCCGCACGCTCCGCGCCGCGACGCCCGACGGCTGGATCGTCGCGGAGAAGATCCTCCAGGTCGGCGAGGACCTTCCGGGCGACTGGCCGATCGACGGGACGACCGGATACGAATTCCTCAACCTCGTTGGCGGTCTGTTCGTCGATCCGGGGGCGGAGGAGGCCATGACCCGGACCTATCAGGCGTTCAGTGGCCTCGACGACGACTTCGAGGCGGTGGTCCGGGCATCCAAGCTGGTCGTGCTGCACGACAACCTCGGGAGCGAACTCAATCGACTGACCGCGCTCCTCCTCGAGATCTGCGAGTCCCATCGACGCCAGCGGGACTACACCCGACACGATTGTCACGAGGTCCTGCGCGAGCTGGCGGTCAGCTTCCCGCGCTACCGGACCTACGTCCAGGCCGATGACGGTCTCATCGGAGCGGAGGATGTGGCGACGATCAGGGCGGCGGTCGACGACGCGATCGCAGCCCGCCCCGATGTCGATGCGGATCTGTTCGAGTTCGTCCACGAGATCCTGACCCTTCGCGTGACCGGCCGGCGCGAGACCGGCTTCGTGATGCGCTTCCAGCAGCTCACCGGCGCCGTCATGGCCAAGGGCGTGGAGGACACGGCGTTCTACCGGTATCACCGCCTCACCGCACTCAACGATGTGGGTGGGGATCCGACCCGGTTCGGGGTCAGCCCATCGGCGTTCCACGCGGCGAACGCGGCTCGTCGATCCGCGTGGCCGGACGCGATGCTGACCACGAGCACGCACGACACGAAGCGCGCGGAGGACGTCCGGGTGCGGATCGCCGCGTTGTCCGAGATGCCCGCGGCCTGGGCGGCAGCGGTCGATCGGTGGTCGAAGCGTCTCGGCCGATACCGGACCGGCGACGTTCCGGATCGAAACACCGAGTACCTCATGTACCAGACCCTGATCGGAGCGTGGCCGATCGAGCCGGAGCGACTGGAGGCGTTCCTCTTGAAGGCCGTCCGCGAGGCGAAGGTCCACACCTCGTGGTCCACGCCCGACGACGAGTACGAGACGGCCCTCCGAACCTTCGCGACATCGGCCCTGCGCGACCCGGTCTTCATCGCCGACGTCGAGGCCTTCCTTCCGCCGCTGGTCGCCGCCGGTCGGATCAACTCCATCGCCCAGGAGCTCCTCAAGCTGACGGTCCCCGGTGTTCCCGACATCTACCAGGGCACCGACCTGTGGGATCTCAGCCTGGTCGATCCCGACAATCGCCGGCCCGTTGACTTCGCCCGCCGCATGCGGCTGCTCGACACCTTCGTCGGCGCGTCCCCGGAGGAGATCCTGGCCGGGATGGACGAGGGGGCTCCAAAGCTCTGGGTGATCGCCAGGACGCTGGATCTCCGCCGCCGCCGCCCGGAACTGTTCGATCGACGGGGCACCTACCGGCCGATCGCGGCCACGGGTCGACGAGCCGGGAACGTCGTCGCCTTCGCTCGCGGGCGTGGCCTCGTCGCCGTCGTCCCCCGACTGACCGCTGGGCTCGGTGGCGAGTGGGGCGCGACACGTCTCCCCTTGCCGGTCGGGCGGTGGACGAACCTGCTGAGCGGCGATGGGTCGGCGCCCGTGACCGGCCGACCGCGCATCGCCGACCTCCTCGAACGATTCCCGGTCGCCCTGCTGGAAGCCGTGGGACCTGACGAGCCGTGAGGCGACCAGGAGGGGCGATGGTCGTCCGCGTGTGGGCACCACTGGCCCGGGCCGTCGACCTCGTGGTGGGTCCGGATCGGGAGACCGAGCGACGGACCATGTCGGCGGCCGACGACGGCTGGTGGGAAGGGGTCTGGCCCGATGTGACCGCCGGGACCGACTATCGCTTCTCGCTGGATGGAGGTCGGCCGATCCCCGATCCACGGTCCGCCTGGCAGCCGACCGGCGTCCACGGACCATCCCGACTCGTCGACCCGGCTGCCGCCACCTGGAGCGACGATGCGTGGCATCCCGGTCCGCTCTCCGACGCGCTGATCTACGAGCTCCACGTGGGGACGTTCAGCCCAGAAGGGACATTCGATGGCGCCATCGGCCGGCTCGACCACCTCGTGTCCCTCGGGGTCAGCCACGTCGAAGTCATGCCGGTCAACGCGTTCCCGGGCGTGCATGGGTGGGGTTACGACGGCGTGGCTCTCTACGCGGTCCACGAGCCGTACGGTGGACCGGATGGATTGCGCCGCTTCGTCGACGCCTGTCACGTCCGGGGCCTCGCGGTCGTGCTGGACGTCGTCTATAACCACCTGGGCCCGGATGGCAACTACCTGGGGCAGTACGGGCCATACCAGACGGATCGCTACCGGACCCCGTGGGGCGAGGCCATCAACCTGGACGGGCCTGGTAGCGACGAGGTCCGCCGGTTCATCGTCGACAACGCGATCGGCTGGCTGCGGGACTACCACATCGACGGGCTCCGGATCGATGCGGTCCACGCCCTGTTCGATGCGTCCGCGACGCACATCCTCGAAGAGCTGGCGAGCGAGGTCGGCGAACTGTCGGGCGAGCTCGGGCGGGACCTCGTCCTCATCGTCGAGAGCGATCTCAACGATCCGCGCCTGG
This sequence comes from uncultured Chloroflexia bacterium, assembly GCA_963720755.1. Classification (GTDB taxonomy): domain Bacteria; phylum Chloroflexota; class Limnocylindria; order Limnocylindrales; family CSP1-4; genus SPCO01. The sequence goes on from CAVRGP010000013.1 coordinate 77,679, forward strand.
TCCGCGCCGCCGCCCGCGGTGGCTACGGCATCGACGCCTCGTGGTCGGACGATCTCCATCACGCCATCCATGTCGCGCTGACCGGGGAGCGCGGCGGGTACTACGAGGATTTCGTCGGCGCGCCCGATATCGTCCGGGCGATGACCGAGGTGTACGTCTACGCGGGTCGGTATTCGGTCCATCGCCGCCGCCGCCATGGTCGTCCGGCCGACGGGCTCGAACCGGGTCGGTTCATCGGCTTCAGCCAGAACCACGACCAGGTCGGCAACCGGGCACTGGGTGAGCGGCTGGCCCATCTCGCGGGACTCGACGCGGCCAGGATCGCGGCCACGCTCGTGCTGGCGGGCCCGTTCGTGCCACTCCTGTTCCAGGGCGAGGAATGGGCGGCCTCTAGCCCGTTCCAATTCTTCACCGACCACCAGGATCCGGATCTCGCCCGGGCCGTGGGCGATGGCCGCAAGCGCGAGTTCGCCGCGTTCGGCTGGCAGCCCGACCAGGTGCCTGACCCGAACGACGTGGCGACGTTCACCCGATCGCGCCTGGACTGGACCGAGATCGAGGTCGAGCCGCACGCCTCGATGGTCGCCTGGTATCGGCGGCTGATCGAGCTTCGCCGGGGGCTCCCGGGCCTGCGCGATGGTCGACGACCGACCGTCCGGGCCGATCTCGATGCCGGCTGGTTCGTCCTCGACCGGGATGCCGTGTCGGTCTACGTGAACCTTGGCCCGGTCGCGGCGACCGTTCCGCCGCCGGATCCATGGCACGGGACCCGGGCGGACGTGGTCGCCGGGTCGCGCTCCGGCGTCGAGGCCACGACCGGCGGGATCATCCTGCCGGCGCGGAGCGCGGCGATCGTGGTCCCCGACGGGTCGGCGTCGACTCGGGTTTGACACTCTCGCGCGGCACGGCATAGGGTCACGGGGACGCTGTGACCCGGGCCAGCCAGGACGGCCCGCAACCCGAAACGATCCAGGGAGGCACTATCCTCGACCCGGCCCGCGCAGACGCACTGGTTGACCCGGCCGACGACCCCACGGCCGACCAGCGTTCACGCCTGCCTGCCGATGGACGTCGCCGGACCGTCATCGAGGGGATCGCACCGATCGTCGACGAGGGCCGATTCCCGGCGAAGCGGATCATCGGCGACGTGGTCACGATCGAGGCCGACGCCTTCGCCGACGGCCACGACATCGTGCTCGTCCGGCTTCGCCATCGACCGCCGGGCGAGACGGACTGGATCGAGGTCCCGATGGAGCCCCTCGGCAACGACCGTTGGCGAGCGTCATTCCGCGCCGACCGCCTCGGACGGCATGCCTTCAGCGTGGCCGCCTGGACCGACGCCTGGGTCACCTGGCGGAGCGATCTCCGCAAGCGGCTCGATGCGGGCCAGGACGTCTCGGTCGACCTGTTGATCGGCGCCGCCCTCGTCGATGGGGCCGCCGAACGGGCGGCCGCGGCCCGCGCCCGATCTGACGCCACGGCGCTGCGGAACTGGGCGGCCGAACTGCGCGCAGAGCACCGCCCCACTGAGCGGGCCGGCCGGGCCCTCGACGACGTGCTCGACCGGCTGATGATCGCCCATGCGAACCGAGCCCACGAAACGCTCCACGAACCTGCTCTCGAGGTCGTCGTCGAGCCGGCCCTCGCCCGCTTCTCCACCTGGTATGAACTCTTTCCGCGCTCGACCTCACCGGATCCGGAGCGGCATGGCACGTTCCGCGACGTCATCGGTCGTCTGGGATACGTCGCCGACCTCGGCTTCGACGTCCTGTACCTGCCGCCGATCCATCCGATCGGCACGACCTTCCGCAAGGGGCCTAACAACGTGGCCGAGGCGGGGACGGGCGATGCCGGCGTGCCCTGGGCGATCGGTTCCCCGGATGGTGGCCACGACGCCATCCACGCCGAGCTCGGGACCCTCGCCGATCTCAAGGCACTCATCGCTGCCGCGGAGGCGAAGGGCATCGCGGTCGCCCTCGACATCGCCTTCCAGGCGTCGCCCGACCATCCCGCGGTCACGGAGCATCCGACGTGGTTCCGCCAGCGCCCGGACGGGACCGTCCAGTACGCGGAGAACCCTCCGAAGAAATACCAGGACATCTACCCGTTCGACTTCGAATCCGAGGATTGGCGAGGTCTGTGGGCCCACCTCGAGGGCGTGCTCCGGTACTGGATCGACCAGGGTATCCACGTGTTCCGGGTTGATAACCCACACACCAAGTCATTCCCGTTCTGGGAGTGGGCCATCACCCGGATCAAGGCGGACCACCCGGACACGATCTTTCTCGCCGAGGCGTTCACCCGTCCCAAGGTGATGTATCGCCTGGCCAAACTCGGGTTCACCCAGTCGTACACCTACTTCACCTGGCGGACGAACAAGGTCGAGCTGGCCGACTACCTGACCGAGCTGTCGATACCGCCGGTCGCCGACTTCTTCGGCCCGAATTTCTGGCCGAACACGCCCGACATCCTGCATGCCACGCTCCAGGACGGCGGACGGCCGATGTTCGAGGCGCGCTATGTGCTGGCCGCGACGGCATCGTCGAACATCGGCATCTATGGCCCCGTGTACGAGCTCGGCGAGAACCTGCCGCGCGAGCCGGGGAGCGAGGAGTACCTCGACTCGGAGAAGTACGAGCAGCGGTCCTGGGACCTCGACCACCCGGCGAGCATCGCCCCGCTCATCCGACGCGTGAACGAGATCCGACGCGAGCACCCGGCCCTCCAGTCGAACACCGGGTTGACCATCCAGCGGATCGACGACGAGCAGCTGATCGCGTTCACGAAACGGACGGACGATCGCTCGGACCGGATCCTGGCGATCGTCAGCCTCGACCCGGCGACGGTCCATCGCGGGACCCTCGACCTCGACCTGGCCGATCTCTGGCTGGATCCTTCCCGGCCGTTCGAGGTCGAGGACCTGCTCGCCGGGGACGTCACGTCGTGGCACGGCGCCCAGCACGAGATCGAGATCGATCCGACCGGCGTGCCGGCCCGGATCCTCCACCTGCGAGGACCAGCCTGATGGCCACCACCTCGAAGCCGCGCGCTCGCCAGCCACGGGCCGCGGCAAGTGCACCGATCGGTCGGGAACCGCTCTGGTACAAGGACGCCGTCATCTACGAGGTCCCGGTCCGCGCGTTCCGCGACAGTGATGCCGACGGCATCGGCGATTTCCGAGGCCTCACCGAGAAGCTCGACTACATCCGCGACCTTGGCGTCACCGCGATCTGGGTCCTCCCCTTCTACCCGTCTCCGCTCCGGGACGATGGCTATGACATCGCCGACTTCACCAGCGTCCACCCGAGTTACGGGACCCTGCGCGACGTCAAGACGTTCATCAAGGCCGCCCACGCCCGTGGGCTTCGGGTCATCACCGAGCTCGTCTGCAACCACACCTCGGACCAGCACGCCTGGTTCCAGCGGGCGCGACTGGCCAAGCCGGGCAGTTCCGCCCGGGACTTCTACGTCTGGAGCGACACGCCCGATCGGTATGCCGACGCACGGATCATCTTCACCGACACGGAGACGTCCAACTGGACCTGGGACCCGGTGGCGGGTGCGTACTACTGGCACCGCTTCTTCTCGCATCAACCGGACCTGAACTACGACAACCCTGCCGTCCACGAAGCCATCTTCAAGACCATGGACTTCTGGCTCGGGATGGGGGTCGATGGCCTGCGCCTGGACGCGATCCCGTACCTCTACGAGCGGGACGGGACGAACTGCGAGAACCTCCCCGAGACCCACGCGTTCCTGCGCAAGCTGCGGACGCACGTCGATCGCGAGTTCCCGGACCGGATGCTGCTGGCCGAGGCGAACCAGTGGCCCGAAGACTCGGTGGCCTACTTCGGGGATGGCGACGAATGCAACATGGCCTTCCACTTCCCGGTCATGCCCCGAATGTTCATGGCGGTCCGGATGGAGGACCGCCTGCCCATCGTGGACATCCTCGAACAGACACCCGCCATCCCCGAGAATGCCCAGTGGGCGATGTTCCTGCGGAACCACGATGAGTTGACCCTCGAGATGGTCACCGACGAGGAGCGCGACTACATGTACCGAGCCTATGCCTACGACCCGCAGATGCGGGTGAACGTGGGCATCCGGCGTCGGCTCAGCCCTCTCCTCGGCAACAACCGGCGACGGATCGAGCTGATGAACGGGCTGCTGTTCTCCATGCCCGGCACCCCGGTCCTGTACTACGGCGATGAGATCGGGATGGGCGACAACGTGTTCGTCGGAGACCGAAACGGGATGCGGACCCCGATGCAATGGAACGGCGATCGCAACGCCGGGTTCAGCAGCGCGAACCAGCAGCAGCTGTACCTGCCCGTGATCGTCGATCCCGAGTATCGATACGAGGCGGTCAACGTCGAGGTCCAGCAGGCGAACTCGCAGTCGCTCCTGTGGTGGATGAAGCGTTTGATCGACCTGCGCAAGCGCCACCCTGCCTTCAGTCGCGGCACCCTCGAATTCGTCCATCCGGAGAACCATCGGATCCTGGCGTTCATCCGCCGCTACGAGGGTCAGACCATCCTGGTCGTCGCCAACCTGTCGCGGTTCGTCCAGCCCGTCGAACTCGACCTGGCATCGCTCAGCGGGTCGGTCCCGATCGAACTCATGGGGCGCGTGGAATTCCCGCCGATCGGCGAGTCGCCGTACTTCCTGGCGCTCGGCCCGCATGCCTTCATGTGGTTCTCGCTCGAGATGCCCGTGGTCGAGACGGGTGACGGCCCCGCGAACGCCCCGAAGGAGCTGCCGACCCTGCCGGCGGCGGATTCGATCGTCGAACTGCTGCACGGGAGTCGCGGGGCCGCGGTCATGGCGATCGTCGGCGAATGGATCCGCGATCGCCGCTGGTTCCGAAGCCGGACTCGACGGATCAAGACGATCCGGATCCATGACGTCGTGCCGGTCCCGGTCGGGGAGCGGACGGCCGCTGTGGTCCTGGCCGACGTGGAGTACACGGATGGCGATCCCGAGTCGTACCTGATCCCGCTGACCCTGATGAGCGATCGAGAGGCTGCCCCGATCCTGACGGCTACCCCGCACGCCGCGATCGCGAGGCTCCGGCCCGCCGACGGTCGCCGGACGGGCACGGTCCTGCTCGACGCCACGCTCGATCCGGCCTTCATGACCGCGATCCTGCGGTTGATCGGCCGCCGGCGTCGGCTACGTGGCCGATCTGGCGAGCTCGTCGGTCATGCCGAGAAGACGTTCCGCACCATCGTCGGCCCCGAAGCCGCGATCGCGACGCCGGTCCCGATCCGGGGTGAGCAGAGCAACACCTCTGTCATCTTCGGCGACCAGTCGATCCTGAAGTTGTACCGGGTGACCCAGCCCGGGCTGCATCCCGACGTCGAGATCGGCCGGGTCCTGACCGAACGTGGGTTCGCGCAGACGCCGGCCGTGGCCGGCTCGATGGACTATCGGCCCGATCAAGGGACGGCGTCGACCGCGGTGATCGTGAACGCCTTCGAGCCGAACCAGGGCAATCTGTTCGTGCACACGCTGGCGGAACTGAGCGGGTTCTTCGAACGCGCCGCAGCGGATCCGAATCGGATGGATGGCGACAGTCTCGATCCTGCCAGCCTGCTCGTGGCCGCCCGGACCGACCCGCCCGCCGAGGTCCTGGACGCGATCGATGCCTACCTGCCGACCGCCCGCCTCGCCGGTGTCCGGACCGGCGAGTTGCATCGCACCCTCGCCGGCGTCACGGATGACCGCGCCTTCGCGCCAGAGCCCTTCAGCGAGCTGTACCAGCGATCGCTCTATCAATCGATCAGCGGGTCGACGCGGCGTGCCCTGGATCTCCTCGCCCGGCGCCGGGGCGATCTGTCGGACGCGGCAGCTCTCGACGCGGCCCAGATCCTCGAGCGACGGGATGTCGTCGATGGTCGCCTGCGGGCGCTGCTCGATCACAAGTTCGACGGGCAACGGATCCGGATCCACGGCGACCTGCACGCCGAGCAGATCCTGTATGCCGGTCGGGACCTGATCATCATCGACTTCGAAGGCGAGCCGACCCGCCCGCTCAGTGAGCGTCGTCTCCGACGGTCGGCGCTCCGCGATGTCGCCGGCATGCTTCGCTCGTTCCACTACGCAAGCTACGGCTCGCTGCTTCGTCCGGACATGGGCGCGGAGATCCGGGCCGAGGATGTCGAAGCGCTCGAAGGCTGGGTCCGCACCTGGAACCGCTGGGTCGGGGCCACGTTCCTGGCCGGCTACCGCGAGGCGACGGATGGTGCCTCGTTCCTGCCGACGGACGATCGGGAGTGGGCCACCCTTCTCGACGCGTTCCTGCTCGAAAAGGCCTGCTATGAACTTGGCTACGAGTTGAACAACCGGCCGGCCTGGGTCGCGATCCCGATCCGAGGGATCCTCCAGCTGCTGGGCGGATGACCGGCACGTCGGTGGACGCGGACTCGCGCGTCGCGGCTCTGCGCGTGGCCCGCGAGGCGCAGGACCGCTACCGGCTCGAACGCGCTCCGGTGGGCCGACACGGCGACCTCGCCCTGGCCGACGGTCCGACCGCCCGGGCCGTGGCGGCTTCCATGAACGCGGCTCGAGCGTCCGCCGGGGCGTCGGTCCAGGCCGGTGACGTGGCCGCGCTCAGCCTCCTCCACGAGATCGCCCACCTGGTCGTCGAGCGGTACGAGACGACGGCCGCCTCTCCGGCCCGGGCGCGCGCCGCCGAGGAGTTGCGGGCAAGGCTGGGGGCCAAGGGCACGCGCGTCCTCGACCGCTTCTCTGAGGCGTTCCCGGGTCGGCTCCCAGGTCCCGAGCCTGAGGATCACGCCGACCTCGTCGGCGAGCTGCTCCTGATCCGGCTTGCCAACGAGAACCCGGCAGCCGCTCCGCTCCGCGAGCTGATCGACGATCGCCCACTGACCCGCTCCGCCGTGTACGCCCGGGCGGTCGACGAACTCGAAGCATTCTTCGCCGGGGCTCGCTTCCCACTCGAGGGAGCGACCGGCGACGGGTCGATCGATCTCCTCGACCTGCTCAGAGCGCCGGCCCGCCACGCCCCGACGTCACTGGCCGGGCAGCTCCGCTATGTACGGGACCATTGGGCTGCGATCCTGGGCGACGATCTGGGTGGCCTCATTGATCGCCTCGACATCGCCCTCGGGATCCTGGCCGAAGAGGAGCACGGCCTCCATATGCGCTTCGGTGGCGGCCTGCCGGGGGCCGGTCCGCACGACGTGCCGGACCTGACTGGCCTGGATGCCGAGGTGGAGCGGTTCAGCAGCGATTCGGACTGGATGCCGAAGCTCGTCCTGATGGCCAAGAGCACGTACGTCTGGCTGGACCAGCTGTCGCGTCGCCACGAGCGCGATATCCGGACGCTGGATGCGATCCCGGACGAGGAGCTGGACACGCTCGCACGCTGGGGTGTCACGGGCCTCTGGCTGATCGGCCTGTGGCAACGCTCCCAGGCATCGGAGACGATCAAGCGCCGGCGCGGGAACCCGGACGCGGTGGCGTCCGCCTACTCGCTCGACGACTACCGGATCGCCGACGACCTCGGCGGCGAGGCCGCGTTCGGGCACTTGCGGGATCGCGCCTCCGCTCGCGGGATCCGCCTGGCCAGTGACATGGTGCCGAACCACATGGGGATCGACTCGCGCTGGGTCATCGAACACCCGGAGTGGTTCCTGTCCGTCGCCGACCCACCGTATCCGGCCTACACGTTCGGTGGGCCCGACCTGTCACCGGACGGGCGGGTCTCGATCGTCCTGGAGGATCACTACTGGGACGCGACCGATGCGGCGGTCGTGTTCAAGCACTACGACCACGGGTCGGGCGTGACCCGCTACATCTACCACGGCAACGACGGGACGAGCTTCCCGTGGAACGACACGGCGCAGCTCGACTTCATCAAGGCCGAGGTGCGCGAGCAGGTCATCCGGACCATCCTGGACGTCGCCCGGCGCTTCCCGGTCATCCGGTTCGACGCGGCGATGGTCCTGGCTCGCAAGCACGTGGAACGCCTGTGGTGGCCGCAGCCGGGCGCTGGGGACGGCATCCCGTCACGGGCCGAGCATGCGATGCGCAAGGCAGTGTTCGATCGGTTGATGCCGGCCGAATTCTGGCGCGAGGTCGTGGATCGGGTGGCTGCCGAGGTCCCGGATACGCTCCTGCTGGCCGAGGCCTTCTGGCTGCTCGAGGGCTACTTCGTCCGGACCCTCGGGATGCACCGCGTCTACAACAGCGCGTTCATGCACATGCTCCGTGACGAGGACAACGCGGGCTACCGAAAGGTCATCCGGGACACCCTCGAGTTCGATCCGGAGATCCTCAAGCGATACGTGAACTTCATGAGCAATCCGGACGAGGAAACGGCGCTCGAGCAATTCGGTTCGGGCGACAAGTACCTCGGTGTCGCGACGTTGCTGATGACCCTGCCGGGTCTGCCGATGCTCGGTCACGGTCAGGTGGAGGGCTTCACCGAGAAGTACGGGATGGAATTCCGCCGCGCCCGGCTCGACGAGCGATCCGACGCAGGACTGGTCGCCCGGCACGAGCAGCACCTCTTCCCCCTCGTCCATCGCCGTGACTGGTTCGCCGAGGCCCACGACTTCCGGCTCTACGACCTGGTTCGCGACGACGGATCGGTCGACGAGAACGTCTACGCCTACTCGAACGGCACAGGCGAACGCCGCTCGCTCGTCGTCTTCCACAATCGGTTCGGGGATACGGCCGGGACGATCCGCGAGTCGGCCCCGTTCGCGATCAAGCATGGCGACGGTTCGAAGACGTTGACCCGACGGTCGATCGGCGATGCGCTCGGGATCAGCGGCGATCCGGATGCGTTCATCGGGTTCCGTGACGAACGGTCAGGGCTTGAATACCTGCTCCGGGCAACGTCGTTCCGCGACCACGGTTTGCGGTTGACCCTCGACGCCTACCGGTGTCGCGTGTTCACCGGCTTCCGCGAGCTGGGCGACGCGTCCGGCCGGCCATGGACCAGGCTCGCCGCGGAGATCGGCGATCGTGGTGTCCCAAGCCTCGACGATGCGATCCGCGACGTCGAGCTGGCCCCGGTCCATGATGCCCTCCGGGCGGCGGTCGCGGATCCGGCAGCCGTGTCCGCCCTCCTGGCGGCGATCGGAGACGCGGTCGGCGCTGGCGTCGACGATGCGGTGGTCCCGCCTCCCCGGTCGACTGGCCGGGCGATCGGGCCCCGACCGGCCGGCCGCCCGCACCCGCCGGCCGCCGAAACCATCGAGGACCGGGTGGTTCGACGCCGGGCTGCGATCGCAGCGATGCCCACCGATCCGCGCACGACGGCCGTCCTCGTGGCCTGGTCGATCCTGGATCCAGTGGTGTCGGTCTACGGATCCGCCGCATTCGCCGATCTGCGCCTGGGCGGGCCGCTCGACCGAGCCGCCGGAGAACGCCACGGCCTCGATGGCACGGCCGCCCATGACGTCGGGTGGGACGGCGCGATCCTTGTCGCGGCATCGGTGGCCCCCGTCACGCCGGATCGGGCGCGCCTCGCCGCGTGGTTGGCGGACCCCACCATGCGGGACGTGCTGCACGTCCACGAGTGGGAGGGCCGCGAGTACTTCGACGGCGTCGCGCTGGCCACGATCGTGGATCGACTGGCCCTGGCGGCCGTCACGGACGGTGCCACATCGAGGACGGCGCGGGCACGATCGGCCCGGCTGCGCAGGATCGCCAGGGACGCCGATTATCGCGTCGACGCGATCGCTCCGCGACGCGCGCGGCGGCCGGTCGATCGCTGACGCTGCGCACCCGATCGCGCGGTCCATCCCGGGCATCCACCGCTATCATGGCGGTCCCCGCCGCGCGGCGGGATCAGGGATCGAAGAGCAGGGGGCCACAGCATGCCGAAGCGTTTCCGCGGCGTCGTCAACGTCGACATCAAGGACTCGACGCCGGACTGGACCCCATTCGAGCAGCCGAAGGCCCCCGACGGGTCCCCGAACATCGTCTACATCGTCCTTGACGATGTCGGCTTCAGCGCGATGGAACCCTACGGCGGGCCGATCGAGACACCGAACATCAAGCGGATCGCCGAGCGCGGCCTGACCTATACGAACTTCCACACGACGGCGCTCTGTTCACCGACCCGGTCGTGCCTGCTCACTGGGCGGAACCACACGAGCAACGGGATGGGCTGCATCACCGAGGCGACCTCCGGGTTCCCGAATGCCAACGGCCACATCCCGTTCGAGAACGCGAACCTGGCCGAACTGCTCGTCGAGCACGGCTGGAACACGTACATCGTCGGCAAGTGGCACCTCTGCGCCGAAGACGAGATGAACCTCGCCTCCTCGAAGCGCCAGTGGCCGCTCGGGCGAGGTTTCGAGCGGTTCTACGGGTTCCTGGGTGGCGAGACCAACCAGTGGTATCCGGATCTCGTCTATGACAACCATCCGGTCGCCCCGCCGTCGACCCCGGAGGAGGGCTATCACCTGACGGTCGACCTCACCGACAAGGCGATGGAGTTCGTCAAGGACGCCAAGGCGATCGCGCCGGACAAGCCGTTCTTCCTGTACTACTGCCCTGGGGCTGCCCATGCGCCGCATCACGCCCCGAAAGACTGGATCGACCGGTACAAGGGCAAGTTCGACATGGGCTACGAGGCGATCCGCGAGACGATCTTCGAGCGCCAGAAGGCCCTTGGGATCCTGGCTCCCGGAGCGGACCTCTCGCCGATCGATCCATACGTCGATACGACCAGTCACGACGGCAAGCCCTGGTCGATGGGCGACCGGGTCCGGCCGTGGGACTCACTGTCGGCCGATGAGCAGCGCTTGTTCTCGCGGATGGCCGAGGTCTACGCCGGGTTCCTGAGTCACGCCGACCACGAGATCGGCCGGCTGCTCGACTTCCTCGAGGATTCGGGCCAGATCGATAACACGATCATCGTGCTCGTATCCGACAACGGCGCATCGGGTGAGGGCGGACCGAACGGATCGGTCAACGAGAACAAGTTCTTCAACGGGATCCCCGACACGATCGAGGAAAACCTGAAGCATCTCGACGCGCTCGGCAGCCCCACGACGTACAACCACTACCCGACCGGTTGGGCGTGGGCGTTCAACACCCCGTTCAAGCTCTGGAAGCGGTACGCGAACTTCGAGGGTGGGACGGCCGATCCGCTGATCGTCTCGTGGCCCGCCCGGATCGACAAGCCGGGCCTGCGCCGCCAGTACAACCACGCGGTCGACATCGTGCCCACGTTGCTCGAGGTGCTCGATCTCGAGTTGCCCGACGTGGTCAAGGGGTACACCCAGGCGCCGATCGAGGGTGTCGACTTCTCGAATTCCTTCGACGATCCCGACGCCCCGACACGGAAGGAAACCCAGTTCTACTCGATGCTGGGCACCCGCGCGATCTGGCACCGTGGTTGGAAGGCGGCCACCGCAGTGCCCGCGGCCCCGGAGTCATGGGGCGATTTCGCCCAGCAGCGCTGGGAGTTGTACGACACCGACTCCGATCCGAGTGAGTGCCACGACCTGGCGGCCGAGCAACCGGTCAAGCTGCAGGAGTTGATCGCCCTGTGGTGGGCCGAGGCGGGCGCCTACCAGGCGCTGCCGCTCGAATCCCGTGGGGCCGTCGAGATCCTGACCACGCCACGACCCGAGATGTCCAGCCCTCGGAACCGCTACATCTATTACCCAGGCGGCGCCGACATCCCGGAGTCGCAGACCCCGAACATCCGAAACCGCTCGTACACGATCGCGGCCGAGGTCGAGATCGGTTCGGTCGACGCCAGCGGCGTCCTGTTCGCCCAGGGATCGCGCTTCGGCGGTCATGCCCTGTACCTGAAGGATGGCGTCCTCAAGTACGCCTACAATTTCATCGGCGAGCGGCTCCAGACGATCGAGGCCGATGCACCCCTGCCGCTCGGGCACGTGGTCCTGTCGGCGACCTTCGAGCGCGAGGGGACGTCGATGCCGACGACCGGGACGCTCACCCTGCACATCCGCGACAAGGCGGTCGGGGCTGGGACGATCATGACCCAGCCGGGCAAGTTCGGGCTGGGCGGCGGCGGTCTGGTCGTCGGTCGGTCCGGATCCGAGGTCGTGACCGACGACTTCGGTGGCGCTGCCCCGCACGCACTCAGCGGCGGTTCACTGACGAAGGTCGTGATCGACGTCAGCGGTGAGCCGTTCGTCGACCTGGCCCGGGAAGCCGCGGCGATCTTCGCTCGCCAATGATCCGGTCGTCGCGTCGGGCGACGCGACGGGTATCATCGACGGGATGACTGAGGGAGGGCGACTCGGCATGGATGGGGCTCCGGCGTGCCCGTTCGTCGCCTTCGGCGACGAACGCGAAAGCCGCTCGACCAGTCCGGATCATCGGCACCGTTGCTTCGCCGAGACTCCGCCCGCGCCGCGGGCCGCCGCGCATCAGGAGGCGTACTGCCTCTCGAGCGCGTTCCCGGTCTGCCCGACGTTCCAGGATTGGGCTCGACGCGAGGCAGCGCATGCGCGCGGCGACGGATCCGCGGCCGAATCGGCTCCGACGGCGACGGCGATGGCGCCGGCACCGCGCGAGGAACCGACCGGGGACGATGACGATCTGGATATCGCCTCGGACGACGATCGGATCGACGATGACGATCGGATCGACGATAAGGACGAGCTGCCGGCTCACCGCAATCCGCCGCGGGACTGGGCCGCCCCGCCACCCTGGGCCAGCGGCGCGACATCGGCCGGAACGCCCCGGTCCACCGCACCGGTCGTTGGCGCCGCCGCGGCGTCTGCCGACGCCGCTCGGTACGGCGGTCAGCCCGCCGAAGCCCGTGGTCTGGCCGGGAGCGCGGCGGATCGCCTGGCGAACGGCCTGCCGGTCGGAGCGGAACCGCAGGCGTCGGACGAGGAACTGGCCGGTCTCGCGCAGAGCCGATCCAGAAGTGTCACCGCGCCGGCGACGCCGACGTCCGTGAGTCCACCGCCCCCCAGCCGACCGCCCGCGCCCGCCGGCCGTCGACCGTCGGTCAGTTCGACCCGATCGAGCGCGCCCGTGATCCCGGGACCGTCGTGGGAGCACATGCGCCGCTACGAGGCGTATCCGACGATCAAGACCCGGGCCGGCCTGCCCGGCATCCCCCGGATCGCACTCCTCGGCGGGGCGCTGGCCATCGCGGCCCTTGCCCTGTTCATGCTGCCGGCGTTGCTCGGCGTGGGCGGGAGCGGTCCAGCGCCCAGCCCGACGCCCAGCCCGGTCACCGCCACGCCCAGTCCATCACCCACGATCCCGCCCGAGCCGACCCCGCAGGTGTACGTCGTCGCTGCCGGTGACAGCCTCGGGAAGATCGCCAACAAGTTCGGCCTGACCGTGGACGACCTGCTGGCGGCGAACCCGGACATCAAGAACCCGAACAAGATCGCGGTCGGCCAGGAGATCATCATCCCGGTGCCAGGCGCGACCGCTTCCTGATCGAGGCTCCCGGCCGCCCGCGGACGTGATGTCTAGCGGGGCGCGATGTTGATCGCGGTGATCTTCCCGGCTTCGACCCGAAAGGTCGCATCGATGTGCTGACTCTGGGCGCCCGGTCGTACCACGAGGAGGTCCGCCTCCCAGGTGTTGCCGGTGTCCCGGATGTCGCCGGGGATCATCCGCAGGCCCTTCTCGCTGCGCAGGAACCAGCCACCGACCCGTTCCACGCCCCGCAGCGTCTGGACGCTGTCGCCGACATGTACCCGCATCTCGGTCTTCTCGTCCATCAGCGCGACCGCGGCCTCGCGATCGCCGCCGTTCAACTTCTCGAAGAAGTCTTCCATCGTCTCGACAGCACCCATCCGCGGAGTGTACCGTCGGCCGCCCATGGGTGCCCAGCTGGAGTCCATCTGGCCGCTGTTCGCGCTCCGTCTCCGGACGGAGCGACTGGTGCTGCGCCTCCCGACCGATGACGACCTCATCCGGCTCATCGACCTGGCCGGGGCCGGGATCCACGAACCGGGCACGATGCCCTTCGGCGTGGCCTGGTCGACCCTGCCGAGCCCGGCGTTCGAGCGAGGGGCGATCCAGCACCACTGGCTTCGGCGGGCGACCTGGACGCCCGCCGACTGGGGTCTCAACCTGCTCGTCGAGCACGACGATCAGGTGGTCGGCTCGCAGGGCCTGTATGCCGTCGACTTCGCCATCGGCCGGTCCGTCCACACCGGATCCTGGCTGGGTCGCGCGTTCCAGGGCCGCGGGTTCGGCACGGAGATGCGCACGGCGGTGCTCGGGTTCGCGTTCGACGGACTCGGGGCGCAGATCGCGACCAGCGAAGCGTTCCTCGACAATGCCGCGTCCAACGGCGTGTCGCGGTCCCTCGGCTATGAAGACAACGGGATCGGCAGCCTGGCGCCGGAAGGCGTCGCCCGCGAGACGCGCCGGTTTCGGATGACCGTGGACGGCTGGCGGGCACGACCGAGACCGTCGGTCGTCATCGAAGGACTCGATGCCTGTCGTGATCTCTTCGGAGCCTGACGAGCCCCGTCCCGCCGGTTAGAAGCCGCCGCCCGCGCCGCCGCCGCCGCCGCCGGACGACCCCCCGCCGAACCCGCCGCCGCCACCGCCCGACGAGGACGGCGAATTGCCGATCGTCCCCAGCGCCGACATCATCCCGCCGATGTCCGGGATGCCCGAGTCGGAGAACAGGCTGCCGCCGCTGCCGCTCGCTCCGGAACCGAGGAACGGCGTGCCGTTCGAGGTCTGGTACCAGTACGGGAAGTACGCACCCGTGGTTCCGGCGCGGCCTGCCTTCACGTCGTCGAGCGAGCGCGAGAGCACCGCCTCGATCTCGCCCTGCAGCCCGAATGCCGTGCCCCACACGACCGCCTGGTCGGGCGTGTCGAGCCAATCGAGTCCGGCCTCGTCCACCACCTGCTGCATCGATCGCGCCTGGGCCATCGTCTTCTGGAGGGTCCGACCATAGGCTGCCAGCATCGCCCGGATGACCGCACCGGGCATCGTGACGGCCGGCATCCAGCGAGCGATGATGGCGATGACCACGCCACCGGCGATGGCGGCGCCTCCGATGAGCGTCATCCCGGATATCGGGACGTTGACCCCGATGACGACGGCGATGACGCCCAGGATGATGGCGATGACGCCGCGTCCGACCCAACGGTTCACCACGCTGCTGGGTCGCTGCCCGAACCAGCCCCGATCGACGACATGTACCTCGAGGGCTCGGTCGAACCCGGCCACGTCCGTCCCGAACTTCGGCAGGTCCTCCGAGCTGATCAGCCCGCTGCTATCGTCGCCGAGCTTGCGCAGCTTGGAGAGTGCGAGATCCTCAGCCGGTCCGGTCGGGCGACGCCGATTGCGAGCGCGCTGCGCCTCGACCTCGGTGTCGCCGGGCTGCGGATCGACGTCGATGCTGACTTTCCGATGCTTGATGATCAGCCCCTCCTCTTCCTCCCGGAAGCTGATCAGACCGCGCGACGCGAGATCGAGCATCGCTGTGGTGAGTGCCCGGCGGGAGATGGATCCGTCCATGATCAGCGCGCCGGAGGCCGCGGTCAGGGCCGGTGGCGGGGCGGGCATCAGGATCGACGGGTCGTCCAGGTAGACCGGATCCTTGCCGAACCGCCGCCAGGAGAACAACGCCCACCCGACGAGGCCCATGAACACGACGGGAGCGCCGACCAGCCCGAGCACCGCGTTGAATTGGCGCGACTGCTGGAGGGCCGCCGCATGCTCCGGGGTCGCGGCTGCGTCGACCTTCTCGAGCGCGACGCCGAGCGCCGCATCGAAGTCACCGATCTTCAGGTACGGCAGCATGTCGTTCTCGAAGATGGCCTGGCGCTCGTCGTTCGACAGGTATGCCTGCTCGAAACCGGGCGCCGCGTAGAGCTGGACCTGGCCATGCTGGAGGTTCGGCTCCATGTCGAAGAAGATGACCATGCCGTCGTTGAACCCGGCCCGGCCGATGCCCCACTGGTCGATCAACGCCCGGGCCTTGGCGTTGGTCTCGTCGGTCGACGGGTAGGTGCCGCTGTCCTGGGTGTAGACGACGACTTCGGCGCCGGTGCGTGCCTCGATCGCGTCGATCGTCGCCTCCGCCTGGGCGATCGCGGCCGGCGACAGGATCCCGGCGTAGTCGTAGACCGCCTGGTTCACCACCGGGTCGGGGAATGGGGGTCCGGGCGGGGGTGCGGCCGACACCAGGGCGACGGCCATCGCGGCCAGCCACAGCGCGCCGAGCACGGCGGAGACGGTCCGACGCCAACTCATGGCGTTCATCCTGACGTCCCGGTCAAGACCCTGCCGGCCCGCCGCGCCAGGCGCAGACGACCGTCGAGTTCGACGAAGACCTGGGGTGGTCGGGGCCGGCCGTTGTAGGTCGATGCCAGCGAGACACCGTAGGCTCCGGTGTCGCTGATGGCCACGACATCACCCCGGCGGAGCGGCGGAAGATCGTGCACGCCGAGCGCATCGGTCGACTCGCAGATCGGGCCCTCGACCCGCGTCGGTTCGAGGGCCACGGCTCCATCCGTCGGATCCACGACGCGCCCGAGAGAAGTGAGGGCGGTGATGGGGTGGCGAGCCCCGTACAGGGCCGGGCGAAGGAGCTCGGTCATGCCCGCGTCGATGATGACCTGACGGCCGCCGCGCTCGCGAACGTGCAGGACCCGGGCGACGAGCCAGCCGGCCCGGGCGACGACCGACCGACCCGGTTCGATGGCCAGACGGGTCGGACGTCTCGGCGCCGGGACAGCTTCGAGCAGACCCGGCATCTCCCGGGCGAATCGCTCGGGCTCGGGCGCCGGCTCGCCGAGTGGCAGGGACGGGAACCCGCCACCGACATCGAGAGTATCGAAATCGGCCAGGCCACCTCGCAACAGTGCGACCAGCGCGAGGCCGTGGCGGACCGCCTCGCGCCAGGCATCGACCGCCTGCAATTGCGATCCGACATGCACCTGCACGCCGCGTGGACGGATGGCCCCGGCCGAGTATTCCCGGAGCCATGCCACGACGCCCGTCGCCTCGGTCTCGGTCATGCCGAACTTGGATCGCCCGTCACCGACCGCCAGACCGGCGATCGTCTCCGGGGCGACCGCCGGATTGACCCGGACGAGGACATCGAGTGCGGGTCGA
Organism: uncultured Chloroflexia bacterium; assembly: GCA_963720755.1. Classification (GTDB taxonomy): domain Bacteria; phylum Chloroflexota; class Limnocylindria; order Limnocylindrales; family CSP1-4; genus SPCO01. Next base: position 94,758 of record CAVRGP010000013.1, read on the forward strand.
CCGCGCCGACCCAGGCCCGCCCGGCGGGCCATCCGCGTGAGCGCCTCCGCCTCATCGGCCGACTCGAGGGCCACCCAGGCCAGTCCGACCCGTCCGACGGCCGTCGCCCTGACGGCGGCACGCAGGTCGTCGTCGGTCTTGCCCACGCCCTCGAGGGTGATCCGGTCGTTGGAGAGACCGGCCCGGCGAGCGATCGCCCACTCACCGCGCGACACGACGTTGGCGCCGAACCCACGGGCGGCGACCTCCGCGACGATCGCCGGGACGTCGTTGGCCTTGACCGAGAACCGTCGCAGCCACGGGTCCGGGAACGCGGCGCGGACGGCGGCAGCCGAGCGATCGAGCGTCGCCAGGTCCGTGACGTAGGCAGGTGTGCCGAAGGTGGTCGCCGCGGCGAGCAACGGCGAGACGTCGATCGGGTCAGTCCGGGACGACAAGCCGAACCGCCGCGCTGACGACGCTCAGCACGACGGCGCCCACGACGGCAGCCACGATCGTGGTGACGGTGAGCAGGTCCGGCGGGAAGTCACCGATCGTCAGGTCGAACCCGGCCGAGTTCGCGATGATCGCGGTCAGGAGCAGCAGCCCGGCATTGATGGCGAACCCGACGAGACCCATCGTCATCAACGTGAGCGGCAAGGCAAGGGCCCGGACGATCGGCCCGATCAGGCCGTTGACCACACCGAAGATCGCGGCCAGGACGACCAGCCCGATGGTGTCGCCGTCGTAGCTGACGTATTGCGGCAGGAAGCGGGTCAACACATAGAAGGCGATGGCCGTGACGATGGTGCCGAAGATGAAACCCTTCAAGGCGATGCCTCCAAGCGATGGCTGGATGTGCCGCAGCGGCTGGATGGGACATGGCCGACCCGGATCCTCGGTGAGGGTCCTCCAGCCGGGCCTTCGCGGTCAAGGACGACGATCGGCGCGCGGTCCCCGTGGGGCAGACTCATCGATCCAGGCGTGCGACGAGGGCGGCCTTCACCGCCGGCCACTCCTGGGCGATGATGCTGAAGTAGGCGGAATCGCGAAGCGATCCGTCGGCGGTGATCGTGTGGTTCCGGAAGACGCCCTCGAAGGTTGCCCCGATCCCGGCGAGCGCAGTCCGGGAACGCTCGTTGCGAGCATGGGTCTTGAACTCGACCCGATTGGCGCCGAGGCGCTCGAAGGCATGGGTCAGCTGGAGCAGCTTCGCCTCGCGGTTCGTGCCGTCCCGCTGATGGGCCGACGCGACCCACGTCCATCCGATCTCGAGCCGGCGATGTTCGGGGACGATCGACATGAACCGGGTCGATCCGACCGCGCGTCCGGACGCCAGGTCGACCGTGGCGAACGGCCGCTCCGTCCCTGCCTCCTGGTTCGCCAGTGCCGCGTCGAGCCAGGTTCGGAGCCCATCGGGATCCTGTGGCCCCATGATCGTCCACTGCCACAAGGGCAGCTCGAAGGCGACCCGCTCGAGGTCCGCGAGGTGGTCGGAGCGGAGCGGCTCGAGGCGGACTCGCGTCCCGGTGAGGACGACCGGTTCCACCCATGTCTGGCTTGCCATCGAACGATGGTAGCCGGGTGACGGCGACGGTGAAGACCGTGACCGGCAACCGGCCCCATCCGCACCGTAGACTTCGAGGATGTCCGACTTCAGCGACCGCATCGACACATTCCTGGCCGACTTCTTCCAGCTCAATCCGACCTTCGCCACGGGGATCGGGGAGCACGCCCACGACGGCCGCTGGCCCGACCTCGACCCAGCCGGCCGGGCGGAGCGGGCTGCCTTCACCGACCGCTGGCTCGGTGAGCTGGCCGCGATGCGGGATCTCGAGCCCGACGAGGCGATCGATCGCGACCTGGTGATCGGTGAACTCGAGGCGGCTCGGTTCGCCGAAACCGTCCTCTGTGAGGACGCCTGGAACCCCCTCGAGTGGGTCTACCTCATCGGCGATGGCCTGTTCAACCTCCAGGCCCGCGAGTTCGCCCCGCTGGCCGAACGCCTGACGTCGACCGCGAGTCGGCTCGAGCGACTGCCCGCTCTCCTGGATTCGGCCAGGGACCGGCTGGTCGGGGTCGAGGGACGGCCGGTCGGTCGGTTCCAGACCGAGACCGCGTTGCGCCATCTGGCCGGCATCGAGGCGTTGATCGCCGATGCTTTGGCGGCGGCTGCATCCACAGCGTCCGACGACCGCGAGGTCGAGGCCCTGACCGGTCGGCTGGAACGGGCTGCCGAAACGGCCCGCGTCGCCTTGACCGGGTTCGAGGCGCATCTGCGCGATGTCGTCCTGCCCGTCAGCGAGGGTGAGGGCCGGCTCGGTCGTGACCTGTTCGCCGAGAAGATGCGCCACACGATGCGGTCGGAGACGCTGACACCGGACCGGATCCTGGCCGGCGCCGAACGGGAATTCGGGGCGGTGCGCGCGGAGATGGTCCGGCTGGCGAAGGAACTGTGGCCGGTCTGGCTCGCCGGTGTCGCGACCCCCGACGCCGACGGTCCCCTCGTTCGAGGCGTCCTCGACGCCATCGCGGCCGAGCATCCGGAGGCCGACGATCTTCTCGACTACTGCCGCGCCGAGAACGCCCGGATCGAGGCGTTCTGCGTCGAGCAGGACCTGATCGGGGTGACCGACGAGCCACTCGAGATCCAATGGACCCCGGTCTTCCTTCGGGCCTTCGCGGGAGCGATGCTGTCGTCGCCTGGCCCACTCGACCGGGGCCAGAAGGCGTTCTTCGCGATCACCCCGATGCCGGCTGACTGGTCAGACGAGCGGCGTGAATCGAACCTCCGCGAGGACAACGACCGGATGTTGCGCCTGCTCACGATCCACGAGGCCGTACCCGGTCACTACCTGCAGGGCGTCTATGCCAATCGCTGTCCGTCGATCGTGCGCTCGATCTTTGCGAGCGGACTGTTCGCGGAGGGCTGGGCCGTGTACGTGACCCAGGTGATGATGGACGTCGGCTACGGATCCGAGGATCCCGCGCTGCTGCTCGTCCACTGGAAGTTCTACCTGCGGGCGGTCATCAACGCGATCATCGACGCCAGGATCCATTGCGACGGGATGACCGAGGATGAGGCCGTGTCGCTCATGGTCGATGAAGGGTTCCAGGAGGAAGCGGAGGCCCGTGCCAAGTTCGACCGGGCTCGCCTGTCATCCACCCAGCTGTCGACCTATTTCGCCGGTTCACTGGAGATGTGGGAGATCGAGATCGAGGCGCGGCGGCGTGCCGCCGTACGATCAGGCGATCCGCGCGGCGCGGCTGCCGTCCCGGTGGCTCGCGTCGTCGGCGATCTCGGAGAGACCCCGGGGTTCCGATACCGCCCGCATCTCGAGTCGGTCCTCGCGCACGGATCGCCACCCACGGCGCTGTTGCGGCGGATCCTGTTCGGCTAGTTCGAGGTCGATCCGACCACCGGTTCGGGCGGTCGCGCCAGGGCGGCGTGCTCGATCGCCCGACGCAGGAGCTCCAGGCCGGACGGATCGAAGTCGTAGGTCCATGAGCGGATCCGGTCCGGTCGCGAGAGCGTCCGATCGACGCCGGTGGCGAGCGCTTCCCGGGAGACGAGGATGAGGTCGGCGTCGCGCTCGATCGGCTCCAGGCCGGCCGGATCCCCGATCAGGGCAGCCACGATCTCGACGCCATCGGTCCCCGAGATGGCGAGCGTCTCACGGATGTTGGCGAGGCCGCGACCGGACGCGCAGATGAGCCCGACGCGTGAGCCTTCCGGGAGGTCGGCGATCTCGTGCACGAGCTCGATGTATCCGGGTCCCACGAGCATCGCGACGACCGGCACTCGACCCGCCACCAGTGCCTGGGCCTCATCGGCATGGAACGTCGTCGTGGCGACCAGGTCGTAGTGGAAGCGATCGAGGCGGTCGGGCAGGTCGTCGAGCAGCGCCCCTTCGGCTTCGATCATCCCGGGGAACTCGTCTCCCAGACGTTCGGCATCGAAGCCGGCGTCGGCACTGGTGCACTCGGCGTAGAGGACCCGAACGAGCGGGCCCGGTCGCTTGCGTTCGGTCGCGGCGGCGAACGTCGCGGCCGCGACCTCGTCGGCCGTGAACCCGGCGTGGGCAGCTCGGCGAAGGGTCTCGGAGATGATCCCGGCCAGAGCCTCCGTCCCGCGTCGCTGTGGCGGCCGATCCGCGACGTGCGTCCCGGCGCCGTGCCGGCTGGTCACGTAACCGGCGTCGGACAGCCGCCGGTAGACCGCCCGGATGGTGTTCGGGTTCACCCGCAGTGCGGCCCCGAGATCCCTGACCGGGAGCAGACGCGATCCGGGCAGGAGCCGTCCGGAATCGATCTGGTAGGCCAGCTGCCAGTAGATCTGGGTGGAGATCGGGACGTCCGAGTCACGCTCGACATCGAGGGCGCCACCGGATGCGACGGTCAGCGGCGTCGAACCCAGGTCGTCGATTGACATAGTAGGATAGTCCAAGTGACGGGCCGACTTGGCCTGGTCAAACGATACCAAGCAAAGGCAGGTCAAAGATGTCCGGGTTGCTCGTCGTCGCGATCATCCTCGTGGGGCTCGCGGTGTTCGGAGCCCTCGCCGTTCATTTCGGTGTCGACAGCCGAAGTGACTCGGGCGATCCACGCCGCTCCGGCTATCCCGTCGGGATCGAATGACCTGTCGCTCGCTGCGCGAGCTCGTCGAGAACCCGGTCGGTCGCGGTCGCGATCTCGTGCCCGATCGTCACCGTCCACGACGCCCCGGCCGCCAGGTCGAGTGGCCACCAGAAGAGCAGGCCACCCCCCTGGTAGGAACGTTCGAAGCCGCGTTCTGAATTCGAGATCGTCTCGACCGGTGCCCACCACAGGCCGCCGGCCCGACTGACCCTCGTGTCGACCTGGATGCCGACCTCATCGTTGCCCTGGCGGATGCCGCTCAAAGCCGTCGAGGACCCGTCGTCATCGTGGGCCTGGCGGACGCCGTCGACCTCGATCCAGCCGGCCGGGTCGGCCTCGCCACCGAGGAGCATCAGCGTCCATTCGAGCCCGAGAAGGGTCGTGAGCCGGCGTTCCGATCGGTTCTCCAGGGTCAGCGTCAACGCCAGCGTCGGGCTGCGCCGATCACCTCCGAGGGCGATCTCCTTGGTCACCTGGACACCGGCCGGTCCGCCGCCGTCGTCCACGGTCGCGCTGCGGGACGCGACCATCCGATCGAGATCCAGCACGTCCAGCTCATATCGGTCGTCGACGGCGTCGCCGAGGTCGACCGCCTCCCCGGTTGCCCAGGTCTCCCGGGCCGTGTCCGGCGCCAGGAAGCGAACGAGACCGGATCGACGCTCGTACCGATCGTAGTGGAGACGGTCCGCGAGGCCGACCTCCTGGGCGACGACGATGTCGTGGATGGACGTCGCCGACTCGTGGGAGGTCCCGCCACCGCGTTCCCCTTCGGTCCGTGCGTCGTAGTCGCGAAGGGTCTCGTGGTACGCCTCCGGACGACGGCGCAGCACTGAGCAGAGTGCATGACGGACCGGACGGATGTCCCAGCTGCCGATCCCTGCTCCTTCGTCGAGGTCGATCGACAGCGTCTGGCCCGGATCAGCCAGGCGAACGTCATCGAGCCCGTCGAGATCGAGGTCGAGGCGTTCGGCCCGATGCGACCGCCCCGCTGCAGCTTCGGCCAGATCCTCGGCCGCGATCAGGTGTCCACTCGTCGCAAGGCGCATGTGCGAGATGTAGATGCCACCAAACAGGCCGTGCCAGTAACAATCGTTCGACTGGCCCTGGTACAGGTGGTCGAGGGCGAGCGTCCGATCCGGTCCATCGGCCATCCCGTGGACCGCGTCCGAGGTCCGGAGCATCTGCTTGTGCAGGTCATTGATCTCGCGGTACTTGACCTGGAAATTGCGCCAGGATGCCCCGCGCAACCAGCGCGCTTCGGGGCGGCCCTCCGCCCGATCGGCCGCGAGCACCGTGGTGTACGCCCGTCCTTCGTGGGCCGGAAGCGCCCAGGCGCCCATCTCCTCGTACGACCCGGTCGGGAAGTAGGCCCGACCGATGGGCGCGTGGTCCGCCAGCCAGGCCGACGGCGTCGTCGTCGCCAGCCAATCCGCGTTCGCCTCGAGGGCGTCGAAGAAGCCGTCCACCCATCGGCGCTCGCCCCAGCAGTGGCCCCAGGTCGTGGGCCAGGCTCCGAACTTCTCGCCGTCGTCGCCCATCATCCCGACCCGGTCCCCGGTGTCGGTCGCGTGCTCGCGCAGGTGGGCGATGACGTCCTCGATCTTGCCGAACGGGATCCCGTACCGGAGTCCCTGCTCCGTCCCGAACACGCGCAGGAGACTGCCCTGATCCTCCGTCGTGAACGGCCCCCACAGGTCGGAATTCGGGATCGCGGCCGCCCGGAAATGGGCATCGTCGACGATCGTCCAGCCATAGCCGGCTGCGGTCAGCGATGTCGGGAGGTCGGGCTCCCAGACGCGTTCGGCCAGCCACGCGCCGCTTGGGCGCCGTCCGAACACGCGCTCGAGTTCGTCTGACATCCGGAGCAGCTGACCGAGCCGGTCGCGTTCCGGGATCGAGGCCAGGACGGGTTCGTAGTACCCGCCGCCGAGGATCTCGACCTGGTCCCGCCGGGCGAGGACCGCGACCCGCTCGACGAAGGCGGGCCGCTCCGCCCGCAGCCAATCGAGCAACGGCCCCGAATAGTGCAGCGCGAGACGGATGCCCGGATGCCGCTCGAGGGCGTCGATCATCGGCTCGTACGCGTGTTCGAAGACGTCCGCGATGACCCGATCGAGATTGCCGACGGGCTGGTGGTTGTGGATGGCCAGGGCCAACGAGATGCGGGGAGGCATCGGGTCCAGCGGTCAGCCCGCCTCGGTCACGTGCGGCCCCGACGATGTGTCGGCGACCGCGATCCCGGCCGCCGGCAGGTACAGCAGCTCCGTGTACTCGTGGAGCATCCGGGTGGTCGAGAACTGCCACAGCCCGGTCGCCATCGCCCGGCGCATCACCGTCAGCCACCGGCTCGGGATTCCCTGGGGATCCCGGTCGTAGTATCGCGGCACGATCTCATCCTCGAGGATCCGATACAGATCCTGGGCGTCGTGCCAATCCTGGGCGGCTTCATCCGGGTTGGTCTCGCGACCCCCGATCGCCCAACCGTTGTCCTCGTCGAAACCCTCGTCCCACCAGCCATCCAGGACGCTCACGTTCGGGACGCCGTTCTGGGCGGCTTTCATCCCCGACGTCCCGGACGCCTCGAGTGGCCGCCGTGGGTTGTTCAGCCAGACGTCGACGCCCTGGACCAGGAAGCGCGCGACACGCATGTTGTAGTCCTCGACGATGAAGATCCGGCCGCGCAGCTCGCGTGACCGCGAACGCTGGAAGATCTCCTGGATGACCCGCTGGCCGGGTCGATCCGCCGGATGGGCCTTGCCCGCGAAGACGACCTGGACCGGACGATCCGTATCCCACAGCAGACGGGCCAGCCGGTCGAGATCGCTGAACAGCAGGCCGGCCCGCTTGTACGTGGCGAAACGGCGGGCGAAGCCGATCGTGAGGACGGCCGGATCGAGGGCCTTCTCGACCTCGGCCAGCACGGACGGGGCCTCGCCGTGGCGGGCGAACTGGCTGCGCAGCCGGCCGCGCGCAAAATGGGCGAGTTCGCGCTTCTGGCGGATGTGGGCATCCCACAGGTCCCGGTCGCTGATCCGATCGAGCCGCTCCCAGAACCGACCGCGTTCCGTGCCGGCATCGAGGTCGTCCAGGTCGGCGCCGAGCCGTTCGAGCGGGCCGGCGATCGGCTGTCCGATCCAGGTCGGGGCGTGGATGCCATTGGTGATACCCAGGATCTCGTGACCGACGATGTCCTGCCAGGTCGTGTTCGCGGTGACCGCGTGCAGTCGGCTCACGGCGTTCGCGCGGTGGGTCAATCGGAGCGAGAACGCGGTCATGTCGAACTGTCCGGCATCCGCGTCGACGCCAAGCCCGAGCTTCAGGACGGATTCGACCGGGACGCGATCCTCGCTGAGCTCCTGGCCGGCGACCCGGCGGACGAGGTCGGCATCGAACCGTTCGTTACCTGCCGATACCGGCGTATGGATCGTGAAGACGCTGTCGCGACGGATGGCCTGCCAGGCGTCCTCGAGCTTCGAACCGGCGGCGACCTGCTCACGGGCTCGTTCCGCCAGCAGGAAGGCCGAGTGTCCCTCGTTCAGGTGCCAGACCGATGGTTCGAGGCCGAGGGCGCGGATGGCCCGGACGCCGCCGATCCCGAGGACCAGCTCCTGGTGCAGGCGCATCTCCCGGCCGCGCACGTACAGGATGTTGGTGATCGGTCGATCCGACGCCACGTTCTCCGGGATGTCCGTGTCGAGGAGCAGGACCGGGACCCGACCGACCTGGGCGACCCACACCGCGATCGACAGGTCGCGGCCCGGGAGCTCCACGGTGACGGTCAGCGGGAGACCGGCAGCGTCCTGGACGCGGCCGATGGGCAGACGGCTCAGGTCATAGTCCGTGTAATCGTGTTCCTGATGGCCATCGGCGTCGATCGACTGCCGGAAGTAGCCCTTGCGGTAGAGCAGCCCGACCCCGATGGCCGGCAGGGCCATGTCGCTGGCGGCCTTCATGTGGTCGCCGGCCAGCACCCCGAGTCCGCCGGAGTAGATCCCGAGCGACTCGTGGAATCCGTACTCGGCACAAAAGTAGGCGATCGGACCGACGAGCCGGTCGGCATAGCGGCGCTGGAACCAGTGACCGGAGCCGTTGGCCATGTATGCGTCGAACGCATCGAGGACGTCGTGGTACTCGGCGAGGAAGCCGGCATCGTCGACCAGGCGCGGCCAGCCGGTCGCTCCGGCGAGGACGGGGACAGGGGTCCGGTAGCGTGCCCACGCCGTGCTGTCGATCCTGGCGAACAGACTGCGCGTCTGCGGGTGCCACGCCCAGTGGAGGTTGTACGCGAGGCGCCGCAGACCCTCGAGCTGAGGGGGTAACAGGAAGCTGGCCGCGGGGATGGATGGGACGCGGACGGGTTCCATGAGCGGGCATGATACTCGGTCGCGGGTCGGAGACGAGGGGGTCGGTCCGTCCGGCCGAACGAAGAGCGGGCCGACGCGTAGCATTCCCGGATGCCGATGCGTGTCGCGATGATCGCGTCCGAGTGCGAACCGTGGGCCAAGACGGGGGGTTTGGCCGACGTCGTCGACGCGTTGGCCCGAGCCCTCGGGGCGGCGTCCACCGCCGACATCGACGCCCCCATCGACGTGTTCCTGCCGCGCTACCGGGGCGTCCCGGATCCGACCACCGTCCAGGCGACCACGACCATCCGGGTCCCGGATCCGCGCTCCCCGGCCGGCGCGACCACGGTGACGGTCATCGATGTCCTGGCCGATGGCTACCGTCTCCGCCTGATCGATCATCCGGCCGCGTTCGATCGAGACGGCTTCTACGGGGATGCGGCCGGCGACTACGCCGACAATGCCTGGCGCTTCGGGTTGTTCTGCCGGGCGGCGCTGGAAACGCTCCGGGCCGATGGACGGCCACTCGACGTCCTTCATCTGCACGACTGGCACACCGGCCCCGCGGCGATCGCCCGCGACATCTGGTATCGGGACGACCCGATCGTCGGCGGGGCGGCGATCCTGACCACCCTCCACAACCTCGCCTATCACGGTTGGACCCCGCGCGAGCGGCTCGGTGAGCTCGGGCTGGTGCCCGGCGACGGCGTGGTGGCCGAGGACGCGGACGGGATCGACTTGCTGGGCGTGAACATCGAGCGCGCCGAACTGGTCAACACGGTGTCGCCCGGCTTCGCGGTCGAAGCGCTGACCCCCGAGTTCGGGATGGGTCTGGAGCGAGCCTTGCGGGCGAAGGGCGACCGGTTCGTCGGGATCCTCAATGGGCTCGATACGGCCGTTTGGGACCCTGCGGCGGACCCCGACCTCGCGGCTCCGTATTCGCAGGCGGCTCCGGCGGGCAAGGCGACCTGTCGTGCCGACCTGCTGACCCGCGTCGGGTTCGACGACCGGGACGACGGACCGGTGATCGGGATGATCGGCCGGCTGGACCCGCAGAAGGGCTTCGATCTGCTCGCCGGCGCCGCGCCCGCGCTCGTCGATCGTGGCGTCCGTCTCGTGGTCCAGGGCAATGGACCGCGGGCGCTCGCGGATCCATTCCGGGCGATCGCTGCAGCACGGCCGCGGCAGGTCGCCTTCATCGACCAATTCGATCGAGCGATGGCCCGTCGGATCTATGCCGGCGTCGACTTCTTCGCGATGCCATCGCGCTTCGAGCCATGTGGCCAGGGGCAGATGATCGCGCTGCGCTATGGGACGCCGCCGATCGTCCACAGGACCGGCGGGCTCGCGGATACCGTCGTCGACGAGGTTCGCCATCCGGGGGCCGGGACCGGTTTCGTCTTCGACCGGCCCACCGTCGTGGACCTGCTCGAGGCCTGTACCGCTGCCGTCTCGATCCGCTCGGCCCGCGGGACCGGCTGGGATGGGCTCGTCCATCGGGCCATGGCGGTCGACTTCGACTGGGTCCGAGGGTCCGCCCCGCAGTACGTCGAGGCGTATCGGCGGGCGATCCAGCTGCGTGAGCGAGCCCGCGCCTAGTCCCTCAGCCGAGCGCTCGAAGGATGGCGAAGGTGGTCAGGGCCGGGTCGGTCCGCTGCGGAGCGTGAGGCATCCCGGCGAGCGTGATGATGTGATCCATGCCGATCCGGAGCGCGAAGGGCGCCAAGGCCGCTTGTGGCACCAGCCCCGCAAGATCCCCGTCGGGGGTCAGCCCGGTGGCCGTCGTCTCGGCGCGGAGGATCCAGGTCGGGATGCCGTCGGCACTCGGATCGGCGAGATCGGCCAGTCCGCCATCCCAATCGCCGTTGTCGAGCAGGATCGAGCGAGCAGCCGTCTCGTCGAGTTCGGTGAGCGCCTCGGCCTTGGCCAGGACGTCCTCGGCCGGCCAGTCCGGATTCGACCTGGTCAGGGCGGCGACTGCCGCCGGCAGGTCTCGGTAGAGCTGCTCGGACGGGTCACTGGCCATCCGCGAGATCACCTCGAACGGGACCGTGGGTGGTTCGAGCAGGACGAGTGTCGCCGGACGGACACCACTCCGGGGCAGGGCGGCCGCCGTCATCGCTCCCCAGCTGTGCCCGACGACCTGGAGGTCCGGCCCGCCAAGGTCCGACGCATGGATCCAGGCGGCGACGTCATTTGCGGTCTCGCGGAACCGGTGGTGGCCGGCCCAGTGGCCGGTCCGTCCATGACCCGGCAGGTCGACGGCCACGACCCGTCGCCCAGTGGCGGCGAGGGCTGGTCCGACCCGCCACCAGATCCGGGCGGAGGCGGTGACACCATGGATGAGGACGAGCGGTCGGCCGGCCGGGTCGCCCCACCAGATCGACGAGAACGGGATCCCGGCCGCCCCGATCGTCCGGCGCTCGCCCCGGTCCACGGCCGCCGAAGGTGACGCGATGACAGCCGCGACTGCCGGCGGCAGGTCATCGGCGGTGGCTCGGATGGGGGGAGGCAGCGCAGACGGATCACGCACTAGGCGAAGGTACACGGCCCGGCCTCCGGCCGTTAGGATGGGTCCGGGCCTGCCGGGGAGCCGGCCGGCACGATCGGAGGCAGCCATGGCCAAGCAGTTCGTCGTCCAGCTGAAGAACGAACCGGGAGCGATGGCGACCCTGGCCGAGGCGCTGGCGGCACGTGGGGTGGACCTGCGGGCGATCGGTGGTGGGAGCATGGGCGACAGCGGTCACGTGATCATGACGACCGCCGACGACGACGGCGCCGCTGCCGTGCTTGACGCCGAGGGATACACCTACATCGAAGGTGAGTCGATCCTGGCCGAGGTCGACGATCGGCCGGGCGGGATGGCCCGCCTCGCGCGTGCCCTGGCGGACGCCGATGTGAACATCTACGGCCACCTGTTCCTCGGCCGGTGGGGCGATCGGGCGACGTTCGCCTTCGTCGTCGACGACCCGGAGAAGGCGCGACCGATCCTCGAGCGCAAAGCCTGATTCCGCGCGACCCTGGCGCGGCCGCTCCAGTTCGGCTATGCTGCGCGCCTTCGTGCTCGATGAGGCGCTCCGGTCAGCGCCCCGGTCCATTGCCGTTTCGATCCCGAACCAAGTAGCGCCCTGACCGGATCCCGCACAGGCGGGCGGGCCACGTCAGGAGCCTTCTCCCCATGTCCTTCGATCATCTCGGGCTGTCGCCCGAGCTTCTCCGTGCTGTCGCCCAGCAGGGCTACACGGAACCCACGCCGGTCCAGACCAAGTCGATCCCGCTCGTCCTGGCCGGACGCGACGTCCTGGCCGGTGCCCAGACCGGTACCGGCAAGACGGCTGCGTTCGTGCTGCCGATGCTCCAGCTGCTCCACGGATCGCGACCGAGCGGTCCGCGTGCCGTCCGGGCTCTGATCCTGACCCCGACGCGCGAGCTCGCGCTCCAGGTCGAGGAGAGCGTCCGGACCTACGGTGCCCAGAACCCGATCCGTTCGACGACGATCTACGGCGGTGTCGGCTTCGATCCGCAGGTGCGCGCACTGCGAGCCGGACCCGAGATCGTTGTGGCGACACCCGGTCGCCTGCTCGATCACCTCGGACAGCGCACGATCGACCTCTCCCGGGTCGAGATCCTCGTCCTCGACGAGGCCGACCGGATGCTCGACATGGGCTTCATCCGGGATATCCGGAAGATCCTCGCGGTGCTCCCGGCGCGTCGGCAGAACCTGCTCTTCTCGGCGACCTTCTCCGATGAGATCCGGCGTCTGGCGGACGGGATGCTGCACGAACCGGTCTCGGTCCAGGTGACCCCGCGCAATACCCCGACGGAACTCGTGACCCACGTGGTCCACATGGTCGATCGCGACCGGAAGCGTGAATTGCTGAGCCACCTGATCACGTCCGGACGGATCGACCAGGCACTCGTCTTCACCCGCACGAAGCACGGCGCCAACCGACTGGCCCAGCAGCTCGATCGCGACGGGATCAGCGCCACGGCGATCCACGGCAACAAGAGCCAGCCGCAGCGCGTTCGGGCGCTGGCCGATTTCAAGGCGGGTCGGTTCCAGATCCTCGTCGCCACCGAAGTCGCCGCGCGGGGTCTCGACATCGAGGCGCTCCCGCACGTCGTCAACTTCGAACTGCCGATGGTCCCGGAGGACTACGTCCACCGGATCGGGCGGACCGGCCGGGCCGGCGTCGATGGCGATGCGGTCTCGCTGGTCTGCGTGGACGAAGTCAAACTCCTCAACGACATCGAGCGCGTGCTTGGTCGAGGGATCCCGCGGGAGACGATCCCGGGGTACGAGCCGGATCCACGGATCCGACCCGAGCCGATCCTGCGCGGCGGTCTCGGTGGCGCACGACCGTCACGGTCGATGTCCGGAGCCGGGGCGCCTCGTCACGGAGGCAGTCCACGCCACCAGGGCGCACCGCGTTCAGGCGGCGCCCCGCGACCGAGTGGTGGGCAGCACCCAGCCGGCGTCTCGAGGTCCAACGGTGGATCGCGACCCGGGGGCCGCGGCGCCGGGTTCGCCGGACCGCGCCGCCCCGGTCAGGGGATCGGCAACGGCGCGACAGCGCGTCCATCGGATGCGAGCCCACGCCCGGGGTCGCGACATCCCGGTCCCGGCACGGTCTTGCCGGGCGAACGGATCAGCGGGAACGGCGGCCGCGCCGGTCGCTGAGACTGCGAGTGCGCCGGCGGGCCGATGATCGACCCGCCGGGATCGGCCTAGTCCTGCGTGTGGTGGACCTTGTTCTGCCGCTTCGCCGCCTTCATCGCGGCCTTCTCGGCCTTGGCTGCGGCGTGATCGGCCTTCGCGTTCCCGTGTCCGGCCTTGGCCACCTCACTGACCGCTCCGCCGTGGTTGCAGTTCTTGCCACCGACGGCATCTGACTGCGCGATCTCGGAGACGGCCTTGCCGTGGGCGTTCGGTGCCGGGACCACGGTCGGGTCGACCGGAGTCGGCACGAACGTCGTGGGCGGGCACACCGTCGGCGTCGGGTCGACGGTGGTTTCGGGCGTGTCCTGGGTTTCCGGCGTGTCCTGGGTCTCCGGCGTGTCCGTGTCGCACGAATCGACGGTCGTATCCGGTGTGGCCGCATCGGCCGTTGTCTCGTCAGCCGAGTCGCTGTCGGCCGAGTCGCAGGTGTCCGACGTCCCGGTGGCGACCGAGCTGACATACCCGCCGTGGTTGCAGTTCTCACCGCCGGTCCAGTCGGTCTGGGCAGCCTCGCTGACGGAGATCGTGCCGTCCCCATTGAGGTCGGCGGCCGCGAAGGCCGCTTCGGCTGCAGTCTGGTCCGGAGTCACGACCGTCTGGCACGTGTCGGCGACGCCGTTGCCGTCGAGGTCATCCGCCCTCAGGGCCGTGGCGAATGCGGTGCCGGCCAGCGACAGGACCAGGATCCCGGCGGCGGCCCCGGCAGACCATCGACTTCGGAGGCGAATGGACATGGGTGTCGTTTCTCCCGCGTGGTTTGGTACCGGAGGGTCGAGGTCGACCGCGGTCGTCATGCGTGCGACACGAAGGTATCGCGTCTGGTCGCGGCCCCGAGACCCGTACCTTCGTCCCAATGCTGCGATTCCGCAAACGGTTCCTGCCACGGACCGTTGTGGAAGAGTGGGCTCGGGTGGGGACTGGCCGGGTGCGAGAGGGCACCACGTGATCGTCCGGTCGGCACGGGCCTGCGCAGCGAGCGACTCCGGCCGCTGGGTGCTCCGTGCTGGATCGGCCCGAGCGGGCGCCGAGCCACAGCGTAGAATGCATCTTGCGAAACTGCGACGCATTGCCCGCCAGATGAGCGGGCGCAACCTGGAGGGAACCACGGCTTGAACAACTTGGGCGATTTCTTTCTCTGGACCATCGAGGTCTTCTTCCTGATTCTCGCGATCTGGGTGTTCATCGCGATCTTCTCGGACATCTTCCGCCGCACGGACATCCACGGCGGCGCGAAGGCCGGCTGGATCCTCCTGATCTTCATCCTGCCGTTCCTCGGCTGCCTGATCTACATCATCGCGCGGCCAAAGGTGACCCCCGGTGACGTCCAGATGATGGCCCGGGCCGATGCGGCCAACGCAGCCGTCGCCGGCGTTTCGACCGCCGACGAGCTGGCCAAGCTGCAGCAGCTCAAGGACGCCGGCACGATCACGCCGGCCGAGTACGACTCGCTCAAGGCGAAGACACTCGCAAGCTGACCACGGCGCTCAGCGCCTGATCGATCGCACTCAAAGAGACCACCGGCGTTCGCACCGGTGGTCTCTTGATTCGCGGCCCAGCCCGATGCGGGTCGGCGTCACTCAGGCGCCCGGTTCTGTCCCTCTGCCGATCGTCTTCTCCGATGCCTCCTTGAAAGCCTGGACGCCTTCGGTCACCGAACGATAGAAGTGGCTCGCGTCGACCGTCTCGAGGAGCCCGTACCGGACGATCGAGTCGCGGACCGCGGACTGGAGTTCGGCGAACGCGAGGTGGATCCCCGCCGCGTTCAATTCGACGTCGAGGTCCGCGAGCACGGTGCCGGCCGTCGTGTCGATGTCGGTGATCGGCTCAGCGGCGACGAGCACCCACTGCGGCGGTGTTTCGGCGTCCCTGATGAGATCTCTGATCCGGTCGCGGAACTGGCTCGCATTGGCGAAGAAGAGCGGTGCCGACCAGCGGACGATGAGCAGACCCGGTACCTGGACGGCGTCCGGATATCGGCCGACGTCGTGGTAACCCGGGGAAGTCGGGCGCGATGCCGAGCACCGCCGAATACGGGGCCCACGCTCGCTTGAAGACGTAGATCACCGACAGCACGACCGCGACGACGATCCCCTGCAGGACGCCGATGAACATGACCCCGACCGCACAGGCGACCGCAAGGGCGAACTCAGGCCGTCGAACCCGGTACAGCCGACGCAGTTCCGCCACATCGAACAGGCTGATCGACGCGGCGATGACGACCGCAGCGAGCACCGGCTGTGGCATCGCCTGGACGAGGCCGGGGACGAACAGCAGCATGGCGAGCACGAACGCCGCCGCGATCAGGCCGGTCAGCTGGGTCTTCGCTCCGGACTGGAATGAGACGGCGGTCCTCGACCCACTGGTGCTCACGGCGAACCCGGAGAACAGTCCGGCGGCCAGGTTGGCGGAGCCGATCCCGACCAGCTCCTGGTTGCCATCGACCTCGTAGCCGGCCCGCGCCGAGAACCCGCCCGAGACCGAGATCGTGTCGCCGATGGCGACGAGCGAGATCCCCACGGCCGCCGCGAACAATAGCGGCATGTCGTCGAGCGGGGCGCCGGGGAGCGTCGGCATCGGGAAACCCTGGGGCAGGACGCCGATCACGGACACGCCACGAGCCGCCAGGTCGAGGACCATCGACAGCGCGATCGCGACCACGACGGCGATGAGGATGCCGGGCGTTCTCGGCGAGAGCCGCTTGAGGCCGAGGATGATCGCCAGGCTGAGGAGGCCGATCGCGAGGGCCCACGGGTTCGTCATGTCGAGGCCATGGACGAAGGCGGCCGCTTCAGCGACCAGGCCATCGGCGTCCGTCGAGAAGCCGAACAGCTTGGGCAACTGGCCGATGAGGATGACGACGGCGAGGCCGGCCAGGTAGCCGGTCCGCACCGGGTTCGACAACAAGTCCGCGACGAAGCCGAGTTTGGCGAACCCCGCGCCGACCGTCACCAGCCCGACGAGGAGCGCGAGCATCCCGGCGAGCGCGACCGCCATCTCCTGGCTGCCCGCGGCAAGCGGCAGGATCGTCGCGGCGATCATCGGCGCGAGCGCCGAGTCCGGACCGAGGACCAGGATCGGCGACGGTCCCACGAGCGCATACGCGACAAGGCAGACGACCGTCGTGTACAGGCCGGTGATCGCCGGCAGTCCAGCCAGCTCGGCGTACGCCATCCCCTGTGGCACCAGCAGTGTCACGAGGACGATGCCGGCGATCAGGTCATGGGTGAGCCACGACCGTTCGTACGTCCGCATCGCCCGGACGCCGGGCATCCAGCGCTCGGCGGCGCGCAGCCGCGAACCAGCGACGACCCTGGTCATCGGCTCGACGCCGGTCGGCCGGACCGAGGGATCGATCGCGCGGCGAGGTGTCGCGCGACCCCATACACCCTGGGATCAGGCGGCGGCTGGCACCGACGCCACCGCGGCGGAAGCATCAGTCTCCTCGACCGTCCGGATCTTGAGCAGCTTCCTGCCTTCCTCGACGACGATGAGCGACAACGCGACGATGATGCAGATGGCCCACTGGTCGATCGACAGGCTCACCGTCCCGAGGACCCGCTGCAGGACGCCAAGCTCGGTCGCGAACAGGATCGTCAGGACCGAGATTCCCGTCCCGATGAGGAGCGGGCGGTTGGCGAGGACGGACCCACCGAAGAGCGACTCATCCTCATCCGCCGTCTCCAGCGAGGAGAAGAGCCGGAAGAGGGCGAACGTGGTCATGCCCATCGTCCGGGCCACCGTGTCACCCAGACCGGATCCGCTTGCCCAGGCCAGGACGCCCAGGGTCCCGGCGGCCATGATCAGGCCGCAGAGCACGAGCCAGCGCGTCAGGCGCGGCGGCATGATCTTCTGCTCCTTCGGTCGCGGTGGGACCGCCATGAGGCCCTCACGCGGCTTGCCGTAACCCAGGCCGATCGCCTGGAACACGTTGACCGTGAAGTTGAGCCACATCGTCTGGAGTGGCAGGAACGGGATCCCACCCAGGATGTTGAGCAGGGACGAGCCGAGGAACGTGGCGATGAAGCCGAACAGACCGGCCATCTGGAAACGGATGAAGCGCATGAGGTTGTCATAGACCGAGCGTCCCAGGCCGACGGCCTTGACGATCGTGGCGTAGTTGTCGTCGGTCAGGATCATCACGGCGGCCTGCTTCGAGACCTCCGTCCCGGTGATCCCCATCGCGATCCCGATGTCGGCCTTCTTGAGGGCCGGAGCGTCGTTGACGCCATCGCCGGTCATCCCGACGACGTGGCCTTTCTTGCGGAGGATGTCGACGAGGTGGACCTTGTCCTCCGGCGACACCCGGGCGATGACGCCGATGCCATCGATCTGGCGCATCGCCTCGTCGTCGCTCATCGCGCGGAAGTCGGCGCCGGTGATCGCCCGGCCCTTGATCCCGAGCTGGTGAGCGATTGCCTCGGCGGTGACCGCGTGGTCACCCGTGATCATCCGGACCTGGATCCCGGCCGCATGGGCCTGCGCGATCGCGTCCTTTGCCGCCGGGCGTGGCGGATCGACGATCCCGACGATCGCCAGGAGCGTGAGCCCGTCGATCGCGGGGAGCAGGTCGGCATTCGGATCGAACGTCGCCGGGTCGAAGTCCTTCTGGCCGGTGGCCATGACCCGGAGACCCATCGTACCGAGACGCTCGTTCTCGGCAAGGTAGGCGTCGCGGATCTGCGCAACCGGGACCGCGACCCCGTCCGGCCCATGGGCGGTCGTGGCGCGGGCCAGGAGTTGATCCGGTGCGCCCTTGATGTAGCCACGGATGACGTCGCGGCCGTTCGCATCTTTCATGGCATGGAATGTGGCCATCATCTTGTAGGCGGCATCGAAGGGAAGGGTCGCGACTCGCGGGTATTGCTCACGGGTGAGAGATGGGTCGACGCCCCCCTTCGCCGCGAGCACGACGAGCGCCCCTTCGGTCGGATCGCCCACGAGTGCGCCGTCGCGGACCTCGGCGTCGGCGCACAGCGCCATCGGCAGGAAGTACGGCTCGAGCGGAACGTCGGGCTGGCCGCCGGTCTTGGTGATCTGACCGGTCGTCTGGTAGCCGTCGCCGCTGATCGCGTAGCGCCGGCCGACGATCGCCATCTGGACGGCCGTCATCTGGTTGAGGGTGAGCGTGCCGGTCTTGTCGGAGTTGAGCGCGGACGTGGAGCCGAGCGTCTCGACCGAGCGCAGCCGCTTCATGATCGCGCCGGCCTCGGCCAGCGTCTGCGAGCCCTTGGACAGGATGGCGGTGACGACGGCCGGGAGGGCGGTCGGGATCGCCGCCACCGCGAACGCGACGGCGCTCAGGAACAGCTCCTGCGCCTGGATCCCGCGGTACAGGCCGAGGGCGATCGAGACGACGAGCGCGATCCCGGCGATGACCAGGATCTGGTTGGTCAGCGCGTCGAGCTGCTTGGTCAACGGCGTCTTCTCGATACCCGTTGCCTGAAGCATCCCGCTGATGTGGCCGACCTCGGTCCCCATCCCGGTGGTCGTGACGAGGATGGTGCCCGCGCCGCGGGTCACCTGGCAGTTCATGAAGGCCATGTCGACGCGATCGCCGAGGGCGGCGTCGGCCGCGACGGCGTCAACCTGCTTGGGTGTCGGGACGCTTTCGCCGGTGAGCGCCGATTCGTCGATCTCGAGGGTCGCCGCGGACAGGATCCGGGCGTCGGCCGGGACGAGATCGCCGGCCTCGATGTTGACGATGTCGCCGGGGACGAGCTGGTCCATCGGGATCTCGACGAGATCGCCGCCGCGACGGACCTTCGCCTTGACCACCATCATGCTCTGGAGGGCCGAAGCGCTCGCTTCTGCCTTGCCCTCCTGGTTCATGGCCATCCAGGCGTTGAACATCGTGAGCAGGAGCAGGAAGACGCCGGTGTAGAACTGACCGGGCAGGAACAGGCAGATGATCCCGGCGACCAGGAGGACGAGCTGCATCGGGTCGGCGTACTGCCGCGCGAACAGCTGCCACTTGGACGCCTTCTTGGCCTGGGCGAACGTGTTCGCCCCGTACTTGGCGCGTCGCCCATCGGCTTCGGCCGACGTCAGGCCGACCGCGGGATCGACCTCGAGGCGGCTGGCGGCCTCGGCCCCCGTGAGGGAGTACCAGGCGACATCGGGCGCAGCCTGGGCGGATCCGGCCGCCGGAGCGGTCGATGCGGTCATGACTTCTTCCCCTTCCCCTTCTTCGCCTTCCTGGCGGCCTTCTCGGCAAGGTCGGCTTCGACCGGGTCGGGGGCTGCGCCGGGAGGAGCCGCCCCCTCGAGCGCGACCTTCTGCGCCTGGAGTTCCTCGTGGGCCTCTCTCGAGACCTTCGGGAACTGCGGGTCGATCTCGATCAGGGTGTTGGCCAGGACGCCGGCCGCAGCGACCCGGGCGAATGGCTTGTCATCGGCGGGGATCACGTACCACGGCGCCCACGGCGTGCTCGTCTTGGACAGCACGTCGCTGAATGCCTTCTGGTAGTCGTCCCAGTAGGCTCGTTCCTTGGCGTCGTTGGCGCTGAACTTCCAGTTGCGGTCGGCGTCGTCGATCCGGGTCAGGAACCGGCGCCGCTGCTCCTCCTTGCTGACGTTGAGGAACAGCTTGACGAAGCGGAACCCCTGGTCGGTCAGGTAGTGCTCCCAATCGTTGATCTCGCGGAAGCGCCGGTTCCAGATCCCCCGGTCCTTGAGCTTCTTGGGGATCTTCTGGCCGGCCAGGATCTGGGGATGGACCCGGACGACGAGGACCTCCTCGTAGTACGAGCGGTTGAAGATGCCGATGTTGCCTCGTTCGGGCAGCTTCTTGGCGTAGCGCCACAGGTAGTCGTGGTTCAGGTCTTCCGATGAAGGGATCTTGAAGCTGCTGACCTGGACGCCCTGCGGGTTCACCCCGCTCATGACGTGGCGGATCGTGCCGTCCTTGCCGGCCGCGTCCATCGCCTGGAGGACCATGACCACGCCGTAGGTGTCCTGGGCGGCGAGGCGCGTCTGGTATTCGGCGAGCAGGCCGACCCCCTCGGCGAGGATCTGCTTGGCTTCCTTGACGCTTATCCGGCGGGATCCTGCGGGATCGAAATCGTCGGGCAACCGAACCCGCTTGCCGGGTTCGACACGGAACGGCTCGATGAACTCGGCGATCCGCTTCGGTCCGATGTCAGCCATGGGGGATTCCCTTTCGCTCGGATGGTCAGCCCAACATGTTGGGACATGGCGTGGTAGTTCCGCAATGTTCGTCATCGCACCCGGCCCCGGGACATCGACCGAAGGCCCGTCTCGACGTGCCGTTCTACCCGTTCGGGCGCATCCGGAGAGGACTACGATACGAGCGGTGGTCGTCGATCAGATCACAGAAGGAGAGCTACGCGTGAAGAACCCACCGATCCTCATCTCCGTCCTCGGCTTCTTTGCGGCCCTGGCCGGCTTCGCCTGGCTGTTCCTCGGCCTGCGGATCCTCGGGTTCGATTGGTTCGGGGCCTTGGGTGACCTTCCGGCGTTCGAGCACGTCGGCATCTGGGGCTGGCTGATCATCGGCCTGGGCATCCTCTGGCTGCTCGTCGCGCTCGGTCTGTGGGCGCTCCAGCCGTGGGCCTGGATGGTGGCCATGATCGTGGCCGGGCTCGCGCTGTTCGAGGCCTTCCTGTGGTTCGTTCAGTACCCTGGCAGCGGCGTCGGCTTCGGGATGGCGTTCCTCCCGTTCATCATCATCCTGTACCTCAACGGCCGCGAGGTGCGGACCGCCTTTGGGGTCGACAACGCGCAGGCCGCCTGACTCGCACCCAGGATTGCGCCGCCGGTCCATGCTTGCGTCCGATTGGACGCACGTCCAGTTCAACCTACGAACAAGGGAAGTGACGCAATGACAGACCGATCGCTCGACGAGCTGGGGCCCGTCGATTTCCTGATCGTCGAGTTCCCGGCAGGGCAGCAGAACTTCACCGGCGAGGGCGCCGAGGAGCTCCTCCGGCTTCACGACGCCGGGATCATCCGGGTGATGGACATCCTCATCCTGCAAAAAGGGGATGACGGGACCGTCATGGCGCAGGAGCTCGGCGATCTCGCCGACCTTGGCGAGCTGGCCCGGCTCGAGGCCGAACTCGTCGAGACGTTGGCCGAATCGGACGTCGATGACCTCGCCGCCGCGATGGATCCCGGGAGCGTCGCCGCCGTGCTCGTCTACGAGAATCTGTGGGCCGCGCCGTTCGCCTCGGCCATGCGCCGGGCCGGCGGGCAGCTGATCGCCAACGGCCGGATCCCGATCCAGGCCATCATCGCCGCTGTCGAGGCCGACGAGGCCGAGGCTGCACTCGAATCGGTAGGAGGCTGACATGCCGCTCGGTCCAGGTCGTAGAGGCGTCGGAGTCATCGGCGCCCCGGTCGCGAAAGCGGCCGTCGTCACCGCGGCGGTCAGGCCCGGTCCATCACCGGTCGCGAAAGCGGCCGTCGTCACCGCGGCGGTCAGGCCCGGTCCATCTCCGGTCGCCAAGGCCGCCGTCGTGGGCGCGGCCGTGACCCCAGGTCGTCGTCGCTTCTAGGTCGCGAGTCGGCCAACCATTCATACGGCGTCGGTGCCCCGGTCCGTGACAGGGTCGGGGCACCGACATTCCGTCCATACACGGAATCGATGCGGCTCGTACTATCCGGAATCGTAGCGCCGATCGATGGGCTACCACCACGCAGGAGCTCACGCCAATGGACGCGCCAAGCAAACCCAAACGGCCAGTCCGCCGTGGTGCCCCCAATGCGACCGTCGCCGCCGTCTACGACGCCGCATGGGGCCAGGAAGCTCCATCGGGAGACGTGTGGACGGCCCGGCCCTGGGTCCATCCGGCCGACCGTGCCGAGGCCGGAAAGTCCGCTCGGAAACGCGTCCCGCGAACGAGCCACGCCGCCTTCGAGCCGGCAGCCGATCGAGATCCGATCACCATCCTCGCGGCACAGGAGGCGGACCGCCTTGCCGATCTCGTCCCACTGCGTCACGACCGGATGGCCGCTTCGGCCTTCGCCTACTACCGCGGGACGCCGGCGGTGATGGCGTTCGACCTCGCCTCGACGCCCAGATCGGACATCGTCGTCCAGGCCAGCGGTGACGCCCACATCAGCAACTTCGGCCTGTTCGCCTCCCCGGAGCGGGCGCTCGTGTTCGACGCCAACGACTTCGATGAGACCCTCCCGGGGCCGTGGGAGTGGGACGTCAAGCGTCTCGCCGCAAGTACCACGATCGCCGCCCAGGCCAATGGGTTCAGCCCATCGGCGACCCGCGAGGCGACGATGGCGGGCGTCCGCAGCTACCGCCAGTGGATGGCCCGCTATGCGGGCATGCGCCTGATCGATGTGCTCTACGCGCAGATCACCGACGGCGATATCCGCGAGGCGGCGGACGCCGCGGGCTTGCTGAGCGGTCGGACGGCGGCCGGCCGTCGCCAGCGCCTCGACGCCATCTTCAGCAAGGCCCGCCAGCGCGACGGGATGCGGGCGTTCGAGTCGTTGACCGGGGTCGTCGATGGTCGCCGGGTGCTGCTCGACGACCCGCCCGTGGTCACCCATATGGATATGTCCGCGATGGGCGGCCAGGCGGGCCTCGAGAAAGTCTTCACCGACTACCGCTCGACGATGCCCGAGAACCGCCGGAACTTCCTCGAGCGATATCGGTTCGTCGACGTGGCTCTCAAGGTGGTCGGCGTCGGGAGTGTCGGGACGCGCTGCTTCATCCTCGTCCTCGAGGGTCGCGACGAGAACGACCCGCTCATCCTCCAGGCCAAGGAGGCGAGCACGTCGGTCATGGACCCGTACGTCGAATCGACGACCCACAAGAACGAGGGGCAGCGGGTGGTCGTCGGCCAGCAGATCATGCAGGCGACGTCCGACGTGTTCCTTGGCTGGACGCGTGGTCCGGGCGGCCGGGACTTCTACATCCGACAGTTGTGGGACATGAAGGGCTCGGTCGACATCACCAAGCTCCAGCCGGTCGGTCTCGGCTTCTACGCCGGCATCTGCGGTTGGGCGCTCGCGCGCGCCCATGCCCGGTCCGGTGATGCGGTCGCGATCGCGGCGTATCTCGGCACGGGCGATACGTTCGACGGCGCCATCGCCGACTTCTCGGAGACGTACGCGGACGTGAATGAGCAGGACCACAAGACCTACGTCCAAGCGATCGAAGCCGGACGGGTGTCGACGCTCGAGGTCTGACGCTTCGAGGTGCGTAGCCCCGAGACCCTCCTCCCAGCCTGATTCCGGTTTTCGCGACCTCGCGATCCGATAGTGGTCATCGATCGCGTCGGCGGCTCCAGGGCCGGGGATCAGCCCATGGCAGTCGCCGGGTAGAACCGTCGTCTGGCCCACAGGGAGACCGAGACCAGGCCGACGAGCACGGGGACCTCGATGAGCGGCCCGACGACGCCCGCGAGCGCCTCTCCTGAGGTGACCCCGAACACGCCGATCGCGACGGCGATCGCCAGTTCGAAGTTGTTGCTCGCGGCCGTGAACGACATGCTCGCGTTCTTCTCGTACGTCAACCGGAGTCGGAGCCCGAGCGCGAATGAGCCGAACCACATGATCAGGAAGTACGCCAGCAGTGGGACCGCGATCATCGCGACGTCGAGCGGCTGGGTCGTGATGACCTCGCCCTGCAGGGCGAACAGGATCACCACCGTGAACAGCAGTCCGTACAGCGCCCACGGCCCGATCCGCGGGATGAAGCGGGTCTCGTACCACTCTCGGCCATGCGTCCGCTCACCCCACTGACGGGTCAGGTAGCCGGCGACGAGGGGGATGCCGAGGAAGACGAGGACGATCTTGGCGATGTCCCACATGGACACGTCGAGGGTCACGGTCTGCAGCCCGAGCCAGGTCGGCAGCAGCTCGAGATAGAGATAGCCCAGCACCGAATACGCCACGATCTGGAAGACACTGTTGATGGCGACGAGGACGGCAGCCGCCTCCCGGTCACCGCACGCCAGGTCGTTCCAGATCAGGACCATGGCGATGCATCGCGCCAGGCCGATGATGATCAGCCCGGTCCGAAACTCGGGCTGGTTCGGCAGGAAGATCCAGGCGAGCGCGAACATGAGGGCCGGGCCGACGACCCAGTTCAGGAACAGCGAGTTCGCCATCAGCCTGCGGTCGCCCGCGATCCGGCCGACCTCTGCATAGCGGACCTTCGCCAGGACCGGATACATCATGATCAGCAGACCGAGCGCGATCGGAAGCGAGATCGACCCGATCCGAACCGCGTCCAGCCAGTCGTTGAGGTCTGGCACCAGCCGCCCGAGCGCCAACCCAAAAGCCATGGCGCAAAGGATCCAGAGCGGCAGGAATCGATCGACCGCCGAGAGGCGGGCGACGGCCGGCACTGGATCGTGGGTAGGTGGCTCGAGGACAGCCGGCCGGCTCACGCTTCCACGGATCCGCCCGGGATGCGATCGCCCGTCGTCGGCTGACATTCACCCGGATCGGGTCGCATGCCCCGACCGTACACCTGCAAGCCGCTTGAAGGTCAAGTCGCCGAGCGTCCGCGTATCCAGGTCCTTCGGGCTGGTGGCGAGGAGGTCGTGCCAGACCCGCCTGATCGGTCTTGCGCCCACCAGGTAACGATGCGCGAACGATGTGGGTGCAGACTGTCCCGGATGGATCGACCTGTGGCAGCGATCGCCCGCGGTGGGATGACCTCGGTGGGCCTTGTTGAGCGCGCGACGCTCATCACCCTGTTCGCCGTTGCGACCATCGCCTGTCTGGTCTTCGTCCGTCTGGACGCCACGGTGTTGTTCGTCGCCTACGGCGGTGCCGGAGCGTACCTCGTGGTACGCCGGCCCACAAACAGCATCGGCTGGTTGCTGATGGTCGTCGCGGCTGGGCTCGCGCTGGGGGGCGTCCGTGTGACCGCGAGAGAAGATCGGGGGCATCGTCGCGTCGGGTGAGGATGATCTCGGCTGTCCGGCGGGCGCGCACCATCGGTGACGCAACCGCCCGGTCCCAGCTGATCCCGGCCAGGGCGACCGCGAGTTCGGCTGCCTGCGCCTCCCCGTCGGCGTTCATCGGCTGATCGGTCCGCGACAGGAGTCGATCGGTCGCATTCCAGTCGGTCTCGCCATGGCGGACGAGATACATGCGCGGTCGGCTCGGCGGGGCTTCGAGGTCGGAGGTCATCGGGCTACCTGACCATCTCGATCTCGCGCACCACGCCCAGGGGCGGCGGCTTGGGGGCGTCTCGCTTGCTTCCCAGAGAAGGTCCGGGGGCTTCCATAGGACGAAAGTCACCCAGCCAGCGGCTGAGCTCTGCCCGCGAATCGTGCGGTATGCTCGGTCCTGCGCCGCCTCGTCACGATGCGCGAGCGATGAGGGCGCAGACGGTCCGGGATCGAGGACTTCCGGTGAGAGGCTCCAGGGTCGCAGCGCTGATCGTCGTGGCCACGCTCGCCACGTCGGCGTGCGGCGGGAACTCGACGCCGACTCGGGCGGCTGGCACATCAGGCGCCTCGGCGCCGGCCCTGGTCAGCCTCGTGCCCCAGGCGAGCGAACTGAACTCGGCCGACCTAGCCTCACCGACGGCAGTACCAACGCCCACACCGCTACCGACGGCAACGCCGACCTCGAACTCGACGCTGCCCGCGGTGCCGCCCCCGCCGACGCACGTGGAGCTCACCATGCTGCCCGGGCCGACGGACAGCACGGGCTTCCCGCTCACGACCAAACGGATCGTGACCTGGCAGGAAGCCGTGACCGATGGGACCCAGATCCGGGTCTACTACCTCACGAAGTGCCTCAACCCCCCGACGCCAGAAGGGGTTCCCTGCATCGTCAAGCACATGGCGCTCCCGCCCGGCAGCCTGAAACTGATCGCGAAGGCCCCGGCCGCACAGGAAACGGTGTCGTGGACCTGGCCGACGCCCGAGGACATCGGCGGCGCTTTCGACTGGGATGGCCAGAACTACTACTACGGCCTGGTGATCGCCGCGTACAACGCCGTCGGTCATTCGAGATTCATCATCATCGGGTCCGGCGAGTCCTGCACAGACTGCACCTACTAGCGCCCGGCACAGGGTCCCCGAGATGGCCGTCACCCACGAGCCAGGAGGCTCAGCGCGGTGTCGCCGATGTGAGACCTGCGGCCGGACGCGCGATCGTGTCGGGCTCGGTGCCCACGAGGGCCAGGCCTCCAAGAACGACTGGTAGACTTCGCGGAACGCCGTTGCCTCGGGCGGGAGTAGCTCAGTTGGCAGAGCGGCAGCCTTCCAAGCTGCATGTCGCGAGTTCGAACCTCGTCTCCCGCTCCACCGTTCCTCGCCTGCGTGGACGTCCGGTCGGGTCAGCGCCCGAGGGCGCGTAAGGCCGCCTCGTACTCGGCGGTCGTGATCTCGCCTCGACTCAATCGCTCCCGGGGGACCTCCTGGGGGTCCTGGCCCTACATGCGAGCGAGGATCTCCGCCTTCTTCGACTCGAACTCTGCGTCCGTGATCGCTCCCCGATCGTGCAGATCGGCTAGCCGGGCGAGCGTGTCGGCATCGGCCGAACTGGTCACGCCGGTGGGCGCAGGGCTCGCGCCGACCTGGGCCACGGCTGCCGCGGCTGGCGCCTCACCCCGTCGATCGACCGCCTTCTGGGCCATGACCGCGTTCCGGAACCCGATCGGATCCGTGATCGTCAGAAATCGGTCTTTCCCCGCGTCGCCCGACTGCGTCAACAGCGTGAGATCGCCGTAGCCAAGGCGGCTGCCCAGGAACCCGACGCGCGAGGTCACGTCGCTCAGCGACGCGAGCAGGGTCGTCGAACTGCGTTTCGAGACGACGCCTTCCTCGTGGAGCACCCGCATGGTCGTGACGACAAAGTGCGCCGACTGCCATTCGACCAGGTTGAGGACGATCCATCCGATCCCACCGACGACGAGAACGAGCGCGACCAGGTCGAGAAGCGATCCGAACACCCCCGCGATGCCGTCGCCGTTCGGCGAGATGCGGTAGATCAGCAGGGCGCCGATGACCATCAGGCCCGCCAAGAGCGACGCCAGGATCGGTGCCATCCAGTGCTTCTTCGACTCGTGGACGATCGTCTCGTCCGGGAGCAGGTTCTCGGTGATGGCCACGGTACCCTCCGTCCTCCCCTCCGGCCCTCGATCCTGGCCGTCGATGCGATGCGCAGCGTACCTTGACGGAGGACCGCGAGTGGGACCCGCCAGCTGCCTCTTGAACGAACCTCGGGTATCGTCCGGCCATGGATGAGCCGCACGGTCCGGTAGGGCCCGCTCCGGACGTGGGCCGGCTGGTCGACGGCCGGTACCGTCTGGCCGAGCGGATCGGCGTCGGTGGGATGGCGACCGTCCACCGCGCCTGGGATACCCGGTCCGACCGAGCGGTGGCGATCAAGCTGCTCCGGCGCGAGGTGCTCGAGGATGCGGAACTGGCGATGCGCTTCCGGCGCGAGGCGCTCGCCGCGACCGTCCTGCGCCATCCCAACATCGTCGCCTGCCTTGCGGCTGGGACGGACGTCGACCAGCCCTACCTCGTCATGGAACTTGTGGAAGGCGAAGATCTCGCGGCACGGCTCCGCCGGATCGGCCGGCTGCCTCCTGCCGAGGCCGCTCGGATCGGACTGGACGTGGCCCGGGCACTCGGTGTCGCCCACCTGCGCGGGATCATCCACCGCGATGTGAAGCCGGGCAACATCGTGCTCGCCCGCGATGGGCGAGCGATGGTCACCGACTTCGGGATCGCCCGCCTCGCCGCGGATGCCGAGGGAACCATCCCCGGGACGACGCTCGGGTCCGTCCACTATTTCAGCCCCGAACAGGCAACCGGACAGGGCACCACACCAGCCTCCGACGTCTATGGTCTCGGCCTTGTCCTGTACGAGATGCTCGTCGGGCAGCGAGCGTGGACGGGCGAGACCACGGCGCAGATCGCGGCGGTTCGCGTCGGGAGTCCGGCGCCGTCGCCACGATCGGTACGACCGGACATCAGCCCGGCGATGGACGCGATCGTGGTGCGTGCCCTCCAGCCGAACCCGGCTGCCCGTTATGCCAATGGCTCCGCCCTCGCGGCGGCGCTCGAACCACTCGTCAGCCAGCCTGATCCATCGAGCCCGACCACTCCGGTCAAGGCGCCGGTCATCGTTGGTGGCGCTGCAGGGCCGCCGCCCCCAGGGGTGGCCGGATCGCGGATCGTGGGTACCGGTGCCCATCGGGCATCCCCGGCCATCGCCGGACCCCTGGTCGTCCTCCTCATCGTCGTCTCGGTCGTCGGCGCGGCCATGCTGATCGCCGCCCTTCCCGGGCCCGGGGGTGGCGGCGCGGTCGCCATCGGGACCGCCAAGCCCACCGCGACCAGCGCCGCGATCGCGGGCCCGACGACCAAGCCAGCGGCAACGACCGGCACACTGGCCCCGGGGACGACGACGGCCCCGACCTCGACACCGAGGATCAAGCCGACGCCCAAGCCGACGCCCGCGCCCACCCCGAAGCCGGCTCTCGCTCCCGCGAACGATGTGTGCGATCCATTCTTCGGGTTCGCCTGCGGTCTCGATCCGGGTGTCTACCAGCCGACTGCCTTCCGGCCCGCGATCCGGTTCACCGTGGCCGATGGCTGGTCCGTGGCAAGCATCGATCCGAGCCTGATGGCCCTGCAGCACGACACGGGCGTGCTGACCGTCACCAGCGGCGTGGATCGGGTCTACCCGCACGGGGATGCGCAGCCGGCGCCGACGACAGCCCGCGGATTGGTCGAAGCGTTCATCGGCACGGACGGGGTCGCCGCCGATCCGCCGATCGATGGACACCTCGGCAAGCGACCGACCGTGACGGTCGATCTCACCCCGATCGGCCGGCAACGGGTCGCGATCTTCGCGACCGGCAACCAAACCTTCTATCTGCAGCCGCACGCCACCACCCGGGTCATCGCGGTGGATGGCCGCGACGGTCTGGTCGTGATCGCGATCGAGCCATCCCGGGATTCCACCCTCGAGTCGGCCCTGGCAGCCGCGGATCCCGTCGTCAAGGGCCTGCGCTTCCCGATCCGATGACGGACAGGAACGTGGCCCGCCGGTCCTTCGGGCCGGGTACCCTTCGACGGGCATGAGTCTCATCGCCCTCCGTGACCTGACCCTCCGCTACCCGGGCGGGGTGACTGCCCTTGACGGACTGACCCTGGAGCTCCAGCCCGGGATCATCGGCCTGGTCGGAGCCAACGGTGCGGGCAAGAGCACGCTGATCAAGATCCTGCTCGGCCTGTTGCCGCCGACATCCGGCGAGGCCGCGGTCATGGATCTCGATGTCCGCGGGCAGGGGACGGTCATCCGCCAGTTCGTCGGGTACCTCCCCGAATACGACTGCCTGCCTCCCGACAGCTCCGCCACCGACTTCGTGACCCACATGGCGCGGATGTCCGGGTTGCCCAGCGGGGCCGCTCGCGAACGGACGGCCGAAGTCCTCCGTCATGTCGGCCTGTACGAGGAACGCTACCGCGCGATGGGCGGCTACTCGACCGGGATGAAGCAGCGGGTCAAGCTGGCCCAGGCGCTCGTCCACGACCCGCGGCTGCTGCTCCTCGACGAACCGACCAACGGCCTCGATCCAGCCGGCCGCGACGAGATGCTCGCGCTCGTTCGGCGGACCGGCGCGGAGTTCGGTATCGCCGTCATCGTCGCCAGCCATCTCCTTGGCGAGATCGAGCGGGTGTGCGACTTCCTCGTTGCCATCGATGCTGGCCACTTGCTCCAGGCTGCTCCGCTCGGCACGTTCACGGAGCGGACCGGGGTCGTGGCGGTCGAAGTCGAGGAGGACGGCGCGCGCCTCGCCGACTCGCTCGTGGCCCGGGGCCTGCAGGCGGTGGCCGACGGGCGGACTGTCCTGCTGACGGTGACCGAGGATCGGCAATACGACATCATCCGCGACGTCGTCGCCGAGCTCGGGTTGTCGCTCGTCCGTCTCGAGCAGCGTCGTCAGAGCCTCGAGGACCTGTTCCGCGACGAGCCGGCACTGGCACCTGGACCGGTCGCCCGATGACCGGGAACGCCGCCGGCGGCAGCATCTACGACCTGGGTTACCAGTCGTACGACGGCCCGCGCCTCGGTCGCCGTAGCGCCGTCGTTGCCCTGTTCGCCCAAACCATCCGTGCGTGTTTCGGGATCGGTCGCGGCGGCAAGGCGAAGATCGCGCCGTTCGTGCTGGCCGGGCTGGCCGTTCTGCCGGCGATCGTGGCGGTCGGCCTGGCCACGATCCTGACCCAGGCAGGGCCGGCCGGTGGAGCGATCGGATCGCCCATCGCCTACTCCAACTATCACGGCCTCGTCGGGATCCTGATCATGCTCTTCTGCGCGGCCCAGGCCCCCGAGCTGTTCGGGCGAGACCAGCGCTACGGCACGCTGCCGCTCTACTTCTCCCGCGTGCTGACCCGGACCGACTACGCCGTCGCCAAGGTCGGCGGCCTGGTGATGGCCCTGTTCCTGGTGGACGTGGCCCCATATCTGATCCTGTTCGTGGGTCGCGTCTTCGTGGCTCCGGATCCGGTCGCCGGACTCAACGAGGAACTCGGCGCGGTCCCGAAGTTCGTCCTCCAGGCGCTCCTGACCGCCGGTCTGCTGGGCGGACTGGCGTCGTTGGTCGCGGCCTGGACGCCGCGGCGCGCCTATGCGACCGCGACGATCATCGGGGTATTCGTCATCCCGCCGATCATCGTGGCTCTGGTCGGTGGACTGACCAACCAGGACCTGGCCCGGGTGCTCGTCCTGTTCAGTCCCGGCGACGTCCTCGACGGCACGAATGCGGCGATCTTCGGGACGATCCCCGACAGCGCGGTGGTCGCCGCCCTCGGTCTGCCCGGCTGGGCCTACGTGGGTGCAGCCGCGGTCGGGATCGCCGGCTCGATCGGCTTGACGATCCGACGCTATCTGAAGATCGCAGCATGAACGACGCTCCACCCGCCATGACCTCGGAGGCGAAGGCCGTCCGGCCTGCGCTCGAGGTCGACCACGTCTCGCGTTGGTACGGCAACGTCGTGGCGGTCAATGACATCTCATTCGGGCTGGGCCCGGGCGTGACCGGGTTGCTCGGGCCAAACGGCGCCGGCAAGTCCACGCTCCTGCACCTCATGGCCGGCCTCCTCGCGCCATCGGCGGGCCGCGTCCTGGTCGAAGGAAAGCCTTCGTGGCGTCGGGCGGACATGTATCGCCACATCGGTCTGGTCCCCGAGCGGGAAAGCGTCCACTCGTATCTGACCGGGTTCGAGTTCGCGCAGCTCAACGCCCGCCTGCAGCAGGTACCGGATCCGGACGCGGCGGCGAGACGGGCGATCGCCACGGTCGACCTGCAAGAGGCTGCAGACCGGGCGATCGGGACCTATTCGAAGGGGATGCGGCAGCGGGCCAAGCTTGCCGGTGCGCTCGTCCACGAGCCGCGGATCCTGCTGCTCGATGAGCCGTTCAACGGCATGGATCCTCGCCAGCGCCTCCACATGATGACCCTGCTGCAGTCGATGGCCGCTGCGGGTCGGACCGTGCTCTTCTCGTCGCACATCCTCGAGGAGGTCGAGCGGCTCGCGGACTCCGTCCTGGTGGTCTACGCGGGCCGGTTGGCGGCCGCCGGGGACTTCCGGTCCATCCGTCGCCTGATGACCGACCGGCCCCACACATTCACGGTCCGCTCGTCGGACGACCGTCGCCTGGCATCGATGCTGATGGCCGATCCGTCCGTGTTCGGTGCCGAGTTGATCGGGGATCACGTCGCGATCCGAACCGCTGAATACGATGCCTTCACCCACGCCCTGCCCCGCGTCGCCCGGGACGGCGGGGTGACCCTGTTCGAGGTCCGACCGACCGACGATTCGCTCGAGAGCGTGTTCAGCTACCTGGTTCGCCGATGACCGTCATGGCCGCGCTCATGGGGGTCACGCTGCGAGGGTTGCTCGGTCGTCGGCGGACGATCCTCCTGGCCCTGTTCGCTGCCCTCCCGGTGTTCATCGCCCTGCTCATCCGGGCGACCGGCGGACGACCCGACGCGGACCGGGTCCTGGAGA
This sequence comes from uncultured Chloroflexia bacterium, assembly GCA_963720755.1. Classification (GTDB taxonomy): domain Bacteria; phylum Chloroflexota; class Limnocylindria; order Limnocylindrales; family CSP1-4; genus SPCO01. The sequence goes on from CAVRGP010000013.1 coordinate 127,417, forward strand.
CCCTCGTCATCCGGATGGTGATGCCCCTCGTCGCGCTGGTCATCGGGACGGCCGCGATCGGATCGGAGATCGAGGACGGGACGGCCGTCTTCCTGATCATCAAGCCCATCCCACGTTGGCGGATCGCTCTGGCAAAGATCCTGGTCGCCACCGGCCTGACGGCCCTGATGATCGTGCCGTCGGTGGTGATCACCGCGCTCCTCCTCGGCGGCGCCGGGGACCAGGTCACGACCCTGATCGGCTTTTCGATGGCGTGCCTCGTCGGCGGAGCCGCGTACGCTGCGGCGTTCGTCGCGCTCAGTGTGTTCACCACCCGGGCCCTCCTCATCGGGCTGGCCTATACGCTGATCTGGGAAGGGGTCCTGTCCGGCCTGCTCACGGGCACGAAATTCCTGTCGATCCGCCAGGCGACGCTCGGCCTCGCCGCGGCGTTCGGGGTCGACGTTCCGGGCGACCCGCTCGTCCCGGTGGTGAGCGTGTTCGTTCTCGGCGTCATCCTGATCGGCGCATTCGTCCTGGCGAGCTGGCGACTCTCCCGGTTCGAGATCCGCGGCGGCGACTGATCCCGCCCGCTTGACCGTTCAGGAGCCACTCGGTAGAGTCCCGTTGACAAGCCCCCTTGCATCATCGAGTCATGGTCTCTTGCCGAATCTCGGAAGGGCCACGGGCTCGCAGGATCCGGAGACGTTCTCTTGACGGTCGATCTCGGCGCATTCTCGAGCGGTCTGCTCACCGGCCTCCGAGAGGGCGTCGAGGCCGCCCTGATCGTGGCCATCATCTGCGCCTACCTCACTCGGACCGGCAAGGGCGCCCAGATCCCGAAGGTCCTCGTGGGAGCCGGGTCGGCCGTCGTCCTGAGTGCCGTCCTCGGGCTCACGATCTACCTGACCGTCGGAAGCTTCCAGGAGCCCTACGAGCAACTCTTCGAGGCGGCGACGCTGATCCTTGCGGCCGCGGTCGTGACCTGGATGCTGTTCTGGATGCGGCGGCAGGCCGGCAGCGTCAAGGGTGAGCTCCAGGCGGCCGTCGATCGGGCGCTTCGCGACGGGTCGTCCACGGCCCTTGCCTTCCTCGCCTTCGTGGCGGTCATCCGGGAGGGCGTCGAGACGTCGCTCTTCCTCGTCGGGCAGGCCGCCTCTGCATCGGCCACGGGCGGTGCGATGTGGGTCCTGGTCGGCGCGATCGTCGGGCTGCTGGCGGCCGCGATCCTCGGTGTCGGCTTCTACCACGGCTCGCGCCGCCTGAACCTGTCGACCTTCTTCCGCTGGACCGGCGTGGCATTGGTGTTCATCGCGGCCGGCCTGCTCAGCCGGGCGGTCCATGAACTCATCGAGATCGGCGTCATCACGGTCGGGACCCAGACGCTGTTCGACCTGTCCGCCGTCCTGCCGCACGACCAGTCCGGCGACAGTCTCCTGGGTCAATTCCTGGCGGCCCTGTTCGGCTACACGTCGACCCCGGAGGTCACCACCTTCGCGGTCTGGCTGACCTACGTGGTCGTCGTCCTGACGCTCTTCCTGCGGCCGGTCAAGCGGCGGGTCGCCCCGATCCCGGCCACCACGGAGCCGGTCAAGAGCTGACGTCCGGAGCTCAGAACGGGAGGATCTGGCCCAGGTCCGGAAGGACCCCGTCGAGCCCGAACAGGAAGATCGAGCCGACGAACAGGCTGAACAGGCCGGCCACGGCACCGATCGACACGTAGATCTGCTCCCGGGCCTGGCTCGACACGAATCCGACCGAGCTGAGCAGCACGATCGCGAAGTTCGACAACAGCAGCCCGATGACGAACGCGAACAGCATCGGCACGCCGAGGCCGGCGCTCGACGCTCCGCCGACGGCCGCGATGAGCAGGACCTGGGTGCCCGTCTCGGCGCCGATCCCGTGGATCATCCCGACGCCGAAGGAGGTCCTGGGGCCGTACGAGCTCATCTCGAGGGGCTCGACGTGCTCATGGCCGTGGAGACGCGCCTGGAGCACCCGCCAGCCGTGGCGCATGCCATCGAAGACGAGCATCCATCGGCTGCGCAGGCGGAATCGCTCGCCGGCCCGGGCGTAGCGATAGACCGAATAGAGCACCCACAGGCCGAGCGCGACCAGGGTGAACCCGACGATCCGTCCCATGATCGGATCGAGCCAATCGGGCAACAGGGCCCCGAACATGATCGCGGCGAGGCCGAGCGCCACGACGACGGCACCGTGCCCGAGGGCGTACAAGGTGCCGAGCCGGATCGCCTCTCCCTGGCCGGACAACAGCCGGGCACGTCCCACGGCCGGCCGAGCGGCCAGGGCAGGGGACAGGGTGGCCGCGCCCGGCCCGGAATCGTGCGCCCGTGTCTCGAGCACACCGCCGTGGTCGTGATGGTGGCCGGTGATGTCCTCGTGCTGCCCTTCGTGGGCGGCCTCGGCCATCCCGGCGGCGGCCGTGGTGCTCGTGATGTCCGTGATCGCCGCGATGTGGTCCCAATCGATGCCGTGCCGGATGCCGAGCAACAACCCGGTCAGCAGGATCCCGAGATCGACCGCGGGCGTCGCGGCGGTCACGGTGGTGGCGATGAGGTCGAACATCGATCGGTCCTTGTGGATGGCCCGACGGCGGGGCTCGGGGCAGCGGCCCTGATGATATCGCAACACGTTGCATTTACCACGGGATGCGGCCCGTCACCTATCCTTCGCACGATGCGCCCTTCTGGATCGCCAATAGCCACCGATGACCCGACGCAGGCGGTCATCCGCGAACGCCTCCGTGCCCGGGGTCTGCGCTGGACCCCGCAACGGCGCACGCTCCTTGAGGTCCTGGCACAGACGGATGGACACGTGACCGGGGCCGAGCTCGTGGAGCGCTGTCGCGAGTTGGATCCACGGACGATCCCCTCGACCGTCTACCGGACGCTCGACGTCCTCGAGGACCTCGGCCTGCTCAGCCACAGCCACGGCGCCGATGGACGAGAGGAGTTCCACGTCCGTCCGGTGGCGGCGCACGGTCACCTCCACTGCATCGACTGCGGGACGACCTGGGAGATCGCCGCGGATGAGGCCCGGTCCCTGGTTGCCTCGCTCGAACGGCGCCGCGGGTTTGCCGTCGATCTCAGTCACCTGTCCATCGCCGGCCGGTGCGTCGCGTGCCAGGACCCATCCGGCACCGCCTGACAGGCGAACCACGTGTCGATGAAGCTGCCAGATCGCGTGGTCCCCGGACCCGGCCAGGAATCCGTGTGGGACTACCCGCGGCCGCCTCGGGTCGAAGCCGTTCCCGAACGTCTGCGGGTGGTGGTCGATGGGATCGTTCTCGCGGAGACCACGCGCGGCCTCCGCGTCGTCGAGACGGCCGGTGCGCCCGTCTACTACTTCCCGCCCGAGGATGTCCGGATGGATCTTCTCCGGCCGAGTCCGCACGGGTCGTTCTGCGAGTGGAAGGGGTCAGCCGCCTATCACCGCTACGTGGCCGATGACGGGGCCAGGGTCATCGACGATGTCGCCTGGTCGTACCCGGATCCGAGCCCCGGCTATGAAGGGCTCCGCGGCCATCTGGCGTTCTACGCCAGCCGCGTCGACGAGGCGTGGGTAGGGGACGAGCTGGCCACGCCGCAGCCGGGCGGCTTCTATGGCGGCTGGGTCACCTCTCGGATCGTCGGCCCGATCAAGGGCGAGCCCGGCTCGTACGGCTGGTAAGGGCTCAGTCGCCGGTCGGGGTGGCCAGGATGTTGAAGCCGCCGTCCACGTAGTGGATCTCGCCGGTCACCGCACCGGACAGATCGGAGGCGAGGTAGACGGCACTCCGGCCGACATCCTCCGGGGTGATGCTGGCGCGCAGTGGAGCGGCCTCCGCGAACCCGCGATACATCCCCTTGAACCCGGCTATGCCCGCCGCGGCGAGCGTCCGGACGGGACCCGCCGAGATCGCATTCACCCGGACACCGTCCGGACCGAGATCGGCGGCCAGGTAGCGGACGGACGCCTCCAGGGCCGCCTTGGCGACCCCCATGACGTTGTAGTTGGCGACCACCTTCTCGGCCCCGAGATAGGACAGGGTGATGACCGACGAGCCCCGGCCAAGGAGCGGTCGGGCGGCTCGAGTGAGCGCGACAAGCGAGTAGGCCGAGACATCGAGGGCCACCGCGAACCCTTCACGCGACGTACTGAGGAAATCGCCCTCGAGGTCCTCGCGCTTCGCGAAGGCGAGGGCATGGACCAGGATGTCGAGCGACCCGTGGGTGGCGGCCCACCGCTCGAAGACCCGCTCGATCTCCTCGTCGGACTGGACATCGCACGGTTCGACGAAGCTCGACCCGATCGACGCGGCGAGCGGCCGCACTCGCTTCTCCAGCAGGCTCTCGACCGACGAGAAGCCCACCTCCGCGCCGGCCTCATGGAGCGCGCGAGCGATGCCCCAGGCGATCGAGTGGTCGTTGGCAACGCCGAAGATGAGAGCCGTCTTCCCGTCGAGCAGTCCCATCGATCCCTCCGCGCGTGCCGTCGCCGGGCAGCCTACCATCGGGTCATGACCGATGAACGACTCAGGCGGGGATTGGCCGGCGTCCGCGGGCTCATCCTCGATGCGGACGGGGTCCTCGTGCTCAAGGGCGCGGCGCTCCCGGGCTCGGTGGACGCGGTCCGGAGCCTGGGCGACCGGGGCATCCCGTTCCGCGTGGTGACCAACTTCTCGCAGCTCCATCGTGAAACGCTCGGCGCCCGGTTCGCCGAGGGTGGCCTGTCGATCGACCCGGCCCGGATCATCACCGCGGCATCGGCGACGGCGGCGTACTGCGCCACGGCCCATGCGGGTCGATCGCTCCTCGTCCTGTCGGCTCCGGACGCGTTGCGCGAGTTCGACGGCCAGCGCCTGCTCGACCCGGATGACGCCGCGGCCGCGCCGGCCGGCGACGTGAGTGCGGTCGTCATCGGGGATGGCGGCGACGCGCTTTCGTATCACAACATGAACATCGCCTTCCGCCTCGTCCATGGGGGCGCCGAACTCCTGGCGATGCACCGCAACCCGTGGTGGCACACGCCGGAGGGGATCACCATCGATGCGGGCGCGTTCGTTGCGGCCCTCGAGTTCGCGACCGGGCAGCAGGCCAGGACGCTCGGCAAGCCGTCGTCCGACGTATTCCGGCAGGCGGTCGCCGGTCTCCGCCGCGACATCGGCGAACGCCTCCCTCAGAACCGGTTCGCGATGGTCGGCGACGACCTCCAGGCCGACATCGCCGCCGCGAAGCGGGTCGGATTGCGCGGGATCCTGGTCTTGTCCGGCAAGACCGGCGCCGCGGAGGCGCAAGCGGCCCTTGAGGGCCACCGGCGGCGCGGGCCGAACGGGGTGGCCGCGACCCTGGCCGAGGTCGTGGCCGCGCTAGACTGACGGCAACGTTCCGAACAATGCCGAACTGCGCGAGGGCCGACCGATGACAGCTGGATCCAAGCCACGAATCAAGATCACCTACGCGACCCTGAGCGCCGACAACGAAGACCTCCATGAGGGGTTCGAGGCCGGCCTCGTCGACGTCCGCGCCAGCCTGGGCGGGCACCACCAGAACCTCATCGACGGTGCCTGGCGCGACGGCGACGGGTCGTTCGAGGTCCGGACGCCGATCGACTCGGACATCGTCCTCGGGACGTTCGCCCGGGCGACGATCGCCGACGTCGATGCGGCCGTCGCCGCCGCCCGGGCCGCCCAGCCCGGCTGGGCCGCGACCCCGTGGCGCGAGCGGATCGAGATCATCAAGCGCGCCGGTGAACTCATCAGCGAGCGCCTGATGGAGTACGCCCCGATCATGGCCATCGAGGTCGGCAAGAACCGGATCGAGGCACTGGGCGAGGTCGAGGAATCGGCCGACATGCTCCGCTACTACCCGCGGACGATGGAGGACAACGACGGGTACGACCACCCGATGGACAACCTGGGTGACGCGACCGTCCACACCAGCTCCATCCTCCGGCCGCACGGTGTGTTCGCCGTGATCAGCCCATTCAACTTCCCGATGGCCCTCGCCTGCGGGCCCGCAGGCGCCGCCCTGCTCGGTGGCAACACGGTGGTGATCAAGCCGTCGTCCGCTTCGCCGCTATCGGCGGTCAAGCTGGTCCAGGCCTACCTGGACGCCGGCGTCCCCAAGGGTGCGATCAACCTGGTCATGGGACCCGGAGAAACGGTCGGCCAGGCGCTCCAGGACCACCCCGGCGTGGACGGCATCGTGTTCACCGGCTCGTACGAAGTCGGGATGCGCCTGTTCCATTCGTTCTCCAAGACCTGGCCACGGCCATGCATCGTCGAGATGGGCGGCAAGAACCCGGCCATCGTGTCGCGCAAGGCGGACCTGGAGGAGGCCGCCGAGGGCATCATGCGCAGCGCCTTCGGCTTCGGCGGGCAGAAGTGCTCGGCCAACTCGCGCGTCTACGTCGAGCGCCCGGTCCACGATGAGCTCGTCAGGCTGCTCGTGGAAAAGACCGAGAAGATCACGATCGGGGACCCGCTCGTCCGGGCCAACTGGATGGGGCCGGTCATCGACCAGCGGGCGGTCGACCGCCACCAGGCGGCGGTCGCCGAGGCCCGTCGCGACGGCACGGTCTTCACCGGCGGTGAACACCTGACCGATGGCGACCTGGCCCGCGGCTTCTACGTCGAGCCGACCATCGTCGGTGGGCTGCCGACCTCCCACCGGCTGTTCCGCGATGAGCTCTTCGCGCCGTTGACCGCCGTCGCCGCCGTGGACTCGATGGACGAGGCGCTGGCCCTGGCCAACGACAACGTCCTGGGGTTGACGGCAGGCGTCTACAGCGAGGACCCAGCCGAGGTCCAGCAGTTCCTCGACCAGGTCCAGGCCGGTGTCCTGTACGTCAACCGACGGGCTGGCGCCACGACAGGTGCGTGGCCGGGCGTGCAGGCGTTCGGCGGCTGGAAGGGGAGTGGCTCGACGGGCAAGGCCGGTCTGTCGATGTACTACGTCGCCCAGTTCATGCGCGAGCAGAGCCGCACGATCGTCGACTGAGCCGGCCCCGGATCGCAGCCATGGGGGCATCGGCGCCGGAGACGGCTGCCCATCCGATCGCGCAGACGGCGGTGCGGGCGTTCCATACCGCGGTGTTCCTCGGTGAGCTGTCGTCGATCATCTGGTTGGTCGTGACCGGCGTCACCGGTCGTCGCGACCGATCGGTCGCGGTCGCGGCGGTCGCCGTCGCGGCCGAAGCCTCGGTCTTCGTCGCCAATGGAGGGGTCTGTCCATTGACCCCCCTGGCGGAGCGGCTCGGTGCTGAGCGTGGCTCGGTCTCGGACATCTTCCTGCCCGACGCGGTCGCTCGGACGATCCCCATCTGGTCGAGCGCCCTCGTGATCACCGCGTTGGTGTTCCACGGTCGCTCGATCCTCCGATCGCGCCGCCCGCCGAGACGGGGCTGACGGCGGCCGGGGGCTGGCACGCCCACCGTTCGGCACCGGGCGCTCGGCTATACTCCGACCACGTTATCCAGCCTGCATACTCGTTATGCATACCTGAAGAGGTGCACCTTGTCGTCGGGCACGCCGCGTATCGCCGGGGACCGGCCCGTTCCGCACATCGTCACTGCGCTCCCCGGGCCCAAGGCCCGCGAGCACGTCGCGTTCGATGAGACCTGGACCTCGCCGAGCCTGCCGCGCGCCTATCCGATCGTCCCGATCCGTGGCGACGGCCTGACCGTCGAGGATATCGACGGCAATCTGTTCCTCGACTTCGCTGCCGGGATCGCGGTCACCTCGACCGGGCATTCACACCCGCAGGTGGTCGCCGCGATCAAGGAGCAGGCGGCCGAGCTGATCCATTTCTCGGCATCGGACTTCTACCTGCCGATCTACCCGGAAGTCTGCCGAGAGCTGGCGCGCATCGCTCCGATCAGCGGCCCGACTCGGGCATACCTCGGAAACTCCGGCGCCGAGGTCGTCGAGGCATCGATCAAACTCGCCCGCTACGCGACCCATCGCCCGTACGTGGTCTCGTTCCTCGGCGCGTTCCACGGACGCACCTACGGAGCGGTGTCGCTGACGGCGTCCAAGGCGAAGTATCACGCCGGCTTCGGCCCGCTCCTGCCCGGGATCTTCCACGCACCTTACGGCCGGGTCGAGGATCTGGCCTGGTTCGACGAGGTGCTGTTCGACAAGCTGGCGCCCGCGAGCGAGGTCGCGGCCATCATCGTCGAGCCGATCCAGGGTGAGGGTGGCTACATCGTCCCCGAGGACGGCTTCCTGCAGGGCCTTCGTCGGATCTGCGACGAGCACGGCATCCTGCTCATCGCCGACGAGATCCAGTCGGGAGCCGGGCGGACCGGCAAGATGTGGGCGATCGAGCACTGGGACGTCGAGCCCGACATCCTGTTGACGGCCAAGGGGATCGCATCCGGGATGCCTCTCGGCGGCTTGGTGGCTCGTGCAGGGATCCTCGAGGCGTGGACCGCGGGCGCTCACGGTTCGACCTACGGCGGCAATCCCGTCGCCTGCGCCGCAGCTCTCGCGACGATCGAGTTGCTCGAGGGAGGCATGGTCGAGAACGCCGCGATCCGCGGCGAGCAGGCGCTCGCCGGCCTGCGGCCGCTTCTCGGACGTCCGCACGGGCTTGTCACCGATGTCCGCGGCAAGGGGCTGATGCTCGGGATCGAGTTCGACACCGGGGAGCACGCCGAGGAGGTCCAATGGGCCTGCTATGAGCGTGGCCTGCTGGTGCTCGAGTGCGGCAAGTCGAGCGTCCGGATGTCACCGGCGTTGTCCGTCTCCGAGGATGAGATGGAGACCGCGTTGCGGATCTTCGGCGAGGCGGTCGACGATGTGGCCAGTCGCGGACCAGCGCTGGCCAGGGAAGCCGCCCTCGCGGGCGCGATGCACGACGGCGAGGTCGGCGGCTGATCCGGATCCGGCCGAGATCGGGCGCCGGCGCGGGAGCGGACTGGATGATCGGCGAATGAGCGACTCCAAGGTCACCACGATGCGGGATGCCATCGCGGATCTGGTCCGCGACGGCGACTGCGTGGCGATCGAAGGGTTCACCCACCTGATCTCCTTCGCTGCCGGCCACGAGATCATCCGGCAGCGCAAGCGCGACCTGACCCTGGCCCGACTGACCCCGGACGTCATCTATGACCAGATGATCGCCGCCGGTGTCGCCCGCAAGCTCGTGTTCTCGTGGCTGGGGAACCCCGGGGTCGGTGGTCTCGGCGCCATCCGGCGGCGGATCGAAGGTGAGGTCCCGACCGAACCGCTCGAGGTCGAGGAGTACAGCCATTTCGGGATGGTCAGCCGCTATACGGCCGGGGCGATGAACCTCCCGTTCTTCCCACTCCGGAGTTATTTCGAGACGGACCTGCCGGTCGCGAATCCGCTGATCCGGAAGATCGAGTCGCCGTACGGGGATGGCACGGTCTATGCGGTCCCGCCGCTTCGTCCGGACGTCACGATCGTCCATGCCCAGCGGGCCACGGCGGGTGGCGACACCCAGGTCTGGGGACTGCTGGGCTGCCAGAAGGAAGCGGCATTCGCCGCGGATCGGGTGATCGTCGTCGTCGAGGAGTTGGTCGATGACGCGGTGGTCCGAGCCGACCCGAACCGAACCATCATCCCCGGTCTCATCGTCGACGCGGTCGTCGTCGAGCCGTGGGGGGCGCATCCCTCCTACGTCCAGGGAGCCTATGACCGCGACAACCGGTTCTATCTCGACTGGGATCCGATCACCCGGGACGAAACGGCCATCCAGGCGTGGCTGCGGGAGTGGGTCTTCGGGGTCGAGGGTCGCGCCGGCTACATGGATAAGCTCGGGGCGGAACGGCAGGCCGACCTCCGGCCGTCTGATGCAGCTCCGTCCGGGTCGGTCGACTACGGCGCCTACCGATGAGCGACCCGATCTTCAGCAAGTCCGAGATGATGATCGTCGCCGCGGCGCGCGAACTTGCCGGCCAGCACGTCTGCTTCGTCGGCGTCGGGCTTCCGAACATCGCCGTGAACCTGGCCCAGCGAACCGTGGCGCCGGACCTCGAGCTCGTCTACGAGGCCGGCGTCTTCGGGGCCCGACCGGCCCGACTGCCGCTGAGCATCGGCGACCCGACGATCGTGACCGGGGCGACGGCCGTGGTCAGCATGCTCGAGCTGTTCGGCTACTACCTCCAGCGCGGGCTGATCGATGTCGGCTTCCTGGGTGCCGCCCAGATCGACCGGTTCGGCAACATCAACACCACGGTGATCGGACCGTACGACCACCCGAAGACCCGTCTGCCCGGCTCCGGCGGCGCCTGTGAGATCGCCATCAACGCGCGCCAGGTATTCGTCATCATGCGCCAGAGCAAGCGGAGCTTCGTCGACACGATCGACTTTCGGACGTCGCCCGGCAACCTTGGTGGTGCCGAACAGGCGGAGCGGATCCGGCGCGAAGGCGGCTGGCTGGGGCGCGGCCCGACCGTTGTCGTCACCGACCTTGGCATCTACCACTTCGGCGAGACCGGCGAGATGCGCCTCGATTCGCTCCACCCGGGCGCGACGGTCGAGCAGGTCCGCGAGACGATCGGCTGGGATATCGCGATCGCTCATGACCTGGCCGAGACCGCCGCGCCGTCCGCCGACGAACTCCGACTCATCCGCGACGAACTCGATCCCGGCGGGGTCTACACGAAGTAGGCCGCCTCCGGCTGCGAGCGGGCCGACGGCGGCGTGCTCCCACCGGACCGAATGGTCCGGGCCTTTCAGGCCGAACGGCCGGTCCCAAGGAACAGTCCCCACCCCACTGTTAGGGGCGAAGTGAGGGGTGTCGGATGTTCACGCGCGAGATGCTCGATTCTGCACTTGCCTCTGGGTGGTTCGGTGCCGGACTCCCCGGACCCGCTCGCGACCGCCTGGCCGAGTTGGCGCACCTGGGGTCGTACCCGACGGGCGAGGTCGTCATCCACGAGGGCCAACCCGTCGACTCGTTCGGCGTGGTCGTCGAGGGGCGCCTGGCGGTCCGGCTCAACGTTCCCGGCCGGAGCACCGTCACTGCCCTGACCATCGAACCCGGCGACATCGTCGGTTGGTCAGCCCTGGTCCCGCCGCATCGGGCCACCTCCACGGTCGTCGCCCTGGAACCGACTACCGTCGTGGCCTTCGACGGGTCATCGTTGCGTTCGGAGCTGGACGCCGATCCCGCCCTCGCCGCCGCGGTGACGTGGCGTGTGCTCGATGCCGTCGCCCGGCGCCTGGAGGCGACCAGGACGCAGTTGCTGGACCTCTTCGCCCGAGTGGAACACGAGCCGTGGTGACGACCGACCCGATCGCCGGCCACGATATCGCGCGCTGGTTGCCCACCGACCAATTCGGCCGCCTGCTCGACGCGCTCCGGGCCGATGGCCGGACCGTGATCGGACCGACGGTCCGCGATGGGGTGATCGCCCTCGACGAGATCGTCCACGCCGCCGATCTGCCGACCGGGCGCGGCGCGGAGACCGGTCCCGGCCGGTATCGGATGACCACCCGGGCGGACGAGCGCCGGTTCGACCACGCCGTCGGCCCGATGTCGCCGAAGCGCTGGATCTTCCCGCCCCGCGCACCGATCCGTCTCGGCCGGAAGACGCCCGCCGGGGTCCGGTTCAGCGGGATCGAACCCCAGCCCGCCCCCCTTGCGTTCGTCGGGGTGCGCGCCTGCGAGCTGGCCGCGATCGGGATCCAGGATCACGTCTTCCTGGATGGCCAGGCCATCGACGCCGACTATCGGGCGCGTCGATCGGCGGCGTTCATCGTCGCGGTCGAGTGTGCCACCCCCACGGCGACCTGCTTCTGCACCTCGATGGGGACGGGTCCAGAGGTGACCGATGGCTATGACGTCGCGCTGACCGAGCTCGACGGCGGGTTCGTCGTCCGGATCGGGTCGCCCGCCGGCCGGACGCTCGTCGAGGCACTCGATCTTGCTCCGGCCGATCGCTCCGCGACAGAGGCCGCCGAGGCAGCCGTCGCCGGTGCGCGACGGGCGATGGGCACACCGATGGACATGACCAACGTCCACGAGCGGCTGCAGGCCGCGCCCGAGCACCCCGGCTGGGCGGCCGTCGCCGAGCGCTGCCTGTCATGCACGAACTGCACCCTCGTCTGCCCGACCTGCTTCTGCACCAGCGTGGTCGAGAAGTCCGACCTCGACGGAACGACGTCGACCGGTGAGCGGACCTGGGACTCCTGCTTCAACGAGGGCTTCGCCAAGGTCGCCGGTGGCTCGTTCCGCCCGAATACCAAGGATCGCTACCGCCAATGGCTCACCCACAAGTTCTCGACCTGGTGGGACCAGTTCGGGTCGACCGGGTGCGTCGGCTGCGGCCGCTGCATCGCGTGGTGTCCGGTCGGGATCGATGTGCGGGAGGAGCTGAGCGTGATCGCCGGGGTCGGGCCGGTCCCGATGCCGCAGCTTGGGGTCGATGCAGGCATGACCGGGACCATCGCGATCGAGCCGCCCGTCGTTCCGTCCCCTCCGGCTGCCATCGTCCCCCGGATGTCGCGGACCCCGGCGCCCGCGGGGTTCGTCACGGTCCATGTCGAAGGGTCGACCCGCGAGACGACCGATACGGTGACCCTCCATCTGCGCACGACGGATCGGCGCCTGCTCGCCGGCAAACCGGGTCAGTTCGTCATGGCCACCCTGCCGGCATTCTCGGCCGCACCGATCTCCGTGTCCCGGTTCCGGCGCGACGGCCTGGACCTCACGATCCGGGCGGCCGGACCCGCCACCCGCGCCCTGACCGAACTGGAACGGGGAGCGACGCTGGGGTTGCGTGGGCCGCTCGGACGCGGCTGGCCGGTCGAACGGATCTCGGGACGCGACATCGTCATCGTCGCGGGCGGGATCGGCCTGGCGCCGCTGCGGCCATTGATCGACGCCTGCCTCGCGAACCGCGAGTCGCTCGGCTGGGTGCGGCTCTACCTCGGGACGCGAACGCCGGCCGACCGGCTGTACGTGGACGAGGTCGACCGCATCGCGACCGGGACCGACATCGACTTCAGGGAGACGGTCGATCGGGCCGGGCCGGACTGGCTCGGGCGGGTCGGGATCGTGACCCAGCTGTTCGATCGGGCGACATGGGACGGGAGCAACGCCCTCGCCTTCATCTGCGGCCCGGAACGGATGATGCAGGCCACGGCCGATGCCCTGTTCGACCACGGCCTGACCCCGGACCGAACGTGGGTCACGCTCGAACGGAACATGAGTTGCGGCGTCGGACTGTGCGGGCATTGCCAGCTCGGCCGGTCGTTCGTGTGCGAGGACGGCCCCGTCTTCGACCTGGCCGAGCTCGGATCTGCCTTCTCCACCGAGGGTCTGTGATGCCGTCCGCCACTCGTCGCTCCGCTCCACACCGGCCGCGTGTCGGCGTCGTCAAGTTCGCTTCGTGCGACGGGTGTCAGCTGACCCTGCTCGATCTCGAAGACGAGCTGCTGCTCATCGCCGAACGGTTCGATATCGTCGAGTTCCCGGAGGCGACCTCGCGGCGGTCTGCCGGTCCGTTCGACGTCCTCCTCGTCGAGGGTTCCATCAGCAGCGAGGAGCAACTCGAGGAATTGCTCCGGCTCCGCCGCGAGACGACGACCCTCGTGACCATCGGCGCCTGTGCGACCGCTGGCGGGATCCAGGCGATCCGCAACTGGTCGGAGCATGGGCCATGGGCCGCTGCGGTCTACCCGCGACCCGAACTCGTGCCATCGCTCGCGACCGCAACGCCCGTCGCCGATCATGTCGTGGTCGACGCTGAGCTGCGTGGCTGCCCGATCGATCCGGGCCAGCTCCTGGAACTGTTGACGGCTCTCGTGGTCGGCCGCCGGCCACAACTGCCGGACGAATCGGTCTGTGCGGAGTGCAAGCGGCGGGGCGCGACGTGTGTCGTCGTCGCCGACGGCGTCGCCTGTCTCGGCCCGGTGACGCGAACGGGTTGTGGCGCCCTGTGCCCCACCTTCGGGCGCGGCTGCTACGGCTGCTTCGGGCCACGCGGAAACGCCAACGTCACGAGCCTGGTCGCCAACGCCGCCGGGTTCGATGAGTCGACGGCGAGCGCGAAGTTCGCCGGTTTCACGGCCTGGGCGGAACCATTCCGCTCGGTCATCGACCGCCACGGCGGCCCACCCGGCGCGACCCCGGCCGCCCCGCCCGACCCGGCCAAGCCGACCGGAGGAGATATCCGATGACCGAGACCACGACCCGCCGACGCAGCCGGACCCAGCGTTTCGAGGTGGAGGGTCTGACCCGGGTCGAAGGCGAGGGATCGCTGAGCCTTGTCGTCCGCGACGGCGACGTCATCGAAGCGCGGCTGGGGATCTTCGAGGCGCCTCGCTACTTCGAACGTCTGGTCCGCGGCCGGACCCCCGACGAAGTGCTCGACATCGTCGCTCGGATCTGTGGCATCTGCCCAGTGGCCTACCAGATGAGTGCGGTCCATGCCTTCGAGGACGCCGCCGGGATCGCCATCGATCCAGCGGTCCGGGCGCTCCGCCGCCTGCTCTATTGCGGCGAGTGGATCGAGAGTCATGCCCTCCACGTGTATTTCCTCCACGCCCCGGATTTCATGGGCTACGCCAGCGCGATCGAACTGGCCCGCGACCACCGGGTCCTGGTGGAGCGAGCGCTGGCGCTCAAGAAGGCCGGGAACCACCTCGTCGCCCTCGTCGGAGGTCGGCCGATCCACCCAGTGAGCGTCCGGGTCGGCGGTTTCTACCACGTGCCGACCAGGTCCGCCTTGACCGCGCTCCGTCCGGAATTGACGGCTGCGCTCGATATCGCCCTGGAGACGGTTGCGGTGGTCACGACGCTGACGCCACCCGAGTTCGTTCGGGATCCGCGTCTCGTGTCGCTCCGTCATCCGACCGATTACCCGATGAACGAGGGCCGGATCGTGTCCACGGATGGCCTCGACATCGCGCCGACCGACTGGGAGACCGCCTTCGAGGAGGACCAGGTCGGCTGGTCGAACGCGCTCCAGGCCCGGACCCACGCCGGTGAGGTGTACCTCCTGGGCCCGTCGGCCCGGATCACCCTGGCCGCCGACCGTCTCCATCCACTGGCGGCCGAGGCCCTTGCCCATTCCGGTCTCGCCGAAGAGATCCGGCGAAACCCGTTCCGAAGCATCGTCGCGCGGGCGATCGAGCTCGTTCACGCGACGGCCGAAGCGCTCGACCTGATCGCCGACTACCGCCCGCCGGAGCGGCCGGCCGCTCCGTGGACCCCGGGGCCAGGTGTCGCGGCATGGGCGACCGAAGCGCCGCGCGGGCTCCTGTTCCATCGCTACGAACTCGACGAGCAGGGACGGGTGGCCACCGCCAGGATCGTCCCCCCGACGAGCCAGAACCAGGCCGCCATCGAGGCGGACCTGACCGACTTCGCACCGTCCGTCCTGGATCTGCCGCATGACCAGGCGATCCATCGCTTCGAGCAGCTCATCCGCAGCTACGACCCGTGCATCTCGTGCGCGACGCACTTCCTCGATCTGCGCGTGGACCGACAGACGTGAACGGCCCGCGGCGGGTCCGGTTGCTGGTCTGCGGCAACGGCGAGCGCGGCGACGACGGCGCTGCCCTTGCGGCCGTCGCGGGCCTGCTTGGCGACCTTCCGGCGGACCTGCTGGCCGTTCTCGAGGTGCGACGCTGCGAGGGCCTCCAGCTCGAGGACTTGCTCGACCTGCCGGACGGGATGGCCTGCGTCATCGTGGACGCCGCTCTTGGTCTGGCCCCTGGCACGATCGCGACGATCCCGCTCGAGGATCTCCCGGACCGTGACGCGGCGTTCGGGCCCGTCCCGCGATCGTCACATGTGCTGCCGATCGGCCAGCTTGTCGCCATCGCCGCCGTCATGCGCGGTCCGGTCGATGGGACGTTCGTCGCGATCGGCGGGCGTTCGTTCGGGTTCGGTCGAGGTCTGGGTCGCTCGGTCCGTGCCGGATTGCCGGCCTATCGCGCCGCCATCGAGGCTGCCCTCGTCGACGCAGCCGGAGTGACCGCGATCGGACCGCCGGACGAGCCGGGCCCGACTCGGTCGGCCTATGCCGAACGGCCCGCGCCTTTGGTCGCCTTGCCCCTGCCCGATGGCACCCCCGAGCCCCACGCTGGAGCCATGATGATCGAGCAGCCCGCGCCCCGATACCCGGGTCTGCCTGCCATCGTCGATGGCTCGGAGGCGATCGCCCACGTCGAGACGCGCATCGCCGAAGTGGCCTGCGTCTATCCGATCACCCCGTCCACCACGATGGCCGCCCTGTTCCAGGAGGCGGTCGCTTCCGGCCGGACGAACCTGTGGGGGACGCCGCTCCGGTTCGTCGAGCCCGAGTCCGAGCATTCCTCGGCATCGGCGGCCGAAGGTGCCGCCCTGGCCGGCGGCCGGGTGACCAACTTCACCGCGGGGCAGGGGCTGGTCCTGATGAAGGAGGTCCTGTACGTCATCAGCGGCAAGCGCTTGCCGGCGGTCTTCCATGTCGGTGCCCGCGCGCTGACCAGCCAGGCACTCAACATCCATGCTGGGCACGACGACGTCATGGCGGTCGCGGACACGGGCTGGGGCATCCTGTTCGCCCGGAACCCACAGGAGGCGGCCGACCTCACCGCCATCGCTCGACGGGTCGCCGAGGCAACGGACACGCCGTTCATGGTCGCCCAGGACGGCTTCCTGACGACCCACACCCTCGAGAACGTCCGGTTGCCCGAGGATGAGCTGCTGCGGGAATTCGTGGGCGACCCCGCTGACCGGATCCGCGACCTGTTCGATCCGGCCGAGGCGCTGATGACCGGTGTCGTCCAGAACCAGGACAGCTACATGAAGGGGCGGATCGGACAGCGCGCCTACACGGATCGGATCCCGTCTGTGCTGACCGAGGCGATGGCCGAATGGACCCAGCTGACGGGTCGTCGGGTCGGGCTCGTCGACGCGTACCGGTGCACCGACGCGACCGAGATCCTCGTTTCGATGGGAACGATGGCCGACACCTCGATCGCGGTCGTCGATCATCTCCGCGACCAGGGCCGCCCGGTCGGCTGCGTCGCGGTCACCAGCTTCCGGCCCTTCCCGGTCGACGAACTTGCCGTCGTCCTCCGGCGGGCGCGGGCAGTCGGGGTCGTCGAGCGGACGGATGACCCGTTGGCGGCCGCCAACCCACTGACCCGCGAGATCCGCTCGGCCCTGTACGACGCCGCGGCCGAGGGGGTCATGGTCCCGCGGGTGCTCTCCTTCTCGGCCGGCCTGGGCTCGCGGGACGTCGGCCCGGGCGATCTGGTGGCCGCCTTCGACCACCTGGCCGTCCACGGCGAACCGCAGATGCGGCACGCCGTCCTGGGCATCCATCATCCGCTCGCGCTCGAGCGTGTCCCCGCGGATCTCCGACCGGCCGGCTCGTGGTCGCTTCGGGGCCATTCGATCGGCGGTTTCGGCTCGGTCACGACCAACAAGCTCGTGGCCACCCTGGCCGGTGAGGTGTTCGACAAGTACGTCCAGGCCTATCCGCGCTACGGATCCGAGAAGAAGGGTCTGCCCACCACCTACTACCTGACCGTCGCGGACGCCCCGATCCGGCTGCATTCCGAGCTCGACCAGGTCGAATTCGTGCCCTTGCACGACGTCGCCGCCTTCGCCCTCGGCGATCCGTTGGCCGGGCTGTCCGACGGCGGGACCATCTTCCTGCAGTCACCGGCCGCGGACCCGGAAGCGATCTGGGGATCGATCCCGGCCGCCGCCCGGGCCGAAGTGATCGCCCGGCGGATCCGAGTGACCGCTCTCGACACCGCTGCCCTTGCCGCCGCACATGCCCCGACACCCGACCTCCTGATCCGGATGCAGGGCGTGGCCCTGGTTGGGGTGTTCCTGCGGGTCGCCCCCTTCGCCGAACGTGCCGGGATGGACCGCGAAACGCTCCTGGCGGCGGTGCGGGATCGCCTCGGACGGTTCTTCGGCAAGCGCGGCGGCACCGTCGTGGACGCCAACCTTGCGGTCATCTCAGCCGCCTACGACGGGCTCATCGATGTCACCGCGGCGATCCATGGGTCGACTGCCGCCACTCCGGTGGATGTCACCCCCACGGTCGACACCACCACGACGGCCGATGCCGCCGCCGCAACCGAACCGGAAGGAGCCGTCCGATGACTACCACTTCCCGGGCGACGACCGTCGCCGACGTCATGATCCTGGACCTCGTGGTCGTTCGAGCCAATGCCCCGCTCGACCAGGCCGCAGAAATGATGGACCGCCACCGTATCAGCGGCCTGCCGGTCGTCGATTCGGCCGGGGCGCTCGTTGGCGTCCTCAGCCAGGCGGACCTCGTCCGGGCGCGCTCGACCGAGTACCTGTGGGCCAACTGGCCGGGCCTGGCGGTCCGCCACCTGATGACGACGCCGCCGATCACCGTCCGGCGATCCACCCCGCTGTCCGTGGCCGCCGCTCGCATGGAACGTCATCACATCCATCGGCTCGTCGTGGTCGCGGACGACGACGAGACGCTCCCGATCGGGATCCTGTCGACCACCGACCTTGTCCACGATATGGCCAAGGTCGCACGCGATGCGCGGCACGGAGGGCCCGATGCCCGATAGCGCGCCGCTGGTCAAGGATGTCGGGGAGCCGAAAGAGCTCCACGAGAGCCGCCTGGGTGCCGCCCTGCCCGTTCTGGACATGCACGCCTATGTGGAGGGATTCGGCCGATCCATCGTCCCGGCCTATCGTCGCGGCGTCGCGGACCTGGAACTGCCGGCCGATGCTGGTCTGGCCCGCTCCATCATCCCGCCGGGGACCGCTGCGACGCGCGACTTCAGTCGCCTCGCCCCGCGGATCCCGGAGTTCCTGCTCGACAAGTGCGTCGGCTGCATGGCCTGCGTGGCAGCCTGCCCGGATACGGCGATCCTCGCTCGAGTGGTGCCCGAACCCGAGCTCGACCCGCTGCTCGAGGCCTTCGCCGCGGAGGAACCCGACCCCGAGATCGCGATCGCGACCGGTCGAGCCCATTTCGCCTCGACCAGCAAGTACGGCGACGTCCCGGCCCGGCGGAGCCTCGATCGTGGGGCCTTCGGGATCTTCGTCGATCCCATCCACTGCAAGGGCTGTGCCGAGTGCGTCGAAGTCTGTGCGGCGCTCGGTCACGACGCCCTGATCATGATCGACAAGGTCGCGGAGGAACCGAGTGGCGAGGGCACCCTCGAGCGGTTCACCCGGGACATGCGCTTCTTCCGGACGCTGCCACCGACTCCCGAGGTCTATCGCAACGACAAGGCGCTGGCGGATCTGCTCCTCGGCCAGGATGCCATCGGCTATCTCGGTGGAGCCGGCTCGTGTGCCGGGTGTGGGGAGGCGACCGCGATCCGCCAGATGGTCGCCGCGACGAGGCAGGTCCACGGTCCGGCATCGATGGGCATCGTCGCGGCCACCGGCTGCAACACGGTGTATGGCAGCACCTACCCGTTCAATCCGTACCTCGTGCCCTGGACCAACTCGCTGTTCGAGAACGCGCCCACCGTCGCGATGGGGATCCGCGCCCGCTGGGACCAGGCGGGACATGCCGACCGTCGGCTGTGGGTGATCGGCGGCGATGGGGCGATGTTCGACATCGGGTTCGGCGCGCTGTCGCGGATGGTCGCGTCCAGGGCGGACATCAACGTCCTCGTGCTCGATACCCAGGTCTACTCGAACACCGGCGGACAGGCTTCGTCCGCGTCATACGGCGCGCAGGTCACCAAGTTGTCGGCGTTCGGCGATGCCATCCATGGTCGAGACGAGCCGCGCAAAGAGCTCGGCCGGGTCCTGATGGCCCATGGCGAGGTGTATGTCGCCCAGTCGACGCCGGCCCACCTGAACCATTTCCTGCGGACGATCATGGAGGCCAATTCGTATCCTGGCCCGGCCGTCGTCATCGCCTACACGCCGTGCCAACCCGAGCATGGGATCGCCGATGACGCCTCGTCGCGGCAGTCCAGGCTGGCCGTCGAATCACGGGCGTTCCCGCTGTTCATCTACGACCCCCGGCGGGGCTCCACCATCGCCGAGCGACTATCGCTCCAGGGCAACCCGGGGTTGCGATCGGACTGGGCGAGTGCGCCCGACGGGACGGCGATCGACTTCCTGACGTTCGCCCGGACCGAGGGGCGGTTCGCGCCCCATTTCGCGACGGACGGCACCCCGACGCCGGAGATCCAGGCGACGCAGGCCGACCGACTCGCCAACTGGCACACGCTCCAGGAGCTGGCCGGAGTGGGGGCCTGACGCCGTGTGCCTCGGATTCCCGGGTCTCGTCGTTGCGATCGATCCGACTGGCGCGACGATCGAGACGGATGGCCGGCGGCGTCGCGCGAACACGCTCCTGGCACCCGATCTGCGGGTGGGCGAATGGGTCTTCGTATCCGCCGGCACCGTCATCGAGCGCCTGCCGCCCGATGAGGCGGCCTTCATCCACGACGAATTGGAAGCGGCCCGTCGATCCGGGCCGGGAGGAACAACGTGACTGACGAACTCGCGGCCAAACCTGGCCGACCGCGCATCCCGATGACCGCCCGTTGGGGTGTCGCCCTGGCCGTCGTCGTGGCGTTCATCAGCGGCGTGTCGGTGTTCCTGAATGGGTACGCGGTGAAGCAGCTCCCCGATGCCGCGGTCTACACGACGCTCAAGAACGGGTTTGCCGCGCTCATCCTGCTGGGTGTCGCCGCGTCCGTGGTCCGGATGTCCGAGGTGCGCGCGCTCGATCGACGCGCCTGGACGGGCCTGACCGTCATCGGCGTCATCGGCGGGAGTGTCCCGTTCCTCCTGTTCTTCAGCGGGCTGGCCCTCGCCAGCGCCCCGTCGGCGGCATTCATCCACAAGACGCTGTTCCTGTGGGTCGTCATGCTCGCCGTGCCGTTCCTCGGCGAGCGGCTCGGCTGGTTCCCGATCGCGGCCCTCGGCGTGCTTCTGGTCGGCCAGGCCCTGGCGACTCCGCCGACGGGCATGGTCTGGGGCACGGGTGAGACGTTGATCCTCGCCGCCACCCTGCTGTGGGCGGTGGAAGTCATCCTCGCCCGCCGGCTGCTCCTCCGCGATGTGCCCTCGCCGGTCATGGGCGCGGCTCGGCTCGGGATCGGGTTCGTCGTCCTCGTCGGCTATCTCGCCGTGACCGGTCGTCTCACCGTCGTCGCTGGACTGACCGCCACACAGTGGGCCTGGGCCATCGGTACCGGCGTCATGCTCGCCGCCTATGTCGGCACGTGGCTGGCTGCCCTCCGACGAGTCGAGGCATCCGTGGTCGCGAGCATCCTCGTCCTGGGGGCGCCGATCACGGCCGTCCTCCAGGGTGTCGTGAACGGTGTGCTGCCGGCGCCGCCCGTGCTTGTCGGACAGCTCGCCATCGCCATGGCGGTGGGTGTCATCGCGATCGTGTCCTTCCGGCCCGCCAGGCGGGAACGGGTCGTCGCCGGATGACCCTCACGGTCGGGCCCGTCCCCGGCCCGGTCCGCTTCGCCCGGTATGCGTACGGACCGAACCGGTTGGGCTACTGCGGTCCCGATGCCGCCGGTGAATTGCTCGGGGAGGCTGCCGAAGGCGGCGATCTCCGGCGCATCCGCGACCTGGCCAGGGGGTTCGAAGGCGCCTACCCGTACCTCGAGCTGATCGCCCGGTCCAATGGCATCCCGGACCCGCTCGATGGCCGGGTGGTGGAGGCCTACTGGCTGGGAAATGACCTGCTTCGGGCGGTCCCAACGGCAGCGTTCGGCCGGTCGGTCGAGGAACGCTTCCGGCCGCGCGCCCGAAGCACGGCCTGGCGGTGGCTCGCGACCAAGGCACCGGAGGGCGCCCATCCGGTCCATGCGTTCCACGTCCTCGACGTCTTCCCGGTCGTCGGCTTCCTTCGGGGGGAGGTCACGGGCGACGCCCTCCGGACCATCGATTCCTGCCGGATCCGATGGGGGACCGTCCGCGATCGTCTCGGCCCGAACCTCATCGTCGACGCCGTCCCGCTCGAGTGGTCGGCCGGCAAGCTGCGGCTCGGTCAACCGCGGCCCGAAACGATCCGCGGCTGGGACGACGGACTCGGCTTCGTCGCCGACATCGAGCCGGGCGACGTCGTCGCGATCCATTGGGACTGGGCGTGCGAGCGACTCGACGAGCGCCAGTCGGCAGCGCTCCGGGAATGGACGGCGCGAGAGCTCGTCGTCGCCAACCGGACGATCTAGGACGCGAGACCGGTCCCTGCGGAACCGGCGGCCCGGCCCACCCCGGCGGCCGCCAGGAGCTGGACGCCCTGCTCCCAGGTATCCCGACGCTCGGCCATCAATCGCTCCTGCTCGCCACGCAACAGGGTCCACAGCGCTGGATGTTCCCCCCGCAAAGCCGTGGACGCACGGAACCGACCCATCGCGTCGGCGATGAAGGCGGCGTAGCGGGCGACCGGTTCGGCCGAGGCGAACCGTGCCTCGAAGCCCGCGACGTAGTCCACGGCGATCATCAACCGCCCGAAGAAGGCGGCCAGGTCGAGTGCCGCCTCGTCCCAACCTTGTGAGTGGCCGCCGCGTCGGAGGATCGGCGCCGGCGAGACGAGGATGACCACGGTCAGGTCGTCGAACCGGGTCACGGTCAAATGGCCACCGAAAGTCACGTACTCATTGGCGACCCCCAGACGATCGACGATGACGACGGTGCCCCAGGAATAGGTCGTGTCGAGGGGCCGGGTCTGCCGGGTGATCTCGAGGCGGGCGCCGTGCGACCCGCTGCTCACCCAGACGTAGGCGGATTCCGGGTCGAAATGCCGAAGGGTCGGGGCGTCGCGGAGACCGATGAGCAGGTACGCGTCACCGTGGCCGTCGGGCAGATCGGCGTGGGCGACGAACCCCCAGTCCGCGAGACGACTGGCGGCGACCGCTGGATCGATCGGATCGTGGAGCGTCGGCGCCTTGCTCGCCGCCATCAATGGTCTGCGGCCGTCCCGTCGAGCAAAGGCATGAGCAGTCGCTCCTCCCGCTCGAGATGGGCGGCGATGACCGCCCGGGTCGCGCTGAGGTGGGCGATGACCTCGACGTTCGTCCGTGGCGTCACGTGCCCGAGCCAGCGGACCGAATCGGCCTCCAGGGCCGCGATGAGCGCGTCGATCTGGCGATGCTCACAGCGGCTCGACCTCGTTGCCCAGGTCGTCCCGGCCAGTTCGTCCAGTTGGGGGTACAGCCAGGTGTCCTCCCAGGCCATGTGGGGCCTGAGTTCTCGCTGGAGCCAGCCGAGGGCGGTGTGCAGCCGATGCCACAGCTGATCCGAGGTCAGGTCGGGCGATTGCTCGATGGTCTCGGCGATATGGGCCAGCCCGAGTGACAGATCGTGATGTTCCAGCGCCGCGAACCGTGCCTCACCGTCTGCGGCGGCGGTTTGAGCGGTCATGTCTCCACCTCGATCCCAGTAGGCCGAGCCGCTCGGGGTCGACCACGCCGGCCGCCCGAGTCCCGCTCGCGTATCGCCAGCATCGGCCGTGCCGGCCACCGGCGAACAGGGCCATTCGTCCGCTAGGACGGTGTCGCGCGGCCCCTCGACGATCGGGCGCGACCCGATCGTCGGGTCCCGACGGCCGCGGGCCCAACGGACCCCGCCGCCGTGACCTGCGGCACTGATGGCGGTGCGGCCCGCCCGTCGATGCTTCAGTCACGCACGAGGTGTACCGATGGACGAATCCATGAACCTGGTCCTGTTCTCCGGGACCGACGACAAGCTGCAGGCGGCCGCGGTCCTGACGGCGGGCGCTGCGGCGCTCGGCAAGCCGGTCCACGTCTTCCTCCAGTACTGGGCGCTCGACGCGTTCCGGGCTGACCGGATCGCCGGCGACCACGGGCTTGCGCCGGAGGCCGGAGAAGCCGGTCGTGCCGCCGTCGACGCACTGGCGCGGGCCGGACAGGCCAGCTGGGCCGACACGTTCCGCCAGGCCAAGGACCTCGGCGGCGTCGACATCCAGGCCTGCTCGCTGTCCATGGACCTGCTCGAACTCGAACCCACCGATCTCGACCCCCTGGTCGACGGTGTGGAAGGCGTGACCGCCTTCTACCTCGAGGCGGGCGAGGGCCAGGTCGTCTTCATCTGATCCACCCACGCCAACCGCCACTGAACCGATAACGGAAGGAGTCTTCGATGCCGACCATGGAGATCAGCCAGACCGTCGACGCACGCGGGCTGTCGTGCCCGATGCCGATCGTCAAGACGGCGCAGGCCGTGAAGCCACTGCCGTCCGGCGCTCTCGTCGAGCTGCTGGCCACGGATGCCGGATCGGTCAAGGACGTCGCGGCCTGGTGCCGCTCGACCGAGAACACGATCGTCGAGCAGACGAGCGACGGCGGCGTCTTCCGCTTCGTCATCCGCCGGAAGTGAGGCCGTCATGACCACCGAGACCCTCGCACCATTCGATCCCCTCGCCGACGCCATCGCCGCCGCCGACGGCCAGCCCGAACTCGACGGCCAGCCGGATCCGCTTCCCGCGATGGACGGTGAGGTCAAGACCCGCGACCTGCTGATCATCGATTACAGCGGCGACCTCGAGAAGGTCTGGGCCACGATGATCCTCGCCTCGACGAGCGCCGCGATGGGCGTCAAGACCCGCGTCTTCGTGACGTTCTGGGGCCTCCAGGTGTTCGTCAAGGACTCCAGGCGGATCACCGGCGAGAACTGGATGCAGCGGATGATGTCCGCGATGCAACGACCCGGGATCAGCCATCGGAAGCTCTCGAAGATGAACTTCTTCGGGATGGGTCCCTGGATGATGGGCCGCCTGGCCAAGCAGTACGGCGTCGCCAGCCCGAAGGAGCTGCTCGAGGCCGCTCAGGCGATGGGCGTCGAGTTCATCCCGTGCCAGATGACCATGGACATGTTCGGCCTCAAGCCGGAGGACATGATCGAGGGCATGGCTGAGCCGGCTGGTGCCGCGACCGTCATCGGCCTGATGACCGAGAACTCCACCCCGCTGTTCATCTAGACACGACACGACACGACCGAAGGAAGGGAACGACCGCTATGACCGACACGGCTGTCACCATCACGCGGGTCGTCGACGCACGCGGGAGCTATTGCCCCGGGCCGTTGATGGAACTCATCCGCACCATCCGCGAGGCGCAGGTCGGCGACGTGATCGCCGTCTACTCGTCGGACAAGGGATCCAAGACGGACATCCCGAAGTGGGTCGAGAAAGCCGGACACCGGCTCGTCTCACTCGAAGCCCGAGATGGCTACGACGAGATCGTGGTCGAGAAGCTCCGGTAGGGCGCCGATGCGACGGATCCTCATCCTGGGTGGGGGTGTGGGGGGCACCCTCACCGCCAATCTGCTGATCAAGAAGCTCCGAGCTCAGGTCGACCGCGGCGATGTCGAGATCATGGTCGTCGACGCGACCGGACAGCATGTCTACCAGCCCGGCTTCATGTACATCGCGATGGGCGGCGAGCAGGCGAAGAACCTCAAACGTCCGGAGCGATCCCTGCTCGACAAGCGTGTGCGGCTCGTCGTGGGCCAGGTGGCCAACGTCGATGAGGCCCGCCAGGTCGTGGCGTTGACCGATGGCCTGGAACTCGGCTATGACCAGCTCGTCCTGGCAACCGGCTCGCGCATCGTGCCTGAGGCGATCGAACATTTCGATACCGAGGCCCACCACTTCTACACGGCCGAGGCCGCGGCGAAGCTGCGGACGGCCCTCGACACGTTCGATGGCGGCCGGATCGTCGTCGGCATCGCCGGGATGCCGTACAAGTGCCCACCGGCGCCGCTCGAAGTCTCCTTCCTGATCGAAGCGGAGCTTCGGGGCCGCGGCTTGCGTGAGCGGACCACGATGGACTACTGCTCGCCGATCGGTCGCGCGTTCACGATCGAATCCGTGTCCGAGATGGCGACCCCGATCCTGGAGCAGAAGGGGATCGAGCTCCACACATTCTTCAACGTCGAGGCCATCGACCCCGAACGGAAGGTCGTCATGAGCCTCGAGGGCGAGGAGCTGCCGTATGACCTCCTGATCCTCGTGCCGCCGCACAAAGGCCAGCAGTTCCTCATGGACTCGGGGATGGCCCCGGCTCCCGGCGGCTGGCTCCCGACCGACCGCCACACCCTGCTCGTCGGCGATCGAAAGAACGTCTACGCCCTCGGTGATGCGACCGACCTGCCGCTGTCGAAGGCGGGGTCCACGGCGCATTTCGAAGCGCCGGTGGTCGCCGAGCGCGTCTCGGCCGCCATCCTGGGCCAGGCACCCGAAGGGAAGCACGCCGACTACCAGGGCAAGGTGATGTGCTTCTTCGAGATCGGGGACGGGAAAGGGACTCTGCTCCAGTTCGACTACGACCACCCGCCCAAGCCGCCGAAGCCGAACCAACTCTGGCACCTCGGGAAGATCGTCTTCAACAAGACGTACTGGCACACGGTGCCGAAGGGTCGGGTCTGAGCCGAGACCCGACCATCTCGGGCCCCCGACCCGGCCCCTTCCCCGGGCCGGGGGTCTCGTCCGTTACGATGCGGTCGTGAACGTCGGCCGTGTCTTTCTTCGGGCGTCGATGGCCGATCCGCCGGTCGCCGTCGAAGCGCACGGCTCGACCATCGTCGATGCCGCCGGACGCGAATACCTCGACGCCGCCGGCGGAGCGATCGTGGTCAACGTCGGTCACGGACGGCGGTCGATCGCCGAGGTGATGGCCGGGCAGGCCGAACGGCTGGCGTATGCCCATGGCAGCGCCTTCACGAGTGAACCGCTCGAAGCCTATGCCCGCGAGATCGCGCCACTCCTGCCCGTCGATGGCCCGGCGATCTACCCGGTGTCGGGCGGCTCGGAGGCGATCGAGACGGCCCTGAAGCTTGCCCGCGCCTACCATCTCGCCCGGGGCGAATCGGATCGTCAGATCGTGTTCGCCCGATGGGGGAGTTACCACGGCAATACGCTTGGTGCGCTGGACCTGTCCGGACGCAAGCCGCTGCGCCGACCCTATGAAGGCTGGCTCGGCCGTTTCCGGCACGTCTCCGCGGCCTATCCCTATCGAGCGGACGATCCAGGAGCGAACGCGCTCGGGAGCGCCGAGGACGCGGCCGCCGAGCTGGATCGGGCGTTCTCATCAGCCGGTCCGCGCACCGTGGCGGCCTTCGTGGCGGAACCGATCGTCGGGGCGACGCTGGCCGCGGCCGTCCCGCCCGATGGCTACTGGCGGGCGATCGCCGATGTCTGTCGTCAGCATGGCGTCCTCCTCGTCGCCGATGAGGTGATGACCGGGTTCGGGAGGACCGGCCGCTGGTTCGCGCTCGATCACTGGGCCGTCAAGGCCGACATCCTGGTGGCGGCCAAGGGCGCCACGTCCGGCTACTGGCCATTCGGGTTCGCGGCCGCGTCGGACGCGATCCACGACGCGTTGACGAGCAGACCGCCGTTCGTCCATGGGTTCACCTACTCGCACTCGCCGGTCGGCGCGGCGGTCGCCCGGGAGGTCCTGCGGATCCTCCAGGACGAGTCGCTCGTGGAGGCCAGCGCGACGAAGGGATCTCGGCTGAAGGACCTTGTCATCGATACGCTCGGTGCCCACCCGGCCGTCGGCGAAGTCCGCGGGCGCGGGCTGATGGTCGGGCTGGAGCTGGTCGCCGATCGGCCGTCTCGGGCCCCGTTCCCGCGTGCGGCACGCGTCGCGGAAGCGGTCGTCCGGGAGGCGCGTCAGCGTGGAGTCCTGCTCTACTCCGGGACGGGGAATGCGAACGGGGTCGACGGCGACACGATCCTGCTCGGCCCGCCGTTCATCGTCACCGACCCGGAGCTGGATCGCATCGTCGAGGTCCTGGCGGCGTCCATCGAGGCGGTCGTCGCCGGTCTCGACGTCACTGCCTCCGGCTCAACCCCTGGATCAGGAGCGCCGCGCCCAACCCCAGCAGGATGATCGGCAGGATCAGGCCGCCGAGTGACGCGTTGGCGATATTGACGCCGCCGATGAGCGCGAGGAACCCACCGAACCACAGCTGCCAGCCGATCCCACCGCCGGACGCGGCGCGCACGGTGGCGATGAACAGGAAGGCGATCCCGAAGCAGAACGTGCTGAGCCCGTCAGCCTCGACCCCGGCCGAATTGAGCAGCCCCGGGACCGCGAGGGCCGTGATGATCGCACCCGCATAGAGCGACCCGGTCCCACGGTCGACCGCCCACTTGATGAGGAAGGCAAGACCGACCGCGAGGGTCAGGACGGATCCGAGCGCCTCGAAGTCCGGGAACAGCTGCTGGATGAGCAGGAGCCCGCCGAAGACCAGCAGGAAGATCCCGATCCAGGGCAGTCCGGGCCGGCGCGCGTCATCCGGTCCCCACTCCCAATGGTAGAAGCGGACGCCGGGATCGCCTGGCGGGCGGCCGCCGCTGTCGGGCCCGAGGCGGGTCACTGGTTCTGGTCGTTCGTCCATGTCGATCTCTCCTCCGCCAGGGATCCTAGTATCCGCGCCCGGGATCCACCATGTTGAGCAATGGCTCGGCGGCACGATAGCGGCGGACGTTCTCGATCAACAGCTCGTCGAAGAACTGCAGCGTATGACCCGAGGCATGTGGTGTGACGATGACGTTCGGTGCGTCCCACCAGGGGCTGTCGGGCGGTAGCGGCTCCGTGCCGAACACATCGAGAACGGCGCCGGCCAGACGTCCCGCCCGCACCGCATCGAGCAGGACCGGCTCGTCGACGAGCGCGCCACGGGAGACATTGATGAGCCAGGCATCGCCGGGGAGTGCGTCGATGACGTCGCGACCGACGATCCCGCGCGACGCCGGCGTCAAGGGCATCGTGATGACCAGGACGTGGGCCTCCGCGGCGACCTCGGCCAGGGCCTCGTCACCGACGATCCGCTCCGGGATGGAGCCATCAGGGTCCCCGGTCCCGGGAACCCGGAACGACGCATCCGAACGGACCTCCGGCCGCGACTTGACGGCGACGATCCGCATCCCGAGCGCAGCCAATTGACGCGCGACCTCCCGCCCGATCGAGCCATACCCGGCGATCACCGCCGTCTGACCGCGGACGATCGAGATGAGGTTTGGCTCGTCCGGTGGCCAGCGATGAGCGGCCTGATCGGCGTCCCAGATCGCTCTCGGTTGATGGACCCGCAGGACCATCCCGCTCACGTACTCACCGATCGGGATGGCATAGACGCCACGGGCGTTGGTCACGATCACGCCGTTGTCCCAGGGCGGGTCGGCCGCCAGGTGATTCACCCCGGCCGACGCAGTCTGCAGCCAGCGCAGGGACGGTACGCCGGCGAGATCGGTCGGCACGCGGTAGCCGACGATGATCTCGACCTTGTCGTCCACCAGCGTGCGCACGTCGAAGGCGTTGTCTCCGCGCATGTCCACGACGTCGAGGTCGGGGGACAGTGCTCGAAGGCGGTCGACCGTGTCGGGTCGCACGGCGGCGTCAAGGAGCAGTCGCATCACGATGTCGACAGCGCGGAGGTCGGGCTCTCATCGCCGTCATCCTCGACGTGACTGAACCCGAGCCGATCGACGAACCGGGCGAGGAACCCGGGCGCCCACCAGTTCCAGCGGCCCAGCACGCGCATCGTGGCCGGGACCAGGAGGATCCGGATGATCGTCGCATCGACCGCGACCGCGATGGCCATCCCGACCCCGATGCTCTTGATCGTGATGATGTCGGCCAGGGCGAATGCGGCGAAGACGGACACCATGATCAGCGCGGCCCCGGTGATGACACCGGCCGTCTTGGCCAGACCTTCGGCAACGGACGCGGTGTTGTCCCCGGTCCGCCGGTAGGCCTCCTGGATCCTGGAGAGCAGCAGGACCTCATAGTCCATCGACAGCCCGAAGATCACGGCGAACATGATGATCGGGTTGCCGGCGATGGTGTACCCAAGCGGCGTGAAGTTCAGCAGGCCGGACAGGTTGCCCTCCTGGAAGATCCAGACCATCGCTCCGAAACTCGCGGTGATCGACAGCAGGGTCATGATCACGGCCTTGAGCGGCAGGATCACGGATCCGAACAGGAGGAACAGGATCAGGCCGCTGGCGAACAGGGTCAATCCGACCGCATACGGAGCGCGCTCCGCCTGCGAGACGAGGAAGTCGTAGCCGGTTGCCGCGGTCCCGCCGACCTGGGTCGTGATGCCGTTGCCCGGATCGATCGCCCGGATCTCCGGGATGAGGTTGGTCGCTTCCGGTTTGGATGGCGGCAGCGGACTGATCGCATCGAGGCGAACGGTGGAGCCACGGATGTACTCCGCCTCGAGGGCTGCCAGGCCGGGCGGCTGCTGGTCCGCCGGCAGGGCGTAGAGCGCGGCGACCTGCTCCGGCGGCAGCGTCGCCCCGGTCTGCGGGTCGGTGATGAGGAACGGGCTCTCCACCCGGTCGATCCCGTCGAGGGCCACCACCTCGGCGGCGTAGGCATCGAGTGCCTGGATGTTGGCAAGGTCCGTCGGTGAACCCTGGACGTCGGCCAGGATCGTGATCGGCGTGGTCTCGCCCGGTGCGAACTCCGTCTGGAGGGCGACATAGGCATCGCGGCTCTCAACGCCGGGCGGGTAGATCTCGGCGCCGGGGACGCCCTGCTCGAGGCGGAGGAACGGCGATCCCGCGATCAGGAGGATGGCCAGGGTCGGGATGATCACCGCGATCGGATGGCGCATGACGACGTGGGCGACTCGCTCCCATCGGCTCGTGCGGGCGATCTCGACGTCGTCCGCGATCGGCCGGATCCGATGGCGCAGCCCTCGGATCGAGAGCGCGTTGACCCGGTGGCCGAGCATGCCCAGGACCGCCGGCAGGAAGGTCAGCGCGAAGGCGACCGACGAGATGACCACCAGCGCGCCGGCGATCCCGATGGACCGGATCGCGGGAGCCGTGAACAGGAGCAGCCCGGACAGACCGATGGCGACCGCGAGGCCGCTGAACGCCACCGCCTTGCCGGCGGTGGCCACGGCCCGCTCGACGGCTTCACCAACGGTCCGGCCGCGCCGGAGTTCTTCGCGATAGCGGCTGACGATGAACAACGAGTAGTCGATCGCGAGCGCGAGGCCGAGCATCGTCGCGATGTTGAGGACGAAGATGCTCATCTCGACCGCCTGCGCCACGAGGTAGATCAAGGCGAGACTCGTCGGGATCGCGAGGCCGGCCACGAGCAGCGGCATCCCGGCCGCGACGAGCGACGCAAAGACCAGGATCAGCACGACGGCCACGACCGGGAGGGAGACGATCTCGGCTTTCTGGAGATCCTTCTCGGATTGATCGGCGGAGTCCTTGGTGATCGGGCCATAGCCGGTCAAGGCGACGGAGTAGCCCGGCGGCGGTGCGATCGCGTTGCGGATGTCGTCCACGACCGCCACCGACTCCTCATCGGTCAGGTCGAGCTGGATGACCACATAGGCGGCGTCGCCGGCGGTGCTGATGAACCGTGGATCGCCGGTCTCGGCGTACCCGACGACACCGCTGACGTCCGGTACCGCGCTCAGCCCGGCGAGCGATGCGGCGATCGCGGCCTGGAACTCGGCCGACGTCGCGTCCGCGCCCGGCGCGTCCGCCCGGAAGAGGGCGATGACCGAACTCTTGCCCGCCCCGTACTCGCTGGCCAGCCGGTTCGACACTTCGGCCGACTCGGAATTCGAATCGAGCCAGCCACCTGCCGACAGTGCCGACGAGGTCTGGGTCGCGAGCATGGCACCGGCGATCGCGACGATCGCGCTGATGACGACGATGGGGCGTCGGAAGCGATAGACGAACGCTCCCCAGCGGTTGAACATCCGGATGATCCTCTCAGGTCGGTTGGACGGTCGCGATCGGTCGTGGGCAGCCCACAGAGTACCGGGTGACTCCGCCTCGGGGCTCCGCGGGGCGTAGCATCCTGGTCATGCCTCACGTCCAGACCGTCCTCGGTCCCGTCGAGCCGTCCGAGCTCGGGTTCACCCTGCCGCACGAGCACACCCAGATCGCCCTCTGGCACATCCAGGATCGCTGGGACTACTGGCAGCTCACCCGGGATCGGGCCGGGATCCTCGACGAACTCGCCCGATTCAGCTCGGCCGGTGGCGGCTGCCTGGTCGATCTCACCCTGCCGGGTGTCGGACGGGATCCGGCCTGGCTGCGGGATCTCAGCGAGACGACGGGCCTTCACCTCGTCATGGGCTGCGGCTGGTACCGGACCGCCTACTACCCCGCCGAAGCGAGGATCGACCGGCGGTCGGTGGACGACCTCGCCGATGAGCTCGTCGCAGAGATCGAGCTCGGGGTGGGGGACACCGGTGTCCGGCCCGGGATCATCGGGGAGATCGGGACGGACAAGCCATGGGTCTCACCGGCCGAGGAGCGAGTCCATCGCGCCGCGGCACGGGCCGCCCGTCGAACGGGCCTTGCGGTGACCACCCACGGGGTCCTGTCAGATGTCGGGCAGGCCCAGCTGGGGATCCTCGAGGAGGAGGGTCTGGACCCGGCCAGGGTCGTCATCGGGCACGCCGACTCGTATCCTGTACTCGACCACTACCTGACCATCATCGAGCGCGGCGCCAACCTTGAATTCGACTTCCTGGGGATGCCATGGAAGGCGGAGCACCACGGTGAGGATCGGACCGTGAGCCGCCTGCTGGAGCTGCTCGAGCGCGGCCACGTCGGCCGGATCCTGCTGTCGCAGGACGTGTGCAACGACAGCCAGCTCAAGCGCCTTGGCGGGAACGGCTACACATACCTGACCGAGACATTCCTGCCGCGGCTCCGGGCCGCCGGCGTGTCGGACGCCGACATCGAGACGATGACCGTTGCGAACCCGAGGCGCATCCTGACCGTCGATCGCTCGCCTGGCCCGTGATGTCGATCAGCTCTCCAGCGTTGCCTCGACGCTGAGCGCCACGTTGCCGGTCAGCGCGACGCTGATCGGGCAGCCGTCCTTGGCCGCCTGCGCGGCCGCTTCGAAGTCGTCGGCTGACATCCCCGGCACGACACCACGGACGGTCAGGGCGCTCGAAACCACCCGCCAGCCGGCCTCGAGCTTGTCGAACGTCACGGTAGCTGAGACATCGAGCCGGGCGGGCGGTGTTCCCGCTCGGGCGAGCGCCCCGGACAGGGACATCGAGTAGCACGACGCGTGGGCTGCCGCGACCAGTTCCTCTGGGCTGGTCCGGCCATCAGCCGCTTCGGTGCGTGAGGCCCATGTCACCGGGAGTCCGGTGAATGCGCCGGACGACACGGCGGACACGACGCCGTTGCCCGTGGCCAGGGGGCCTGTCCAGGACACTTCGGCCCGTCGGATCGCTGCCATGGTCATCCTCCTGATCCCGGCTTGTCGATGATGGTCCTGGGCCATGGTGGCACAACTTCGTCAAGACATGCGAAGATAGGCCCCGGTTGGTGTAGTCCAGTGCGTTGCGGAGCGGTCTGGACCGGGGGACTAACCGCTCTGGCCCTGTGACGGTCGGGTCATACCCTGCGAGGTCGCTGCCATCGACGATAACGCCATGCCCAACGCCACCCGACGTCTCGGTCCCATCCTGCTCGCTGGACTCCTGCTGGTCGTCATCGCGGGACCAGTGACCGCGGGTTCGACGGGGCTCCCGGGAACACCTGCCGCAAGCGCCCCGCTCAGCGGCGGGGTCACTGCGACTTCACCGAGTGGGCTCCTGAATCGAACGAACGCCCGGCGCACATCGCGCGGTCTGGTCGTGCTGCGGAACGATTCCGATCTCGCCTCGATCGCCCGCGCTCGCGCCGCGGTCATGGCCCAGAACAACGTGATGAGCCACACGGAACCGGACGGCACGACCGTGTTCGACCGGATCCGGAATGCCGGGTTCACCTGGTATGCGGCCGGCGAGGTCATCGGCTGGAACACCTACTCGACCCAGGCATCGTCCGTGAAGGCCGTGATCGACGCCTGGATGGCGTCATCGAGCCACCGAGCCATCCTCGTGTCGAGCGGGTACAACTACGTCGGCTTCGGGATGGCCGTGTCGAGCAGCGGCCGGCGCTATTTCGCGGGCGTCTTCGCCAAGGAACCCGACGAGACCGGCGCGCGGACCCATCTCCACAATCTCACCAAGCAGCGAGTGAGCACGACCAGCGTCCGAGTCAGGCTCGACTGGTCCGGGACCGACCCACGCCTCCAGGTCCTGACCTCCGGACTGGCCAAGTTCGAGGTCCAGCGACGCAAGATCGGTGGGACCTGGAAGACGTGGGGTACGACGACGGCGACCAGCAAGGCGGTGACCTGGTCGACGGCGCACGACCACCAGTTCCGAGTGCGCGCCCGCGACAAGCGGGGCAACTGGGGAGCGTGGAAGGTGATCCGGGTCAATCTCTGACCCGGGCCGTGGCCCTGCCATCCGGACTGGCGGCGCATCCGATATAGTCTGGGATGCCCGAACAGTACGGAGTCACCGAACATTCCACCCGATACAAACCATTCGACCGAACCGTCGTCCGTCGAGGTCGTCGTCGAGGGCTACGAGCGGCTCATGCATCGCCTCGTCGGCGGGCACGCGGCCGAATTCACCGAGCTGACGATCACGATGGCCCAGGCCAAGCTCGTGTACGTGGTCGTCGCGGGCGGTTCGCTGCACCTGGCCGAGCTGGCCGCCCGCCTCGGCATCGGATCCTCATCCGCCAGCGAACAGGTCGACCGACTGGTCGACCTGGACCTGCTCCGGCGGGTGGATGATCCGGCTGATCGGCGCCAGGTCGTGGTGACCGCGACGCCGCAGGCGGAGGAGATGCTCGAGCGGTTCCGCGAACTCAATCAGCGCCAACTCCGCGAGCTGCTGGCCCACCTCGACCGCGACGAATTGCGCGTGGTCGCCAACTCCATCGAGATCTTCGGTTTGGCGATCGATCGCCGGACCGGCACCAATGAACGCGCCGGCGGCGACCCCGACGGCCCGCAGGGAGACATCCGACCGTGAGTCGCCTCAGTCGATACGCCGTGAGCAAGCGCAGCGTGACCCTCCTGTTCGCGATGGCGCTGTTCGTCGCCGGGATCTCCTCGTGGGGGAGCCTGAAGCAGGAACTCCTGCCGGATATCGCCTTCCCGGTATTCACGATCGTCGCACCGTATCCCGGCGCAGGTTCCTCCGATGTCGCCCAGCAGGTGACCCTGCCGATCGAGCGTGCGGTCGGGTCCGTCCCGCGCCTCGAGACCATCCAATCGACGTCCTCGAACTCGATCTCGCTGGTCGTGACCCAGTTCACCTACGGCACCGACGTGAAGGCCACGACATCCGCCATCGAAGACGCCCTGGCGAAGGCGACCCTGCCCGATTCGGTCAGCCCGACGGTGCAGGCCCTGGACATCAACGCATCGCCGGTGGTGATCTCATCGATCGCGTCAACCGGCGCGGGCAGCCTCGATGATGTCGCGACGATCGCCCGTCGTGAGATCGTCCCGGAAGTCGCCTCGATCGAGGGTGTCGCCCGTGCCGACCTGACCGGAGGCCTCGAGACCAGGCTTGCCGTCACCCTCGATCCCGAGAAGCTGGCGGCCGCCGGGATCTCGAGCCAGCAGGTGGTCGGGGTCCTCAGCGCCAACAACCTGACCCTTCCGTCGGGCCAGCTCCCGGCCGACGGCTCGAAGATCCCGGTGTCCACGATCGGCCGGCTGACTTCGGCGGATGACGTTTCGGGTCTGGTCGTGGGCTACGCCGGGACCCCGCCGGCGGCGAAGCCGGTCACGATCGGCGACCTGGGGACGGTGGAGCTGGATGCCGTGGCGACGACCGGCTACGGACGAACGAATGCCCAGCCGGCGCTGACCCTGACGGTCTCGAAGACCTCGGACGCCAACACGGTCGAGGTCGCCGACGCGGTCCAGGCCAAGCTTGAGGAGGTCGCGGCTCGGCACAGCGACGTCCTCACCATCACGACCGTCCAGGACCTGTCCGTGTTCATCAAGGAGTCCCGCGACGGCCTGCTCCGCGAGGGCGGTCTCGGCGCGGTCTTCGCCATCCTCACGATCTTCCTGTTCCTGTTCAGCATCCGCGCCACGGTCGTGGCGGCGATCAGCATCCCGCTGTCGATCCTGACCGCCCTGGTGGTCATGCAGTTGACCGGGGTGACGATCAACATCATGACCCTCGGCGGGCTCGCGGTCGCGGTCGGAAGGGTGGTCGACGACGCGATCGTCGTCCTCGAAAACATCTATCGTCACAGATCGCTCGGTGAGGACCGACTGACGGCCTCCATCAACGGGCCCCGGGAGGTCGCCGGGGCGATCACCGCGAGCACCCTGACGACGGTGGCCGTGTTCCTGCCGCTCGGGTTCGTCGGCGGGCTGGTCTCGCAATTCTTCCTGCCGTTCGCCCTGACCGTCACCTTCGCCCTGCTGGCCTCGCTGGTCTGCGCCCTGACCGTCGTGCCCGTCCTCGCCTACCTCCTCGTCCGCAACGTCGGCGCGGACGTCGACGAGACCGGCGAACCGCGACGTTCCATCTGGGTCCACCTGTACACGCCGATCATCCAGTTCGTCCTGCGCGGTCGTTGGACGAAGCTCGCCGTTGTCGCGGTCGCGGCCGCCTTGTTCCTCGTCTCGGCCTCGCTCGCACCGCTCCTGCCGACCCAGTTCATCAATGCTGGGTCCGAGAAGACGATCATCGTGTCCGTGTCACCGCCGACCGGAGCGACATCGGCCGCGGTCCTCGCCAGGTCGATCGAGGTCGAGACCGTCCTGCTTGCCGACCCCGATGTCCAACTCGTCCAGACGAGCATCCCGGGTGAGGGTGACACCAGCTCGCAGGCTTTCCTGTCCGCCCAGCAGGGTCGGGCCAGCAACAGCGCGACGATGACGGTCCGGCTGAACGAGGACGCGGATCTGGCGGCAGCGACCACCCGACTCGCCGCGGCCATGGAACCGCTGAAGACCGACGGGTACGACGTCACGGTGTCATCGGGTGGCGGGTTCACCTCGAACGGCCTGCGTGTCGTCGTGACCGGCCAGTCGCCGGCAGATGTCGCCCAGGCGACCGATGCGGTCCTCACCGGCCTCGTCGACCAGCCGGATCTGGCGAACCTCCAGAGCGACCTGGTCAAGGCCACGCCGGAGGTCCAGGTCACCGTCGACCCGAACAAGGCGATCACCGTCGGCCTGACGGCCGCCCAGGTCGCGAACCAGGTCCGGGCGGCGCTCGTTGCCCAGACCGCAACGAGCATCCAGTCGCCCGATGGCCAGACGGTGGCGGTCGTCGTCCAGCTCGATCCGTCCGCGGTCGCGACCGTCGGCGAGCTCAGTGCGCTGCCGGTCGGGACCGTCTCGACCGTGCCTCTCGGCGCGATCTCCACGATCGAGCAGGTCGATGTCCAGGGCAGCATCACCCGGATCGACCAGCAGCCGGCCGCGTCGATCACGGCAGAGATCACGAGCGACGACACCGGCGCGGTGTCGGCCTCCGTGCAGACGGAACTGGATGCGCTGGCTGAAGCCGGATCGTTCCCACCCGGCACGACCGCGGAACTGGCGGGCGTCAGCCAGCAGCAGACCGAGGCGTTCAGCGGCTTGTTCGCCTCGATGGGCGTCGCGATCCTGCTGGTCTACGTGATGATGGTCCTCACCTTCGATTCGCTGGTGACCCCGTTCGTCATCCTGTTCACCCTGCCACTGGCCACCATCGGGGCCTTCCCGGCCTTGCTCCTCACCGGACGACCGATCGGCGTCAGCGCCCTGATCGGCTTCCTGATGTTGATCGGGATCGTGGTGACCAACGCCATCGTCCTGCTCGACCTGGTCGAACGGTTGCGGCGTGAGGGTCACTCCACCCATGACGCCCTGGTCGAGGGTGGCCGTACCCGTGTTCGGCCGATCCTGATGACGGCATTCGCGACGATCCTCGCGCTGATCCCGCTCGCGGCCGGGTTCAACCAGGGATCGATCATCGCGGCTGAGCTCGGGACCGTGGTCATCGGTGGGCTGTTCAGCTCGACCGCACTGACCCTGGTCGTCATCCCGGTCGTGTACTCGCTCATGGAGAGCCTGAAGACTCGGGTCGGGCGTCGGTTCGGGATGCAGGCACCGAACGAGATGGCCAGCGCCGTCGAGTAGACTCTGAGCGGCGCCGAGCCGCGCGCCGGAGGAGGACCGACCCGGCGATGACCGAGAGCATCCCCGCGACCCCGCCCGGGTCGAGCCTGGTGCCAGGCTGGCTGCAGCGCCTGGCCGCCTACGGCTGGCGGATCCTGGCGACGATCGCCCTGGCCCTCGTCGCCCTGGCCATCCTGGCGACGATCTCGACCGTCTCGATCTCCATCCTGGTCGCGGCCATCGTGGCCGCCACGTTCGCCCCATTCATCCTGAGGCTCCGGGATCGGGGATGGTCGAGGATCAAGGCGGCGGCGGCGGTCTTCGTCGGGGCCGGCGTAGTGATCATCGCGGCGTTCGTCGCGATCGCACTCGCGTTCGTTCCATACGCCTCCGCCGTCGTCAGCAACATCACCGCCGGGCTGGACGCATTGCGGACGGAACTGGCCAACCTCGACCTGCCGCCCGAGGTGGGGATGGCGATCAGCGCCGCGACGCAGGACCTCCAGGCATGGGTCTCAGATGCCATGTCCGGCATCGTGGGCGATGTCGCGAACCTGGCCACCATCGGCATCCTGGCCACCTTCCTGACCTTCTTCTTCATGATGGATGGCGACAAGGCGTGGCTCTGGGTCCTGTCGGCCGCGAATGCGTGGCGGCGGGACGCGATCACATCCGCCGGTGATGTCGCCCTTGCCCGGGTCGGCGGGTACTTGCGCGGGACCGCGGTCCTGGCGGCCATCGCCGGCCTCAGTCAGGGAGCCTTCCTGGTCCTTCTCGGTGTGCCGTTCGCCGGCCCGCTGGCGGTCCTCGTCTTCCTGGGCCGGTTCATCCCGTATCTCGGGGGACTGGTGACGACCGTCGTGTTGTTGCTGGTGACGCTCGCCACCGCCGGCTCCGGTCCGGCGTTGGTCCTGCTTGCGCTCATCGCGATCCTCGACGTCATCCTGGGCAAGTTCGTGGCCCCGGTGGTGTACAGCCGAACCGTCCACATCCACCCCGCGCTCGTCCTCGTGGCGCTCCCTGCCGGCGCGGCGGTGGCCGGGACGATCGGGCTGTTCGCGGCCATCCCGTTCGTCGCATTCGTGATGGCGATCGTCGGCTCCGTCGTGGACGTCCTCGGCGTCGAGCCGTCGACCGAAGGATCGGACGATCTCCTCGTCCCGCTGTGGCTGGACCGTCTCGGTCAGTGGAGTTGGCGGCTCCTCGTGGTTGCCGGGCTGTTCACCGTGCTCATCGCGGCGATGATCCAGGTCCCCATCGTCGTCTACCCGGTCGTACTCGGGATCGTCGTCGCGTCCACGCTCCTCCCGTTGGGCGCCCGTTTCGAGGCTCTCGGCTGGAGTCACGCCCGTGCAGCACTGGCGGCGACCCTGGGCATGGTCGTCGGTGTCACCGTCATCGTCGGGTTGACGGTCGTATCCCTCATCGGTGCGGCCAGCCAGATGACCGGCACCGGTGTCTCCGGGGCGGAGTCAGCGAACGACGGCCTCGGCGGCGCGCTCGGTGCTGGGGTGAGTCTTGTCCAGGCCTTCGGGAGCGGGATCCTGGTCACGATCTCGAGCGTCGCCTCCGCCCTCGGCGGGCTGGCGGTGATCCTGCTCCTCTCGACCCTGCTGACGTTCTACTTCATGCGCGACGGCGATCGAGCCTGGCGCGCCTTCCTCGACCGCATCGAGCCCGGGCGCCGGTCGCACGTCGAGGCCGCTGGTAGCCGGGCGGTCGGCGTCCTCGGCGGGTACATGATCGGGACCGGAGCGATCTCGATCTTCGGGGCGGCGACGCAGTTCCTGATCATGACCATCCTCGGCATCCCACTCGCGCTGCCGCTGGCCATCCTCGCCGTCTTCGGCGGCTTCATCCCCTATATCGGGTCCATCGTCACGACCGGCCTCGCATTCCTCGTCACCGTCGCGACCGGCACGCCGCAGGACATCGCGATCATGGGTGTGTTCACGATCGTCTTCAACATCGTGCAGGGCAATTTCGTGGCGCCGATCGTGTACAGCCGTGTCGTCAGCCTGCACCCGGCGGTCGTCCTGGCAGCCATCCCTGCCGGCAGCGAGATCGCGGGTGTCGCCGGGATGTTCCTGGTCGTCCCGTTCCTCGGCGTGGTCGCAACGGTCTGGAGAACGCTCCTCGTGGCCCTCGATCCGGAGCCGGTCGGGCCCACCACAGCGGGCGCGGCCAGCGACGTCGGGGCGGAGCACCCGACACCGGCGGTCGCCTCGGGCTGAGCGGCCCCGCTGCGCGTATAGTTGGGGCTGAACCATGCACGTGCGTCGGGCGACGACGATCGTCGCTGGCCCACCCAGGGAGGAATCGATGACACTCGGTCCACTCGAATACACCGTCCTCGGGTTCGAGGGCAATCGGTTCAACGGCGAGATCGCGAAGGAGATCGAGAAGGTCGTCGAGGCCGGCATCATCCGCCTCGTCGACGTCGTCTTCGTCACCAAGGACATCGATGGCGATGTCGCCGTCGTGGAACTCGACAACAAGGAAGATGAGCGGTTCGCCAGCTTCACCGGGATGATGGACGGGCTGATGGGCCTCCTGACCCCGGACGACATCGAGAAGCTGGCCGACGGACTGCCGACCAACACGTCTGCCCTCATCCTCCTGTTCGAGCACCACTGGGCGGTCGGGATCAAGGACGCGATCGCCGGTGCCGGCGGCTTCCTCATCAGCCGGGACACGATCCCGCCGGAAGCCCTCGAGATGGTGAACGCCGAGCTCGAAGCAGCAGCGATCTCGGCCTGACGGCCGAACCAGAAAGGAACAGGAAGACATCATGCGACGACGACGAGGCCCGGGCCTCCTGATGACTGCGGCCGTGGTGGGCACAGCCGCTCACGTGGGTGCATCGAGCGCGAACAAGAGCGCCCAGGCGCAGGCCAACGAACAGTCCCAGAACCAGCAGCTGGCCGACCTTGAGGCCCAGAACGCGGCCCTGCAGCAGCAGATGGCCCAGCAGCCGACCTATGCGGCGCCCGCGCCGGCTGCGGCCCCGGCAGCCGCTCCGGTCGATCCGACGACGGCTGCCCTGCAGAACCTGGCGAACCTCCACGCTCAGGGCATCCTGAGTGACGAGGAATTCGCAGCTGCCAAGGCGAAGGCCCTCGGGATCTAGGCCCCCGCGCCACGACGGTGGCGCGTTCAGAGAACGTCGTGCGTCAGGCCTCGTGCCTGGCGCACGTTCATATTCGGGTGCGTCGCCTCGCTAGAGCAGGCGCGAGACGCGATCCATCGCGGCGTTCCAGGCGCGGTCTTTCGTCCCGGTCGGTGCCACGGCGGGCGTCGACATGGCCACCAGCTCGTCGAAGATGGTGCGCTCCGTGAGCTCGGCGATCGCGGGATCGTCGAACAGAAGGTCGAGCTCGTCGTTCCGGAAGAGCGACAGATCGTCCAGGTTGCAGCCGCCGATGAGGACCTGGTCGTCGATCCGGAGCACCTTCGCGTGGGCCATCTCCGGGTGGAGGAGGATCTCCGCGCCGGCATCGAGGAGCCGGCCGTACCAATGCCGGAAGGCTGCGGCCGGATAGGGCGGGGTCGGCTTGCCCGGCGCGACGAGGCGCACCCGGACCCCGCGCAACGCCGCCTCGAGCAGGCGTTCGAGGATGGCCCGGTTCGAGATGTACGGGTTGACGATGTGGATCTCGCGAGCCGCGTCGTCGAGGGCCTGCTCGATCGTGTCGCTGATCGGATGGTGGCCGGTCCCGGGGACGTTCCACAGGACGGTCGTTGCGGCCTTGACCGGCGCGTCCGGTGCGACCACGAGGGTCTCCGGGGGGAAGTAGCGCAGGAGCGATGGGTCGGCCGGCGCCGATCCGTCGTTGTTCCGCCAACTCATCAGGAAGACGGCCGCAAGGTGCGCCACGATCGGCCCTTCCACCCGGCACATGACGTCGTAGAAGCGCTCGTCGTTGTAGTGGTCCTCGATCCCGCTTCCGCCGACATAGCCGACCCGACCATCGACCACGATCATCTTGCGATGGTCGAAATGGAGCAGGTCCTCGGCATTGGGCTGGAAGGTCCGGGCACCGACTTCGCCCCGTCGAAGCACGACGACACCGTCGTGGGCCACGATCTCGACACCCGCCTCGCGGAGACGGCGGAACAGATCCTTGCTGCCGAGATCGACCTCG
The DNA here is from genome assembly GCA_963720755.1 of uncultured Chloroflexia bacterium. Lineage (GTDB taxonomy): Bacteria > Chloroflexota > Limnocylindria > Limnocylindrales > CSP1-4 > SPCO01. The sequence goes on from CAVRGP010000013.1 coordinate 169,453, forward strand.
CTGCCGATCGCGTCGACGGCCAACCGGACCTCGACGCCTGCCTTGACCCGATCTGCCAGGGCGTCCAGGAACAGCTCGCCGATGTCACCGGGCTTGTAGCCGTAGATCAGCAGGTGGACGTGATCGGTCGCCGCGGCGATGTCCTCGAGGATCCGCGGGAAGTAGCGACGGCCGTGCAGGAGCGGGTCGACCGCCGTTGCGATGGCGGGCGCGAAGACCTTGGTCAGATCGGCCCTGCGGACGCGGGGCAGGGCGACCAGCTCCGCCGTCCTGGCGGCGGCCGTTTCCGGCCGGATGGCATCGGGATCGAATGGGTCGGTCGGGACGCGGGTCGCCCGCCGGCGGCTGAGCGCTGCGCCGGTCGTCGCGATCGCGGCGCCCAGCGCGAATGTTCGTCGCTTCTTGCTCATCGGATGGTGTGTCGCGGTCGCATTCGAGACCCCCTGGGTTTGCCGATCGGACCGCTACTGTACCGCTTGCGTTCCCGGGGTGGCGGACTCGCTGGCCGGTGCGACTGCCGCCGCTGGCGTCGGGATGGACCCGGCCGGCTTGCCGAGCTGGATCCCGATCGCATCGAGCCATCGCCGGATGTTCCGGTAGATGGCCGGAGCGCCGAGCGGGACCTCCTCGTCGAGTTCCCACTCGACCGGATGGAGGATGAACGGCTCGGTCTGCGGGCCGCCGAGGCCGCCATGCGAGCCGATCAGTTCCTCGAACGCGGCGACCTCGCCCATCTCCGGATCGTACTGGCTGATGAGCAGGAGGTCCGGCGCGTTGACCATGGCGTCCTCTCGCCGCAGGCTCATCACGGTATGCGGCCCGAAGATCGTCGTCGGGTCCTCGCCCTCGACCCGATCCTGGTCGAGGAACCGAGTGCCCTTCGGCCCGAACACGACGGCGCCGAACTCGCTCGAGCGGACCATCAGCATCCCCACGCCAGGGTGGGCCGCGACGGCCGCGACGAGGCCGGGGTGAAGCTCCTCGAGTTCTTCCACGGTGAGCCGGTGATCGTGACCGGTGAACCAGACGAGTCCGAGGTTCCCGGAACCGACGACCGCGATGGACGACGCATCGGCGACGGGCGGCTCCGCCTCGGAATCGAGATCGACGATGCCGTCGGTGGTCTTCCCCTTGAGGGCCGCTCGCGCGACCGTCGGCCCGACGCCCTGGCTCTTGGTGATCTCCGACAGGAACGAATTCACGAAGACCGACCCCTCGGCCTTCGTCGCGGTCTGGATCACGGTGGCGCGTCCGCTCATGAGACTGCGGACGAACTCGCCCAGACTGACCCCGTAGCGCTGGAGGAAGGTGGCGCCAAGGCTCTGGCCGTGGTCGGACAGGACGATGAACTTGTACGGCCGCGGCGCCTCGGCGGCTGCCTTGACCAACGTCTCGACTGCCCGGTCGACACCGTCGAGCGCCTCGAACGACTCGACCCGCTCCGGGCCGCAGTGGTGGGCCAGTTCGTCGTAGTCGGTGAAGTCCGCATAGATGACGTTCGCGCCCCGGTACATCTCCTCGATGATCAGCGACGTGTTGACGTCGCGGAGGATCACGTTGCTGGCGGCGCGCATCCCGGCGTACTTGAGTCCCCGGTGCATCTGCGGGCGGACACCGGCCCGGCGGGTGCGACGCGCCTGGATCATCTCCTTGATGAACTCGCCGAGGAAGAGCGTGAACGAGCGCAGGTACCCGCTCGGGCTGAAGAAGAAGCTCAGGAAGGCCTGGCTGTCGCCGATCCCTCCGCCCTCCGCCTTGATCGACGCGGTCGTCAGGTACGACCGTGTCGCATCGCCGGTCATGAGGTTGCAGATGCTCGCGCCGTTGTTCGACAGCAGCCCCTGACCATTGCTGATCCGCGACACGATGAGCGCGGCGTCCGCCGGATTGCTCGACGCCATGAGGTGCTCGCGGTCACGCTCGTACCAGCGGAAAGCCGGGATCCCGTCGTTGTTGCCGTGCAGGATGCCAGCCTGGCTGGCCGAGGTCATCGACGGCAGGATCGCCTCCCAACGCGACAGCTTGTGGCTGCCGTCGCGGACCCAGCTGGCCAGGGTGTTGACGGAGCCGGCACGCATCCTTCCGGCCAGGATCGGATGGGCCAGGCCGTCGATCTGGAGGATGACGAGTCCGGGCTTGTCGCTGCGCGCCGCGGCGCGTTTGACCATCAAGCGCTGGACCAGCAGGCCGTAATAGGAGCCGCCACTGTCGATTCCGAGGATGGCCGTCAGGATCGTATTGACGATCGCATAGATGAATGAGGCGATCAGCGCGGTCGTGAACCCGTCGACATGGATCCCGGGTGCCCACTGGGCGACGACCAGGAACGCCGCGATCTGCAGCACCAGGACGAGGATCGCCGTGAGGACGAGCGAGATGGACGCGGCGAAGGTGAGGATCACCGGGCGGACCGCCGCCTGGAACAGGGCGATCAGGACGACCGCGACGACGGCGTCGAGCGCACGATCCACCGTCAACCGGGGCATGAGCCAGGCGGTGACGAGGAATGAGATCGTGGCGACCACGAGGGTGACGGCCAGGCGCTTGAGCAGCGCCACGCGTCCGCCGCGCCATTCCCACAGCACGCGCAACTGCGTTTCGTAGAAGCCGAGCAGTCGGCCCATCGTCGGTGGATCCTCCCTCGATCTCGGGCGTGCAGCCCGTCTTGATGTGCACAGCATAGGGCGCGGTGCGGCGGTACGATGGACGCTCCGTCGCTACCCGATCGCATCCCCGCAGGCGACTCACGCCGCGCCGATCGGGTCGACAGCACGCGACCAGCCGCGCGCATGGCCGCACACAGGAGGCACACCGATGTCCGAAGAGACCAAGGCTGCAAGCACGACTGACGACACAGTCGTCGTCAGCGGCGTCGTCGCCGACGAGGCAGGGATCATCGCCGAAGGGGCCATCGCGGTCGAGGGCGACCATGCGCTGGTCGTGGCCCGGTTCGCGGATACGACCTCAGCGAGGGCCGTCTATGACGACCTGCTGTCGGCCGAGCTCGACGGGTCGCTCCACATCGATGGCGTGCTCGTCGTCAAGGCAGACGACGGAGGGCGCCTGCACGTCGAGAAGATGACGGACCACAGCACCCGGACCGGCCTGAAGTGGGGCGTCGTCGGCGGCGTCGTCGCGGCCGTGTTCCTGCCGGCCACGATCATCGCCGGTGCCGTGACCCTCGGCGTTGCGGGCGCCGCCGCCGGCAAGGCCCGGAACCTGGCGCGACGGCTTGAGGTCGAGAAGGGCCTGGCCGACGTCATCACGCCGGGAACATCCGGGATCCTGGCCATGGTGACCGCGAGCGATGCCCCGGCGGTCGCAGCCAAGATGCCCGGCGCCGAGGAAGTCAAGACCGTCAAGGTCGACGATGAGACCGCGACCGCCGTGAAGGAAGCCGCGACCGAAGCCGAGGCCGTGACCCCATCGGGTAGCTGACGGATGGCGCCGGGCTGGCTCCTCGGGCCTGGCCCCCGGGGTCGGCCCGGCGCTCACCACCTGGCGGTCGTTGACGCGCGCCCGGTTAATCCCGATAATCTAACTCGGAATTAGATGCGTTCGAGAACGAGCGCCGCGGGGCCCGCCAGCCCCGCCCGATCACGACCGGAGACCTGATGTCAGCCACTCGCGAGATCGTCACCGACCAGCGCGACCAATTCGCCTTCCACGACGATATCGCCTACCTCGCCCAGACGAAGCGGGGTCTGACGCGGGCCACGGTCGAGGAGATCAGTGGCTTCAAGAACGAGCCGGACTGGATGCTCCAGTACCGCCTCCGCGCCTACGAACATTTCCTGAAGCGACCCCTGCCGACCTGGACCGACGGGCTGGACAAGATCGACTTCGACAAGATCGTCTACTACCGCAAGCCGTCCGAGCGTGAGGAGCGGTCGTGGGATGACGTCCCGGAGCAGATCAAGGCGACCTTCGAGAAGCTGGGTATCCCGGAGGCGGAGCGCAAGTTCCTGGCCGGTGTCGGCGCCCAGTACGACAGCGAGGTCGTCTACCACTCGGTCAAGGAAGAGCTCTCCAAGCTCGGGGTCGTGTTCATGGGCACGGACCAGGCGCTGATCGAGTACCCGGAGATCTTCCGGAAGCACTTCGGCACGGTGGTGCCGGCCGAGGACAACAAGTTCTCCGCGCTCAATGCCGCGGTCTGGTCGGGCGGCTCGTTCGTGTACGTGCCCAAGGGCGTCGAGGTCCCGCTCCCGTTGCAGGCGTACTTCCGGATCAACGGCGAGAACACCGGCCAGTTCGAGCGGACGCTGATCGTGGTCGACGAAGGGGCCAAGGTCCACTACATCGAGGGCTGCACCGCCCCGATCTACGCCACCGAGTCGCTCCATGTCGCCGTCGTCGAGGTCGTCGCCCTGCCGGGTTCCAAGGTCCGGTACACGACCATCCAGAACTGGTCGAACGATGTCTACAACCTGGTGACCAAGCGGGCGCACGCGTACGAGAACTCGACGGTCGAATGGATCGACGCCAATACGGGCTCGCGCAAGACGGTGAAGTTTCCCGCGATCTACCTGCGCGGGGAAGGCGCGACGGCCGACATCATCAGCGTCGCGGTCGCCGGCAAGGGACAACACCAGGACACTGGCGCCAAGGCGATCCACCTCGCCCCGAACACGCGGTCGCGGATCGTCAGCAAGTCCGTGTCCAAGGACGGTGGCCGAGCGACCTACCGCGGGCATCTCAAGGTGTCGCCGGGGGCGACCAACGCAGTGGCCAGCGTTCGCTGCGATGCCCTGATGATGGACGACATCAGCCGGAGCGACACCTACCCGTACATCGATATCCAGGAAGACGACACCTCGATGACCCACGAGGCGACCGTCGGCAAGGTGAGTGCGGACCAGGTCTTCTACCTGATGAGTCGTGGTCTGACCGAGAACGAGGCGACCAATCTCATCGTCCAGGGCTTCCTCGAGGTCTTCACCAAGGAACTGCCGATGGAGTACGCCATCGAGTTCAACCGCCTCGTCAAACTCGAGATGGAGGGGTCGCTCGGATGACGGTCGCGTCACCGCGGCCTAGATCGGGACGCGCTGCCCACCAGCGGCCGACCGACTTCACCCTCAAGGTCGACGGATCCGATGTCGAGGCCGTCGCACCGCTCGACGGTGACCCTGAGTGGCTCCGAGCCGACCGCCGGGCGGCCCATACCGCGTTCGAGGCCCTGCCACCCGAGTCCAACCTCCTGTACACCACGTACATCGACCTCCGCACCGCCCAGCTGGCCGACGCGCGGATCACCACATCTGTCCGATCGCAGCCTGCGCCGATCGACCTGCCCGACGGGACCGATGGCCTTCTCCTCGTCGACGAGGGTGACCTCGTGGGCACTGCCCTCTCGGAGGACGCGCGGTCGGCCGGTGTCGAACTCACCACGATCGCCGACCTGGCCAAGCGTCGGCCGGAACGGGTGCGCGAGCTCATCGACGGCGGCTCGACGCTCCCGGCAGATGATCGCTTCGCTCAGCTGACCCGGGCCCTCTGGACCCAGGGCCTCGTGGTGGACGTCCCGGCCGGGGTACGTCTCGCCCGCCCGATCATCGTCCGCTGGAAGGCGGGTGCCAGCGGTCGGGCCCTCCTGACGCGAACCTTCGTGTCGCTCGGTGACGGCGCAGCGGCAACGATCCTCGAGGAACTCGTCGGCTCGGAGGCGGCTCGGCCGGACAGTGGCCCATCGTTCCTCGCCGGGACGCTCGAGGTGCGGCTCGGCCGCGACGCGCAGCTATCCCTGGCAAGCCTCCAGGAGTTGCCGGTCACGACCGTCGCCATCCAGCATCGGAGCGCGATCGTCGGTGAGGCGGCGACCCTCCACTGGGCGCTTGCCCAACTCGGCTCCAGACTCGTTCGCAGCCGGGTCGACAATCGCCTCGAAGGCGACCGCAGCTCGGTCGAGCAGGTCGAGATCGTGTTCGGCGGTGGCGACCAGCTGTTCGACCTGACGTCCTACACGCACCACCTGGGTCGGGATACGACGGGCAACCTGCTGTCGAAGGGCGCCCTGCTCGATCGGGCTCGGTCGTTCATGAAGGGCATGATCGTCATCGACCGGTCGGCGGTCGGCACGGACAGCTTCCTCGGTGAATTCGGGATGAACCTCTCGAAGGCCACTCGCTCGGTCGCGATCCCGAGCCTCGAGATCGACCAGCCCGATTGTCGACGCGCGATGCACGCGAGCTCCGTCGGCCCGATCGACGAGACCCAGGTCTTCTACCTCGAGAGCCGGGGGATCCCTCGTGACGAGGCACGCAAGTTCATCGTCCTCGGCTTCCTCGAGCCGGTCGTCGCGCGGGTCCCGGTCGCCGACGCCCAGGAGCGGCTGCGCGACCTGCTCGAAGCCAGGTGGGACGCCAGCGCCGGTGGCGGGCCCGACGCCGCCGCGTGAGACGGATCGACCTGCTGGGGGTCGACGAGGTCCCCCTCGGCACGATGAAGATGGCCTGGGTGGATGGCACCGACCAGGTCCTCGTGGTCAACTCGAACGGTGATCTGGCCGCCGTGCAGGGGATCTGCAGCCACGAATACTCGGAGCTCGACCGGGGCTTCCTGACGGCCGGGACCCTCACCTGCGCACTGCACCTGTCGCGGTTCGACCTTGACAACGGCGAGCCACTCGACCCTCCGGCCGAGCTCCCGCTGGCCGTCTACGACGTCGTGATCGAGGGCGACCGGATCCTCATCGAGGTCCCGGACGGTCCGCTCGAAGTCAACGATTGACCAGGGACGCGACGCTACCCGGCGCCCCGACGCGGAGGGTTGACCCTCAGCTCGCGAGAAGTGTCCCGAGCCCCAACGTCTCGGCCCGGCGGAGGATCGCCGCCCCGAAGATGACGTCGGCCAACCCGACGCCGAGAGCCGTCACAACGACCCGGCCACGGTCGGGTCGCTGCGTCCCGGCGATCAGCGCCTCGCCGAGAGTCGCGGTCGGGTCCGGGTAGCCCTCGAACAGGCCGGCTGCCCGGTTCGCCTCGAATTGGCGCGCCTCGTCCACGAGGAAGAGGCTCGCCCCGCGGGCCACGTCGGCACTGCAATAGGTCGCGTAATCGACCGGTACGACCAATGCCTCGCTGGTCAGCCAGTCTTCGGTCATGACCTGGCGGGTCGGTCCGAACGAGGCCGCGGTCACGACCACATCGGCCCCTGCCACGGCGATCCGAGCGTCCGACGCGACCGACACACTGCCGATGCCCTCGGTGGCTCGCGCCTCCGCCGCCAGCGCACCGGCTCTCTCCGGGTGCCGGTCGAACAGGGTCACGTCCACGCCCGGCAGCGTATGGGCAAGCACGGCAACGTGGCTGCGTCCCTGGACGCCCGCGCCGATCATGGCCACGCGCGATCGGCGGCCCGAGACCCTGGGAGCGAAGTGGCGGATCGCGACCCCCGAAACGGCGGCCGTCCGTTGGGCCGTGATCGGACCTCCGTCGAGGATCGCCATCGGCACACCCGTGGAGGCGTCATTCAGGATGACGACCGCGTTGACGGCAGGCAAGCCGATGGCGTTGTTGGTCGCGTAGCCGGCGACCCACTTCATCCCCACCAGGTCATCCCGACCCGACGCATCCGCGCCGCGAAGGTGCGCCGGCATCGCATGGGCGAACGAACCGTCCGGTCGTGGATGGACACCGATCTTGGCCGGTAGTTCCGCCCCGCTCGCGAGTGCCGTCATCGTCCGCTCGGCGAGCGTCAGACGTTCACCGATATCGGGCATCGCCGCCAGGACATCGGCCGCGGTGAGGTACCGGATGGGCGGCGCCGTCGGTCGATCTGGCACCCAGCGAGTCTACCCGCGGGCGATGACCTACGATGCATCGCGTGGCGCCCATGGACATCGACCAAAGCCTCGACAACCTCAAGCTGGAACGTGACGCGATCGTCCTGTACGACGCCTTGTCGACGATGGAACGCGATCCGCATCGAGCGGAGGCATTCAAGCGGATCGCCGCCAACGAACGCCGGCATGCCGACATCTGGGCGGGCAAGCTGCGCGAGCTCGGTGCGGACGTGCCGGCACCCGGCCGGGCGCGCCTGCAGGTCCGACTGATCATCCTGGCGGCTCGCGTGCTCGGTACGGCCGCGGTGGCAGAGATGGTGAAGTCCCTGGAAGGCGACGAGGAGGCAACGTACGAATCGCAGGGCGGCTCGCCGGAGATCGCTGCGATCGCGGCCGACGAGCGGGAGCATGCGGTCATCTGGGACCGTCTCAAGGCCGGCGAGCAACTCGACGAGATGGATGCGCGCGGTCGCGATGGCGTCGCGGCCGCTCGTCGCGCCTCGAGCGCGGCCGAGGTGGGCAGCAGCGAATCGTGGCATCGGACCGGGTCGCGGTCCGGCACGCTGCGAGCGATCATCTTCGGCGTCAGCGACGGGCTCGTGAGCAACCTCTCCCTGGTCATGGGCGTCGCCGGCGCCGCCTCCGACAAACCCGGGTTCGTCCTCCTCGCGGGTGTCGCCGGCCTCCTCGCCGGAGCGTTCAGCATGGCGGCCGGCGAATACATCTCGATGCAGAGTCAGCGCGAGTTGTTCGAGCGCCAGATCGCCCTTGAGCGCGCGGAGATGGAGGCGATGCCCGAGGAAGAGGAGGCAGAGCTCGCGGCCGCATATCGGGCCAAAGGGTTTGCCCAGGACGAGGCGGCCCGGATCGCCCACCACATCTTCCAGGACCCGGAGACGGCACTCGACACGCTTGTCCGTGAGGAACTCGGTCTCGATCCCGACGAACTCGGCTCACCGTGGGCCGCAGCGGGTGGGTCGTTCGTCGCGTTCGCGATCGGGGCGATCATCCCGGTCATCCCATTCCTGTTCGGCAGTGGCACCGCCGTTCTGCTGGTCAGCCTCGGGCTGAGTCTCATCGCCCTCTTCGCGGTCGGTGCCGCGGTGAGCTTGCTGACCGGTCGCGGGATGCTGTTCTCCGGCGCCCGGCAACTCGGGATCGGGCTGGCGGCGGCGCTCGTTACCTACGCGATCGGGTCCATCCTCGGCGTGGCGGCCGGCTGAGCCATGTCGGATGTGCTCGGTCGGCTCCACGCGGAGGGCCTCGACCCGACCAGTTGGTCGAACGGTCCGGGGGACCGCTATCCGGGCCACGACCACGCCTATGACAAGGTCATCGTGGTCGATCGCGGATCGATCACCTTCGGAACCCCGGACGGGCCATTGGATCTTGCCGTCGGTGACCGCCTCGACCTTCCGGCCGGGACACGTCACGACGCCGTCGTCGGTGCCGCCGGAGTCGTCTGCCTGGAGGCGCACCGGCCACCCGGGACCCTGTCCGGGGCGGCGGTCCGGCGTGCCGGCACGTGGTGAGCGCTCGGACCGACCCGGATCTCGAGGCTCAGCCTCCGTCCGCGTCGGCCAGTCCTGCGTCCTCGGCCCGGTTCGTCTGGCCGCTCGGGTCAGCCGCGTCGGGTGGGTCGGCCACGGGATCGGGCGGGACGGCGTCCAGATAGGCGCGGTGCATGATCAGGAGGCGCTCGGCCGCCTCCGGACTGACGTCATAGCCATCCTCGGCCAGCGTCGCTGACAGCCACAGCGCCTCGCGGGGTCGCTCGAATGCATCGACGTCCGCTTCGCGGCGGCGCGAATCGATGATCACCATCCAGACGAGCCCGGCCCCGACGACCAGCCCGACGATGAGCAGCCAGACATTGAACTCGGCATTCATCCGGGGCGAAGTATACGGACGATCGCCGCTACACTCCCGGGATGCTCGACTTCATGCCGGACCCGATCGCGATCCAGCTCGGCCCGGTACCGGTGTATTGGTACGGGATCGGGTATGCCGTCGGGCTCGCGGCGGCGTTCTTCGTGATGGTCAAGCTCGCCAGGCGAGCCGGAGAAGACGCCGAGATCCTGGGCAACGGGATCATCATCGTGGCCGTCGCCGCCCTCATCGGCGGACGCGCCTATCACGTCATCGACCAATGGGTCCTGTACAAGGACGATCCGATCAAGATCTTCCTTCCGCCGTACACCGGGCTGGGGGTCTATGGCGGGATCATCACCGGAACGATCGCGGCATGGCTGTATGCCCGGTACAAGCGAGTCCCGTTCCTGCGCTGGGCGGATATCGTCGCGCCCGGACTGTTCACGATGCAGGCCGTCGCTCGGTGGGGCAACTTCTTCAATCAGGAGCTGTATGGCACGCCGACGACGTTGCCCTGGGGTATCCCGATCGATTGCGCCCATCGGATCACGGGGGCGACCTTCGACTACTCGTGTGACGTCCTGCCCGAGACGGCCCGATTCCACCCGCTCTTCCTGTACGAGTCGTTGTCTGGTGTGCTCGGTGCGTTGTTCCTGATCTGGCTCGGGTACCGTTTCCGCAAGCGGCTCCGCCCGGGTGACCTGCTGCTCGTCTTCTTCATCTGGTACGGCGTGGTCCGGTTCGCGCTCGAAACGTTCAGGGAGGGGAACTGGACGTTCTTCGGCGTCCCGACGGCCCAGGTCGTGTCGATCCTGTTCATCGTCCCAGCCCTGATCGTACTGGCCTGGCGTCACCGGCCGGACCACCCGCTCGACGATCCGGCCAGTCGGCCTGAAGTCGCGACCTGGGGCGCCCTGGGTCGCCCCGTGGAGCCGTCGGACGAGTCAGACGACGACGAGTTCGACGACTCCGACGACGATGGGGACGACGAGGTCGGTGACGACGCGGACCACGCCGACCAGGACGCCGACGAGGCCGCCGGCACCGACCGCTCGACCGACGACGAACCGGACGGGGACGACCCGCTCGACGCGCCCACGACCTGAGGTGACCGAGCCCCGGCGCGTTCGGCCGCCCGCTGGGCGCGTCGCTCCGGAGGCGATGGCTGCTCGACGTGGCAGCGCTCTGGAAGGCCTTGCCTGGCTGGACCGGCCGCCCGAAGCGGCGGCGTCCCGGCTGTATCGGCTGCTCCGGTATCTGGCCAGGTTCGCGATCTTCGGCGTGTTCAGGATGAGGATCCGGACGTCCGGGCAGGAGCACTTGCCGGCGGGCGGGTACTTCCTCGTCGGTGCCGCCCATCGAGGCTGGATGGACCCGTTCCTCGTGATGCATGCGCTGCCGGTCGAGCCACGCTGCTGGTTCCTCGGAAGCGCACCGTCGACCTTCACCGCACGCTGGCGTGAAGTCCTGATCCATCGCCTGGGCGGTCTGTTGCCGGTCTGGCGTGGCGGGATCGGTGTCGATCAGCACGTCGCCTCGGCTCGCGCCGTCATCGCCAACGGTGCCGTCTTCGCCCAGATGCCGGAGGGGACGATCAGCGGGCCCGTCGGACGGATCGGGCCGTTCCGCCCGGGCTGGGCGGTCATCGCGCTGCGGGTCGACGCCCCGATCGTTCCGCTTGCGATGGCTGGCTCCGAAGAGCTCTACATCGGCCGTCGGCTCGCGTCGCGCGTCCTGCCGGTCATTTCGGTCCGCACCCTGGCCGGGTTGGAGCGGGACGAGGCACTCCCGGACCCGGGCACTCGGGAGGAACTGGAACTCGCTCGGCGGATGAGCGACGCGCTGGCGGCGATCCTCGGTCCGGCCGTCGAATCGATCCATCCCTGGACGGTCGACCCGCCGGACCACCCCCGTCGCCTCCGGCGGCGACTGACCTGGCTGCTCCTCGGTCCGGGCCCGGTCGACCGCGGTACCTGATCCCGACCCGCCGGCCGTCCCGGCGCACGGTATCCTCGCCACGATGCAGTACGCGGAGTCGATCCTCGATCTCGTCGGCCACACCCCGCTGGTGCGGATCTCGCGTCTGACTCGCGATCTCGGGCCGGTCGACCGCCAGCCTCTGGTCCTGGCCAAGCTGGAGATGCTCAACCCGGGCGGATCGGTCAAGGACCGGATCGGGTTGCCGATGATCGAGGCAGCCGAACGGTCCGGCCTGCTCAAGCCCGGCGGGACGATCATCGAACCGACATCGGGCAATACCGGTCACGGCCTGGCGATCGCTGCGGCGCTCAAGGGCTACCGGTGCATCTTCGTCATGGCCGACAAGCAGTCTTCGGAAAAGCAGCAGTTGCTTCGGGCGTATGGCGCGGAAGTCGTGCTCTGTCCGACCAACGTCGCGCCCGAGTCGCCGGAGAGCTACTACTCGGTCGCGGCCCGGCTGGCCCGGGACATCCCCGGTGCGTTCAAGCCCGATCAGTACTGGAACATGGAGAACCCGGCCGCGCACGAGAGGACCACCGGCCCGGAGATCTGGGACGAGACGGACGGCCGGGTGACCCATTTCGTGGCCGGGGCCGGGACGGGGGGCACGATCAGCGGCGTGGCCCGGGCCCTGAAACACCGGAACGCGGCGATCCAGGTGATCGGCGCGGACCCCGAGGGCAGTGTCCTTTCGGGCGATACCGCCCGCCCGTACCTGACCGAGGGCGTCGGCGAGGACTTCATGCCGGGCACCTACGATCCGACCCTCGTCGATCGGTGGGTGCGGGTGAGCGACAGGGAGTCGTTCGCGATGGCGCGCCGGCTGACTCGCGAAGAGGGGATCCTGTCGGGTGGCTCGTGCGGGACCGCGATGGTCGCCGCGCTCGAGGTGGCCCGGGATCTGGTGAGCCTTCCCGACGGTCGAGACGCGGTCATCGTGGTCCTGCTGCCCGACAGCGGCCGGAGCTATCTGTCCAAGGTCTACAACGATGAATGGATGCGGGTCAACGGTCTGCTGGCCACGACCGGGGCCGTCGTCCGGGTCGGCGATCTCCTGGCTGAACGACACCACACCGGACCCCTTCCGAACCTGGTCCTTGCTCGCACGACCCAGCGTGTCGGCGACGCGATCGCGATCCTCCAGGAGTACGGCATCAGCCAGCTCCCGGTCTCCGAGCAGCCCGACGGTGACGCCATCGAGGGCATCGTCGGATCGATCACCGAGCGGGGACTGCTCGATCGAGCCTTCCGTGATCCGGCGATCGTCGAGCGCACCGTCGGCGAGGTCATGGATCACACTCTGCCCGTCATCGACGTGGGCGCGAGCCTGGACGAGGCCTTCGGCCTGCTGTCAGGTGAGACGTCGGCGGTCATCGCCGTCCGTGGCGACCGTCCCGTGGGCGTCGTGACCAAGCTGGATATGCTCGAGTATCTCGCCCACCGGCCCGGGCACGGATGACCGTCCCCCCGATCCGAACGGCTCGGTTCGAACTCGTGTCGATGTCGATGGCGTTCATGCAGGCGCTGGTCGCCCGCGATCTGCCAGCCGCCGAGGTCGAGATCGGCGCCATCGTCCCGGACGACCTGCCCGAAACCCTCGATCACTTCCTGCAGTACCGCATCGCCGACATGACCGCGGATCCTGCGGCCCGACCGTGGCTGGGCCGGGCCATCGTCACCGAAGCGCCAGACGGAACGCGACGGATCGTCGGGTCATGCGGGTTCCACTCGCCGCCCGAGCCGGACGGTCGGGTCGAGGTCGGCTATCGGGTCGAGCCCGGTCATCGCCGTCAGGGCATCGCTTCCGAGGTCGTCCGCGCGCTCTTCGACTGGGCGCACGAGCAGGGGGTCGACCGCTTCCGCGCGTCCGTCTCGCCGGACAACGTGGCGTCGCTGGCGGTCATCGGCCGGCTCGGCTTCCGGCAGACCGGCGTCCAGATGGACGACATCGACGGCGAAGAGCTCGTGTTCGAGCTCGATGGCTGGCCACCAGCGGACACCGACGATGCCTGACGGGCCCCGCGACCCCAGCTTCGAGACGTTGGCGGTCCACGCCGGCGCGGAGCCCGATGAGCTGACCGGGGCGGTCGCGCCGCCCATCTTCCAGACCTCGACCTACGCCCAGGACGGGGTGGGGAAGCCGCGTCGCGGGTACGAATATGCCCGCTCGCAGAACCCGACGCGCGAGCGGCTCGAACGGGCGGTCGCGGCGCTCGAGGGCGGGCGTCATGGGATCGCCTTCGCATCCGGGTCGGCGGTGACCGCGGCCCTTGCCGAGCTGGCTGCATCCGGCGACGAGATCCTCGTCGGTGACGACGTCTACGGCGGGACGTTCCGGTACCTCGAACGAGTTCGTCGCGCGGCCGGGGTGGACACGCGGTACGTCGATCTCGCTTCGGGGCAGGACGGCCTGTGGGAGGCGTTGAACGAGCGAACGCGTCTGGTCTGGTTCGAAACGCCGACCAACCCCAACCTCAAGGTCGTCGATATCGCCGCGACCGTGGCGACCGTTGCGCGCCGGGGCACCGAGGGAGGGCGACGGCCGCTCGTCGTGGTCGACAACACGTTCGCCTCGCCGGCACTCCAGCGACCACTCGAACTCGGCGCCGATGTCGTGTTCCACTCGGCCACCAAGTACCTGGCCGGGCACTCCGACACGATCGTCGGCGTGGCGGCGACCTCGGACCAGGCCGTCGCCGATCGCCTCCGTTTCCTCCAGAATGCGATGGGCGGCGTGCCAGGACCGCTCGATTGCTTCCTCGTCCTCCGCGGCCTGCGGACGCTCCATCTCCGGATGGAGCGGCATACCGCCAACGCCCAGGCGATCCTGGCGTTCCTGCGCGGTCGCTCCGACGTCGAGGGGATCCGCTATCCCGGCTTCGGTGGGATGCTGTCCTTCGTGCCGGTCGGCGGCGGGGCGCATGATCGTATGGCGGCGGAGCGGGCGGTCGCCATCGCCGAAGGGACCCGCCTCTTCACCCTGGCCGAGTCGCTTGGCGGCGTGGAATCGCTGATCGAAGTCCCGGCTGCGATGACCCATCTGTCCGTCGCCGGTTCCGCACTCGAGGTGGATCCGGCGCTCGTCCGCCTGTCGGTCGGGATCGAGGGCGTCGATGACCTGATCGCCGACCTGGCGGCCGCGCTCGACCGGGCCTGAGCCTGCATCGCAATCTCGCCGCAACCGTCCCGCAACGTGGTAGCATCGCGCCAATACGACTGCGGAAGCCGACTCCTGCGACTCTCGAGTACGCATCACGCGCGGCCGGTCGATCGGACCGTGATCGCCCGTGCAGCTGGAGTCCACCGCCGATGTCCACCACCGCACCCGTCAAACCTGATGCCCTGGGCCGGTCGGTCTGGGCCGATCGATCTGTCGCCGAACTGTATGAGGACGCCATCCGCCATGGCGAGGGCCTCGTCGCCGCCGACGGCCCATTGGTCGTCCGGACCGGCAAGCACACCGGTCGGTCACCCCAGGACAAGTTCATCGTCGATGAGCCGTCGAGTCGCGATGCGATCTGGTGGGGACCGGTCAACCGACCCATCAGCGAGGCGCATTACGACCGCCTTCGAGCTCGTCTGGTCGACTACGTCGAGAGCCGGGATCTGTACCGCCAGGACTGCCTGATCGGCGCCGCGCCGGCGCACCAGCGTGCGCTGCGGGTCTACACCGAGACCGCCTGGGCGAGCATCTTCGCCCGCAACCTGTTCCGCCGCCCCACGCCCGAGCAGTCGGCGGGATTCGTCCCGAACTTCACGATCATCTGCGTCCCGTCGTTCAAGGCCGATCCAGAAACCGAAGGCACTCGGACCGGGACGGCGATCCTCGTCCATCTCGGCCGGATGGAGGTCCTGATCGTCGGTACCGAATATGCCGGCGAGATCAAGAAGAGCGCCTTCACGGTCATGAACTACCTCATGCCGGCCGAGGGCGTCCTGCCGATGCATTCGGCCATCAACGTCGGCACGTCGGGTGACGCTGCGGTGTTCTTCGGCCTGTCCGGGACGGGCAAGACGACCTTGTCGGCCGATCCGCTGCGCAGCCTCATCGGCGACGACGAGCACGGCTGGGGCGACGGCGTGACCTTCAACTTCGAGGGTGGTTGCTACGCCAAGACGATCCGGCTGTCGCCGATGTACGAGCCGGACATCTTCGCCACGACCCGTCGGTTCGGGACGGTCCTCGAGAACGTCGACCTCGATCCGCGTACGCGTGAGCTGGACCTCGATTCGGAACGGATCACCGAGAACACCCGTGGCGCCTATCCGCTCGAGTACATCGGCAATGCCGACCCGACCGGGATCGCCGGCTCGCCGAAGGCTGTCGTCTTCCTGACGGCCGATGCGTTCGGTGTCCTGCCACCGATCTCGCGCCTGACCCGAGAGCAGGCCGCATATCACTTCATCAGCGGCTATACGGCCAAGCTCGCCGGCACGGAGGTCGGGGTCAAGGAACCGACGGCGACGTTCTCGGCCTGTTTCGGGGCGCCATTCATGCCTCGTCACCCAGGCGAATACGCGGACATGCTCGTGGATCGCCTCCAGCGCGACGACGTGCCGGTCTGGTTGATCAACACTGGCTGGACCGGCGGACCGTACGGGACCGGCGAGCGGATGGATATCGGCCATACCCGAGCGATGGTCCGAGCCGCCCTCGACGGCGCGCTCGACGACACCCCGACGCGCCTCGACCCGACGTTCGGCGTGGCGATCCCCCTCACCGTCCCCGATGTGCCCAACCAGTATCTCGACCCGCGTTCGACGTGGGCCGACCCGGACGCCTACGATCTGGCGGCAGCCAGGCTCGCCACGATGTTCCGTGACAACTTCGAGGCCTACGCCGACGGCGTGGACCCGGCGATCGCCGCCGCTGGTCCGGTCTCCGCCTGAGATCCGACCCGGCACGATGGCCTGAAAGGAGACCGATCGCATATGGCTCGAAACAAGGTCACCGTCATCGGCGCCGGCAATGTCGGCGCCACGACGGCGCAGCGGATCGCCGAGGCCGGGCTTGCCGACGTCGTCCTGGTCGACATCGTCGAGGGCCTGCCTCAGGGAAAGGGCCTCGATCTGGCCGAGGCGGCGCCGGTCGTCGGGCATGACGCCCGGATCGTCGGAACCAACGACTATGCCGATACCGCCGGCTCCGACATCGTGGTCGTGACGTCGGGTCTTGCGAGGCAGCCCGGGATGAGCCGGGACGACCTGCTCGCCAAGAATGCCGGGATCGTCCGGGCGGTCGTGGAGCAGGCGGCAAGACATTCACCGGCCGCGATCCTGATCATCGTCACCAACCCCCTGGACGTGATGTGCCACGTCGCGATGGACGCGTCCGGGTTCCCGCGCGAGCGCGTCCTGGGGATGGCCGGCGTCCTGGATTCCGCGCGGTTCCGGACGTTCATCGCCCAGGAGCTTGGCGTTTCCGTCGAGGACACCCACGCGTTCGTGCTGGGCGGCCACGGCGACACGATGGTCCCACTGTCACGTTATTCGACCGTCGCGGGCGTGCCCATCACGGAGTTGCTGCCGGCCGACCGGGTGACAGCGCTCGAGGAGCGGACGGCGAGTGGCGGCGCGGAGATCGTGGCCCTGCTCAAGACGGGCTCCGCCTTCTATGCGCCGGCGGCGTCGACGTTCGAGATGGTCGAATCGATCCTGCTCGACCGCAAGCGAGTCCTGCCCTGTGCGGTCCGGCTCGAGGGCGAGTTCGGAGTCGACGGACTGTTCGTCGGCGTGCCGGTCGTGCTTGGATCATCCGGGATGGAGCGGGTCTTCGAGATCCAGCTGACGCCGGATGAGCAGGCCAAATTCGACGCTTCGGCCGACGCCGTCCGGGAACTCGTCAGCAAGCTCGCCTGACGGCAGCGAGCGTCAGGACGGCTTCTCGCAGCGGCGGATGTCGGTGAGGCCAGACCCGCGGTAGTCGAAGGTCGCTCCGGCGGCCGTGCCGACGACCTTCCAGCCATCGACCGGGATCTGCGTGTAGGCCATCCCGGGTTGCGGGCAGCCAAGGCTGCCGTCCGGGTAGGTCACCGCTTCGCCCGAGATGATGGTGACGTCGCTCGCTGAGACGCCGGCATCCTTGGCGATCTCCACCTTGACGGCCGCGATGATCGGGGCCGGCAAGTCGATCGTACCCGCGCTCGGGCTTGGGCTGCCCCCCGGGATGATCGACGGTTGGTCCGAGGCGACCGAGAACGATGGAGTGGGGCTCACCGCCGGCGACGGCGATGACGCGGCAGCCGAACAGCCGGCCACGAACAGGAATGCGGCAAGCAGGCCGACGTGGGTGATCTTCATGGGTCGATGGTAGCGCGCCGCCGGTCTCGCGGGCCGTGGCCGGACCTGATCGTGCATGCGGTGGGACCTCCATGGGTTGGGCATCCCAAAGACGCGACCGGCGTCGCACCGGTTCCGTCGAGCCAGCGGGCGGGCGGGGCAACCTTCGATACACTCACCCCCGTGCTCCTCGCGGTCGTGACCTTCCAATTCGATCCCTACGCCCACATCCTCGACGGCGTGGACGTCCTGTGGGGTTCGATCGCGCTGGCCGCCACGATCGCGGCCGCGCTGATCCTGGCCGGTCTCCTGGCCCGCGCCGAACGTCTTCGAGCCGATGACGTCCTGTTCATCGCCATCGGGATCGTGCCGGGCGCCGTCATCGCCGGCCGGCTGGGGTTCCTGCTGGTCCACGCCGACAGCTACGGGGCCGATCCGGGCGCGTTGATCGATCCAGCGCGCGGTGGGCTGGATCTTGCGCTCGCCGTCGTTGGCGGCCTGCTGACCGGTGCATACGTGGCCCGACTCCTCGGCGCGCCGGTCCGACGATGGCTTCACCTGGCGGTCGCACCGGTCCTGCTCGTGCTGGGCGTCGGCAAGCTCACCATGGTCCTGACCGGAACGGGTCAGGGGCTGCCGAACGCGGGCGTGACGGCGACCGCGTATCTCGGGCCCGGGCCCTGGGGCTCGCTCCTGCCGGCGCTCCCGTCTGATCCATCGCAGGCGTTCGAAGGGATCGCGACCCTGGCGATCCTGATCGCCTTGACATTGGCATCGGCGCTCGGCGCCTTCGGTCGCCATGACGGGCGCCTGTTCTTCGTCGCGATCGGCCTGTGGGCGCTGGCACGAGCGTTCGTGTCCACCACCTGGCGGGACCCGGCTGTCGTGGCCGGTCTGAGTGCTGGAGGATTGCTGTCGCTCGCCATTGCGATCGGTTGCGCGGTCGTCCTCATCGCCATGACGCTCCGGCCGGGAACGGCGGGATCGGCAGGGATCGAGGGCGCCGACGGTCGTGCGGGCGCCGACGACGCCGGGGCGGAGGCCCTGGTCACCTGGCCCGATCCGGAGTCCCAGCGGCCGTTCTGACCTTGGTGGCCGCCCACGGACCTGGGCGGCTCGCGGTATCGTGGCGCTACCCATCAAGAGGTCCGAACCGATGACACAGACCACAGCACCAGGCAGCCGCGACGTGACCGGGCTCGAGGCCGGCAGGGTCAGCCACTGGATCGAGGGACGGACCGTCGCCGGGACGTCCGGACGCGAAGGCCCGGTGTACGACCCCGCGACCGGTCAGGTGACCCGGCAGGTCGACTTCGCGTCCGTGGAGGAAGTGGGGCTCGCCGTGGCGGCGGCCAAGGCAGCTTTTCCCGTCTGGCGCTCGACCTCGCTGTCCAAGCGGACCGACATCATGTTCAAGATCAGGAACCTGGTCGAGGCGAACCGCAAGGAGATCGCGGCGCTGCTGACCGCCGAGCATGGGAAGGTCCCGTCGGATGCGCTCGGCGAGATCGCCCGGGGCATCGAGAACCTCGAGTTCGCCTGCGGGATCGCCAGCCTGCTCAAGGGCGGGTACTCGGAGCAGGTCTCCGGCGGGGTCGATGTCTACCAGATCCGACAGCCGCTCGGGGTCGTTGCCGGGATCACTCCGTTCAACTTCCCGGCCATGGTCCCCATGTGGATGTTCGCGACGGCGATCGCGGCCGGCAACACGTTCATCCTCAAGCCGTCCGAGAAGGATCCGTCGGCGGCCAACCTCCTGGCCGGGCTGCTGGCCGAGGCCGGCGTCCCGGATGGGGTCTTCAACGTCGTGCACGGCGACAAGATCGCCGTCGATGCCATCCTCGCGCATCCGGACGTCGCCGCAGTGTCATTCGTCGGTTCCACGCCGATCGCCCGCTACATCTACGAGACCGGGACGAAGGCCGGCAAACGCGTCCAGGCGCTCGGTGGGGCCAAGAACCACATGATCGTCCTGCCCGACGCCGACGTCGAGATGGCCGCGGACGCGGCGGTCTCGGCCGGCTACGGCTCGGCCGGCGAGCGGTGCATGGCGATCGCGACGATCGTGGCGGTCGGTGCGATCGCGGACCCTCTCGTCGAGGCGATCAAAGTCCGCCTGCCCAGGATCAATGTCGGACCGGGCACGGATGCCACGGCCGAGATGGGTCCGCTGGTCACCCGCCAGCATCGGGACAAGGTTGCCTCGTACCTCGACAGCGGCCCGGCCCAGGGTGCCACGGTCGTCGCCGATGGCCGGGAGCACCCGCTCTACGACAGCTCCGACGGGTTCTTCCTGGGCGTTTCGCTGATCGATCACGTGACCCCGGCGATGGATGCCTATCGCGACGAGATCTTCGGCCCGGTCCTGACGGTGATGCGGGTCGACACCTACGACGAGGCCGTCAAGCTCATCAACGACAACCCCTACGGCAACGGCACGGCGATCTTCACCCGTGACGGCGGCGCGGCGCGCCAGTTCCAGTTCGACGTGAACGCCGGGATGGTCGGGATCAACGTGCCGATCCCGGTCCCCGTGTCCTACTACAGTTTCGGCGGTTGGAAGAGCTCGCTCTTCGGCGACTTGCACATGTACGGGCCGGAGGGCGTCCAGTTCTATACCCGGGCCAAGATCGTGACGGCACGTTGGCCGGATCCCGGGACGAGCAAGATCGACCTCGGCTTCCCGCGGACGCGCTAGGGGCGATCACACCGGCCAGGTCAGGCGAGGATGTCGGCGAGCGCCGCGATCTCCGCCGGTCCCGTCCCGCAGCAACCGCCCAGCCAGGTCGCCCCGAGATCCGGCCACGAACCGACGACGTCGGGGTCAAACCGGCCGCCGTCATCGGCCACCCACCGCCGGCGCATTGGATCCCAGCGGTCACCGCCGTTCGGGTAGGCGATCAACGGCCGCACGGTCGCCGTGCGAGCGCTTGCCAGGAGGCCGGGCAGGTGGCGCGGCGCGGTGCAGTTAACGCCGACCGCGACGATCCGCGGGTGCGCCCCGAGCGCCACGGCCTGCTCGATCGGATCGCCGGCCGACGTCGTCGCCGCGTCCCGGCACGAATAGCTGAGCCAGGCCGGGCAGTCGAACTCGTCGAGCAGTCCCACGAGTACCTCCGCTTCGCGGATGGTCGGGATCGTCTCGAAGGCGAAGAGGTCGACGCCCGCCTCGACCAGCGCTTCCATCCTGGGACGATGGAACGCGGCCAGCGCCGCCGTCGAGACGTCGTAGTCGCCGCGGTATTCGGACCCATCGGCCAGCATGGCGCCATACGGCCCGACCGAGCCGGCGATCAAGATCGGATCCGGCCGGCCGGTCTCGTCCCGGAAGCGCACCCGAGCCCGATCCGCAAGCTCGACGCTCAGTTTGATCAACTCAAGGGCCTGCCGTCGGTCCAGACCGGCGCCCTCGAACCCCTCGACGGTCGCCTGGTAGCTGGCCGTGGTGGCCACGATCGCTCCGGCCCGAAAATACGCCAGGTGGACGTCCTCGATCGCATCCGGATCCGTCTGGAGCAGGCGGGCCGACCAGAGGTGGTCCGACAGATCGTGGCCGCGAGCCATCAACTCCGTCGCCAGCCCGCCGTCGAGGACGACGACGTCGTCCGGGGCGGGCCATGCTGACGGGTTCACATCAGTGCGTTCGGACGTAGTCGGCGGGGGAGCGCCTGATGAATCGGCCGTGGCCCCGCCGGCCGGTGAACTCGCCACCGCGCACGATCACGTCGCCGCGCGACAGGACGAGATCGCTGGCACCCTGCACGGTCCGACCCTCGTAGCACGAGTAGTCCACGTCCATGTGGTGGCTCGCGGCCGAGATCACGCGCGTGCGGTTCGGGTCGTAGACGACGAGATCGGCGTCCGAGCCGACCGCGATGGTCCCCTTTTGCGGGTACATCCCGAACAGCTTGGCCGGTGCCGTCGAGATGATCTCGACCCACCGTTCCCTCGTGATCCGGCCACCAACGACGCCACCATCGTGGAGCAGGTCCACCCGGTCCTCGACGCCCGGCAGCCCGTTCGGGACCTTGCGGAAATCGCCTCGACCGAGGTCCTTCTGGCCGTGGAAGTCGAACGGACAGTGGTCTGTGGCGACGAGCTGAAGATCGTCCCGGACCAGGCCCGTCCAGAGCTCGTCCCAGTGATCCTTCGTTCGCAGAGGAGGGGAGCACACGTACTTGGCGCCCTCGAACCCGTTGCCCAGGTCGTCGAGCGACAGGAACAGGTATTGCGGACAGGTTTCGGCGAACACCTTCGAGCCACGGTCGCGGGCGTCTCGCACCGCATCGAGCGCCTCGCGCGCGGACAGGTGGACGACGTAAACGGGCGCCCCCGCCGCCTCGGCCAACCGGATCACCCGGTTCGTCGCTTCCCCTTCGAAGACGGCCAGCCGGGCCAGCCCATGGCCGATCGGATCGGTCGTGCCGCCCGCCACGGTCTGCTCGGCCACGACGTCGATCGCCATCCCGTTCTCGGCATGCATCATGATCAGCCCGCCGTTCCGGGCGGTCTGCTGCATGGCCCGGAAGATCGCCCCGTCATCGCTGTAGAAGACACCTGGATAGGCCGTGAACAGCTTGAAGTCCGGCACCCCTTCGGCCACGAGGCCGTCCATCTCCGCCAGCGTGTCGTCGTTGACGTCGCTCATGATCATGTGGAAGCCATAGTCGACGACGGCATTGCCCTCGGCCTTGGCATGCCAGGCGTCGAGACCGTCGCGCAGCGATCCGCCCCGAGACTGGACGGCGAAATCGACGATGGTCGTCGTCCCCCCGAAGGCCGCCGCCCGGGTGCCCGTCTCGAAGGTGTCCTTGGCGAACGTCCCGCCGAAGGGCAGCTCCATGTGGGTGTGGACATCGATCCCGCCCGGGATGACGTACTTGCCGGTCGCGTCGATCGACTCGTCGGCCGTGATGGTGCTGGCCAGGTTCGCGCCGACCTGGACGATCGTCTCGCCATCGACGAGAACGTCGGCGACGGTCGATCCGTCCGCGGTGACGATCGTCCCGCCGGTGATCAGCGTGCGCATCGGTCCCTCCTTGCCAGGTCGGCGTCTGTCAGTTCAGGACCAGCATCGTAGGCGATGCGAAGGGATCGGCGCAGCGGTCGGACCCACGGGGCCCGGTCGTGTGACGGGTGAGGTGGATCAGCCCAGGCCGAGGGCCGGCGCCAGCGGAGCGAGCGTTCGCAGCCAGAGCGCTCCGACCATGCCACACGCGGCGATCGCCAATCCGACCGCGAGCAGGCTTTCGGCCCGGACGCGGCGTCGGGTCCGCTTTGCCCCCAGGCCCTCCTCGCCCCACCAGGGATCACGGTTCCGTCGTCGGAGCATCGCCCACCTCCCAGACGGCCCGGCGCCGACCGTCGATCAACGGCCGGCCGCGACGGGCGGAGTCCCATGGTCGCAAATCCCGGGTACCGTTCGCCACCCTGACATCTGGGCCATCGGCCGCTCGCGACTACCCGCGAAGACCCGGGATGATGTCCTTCCCGTACGCGTCGAGCTGGGCTTCCTCGTCCCCGCTCATCAGGTACAGGTTGAACTGGTCGACACCGGCGTCTGCCAGTTCACGCAGCTTGGCGACGTGTTCCTCGGTCGAGCCGAGGATGCAGAAGCGGTCCGCGACTTCGTCGGCGACGAAGCCTGCATTCGACGAGCCGACCTCGGCGTGATGCAGGTAGTCGTAGCCGGATCGGTCGGTGACATAGCCGGTCAGGCTCGCCGGGAGCTGCTCGCGCGGGTACTTGTTGACGAGATCGACGACGTGGTTGGAGACCAGGGCCGGGAACCACCGGGTCCGTTCACGGCCGTCGGCCCGCGGTCCGACGTAGGCGGCTGCGGCCGACTGGACCTTGATCGTCGCCGGGTCCCGACCGGCCGCGGCGGCGGCCTCGCGGACCTGTCCGACGAACCAGCGGATCAGGTCCGGGTCGGCGAGCTGGAGGATGATCCCGTCGGCCACCCGTCCGGCCATCTTGAGGGCCATCGGGCCGTACCCGGCGACCCACACCGGCAGCGTCCAGTCACCGGTCCAGGGCAGCGTCAGTCCGGTCCCCTCGTACTCGATCGTGCGGCCTTCGACGAGCGCCTTGATGACGACGATCGCCTCCTCGAGGGTGGCCATCGTGGTCGGCGGCTTGCCGAGCACCCGCCGAGCCGAGTCGCCTCGACCGATCCCGAGGTCCATCCGTCCACCCGAGATCTCGTCGAGGGTCGCAAGGGCCGATGCGGTGACCGATGGCTCGCGGGTCGCCGGGTTCGTGACGCAGGTCCCGAGGCGGAGCGTGGTCGTGGCCTCCGCCATCAGGGTCAGGAGGACGTACGGCTCACGCCACAGGACGTGGGAGTCGAAGAGCCACGCGTAATCGAACCCTGCCGCCTCGGCCTGACGGGTCAGCGCCAGGGTTCGCTCGATCGAATGCTCAGGCTTGAGGGTGAAACCGAACTGCATGACAACGATCCTACGGGCGGGTCAGATCGGCGTAGGCGTCGGGCCGACGGTCACGGAAGAATTGCCAGGTGTTGCGGACCTCGGCGATCCGGTCCATGTCGAGGTCGCGGACGATCAGCTCCTCGTCATGGGCGCTTCCCACGTCACCGACGAATTGACCGCGCGGGTCGACGAAGTAGCTCTGGCCGTAGAAATCGTCGTCGCCGATCTCGGCCTCGATACCGACCCGATTGATCGTCCCGACGTAGTAGCCGTTGGCGATGGCGTGACTGACCTGCTCGATCCGCCACAGGTGCTCGGACAGACCGCGCGACGTGGCGCTCGGGATCAGGACGATCTCCGCCCCGTTCAGCCCGAGCGCGCGGGCGCCCTCCGGGAAATGGCGGTCGTAGCAGATGTAGACCCCGATCTTGCCGACCGCCGTCTCGAATACCGGATAGCCGAGATTGCCCGGCCGGAAGTAGAACTTCTCCCAGAAGCCCTTGACATGGGGGATGTGCGTCTTCCGGTACTTGCCCAGGTACTTGCCGTCCGGATCGATGACTGCCGCGGTGTTGTAGTAGATGCCGGCGGCCCGCTCGTCCTCCTCGTACATCGGGGCCACGACGACCATCCCCGTCTGCTTGGCAAGATCCTGCATCCGCTTCGTGGTGGGGCCGTCCGGGATCAGTTCGGTATAGCTGTAGTACTGGGCGTCCTGCACCTGGCAGAAGTACGGCCCGTAGAACAACTCCTGGAACAGGATGAACTGGGCTCCCTGCTTCGCCGCCTCGTGGGCATGGGCCTCGTGCTTCTGGATCATCGATTCCTTGTCGCCGGTCCAGGTGGCCTGGACGAGTGCACCGCGGATCAGTCGGGGCATGTCGCGAATCACCTCGCTTGGCTGGTCGGGTCGGTCCAAGTGGCCTGAGGGTACATCGACCCGAGCGGGCGGATCAGTCGGGAATGACGTCCGGACGACGACGGCTGTACCACTCGGTGAACTCGCGGCAGCGACCGTCCCCGTCGAAACGGCAGACGAAGATATTGGCGAATTCGCGATCGACCGCGGCGCGATCGTCGGTCAGATAGCGGGTCCGGCCGTGGGCGACGCAGGTGTCGCCATCGATCGCGAGGACCTCGTAGTCGGCTTCCCACGAGCCGGGCACGTCCGGATCGGCGAGCCAAGCCGCGACGACCGAAGGGCGACCGACCACCGCCTCACTGAACGGGTCGAAGGCATAGCGGACCTCGGGACTGAACAGGTCCCCGATGCCGACCGGGTCGAGCAATCTCCAGGCGTCGATATACCGATCGAGCCAGGATTTGAACGCGGCGTGATCCATTCCGGCCTCCTCGATGCGGCGTACGCTCAAGGTAGCACCGGCGCCGTCGCCGGTCTTGTCGTCGCTCAGCGCGCCAGTCTGGTCGACATCCCGGTGTGGAGGAACGCCGTGAACCGGGCGGTCACCGCGTGGACCCGGTGGACCCGGACGCCGCTCGTGAGGGTGCTGATCGCCTTGCCGTTGCCGACATAGATGCCGACGTGGCTGCCGCCGCCCCAGATCACGAGATCGCCGATCCTCGGGTGATGCCGGCTGGCCCTGCCGTGCGACTTGAACCAGTGATACAGCGCGCTGGCCGAGCGAAGCCGCGCAGCGCGGATAGCGTGCCCGTCGTCGGCCCGTCGGTAGGCGAAGCGGACCAGCCCGGAGCAGTCGAATGCCCGCGGCCCATCGGCGCCATATCGCCAGGGGTCGCCCAGCTTGTTCCGGGCGATCCGGATGATCTGCTGGGCCTCGGTCATCGTCGTCGCGGGGGCGACCGGTGCCGGGTCGACCGGTGCCGGGTCGACCGGGGCCGGGTCGACGGGGGCTGGGTCGACCGGCGGCGGCGTGACGGTCGAGCCGTCGTCGGTCGGGGCGATGATGGGGTCGACTGCGACCGGGGTCGAAGCGGCGACCGGCACAGATGCGATCGGGCTCAGAACGATGGCGATGGCGAGTGCGGCGGGGATGGACGCGCGAGCGCCCAGACGGAGGGTTCGCAAAACGATGCTCCTTCGTGCACACCGTCGCGTCGTGGCGCGACGGGCAGGACCGCCCGTGGTGGCCGCACGGAAAGGACATGGCGAACCGGCAGTGGCCAGGTTCTGGGGAGGGCCGACAAACGGTGAGCGATGCCGGCGAGTGGCTCGGAGAGCCGTGCGAACGGGCGCGTGTTCGTGCTTTCCGGGTTCCCGTGTGATCTGGTGGGTCGATCAGCGTGGCGCAGTCTAGTCGTGTTCACGAGAACGCGCTGGCGGCGATGGGAGCGACTAGCATCCGCTCGTGACCAGCGCGACCGACGACCCCGCCGCACCTCTCGTCATCGTGAATCCACGGGCGGCGCGACTCCATGCCGCGAACCACCGTCGCGACGTGGTGGACGCGGTCGTGCGAGCGGTACGCGCAAGGACCGGGGAGACACCCCGGGTGGAGATGGGCAGCCTCGAGGCCGCCCAGACGGCCCTCGAGGCGAGCGACGGGGCGAGCCTGGTGGTCGCCGTCGGTGGCGATGGGACCATCCGGCAGACGGCCGGGGCCCTCGCCGGGTGCCCGGTCCCCTTGGCGATCGTCCCGTGTGGCACCGGGAACGTGATGGCGGGATCGCTGCGGATCCGTGGGATCGGCCCGGCCCTCGAGGTGATCCGGCATGGAGAACCGCGCACGATCGACCTTGGGATGGCGCGGTGGGGCTCGCCCGGCACGACCGAACCCGCGGGTGAGTCGATCTTCCTGGTCGCCTGCGGGATGGGCCTCGACGCGCGGATCATGGCCGCTGCCGAACACGAGTGGAAGCGCCGGATGCGGTTCGGGGCCTACGTCGGCGCAGCCCTCAAGACCCTGCCCAGCCTCCGACCGGCCGACTTCACGATCGACGTCGACGGCGAGCGCCTCGAGATCCGCGGCTACCTCACGCTCGTCGCGAACGCCGGTGAGCTGGTTCCCGGGCGAGTCGGTCCGCGGCGCCGGATCGACCCGTCGGATGGCCGGCTCGATCTGATCGTGGTCGGTGGCGGCCACCCGGTCGCCGCCCTGCAGGCTGCCGCCCGGCTGATGCGCGAGCCGGGAGATCTCGGTGGCGGGGTGATCCGCCGGGCGGTCGACCGCGTTCGGATCGCCTCGGATCCAGCGGAGCCGATCGAGATCGACGGCGACCACGAGCCGCCGGGCTGGCTCGAGGCGGAGACAGTGCCGCACGCGCTCCGGGTGCTCGCGCCGCGACGGTGACGCATGCCTCGACGGGGAGCCTGCGTTCTCGTGCATCGGGCCTCTGGTAGCCTGTCGAGGTGGCTCAGGTCGGCTCTTCGAGGACGTCAACGGCTGGGATCGGGATCCTGGTGGTCGTCGTCGCGACGGGTATCCGCGTCGTCCTGACCGCGGTCGGCATCCTGGTCGGCGCCGGAGTCCTGGCGCAGGGTGACATCGCCACGATCTCGCCGATCCCGGTCTATCCGCTCGACACGGCTTCCGGCATGATCGCCATCGCCCTGCTCATCGGCCTGCTCGTGATGAGCGCGGCAAGCGTCTGGGGCCTTCTTCGCCGGGAGAGATGGGGCTGGACGCTGTCGATCGTCGCGGCCGGCCTGATGCTGGCGTTGAACCTGGGCTGGTGGGCGGTCGACGATCCGCATTACCTGTCGATGATCGTCAACTCGATCGCGGTCTTCTACCTCAACCAGCGGGATCTGAGGGCAGTCTTCGGGGTGGGTCGTGGCGACTGACGTGGGCGACGTCGAGCTTCTGCAACGTCACGAGCCGATCCTCCGATTCACCCAGGGCGAACTGTTCTTCCCCATGGACGCGACCGCCTATGTGACGAATTGCGATCTCCTGGAAGGGCCGACCCTGCGTGAGGCGCGTGTGGTGATTCCCGCCGGCCGACTCGACGTCGACCGTCTGGCAGCCGTTGGTGCACCCGCTCCCGGCCAGGCCCAATTCCTCCGCTTCGCGCCCAAGCCGATGGGTTCGCTCGAGCTTGCCCGCTGGAGGAACCGGCCGGACCGGCCCAAGTTCACCGCGCCCGGTCGCCTGGCGCGAGTCGGGCTCGTCGCACGGCTGGTCGATGCCGGGCTGGTCCTCTCGCTCCTCCTCCGTGGCCGGGTCCCGGGCGGCACCACCGCGGCCGCGTCGGAACGGTACGAGCGGATCCGGGCGGGCGATCCCAGGGTCGTCTACCACGGACGGGTCGTCCGCGAGGGCCGCTGGGTCGTTCTCCACTACATGTTCCTGTACGCGATGAACGACTGGCGGTCGACCTTCGACGGCGCAAACGATCACGAGGCCGATTGGGAACAGTGTTTCGTGGTGTGCGAGGCGGGCGACGATGACGAGATCCGGCCCGCCTGGTTCTGTGCCGCTGCCCACGACGAGAAGGGCGACGACCTCCGCCGGCGATGGGACGACCCGCGACTGACCCTGATCGACGGTCATCCGGTCGTGTATCCGGGCGCCGGGTCCCACGCGACGTATCTCGAGCAGGGCGAGTACATCATGCGGCTCCCATTCCCGGGCGAGCGCAACCTGCGCGGGCCGCTCGGCCTGATCCGGCGCGTCTGGCGAGATTCGCTCGACCAGCCGGACCCGGGCGACCTGGCGATGAGCGCTCGTCGGGCGCTGAGCGTCCCGTTCGTCGACTACGCTCGCGGCGACGGCCGGGTGGTCGGGCCGGGCAGCGAGTCTCCGTGGACGCCCCACCTGATCAGTGACGCCGATGGCTGGGTCGATGCGTACACGGGGCTGTGGGGGCTCGACACCGGCGACCGATTCGCCGGCGAACGGGCGCCCGCTGGCCCGAAGTACACGCGGATCGGGACCGTCCGCCAATCGTGGCACGATCCCCTGGGATTCTCGGGACTCGACAAGGTGGCACCGCCATCCCAGGAGGTCCCGGCGCTTCGGACGCAGATCGCCGCCCTGGAGGCGACACGGACGGAGACGCTCGCCGAGGCCGAAGGACTCGAGCGGTCGCTTCCTCTGCTGCACGCGGAAGTCTCCGCCCTACGCGAGACCCCTGGCGCCGAGACGTACCGGGAGCATCGGGCAGCAGAACTCGCGGACGGCGAAGCGCGCCTGGCCGGGTTGCGATCGGAGGCGGTCCAGGTCGGCACGGCCATCCGGGCCGCCGAAGCCCGGGTCGACGCCCTGCAGGCTGGGCAGCTCGACGATCCGCGGATCCATCTCCATCACGCCGCCGAGCCCGAGCCGCCGGTCGTGACCCAGCGTCGTGCCATTGCCGAAACGTGGGCGGCATTGAGTGTCGGGCTTCTCATCGTCGGTCTCGCGGTCGTCGTCTGGCTTGAGCTGCTGCCACCGCTCCTTGCCGTCATCGCCCTGTTCGGGTCCTACCTCGCCATCGAGTCGTTCTTCCGGAACGATGTCCAGATCCTCGTGCTGCGACTGACCCTCGTGCTGGCCTTCATCACCGGCGTCATCCTGTTCGTCACGTTCCTGCGCGAAGTCGTTCTGATCGGCCTGCTTGCCCTCGGGATCCTGCTCATCCTCGACAACCTCGGTGAAGTTCGGCGGCGTCTCAGCTGACCGATCGCCCGCCCGGCTGGCCGGATGTGCTCTAATCCAACGGCAGCGACATCCGCCCACCGAGGAGTCCAATGGGCATCACGACCGAGACCGGCGCCATGACCAGCGACGAGATCGTCGCACTGTCCCGCGCACACACCTTCTTCTCCTGGTCCGTCCAGGGCGCCATCGACCCGATCGCGGTCGATCATGCCGAAGGCGTCTACCTCTACACGCCGGAGGGTCAGCGGATCCTCGATTTCAACAGCCAGCTGATGTCGGTCAACATCGGCCACGGCGATCGGCGTGTCGTGGATGCCATCACCGCTCAGGCGACGAAACTCCAGTTCGTCCAGCCCGCCTTCACGACGGAGGTCCGGGCCCGCCTTGGCGCGAAGCTGGCTGAGATCCTGCCCGGCGACATGGACAAGGTCTTCTTCACGCTCGGCGGCGCCGAGGCAGTCGAGAACGCGATCAAGCTGGCTCGCCACGCGAGCGGGCGACACAAGATCCTGGCTCGCTATCGTTCCTATCACGGGGCGACGCTCGGGGCGATGACCCTGACCGGCGATCCTCGTCGCTGGGCGAACGAGCCGGGGATCGTCGGCGTCGTCCGCTACCCCGACACCCATCGCTGGGGCGAGGCCGAGCCGCGGCCCGTCGCCGAGAGCCTGCAGGGACTCGAGGACGTCATCCGCTACGAGGGCGCCAAGTCGATCGCGGCCGTCTTCCTCGAGACGATCGTCGGCACGAACGGGATCCTGATCCCGCCCGATGGTTACATCGCCGGCGTCCGCGAGATCTGCGACCGACACGACATCCTGATGGTCGCCGACGAGGTGATGGCCGGGTTCGGCCGGACCGGACGTTGGTTCGCCATCGATCACTGGGGCGTCACCCCGGACCTGATGACGATGGCCAAGGGGCTGACCAGTTCGTATCTGCCACTCGGGGCGGTGGCCATGCGTCACGAGATCGCCGAGAAGTTCGAGACCCAGATGTTCTACGGCGGACTGACGTATAGCAGCCACCCGATCAGCCTGGCGGCGGCGCTCGCGACGATCTCGGTCTACGAGGAGGACGGGCTGATCGAGCACGCCGCCCGGCTCGACCCGGTGATGCGCGAACACCACCAGCGGCTGGCGGCCCGGCATCCGAGCGTCGGCGCGACCCGGAACCTGGGCCTGTTCGGGATCATCGACCTCGTCCGCAGTCGCGACCCGTGGACGCCGCTCACCCCGTTCAACGGGACGTCGGATGAGATGAAGGCGATCGGCAAATACCTCCGGGAGAACGGGCTGTACACCCTCCTGCCGAACAATTCGATCCATACGAACCCGCCGCTGTCCATCACCGAGGAGCAGCTGGCGGAGGGCTTCGAGATCATCGATCGCGCGCTCGAGATCGCCGACCGGGCGATCGCCTGACGGTGGCCGCGGTCCGATCCGTGGCAGATCGTTGACGACCGCGAACGGCTCTTTGCGGCGGGGCGCCCCTCAGGCCGGCGCGCTCGCGCCGGCCGGTCGGACCCGGGCGCGCCGCTGGACCGGAATCGCCATCGTCCTGGTCGTGCTGCTCGTCCTCTGGGAGATCGCAAAGTGGCTCGGCGGGGACCCATGGCGCCTCCACGGGACGGTCGCCGGCATCCGGATCGACTACGAGCACATCCCGCCCCTTGACTGGCGGATCGCCAACGACCTGTCGTTGCCGCACGTGTGGGACATCGCCCGGGCGTTCATCGATCCGGCGCAGCGGGGTGGCGCGCCACTCGGAGTGGTCCTGACCGGTCAGGCTGTCTTCACCTTCGGCGAGGCGCTGGCCGGCTTTGCGCTCGGAGCGCTGCTCGGGCTCGTCCTGGGGATCATGTTCGTCCACTCGCGGCTGGCCGAGCGGGCCTTCGTCCCGTACGTGGTCGCGTCCCAGACCGTGCCGATCCTGGCGATCGCCCCGCTCGTCGTCGTGGCCCTCAAGGCCGATTGGCTATCGGTCATGGCGGTGGCGATGTATCTCACCTTCTTCCCGGTCACCATCGCCTCGATGCGCGGCTTGCGGGCGTTCGATCCGCGCTCACTCGAGCTGTTCCGGTCCTACGCCGCCACCCGCCGCCAGATCCTCTGGCAGCTCCGCCTGCCGACGTCGATCCCGTACCTGTTCTCCGGTTTCCGGATCGCGGCCGCCGCCTCGGTCATCGGGGCCATCATCGGCGAGCAGACGGCCGGCGTCGCGTCGGGGCTTGGGAGCGCGATCATCAACTACAACCAGTACTACACGTCGGGGCCGGAACGGCTCTGGGCGACCGTCGTCATGTGTTCGCTGGTCGGGTTCGTGTTCGTCGGCGCGGTCAACCTCGCCGAGCGGCTCGTCACCCGGGGTCGGTACCGGTCGGTCGGGGACCTGGTATGACCTCGGCGCGGTCGTCCGGGCAGGCGACGCCCATCGTGGTCGAGGCGGTGGGTGTCGGGAAGGTTTTCGGCGCCGGATCAGGGTCGGTGAACGCGGTCGATGGGGTGGACCTGGCGATCCACGAGGGCGAGTTCGTCTCGCTCATCGGCCCGTCCGGGTGCGGCAAGTCGACGCTCCTTCGCCTGATCGCGGATCTGACCCAGCCGACCGGTGGGACCCTGGCCATCAACGGCAAGCCGGCCGCTCAGGCACGATCCGACCGTGATTACGGGATGGTCTTCCAGGCCCCGATCCTGATGGACTGGCGGACAGTCGCGAAGAACATCGAGCTTCCGCTCGAGATCATGGGATACCCCGCCGACGAACGACATCGGCGAGCCATCGACCTGCTGAAGCTGGTCGAACTCGAGGCCTTCGGCGACCGGTACCCGTGGCAGCTGTCGGGCGGGATGCAGCAACGCGTCGCGATCGCGCGTGCGCTGTCGTTCGATCCGAAGCTGTTGTTGATGGATGAGCCGTTCGGCGCCCTCGACGAGATGACCCGAGAGCGCATGAATGCGGAACTGATGCGGATCTGGCGGCGGACCGGGACGACGATCGTGTTCGTCACGCACAGCATCCCGGAGGCGGTCTTCCTGTCCACGCGGGTCGTCGTGATGTCGGCCCGACCGGGCCGGGTCTCACAGGTGATCGACATCGATCTCCCGGATGAACGTGGCGTCGAGACCCGTGAGTCGGAGCCGTATTTCCGTCTCGTCACGCGGGTCCGCGAAGCGCTTCGCCAGGACGAGCCGTCCGATGCGGGACCGGATGACGCCGCGGGCCGGCGCGTCCGCGCCGAGGGCCTGTCGTGACGGCGTCGACCGCGCGCGAGTGGGTGCCCGCCATCGCGACGTTCGTCATCGTCCTGGTCGCCTGGGAGGTCGGCTTCCTCGTCCTCGGCGTCCAGTCGTTCCTGATCCCGCGCCCGAGCGTGATCGGGGAGCAACTCGTGTCCGACTGGGGGACGCTTGCCCGTGGCCTGATGTTCACCGGGACGGAGGCCGTCGCTGGATTGATCGTCGGCGTCGCGCTCGGAACGGGCGCCGGATTGGCGACGTCCCGCTGGGCGAGCGCGCGCGAGGTCCTGCTGCCCGTGGCGATCGGGGCCAGCACGATCCCGATCATCGCGTTCGCGCCGATCACCTTGAACTGGTTCGGGCCGGAGAGCCTCCTCCCGCGCATCACGATCGTCGCGGTGATGGTGTTCTTCCCGGTCATGGTCAATACGGTCCGAGGGCTCACGAACGTCGATCCGGGCGGACTCGAGCTGCTGTCGTCCTACGCCGCCAGCGAACGCCAGACGCTGACCAAGCTGCGCGGGCCGAATGCGCTCCCGTACTGGTTCACCGCGCTGAAGATCGCCACGACCTTGAGTGTCATCGGTGCCGTGGTCGGCGAGTTCTTCGGGGGGCCGCTCTATGCGCTCGGGATCTACATCACGTTGCAGACCGGGGCCAGCAAGTATCCGGCGGCCTGGGCCGCCATCGTCCTGGCGTGTGTCCTGGGGATCGTCCTGTACCTCGCCGCCGTCGCGCTCGAGCGATTCATGATCCCCTGGTATACGGACCGCGAAACGGCCCGATGACCTTCCCCCTGGTGACCTACCATCCACCGTCAGGATGTCGTCGAGGTCGGCCCCGGGATGGCCAGTCGGCGAACAGGGAGTGAGGAGGAGCGATCGACATGAAACTGTCTCGCAAGCTGGTTGGTCTGTCGGCCGCGGCCGTGCTGGTGCTCGCGGCGTGCTCGAGCAGCGGATCGTCCGCCGCGGCCCTGACGCCGGTCAAGTTCCAGCTCCAGTGGGTCGCCCAGTCCCAGTTCGCCGGCTACTACGCGGCGATCGATCAGGGCTATTACAAGGACGCCGGCCTCGACGTCACGCTGTTGCTGGGTGGACCGAACATCAATAACGTCCAGGTCGTGGCGACCGGCGGGGCGGACATCGGGACGGCGTGGCTGCCGAACATGCTCCAGTCGCGCGAGGGCGGGACGGACCTCGTCTCGATCGCCCAGATCTTCCAGCGCTCGGGCACGCGGATGGTGTCGTTCACGGGCGCGAACATCACGACCCCTGCCAGCATGGCCGGCAAGAAGATCGGCAGTTGGCTGGGCGGCAACGAGCCCGAACTGTTCGCGGCATTGACCAAGGCCGGGCTCGATCCGACCACGCAGAACATCATCAAGCAGAACTTCGACATGTCCGGACTGCTCAACGGCGACCTCGACGTCGCCCAGGCGATGATCTACAACGAATACGCCCAGGTCCTCGAGGCGAAGGACCCGGCCACCGGGGAGCTGTACAAGCCGAGCGACCTCAACCTGGTCGACTTCAACGACCCAGCGGTCGGGACGGCCATGCTCCAGGACCAGATCTTCGCCACCGATGCGTGGCTCAAGTCGGGCAACAACGCCGATGTCGCGGAGAAGTTCCTGGAGGCGACCTTCAAGGGTTGGATCTTCTGTCGTGACAACGCCCAGAAGTGCGTCGACATCGTGCTCGCCAAGGGGTCGCAGCTCGGGGCCAGCCATCAGGCCTGGCAGATGAACGAGATCAACGGGCTCATCTGGCCGTCACCGAACGGGATCGGCCTCCTGGACCAGACCCTCTACGAGCAGACGGTTTCGATCGCCACCACCTACGGCGTCCTCCAGGCCGCGCCCGCTGATGGGGCGACCCGGACGGACCTCGCCCAGAAGGCCCTCGACGCGCTCGGCAGCTCGGTCGACACGAAGGGCATGAGCTTCACGAAGGCGACGGTCACGCTGACCGAGGGCGGCAACTAGCCGCTCGCGGTCCGATCGACATCGACGGGTCGGCTCGTGATGGGCCGGCCCGCCGATCCTTGCGGGATCCGGGCGACTAGGCGGACCTGGCCCAGGAACGAAGCGTCTTCATGTAGTTGGCGCGCTCGAAGGCGGCCGGGTCCCCGACCGTCGCCTGGCTCGCACTGCCCCGGAGTTGCGCGACCGAATCGTATTCGCGCTCGGTCAGCCACGCTTGCAGATCGGATATGACGGTGGCGATGTGCTCGGGGCCCTGGCGGAGCAGGGCGGAGGTCATCATCACGACGTCGGCCCCGACCATGAGCCCCTTGACCACGTCGGTCCCGCTCGCTGCTCCCGAGGTCGCCGCGAGCGACACACGGGCGTCCAGTTGCGGTCGAAGGATGGCGATCCAGCGGACCGGCAAACGCATCTCCCAGGGGTGGCTCAACTCCAGCCGCGGCACGACCTCGAGCGCGTCGAGATCGAGGTCCGGCTGGTAGAAGCGATTGAACAGCACCAGCCCGTCGGCACCCGCGGCGACGGCCCGGGCGGCGAAGTTGGCGAAGGCCGAGTAGAACGGGCTCAGCTTGACCGCCAGGGGGATGGCGATCGCATCGCGAACGGCGCCGATCAACGCGAGATCGATCGCGTCCATCTCGTCCGCCGTCCGGCGCGGGTCGGTGGCGAGGTGGTAGAGGTTGAGTTCGAGCGCATCGGCGCCGGCCGCCTCCAGCTGGCGGGCATAGGCGACCCACCCGCCGGGCGAGCTCGCGTTGAGGCTGGCGATGATCGGCACGTCGACGGCCGCCTTGACCCGTTCCAGCGAGGCGACGTATCGATCCGCCGCGCTGGCCAGACCTTCGACCGCCGGGAAATAGTCGAGCGCCTCGGCGAACTGGCCGGTGCCCTGCTCGAGCGCGCGATCGAGGTCCAG
The DNA here is from genome assembly GCA_963720755.1 of uncultured Chloroflexia bacterium. Lineage (GTDB taxonomy): Bacteria > Chloroflexota > Limnocylindria > Limnocylindrales > CSP1-4 > SPCO01. The sequence continues at coordinate 205,507 of CAVRGP010000013.1, forward strand.
CGCCTCGCCCACGACCTCTTCCTCGAACAGCGACGGGAGGACGATCGCGCCGACTCCCGCGCGCTCGAGGCGGCGAGCCATGTCGGGGTTCCCGTTGTCCGGTGCGGCCGAAGCGACGACCGGCGACCGAAGGTCGAGTCCCAGGTAGCGCGTGCGCAGATCGACGCTCACGATTCGCCTCCTTCGCCGTCCTGTCCGGATCCCGCGTCACCCTCGACCTCGGCCCCGACGTTCGCTTCGGGTCGATCGAGGTGCGGGACCGTCCGCTCGATGTCGGCCAGTTGCTCGTAGTAATGCCGGTGTTCGTCGGCATCGGATTGGGCGAGGGACGCGAGCTCGGCCGCGCGCTCCGGGTGCGTCCGCTTGAGCACGGAGAACCGTGTCTCGTTGCCCACGAATTCCGCGATCGGGATCGATGGCGCGGCGGAGTCGAGTTTGAACGGCTTGACGCCGTCGACCTCGGATGGCTGGAACCGATAGAGCGGCCAGTAGCCACTCCGGACCGCGTCCTTCTGGTGGGTCATCGACTTCGACATGTCGATCCCGTGGGCGATACACGTGCTGTAGGCGATGACCAGCGACGGTCCCGGCCAGGCATCGGCCTCGAGGAGCGCCTTGGTCGTCTGGAGGTCGTTCGCACCCATCGCCACCTGGGCGACGTAGACGTTGCCATACGAGCGGGCGATCGCCCCGAGATCCTTCTTGGCCGTGCCTTTGCCGGCGGCCGCGAACTTGGCCACCGCCCCGCGTGGGGTCGCCTTCGAGGACTGGCCACCGGTGTTCGAATAGACCTCCGTGTCGAGGACCAGGATGTTGACGTTGCGTCCGGACGACAGGACCTGGTCGACGCCACCGAACCCGATGTCGTAGGCCCAGCCGTCGCCGCCGATGATCCAGATGCCCGTCCGAACGAGGTCGCCGGCGAGCGCGAGCAGGTGCCGGGCGTCCGCGGCCCCCGGACCGTCGATCCTGGTGAGGCTGTCGCGCAAGCGGTCGATTCGCTCCCGCTGGGCGGTGATCTCCGGCTCCGTGTCCTGGGTGGCGTCCAGGATCGCCGTGGCGAGGCCTTCGCCGATGTCGGGCGCCAGGCGCTCGACCAGACGGCGAGCCTGGTCGGTCTGGGCGTCGAGCGCGAGCCGCATCCCCAGCCCGAACTCCGCGTTGTCCTCGAACAGCGAGTTGCTCCACGCCGGGCCGCGTCCGGCCGCGTTCACGGCCCATGGCGTGGTCGGCAGGTTCGCGCCGTAGATCGACGAGCAACCGGTCGCGTTGGCGACGATCATCCGGTCGCCGAAGAGCTGGCTGACCAGCCGGATGTAGGGCGTCTCGCCGCAACCGCCGCAGGCGCCGGAGAATTCGAACAGCGGCTCCAGGACCTGGCTGCCCTTCACTGAATCGTGCGGGATCAGGCCGCGATCGAGCGGCGCGATCGACTGGAAGAAGTCCCAGCGGACACGCTCCGTGTCGCGGTGGTCGAGGACCGGTTCCATGTTGATGGCCTTGTGGCTCGTGTCCGTCTTGCTCTTGGCAGGACAGACGTCGACGCACACGCCGCACCCGGTGCAGTCGTCGGGCGCGACCTGGATCGTCAGGCGATGATCGAGCAGGTCCCGGGACTTGAATTCCTTGCTCAGGAATAGGGCGGGCGCCGACTCGACCGCCGCGGACGGGAAGACCTTCATCCGGATCGTCGCGTGCGGACAGACCATGGCGCACTTGCCGCAGTCGATGCAGATGGCCGGATCCCACACCGGGATCTCCTGCGCGATCGCTCGCTTCTCGTACTGCGTGGTCCCGGTCGGGAACGTGCCGTCGACCGGGAGGGCGCTCACCGGCAGGAGGTCGCCTTCGCCGGCCATCAGCCGGGATGTCACCCGGGTGACGAAGTCCGGAACGCCCTCAGGAGCAGACGGTGTCGTCGGCTGGTCGTTCGTGACCGTGCCGAGCGAGACGTGGGCGAGGCGTGCGAGAGAGCTGTCGATCGCGTCGAAGTTTCGGGTCACGATCGCCTCGCCGCGCTTCGCGTAGGTGGCTTCGACCCATGACTTGATCCGGGCGACGGCCTCATCCGGCGGCAGGATCCCGGCCAGCTGGAAGAAGCACGGCTGCATGACGGTGTTGATCCGGCTGCCCATCCCGGCCTCGTTGGCGACGGCGGATGCGTCGATCACCCAGAAGTCGATCGCCTTGTCGATCAGCAGTTGCTGGACGCCGCCCGGCAGGTGTTCCCAGACCTCATCAGGACCGTACGGAGCGTTGAGCAGGAACGTCGCGCCGTGCTTCGCGTACTCGAGGACCTTGGTCCTGCCGAGCATCCCGAACTGATGGCAGGCGATGAAGTCGGCATCGTCGATCAGATAGGTGGAGCGGATGGGTTCGGGCCCGAACCGAAGGTGGGAGACCGTGATCGAACCGGACTTCTTCGAGTCGTACACGAAGTAGCCCTGGGTGAACAGGTCGGTACCCTCGCCGATGATCTTGATCGATGCCTTGTTGGCGCCGACGGTGCCATCCGAGCCGAGCCCGAAGAACATCGCCTGGACCTCGCCGGCCGGGCGGGAATGACGGAAGTCGTGGTCGATCGGCAGGCTGAGGTGGGTGACGTCGTCGTAGATCCCGACGGTGAAGTGGCGTCGCGATCTGGCCACGGCCAGCTCGTCGAAGATCGGCTTGATCATCGACGGCGTCATCTCCTTCGACGACAGGCCGTACCGGCCACCGATCACCCGCGGCGACGTCGCGAAGCGGGGCTTGTCGACGTCCTGTGCCTCGTCCAGGGCGGCCAGCACTTCGAGGTAGAGCGGTTCACCGACCGCGCCGGGCTCCTTCGTCCGATCCAGGACCGCGATGGCCCTGGTCGTGGACGGGAGGGCCGCGAGGAGCGCCGCGGCAGGGAATGGCTGGAACAGTCGGATCCGGAGCATCCCCACCCGCTCCCCGGCAGCGACCAGCGTGTCGACCGTCTCCTCGACCGCGCCCGAGGCTGAGCCCATGACGACGACGACGCGGTCCGCGTCCGGGGCGCCGTGGTAGTCGACGAGCCCGTACTGGCGGCCGGTCCGGGTCGCGAGCTCATCCATGACGTCCTGGACGATGCCGGGAACGGCAAGGTGGAACGGGTTCGACGCCTCACGCGCCTGGAAGAAGACGTCCGGGTTCTGCGCGGTCCCGCGGACGACCGGCGCGTCCGGAGTCAGACCCTGGCGGCGGAAGGCCAGGACATCGTCGTCGCGGATCAGGGCCTGGATGTCGTCCCGATCGAGGATCGCGATCTTGTCGACCTCGTGCGAGGTGCGGAAGCCGTCGAAGAAATGGAGGAACGGGACGCGCGACCGGAGCGTCGCCGCGTGCGCCACCAGCGCGAAGTCGTGCGCCTCCTGGACCGATCCGGCGGCGAGCATCGCCCAGCCGGTCGTGCGGGCATGCATCACGTCGCTGTGGTCGCCGAAGATCGACAGGGCGTGGGTCGCGATCGTCCGGGCCGCCACGTGGATGACCGCCGGCGTCAGTTCACCGGCGATCTTGAACATGTTCGGGACCATCAGGAGCAGGCCCTGGGACGCGGTGAACGTCGTCGCGAGAGCGCCCTTCTGGAGTGCGCCGTGGAGGGCACCGGCCGCCCCCGCCTCGGACTGCATCTCGACGATCTCCGGGACCTTGCCCCACAGGTTCGGCTGTCCCGCGGCGGACCAGTCGTCACAATGCTCGGCCATCGGGGAGGCCGGGGTGATCGGGTAGATCGAGATGACTTCGCTGACGGCGTAGGCGACCCGTGCCGCTGCTTCGTTGCCGTCGACACACTCGTGCTGCTTGTCCACGTGCGGGCCTCCCGTTGAGGGACCTGGTCGTGACGCGTCCCTTTGTCGGGTTCGGTCCGAACAGCATCGTGGGCTTCGGGTGCGACCGACGAACAGGGCCGAAGGGCCCGCTCAGCCGGGACGCTCGGGGCAGATACGCCGGGCGACCCAGTTGTCAGTTATTTGCGCAAATACGCAAGCACATGCTAGAGTGGACCACCGTTGGGTGCCTTCGTTCAGTTGACGTAGGGTTGACGACATGTCCACAGCGACTTCCTTCGACGATGTGCTGGCCACGATCGACCGGCAATTCGCTGCCCACGCCGTGCTCTGGACGATCGCCTCGCTCCTGGCCTTCGGGTTGGTCGCGGCCATCATCCCCAACCCGATCTTCGGTCGGCAGGTTCCCGTCGAGCCATTCGCGATCGTCGTCTGGATCCTGTCGGCTCCGCTCATGGGCTTGCTCGGGGCGACCTACACGTCTCCGGGCGCGGCCGTTCCCGCCGAGCCGGCCACGCTCGTCCTCGCCCCGGCCGGAGGGACCGCCGCGGACCGCGACGGGACCACCATCGGGGCGGTGGCCAGCGTCGGTGCGTTCCTCGCGATCGGCTGCCCGGTCTGCAACAAGATCGCCCTGGTCCTGCTCGGGACGAGCGGGGCGATGACCATCTTCGCTCCGCTCCAACCCGTCATCGGAGCGGTTTCGCTCGCCCTCCTGGTCGCCACCCTGATCTGGCGGTTCCGGCTGCGAACGCGAGCCGGGGCCTGCCGCATCTGAGCGGCCTGGCTCCACGACCCGGAATGTCCACGCTCACCCACCCGCGCCAAAGGAGCCACCTCATGCATCACCGATCCACTCGCGTCGTCATGGTCGCCCTCGTTGCCCTGGTGGCGATCGCCCTGGCCGGGTGCGGCGGCTCTGCGGCCCCGGCCGCAGTCCAGAAAGTGGGCGCGACCGAGGCCGTGAACATGCTCGACACACGGATCGTCGTCGACGTCCGCACGCCCGGGGAGTACGCCGCGGGGCACGTCGCCGGAGCCCGTAATATCGATGTCGAGGCGGCCGATTTCTCCGCGCAGATCGCGACGCTCGACAAGAGCGCCGCGTACCTCGTCTACTGTCACTCGGGCCGGCGGAGTGCCATCGCGGCCGATCAGATGGCCACGGCCGGGTTCACGGACATCGTCGACGGCGGTGCGATGCCGGACCTCGTGGCGGCCGGCGCGCCCACCGAGTAGGGGAGGGTCCGGCCGGCGCCCAGGCCCGACCGCGACGGGCACCACCAGGCGCGCGCCCGCCTTCAGCTCGTTCGGCCGGTCCCGAACTGGCGATCGCCGGCATCGCCCAGCCCGGGCAGGATGTAGCCCTTCTCGTTGAGCTGGCGATCGAGCGCGGCGCAGTAGATCGCCACATCTGGGTGCGCCGAGGCGACCGCCTCGACGCCCTCCGGCGCGGCGATGAGATTGACCAGCTTGATCCGGACGGGTTTGACAGCGCCCCACTTCTTGAGGACCTCGATGGCCGCCGTCGCGGAGCCGCCCGTCGCGAGCATCGGATCGAGGATCAGACACAGGTCGACCGTCGCCGAGTCCGGCAACTTGTTGTAGTACTCGACCGGCCGAAGCGTCTTCTCGTCGCGGAACAGGCCCAGATGCCAGACCTGCGCCGTCGGCATCAACTCGAGCATCGCGTCGACCATCCCGAGACCGGCCCGGAGGATGGGGACCAGCCCGATCCGCTCGCCCAGCTCGTGCGCCGACATGGTCTCCATCGGCGTCGCGATCTCGCGTGATCGAACCGCGACGTCCGCCAGTGCCTCGTACCCGAGCAGCCAGGACAGTTCGCGGACGACCTCGCGGAATTTCTTCGGTTCGGTCTGCTCGTCGCGCAGGATCGCAAGCTTGTGCTGGACGGCGGGATGCTGCGAGACGTGGAGTGTCGAGGCGGCCATGGTCGTCGGAAGTCCTCCGGAAAACGAGGATGGATGGCGCGCACCCATCGTAGCAACCGAGGGGGTATCCTCGCCCTCCCAGCGGTGTCCGGTCGCTGGGTCGTCATCGGAGACTGATCGATCGTGCCCGCACCCGCCCCACCCGCCCGTCCGAGTCGTGCGCGCCCGTCCACCCGTGCGAGTTCGCGCGCCCGCGGCGCCGCCCCGGTCCTGGCCCGCCAGCTGCGTGACGGGATCGAGGAGAGCGTCCATCGGGGCGACATCGTCGAGGCCGACGTGGCCGGGCGGATCATCCGTCAGCTGGGCGATCCGGAGCGACTGGTCACCCTCCGCTCGACGGTCAAGCCGTTCGGCCTCCTCGCGTTGGTCGAAGCGGGCGGGATCGAGACGTTCGACCTCGAACCGGCCGAGATCGCGATCCTCGCCAGCTCGCATTCGGGCGAGGACCTGCACGTTCGGACGCTGCAGGGCCTGTACCGGCGCTCCGGGGTCAGCCAGGCGGCGCTTGCCTGCGGCTCGGAAGGCGCCCCGCTCGATGCCCTGACCGCCGCCCGCCTTGCCCGCGACGGTGAGAAGGCCGGGCCGATCCGCCATATGTGTTCGGGCCAGCACACGGTCTCACTCCTCCTTTGCCGGCTGCGCGGGTGGGACGCCACCGAATACTGGAAACCAGCCCACCCATCGCAGGTCGCCTATCGGGCGGCGGTGGCCAAGGCCTTCGCGACGACGCCGACAAAGCTGCGGACAGCCATCGACGGGTGCGGCATCGAGACCTACGCCTTCCGTCTCCGTGAGGTCGCCCAGGCCTACGCGATGCTGGCGGATCCGGCTCGGATCCCCGCAAGCGATCCTCGGTCCGCGGTCGCCGGACCGCTGTCGTTGATCCGCGATGCGTTGCTGGCGAACCCGGAGATGATCGGCGGGCGACACGACCGACTCGATACGTCGTTGATGAAGGCGGTACCCGATCGGATCGTCAGCAAGGCCGGCATGGAGGCGCTCCGTGGCCTGGCGATCCTTGCCGGACCGCGGGACGGGACGAACGAAGTCGGCGCGTCCGGGATGGCCATCAAGATCGAGGACGGCGGCGGCTACGACCGAGCCTCCTGGGCGGTCACGGTCGAGGCGTTGCGCCAGGCCGGCGTCGTCGACGGCGCCGCGCTGCGGGACCTTGCTCGTTATCATCGGCCGCCCCTCCTGGACCCCCATGGGCGGATGGGCGCCGAGACGGTTGCCGAGTTCGAGCTTGCGCCGGTGGGTGAGCTCATCGGCTGATCGGGACCGGCTCGTCAGGGCCGGGCCGACGACCGGATCGCGGAGTCGACGACGCAGATGGCCCCCGAAACCGACCCGTACCGCATCCTCGGCCTGGCTCGAGGCGCCTCGCTCGATGAGATCAAGCGCGCCTACCGTCAACTTGCAAAGGCGCACCACCCGGACGCGGCCGGTGAGCGCAATGTGGCTCGTTTCCTGGCGATCCAGGCGGCGTACGAGCGACTGACCGAGGGCTCCGATCCATCGAACGGCTCGTCCCGTCGACCGGGGCCGCCTCGGCGGCCGTGGGAAGCGGATCCAGACCGGAGCGATGCGACCCGACGGGCGTATGGCGGGCGTGGCCGGCCATCGACGCGTGGCCGGCCGGCCAACGGGCCAGGACGCACCGATCGTCCGCGCCGCCCCGCGAGCCCCGACGGCGCTACCGCTGGTACCGGCCGTGCCGATGAGGCATCCGGTCCCGGGAGTGGCTCGACGGCCGGCGAAGACGCGCCGGCCAAAGCGAAGCCCGGATCCACCTCCTATGACGGCGCAGATGCGCTGCCGTTCGAGCCCGATTGGGGCGGTGCCAGCTGGTACGGGACGACGAGCGGGACCTATTGGACCCTCAACCCCAAGGAATATGCGGATCCGCGGAAACACGGCCCCGAGTACCAGGCGCGGGCGCGCAGAGCCGCGCTAGACCGACGTCCGGGTGTGGCCGGGCCTCCGACCGCTAGCCCCGATCCCAGCGAGCCCGAGGCCAGCGAGGATGCGACCCATACCACGAGCTCCTGGTGGGAATCCACGGCCGGGCCGGCCCCGACCGCTCCCGACGACCGCATGGACGAGCCCGTCACCCCGAACGCGGGCCCGACGCAGGACCCGGGACCGACCCCCGGACCACGGTCGGATGCCCCATCGACGTCGAGCGAGGCGGCGCAGCCGGATCTGGGTCGGGCCACGTCCGATATCGGCCGGGCCCTCACCGACGAGCGCGTCGGTGGCATCCGGCTCAGGGTCGGACGGGCGCTCATCGGCTGGCTGCCCATCGCGTTCGGCCTCGGTTGGCTGATCGGCGAGATCAGTGGCTGCGGGCGGTTTGCGGCGACGTGCGACAGCGGCACGACGCCGATCACGATCGTGCTCCAGGTCCTGGTCCTGGCCGTCCTGCTCGCCGTGCCTCTGCTCGCCGCGCTGACGACGATGGCATCCATCACCCTGCTGGTCGTCTCGGTCGTGGCGGCCCTTGTCCTGTCGGCCGGTGGCGGGCAGGCCGACGATGCGAGACGGATCGCCCTGGGGGTGATCCTGGTCGGGGCCTGGCTGATCGGCCTGGCGACCGCGATCGTCGTTCGGGTGCGCCCACGTCCGTCACCGGCCGGTCCCGTATCCTGAGGGCATGCCCAAGCGACGTGACCAGCGCGACCTGTCGGCCGCTGCCCAGGAGTACCTCCTCGCGCTGCGCGTCCTGGTCGGATCCGAGGACCACCGGGTCACGGCAGCCCAGGTCGCCCGCCATCTGAGCGTGACGAGCCAGGCTGCGAGCGAGATGTTCCGGCGGCTCGTGGCTGATGGCCTGGTCGCCCATGATGCCGGTCGGGAACTGCACCTGACACCGGCCGGTCGGACCTCGGCGGACGCCATCTTCCGGCGACACGCGCTCCTCGAGTGGCTGCTCACGTCGGTGATCGGACTCGGCTGGGCTGAATCGGACGATGAGGCCATGCGCCTGCAGGGGGCCATCTCGCCGCGCGTCGAAGCCAGGCTCGACGAGATCCTGGGGCATCCGGAGACCTGCCCGCACGGCAATCCGATCGATGCCGAGATCGCCCGTCGTCGTCCTGCCGGGACCCGGTTGAGCGAGATGGACGCCGGGGGCCGGGCGACGATCCTGCGGATCACCGAGGAGGCCGAGGAGGATGCCGGGCTGTTGTCCTACCTCGAGGCACGGGCCCTGACGCCTGGCGCCCACATCACCGTCCTGGCCCGGAGCGAGTCGCTCGATTCGCTCACCCTGGACGGGCCCCGTGGCCGGGCGACGCTCGGACTTCGGCCGGCGTCGCTCATCCGGATCCTGCCCGGCGAGGCCGATCCTTCCCTGTTCCACCACGTTCCGGCGCGCTGAACGGGATGCCGACCCCCCGCGTCCGGATCGCTCCGAGTCCGACCGGCCCGCTCCACATCGGGACCGCTCGCACGGCACTGTTCAACTACCTCTACGCTCGCCACACGGGCGGGACCTACGTCCTGCGACTCGAGGACACCGATCAGGCCCGAAGCACCGTCGCCTTCGAGCGCGACATCCTCGACGGTCTGCACTGGCTGGGACTCGACTGGGACGAGGGACCTGAGGTTGCCGGTGAGGCGGCTCGAGGTCCGTTCGCGCCGTATCGGCAGATGCTCCGCCTGCCGATGTACGCGGCGGCCGCCGAGCGGCTGCTCGCGGCCGATCAGGCCTACCCGTGCTACTGCACGCCGGACGAGTTGGCCGCCGACCGGAAGGCCCAGGAAGCGGCGCGGCTGCCACCTCGGTACGTGGGCCGCTGCGCGAACCTGACCCCCGACGAACGCGCCGCTCGCACGGCCGAGGGGCGCCAGGGCGCCCTGCGTTTCCGGGTCGGCAGCGGCGTCGTCGAATTCGACGACGTCGTCCGCGGCCGGGTCGCCTTCGATGTCGCCGATCTGGGCGGCGATTTCGTGATCGTTCGGGGCGATGGATCCCCGCTCTACCACTTCACCGTGGTCGTTGACGACGCGGCCATGCAGATCTCGGACGTCATCCGGGGTGAGGACCACCTGTCGAACACACCGAAGCACATCCTCCTGTTCCGGGCGCTCGGCTACCCGGAGCCGAGGTTCGCCCATCTGCCGCTCATCCTGAACCCGGACCGCACGAAGATGAGCAAGCGCAAGAGTCAGACGGCGGTCGCCGACTACATCGCCGAGGGGTTCGTCCGCGAGGCCCTCGTCAACTACCTCGCGCTCCTCGGGTGGGCGACCGGGACGGAGGAAGAGGTGCTGTCGATCGATGAGATCGTCGAGCGCTTCGAGCTCGACCAGGTCCACAAGGGCGGCGCCGTCTTCGATCGAGGTCGGCTCGAGTGGCTGAACGGCCAGTGGATCCGGCGGCTCGCGCCGGAGGACCTGGTCGAGCGGCTGCGCCCGTTCGTGGCCGCCGAGCTCGCTGCGGGCCGGATCGACTGGATGCCCCCGGACGACGAGCTGTTCGCCCTGCTCCCGGTCATCGCCGAGCGCCTGCCGACACTCGGTGCGGTCGGCGACCTGGTCGGCTTCCTGTGGGTCCGCGACCTGTCGGTCGATGCCGCCCTCCTGGTGCCGAAGCGCTGGGACGCCTGGACGACCCGGGGCGGGCTCGTGGCGGCGCGGGCCGTCATCGCCGACACCGGACCGGTCGCTTTCGAGGCCGACGAGCTCGAACCGCGCCTCCGTGCGGTCGCCGAGGCGCACGGCTGGAAGGTCGGCGACCTGTTCATGGCCATCCGGGTCGCCGTGACCGGCAGGACGGCCACGCCGCCACTCTTCGATACGCTTGTCGCGCTCGGGTTCGAGCGGACCATCGAGCGGCTGGATCGGGCGATCGCCGCCCTCGACGAAGGGAGTTGATGGAACGATGACCCATGACGACGTCCAGCGCTGGCTGGAGCGGTATGTCGCGGCCTGGGACACCTACGACCCGGACGCGATCGGAGAACTGTTCAGTGAGGACGCGTCCTACCGCTATCAGCCGTATCGCGAACCGGTCGTCGGTCGGGCCGCGATCGTGGCCGACTGGCTCGAGGCGAAGGACGAGCCCGGGACGTGGACGGCCCACTACGATGTGTGGGCGTGGGACGGGGAGCGAGCCTCGGCCATCGGTGAGACGCGGTACACCAACCCGGACGGTTCGTTCCGAGCGCTCTACTACAACCATTGGGCGCTTCGGTTCGACGGCCACGGGCGGTGCACCGAGTTCGTCGAGTACTTCATGGAACTGCCCGAGCGATTGCACCCGACGGCCTGAAACGGGACGCCACGCCGATTCGTCCACCAGCCTGCCCATGACCATCGAGCCAGGATCCGTCGTCCGCGCGCCCCGGATGGTTGGCGTGCCCTGGCCCGCGGTCGGTCTCATCGTCGCGGCCGGGTTGGCGACGGGTGTCCTGACCCAGATCGGCCAGAGCTTCCTGCCGGCCGGGTTCGGCCAGGTCGCGAACGCGATCTCGCCCTGGTTGCTGGTCGCGTTCACGGTCGGGTCGTTGCTGCCCACCCCTGGCTGGGCGGCCGGCGGGGGGATCGGCGCGATGGTCATCGCCCTGGTCGGCTACTACGGCATGGTCGAGATCCGCTTCGGGTACGGGGCCTCATCGACCTCGTTGATCGTGTGGGGGATTGCCGCCCTTGTCGGTGGGGCGATCTTCGGCCTCGCCGGCCGGTGGTGGCGAGGGGACCGACCGTGGCGGCGCGGGATCGCGATCGGTCTCCTGGCCGCGGTGACCATCGCCGAGGGCGTGTACCTGATCGGGATCCTCACCGAGCCAGTGGTCGGCGTCGCCTTCATCGCTGCCGGTGTCTCGGTGCCGCCGCTCGTGGGCCGCACCCCCGATGATTCTAGGCGGGGTTACCTCGCGATCCCGCCGATGCTGGCCCTCGGATTGGCCGGCTACACGGCCTTCAGCGCGTTATACAACCTCGCAGCCGGCATCTGAGGGCAACGCTGCGTTAACACGCGTGGCTATCATCGATCCCGGATGGCACGCACGATCCTCGTCGTCGAAGACGAGCCGACCCTTCGCGAAGCGCTGGTGGACGCGCTCGAGGCCGACGGATTCCGGGTGGTCGCTGCTGCCGACGGCCGCGAGGCCCTGGCTCGGTTCCGGGCCGATGGACCCGACCTGATCCTGCTCGACCTGATGCTCCCGGAGCTGTCCGGTATCGAGGTCTGCCGGATCATCCGGGCCGAATCGGGCGTTCCCATCGTGATGCTGACGGCCAAGGACTCGGAACTCGACAAGGTCGTCGGGCTGGAGCTTGGCGCGGACGACTACGTCACCAAGCCGTTCAGCCTGCGGGAGCTGTCGGCACGTATCCGGGCGCTGTTCCGACGCTCCGACCAGGCTGTCGCTCTCGAGCGCCCACCGGCCGTCGTCGACCTCGGGTCCGATCCAGGCCGACCTCGGTGGCCGTCGCCTGCTCCGTGACGGTGTGGTCGTGCCGATGAAGCCGAAGGCGTTCGAGTTGCTCGCGTTCCTGATCCGCCATCCGGGCCAGGTCTTCACCCGCGATCAGCTGCTCGAGCACGTGTGGGGCTACGACTATGGCGGCGAGACGCGGACGGTCGATGTCCACATCCACTGGCTCCGTAGCCGGATCGAGACCGATCCCGGTCATCCGGCCTTCATCCACACCGTTCGGGGCGTCGGTTACGTCTTTCGCCGACCGGCCTGAGGGCCAGTTCCGGTCCGCGGAGACGGACCCGGGCAACCGATGTTGACCCACCGATAAGCGTCCGTTGACATGCGCGCCGCATCGTCGGGTCATGCCGATCGGCGTTCTCCAGCCCGGGCCCGGCCGCCGCGAGGTCATGCGGTCCGGCGAAATGACGACGATCGGTATCGACACGCCGTCCGGGGACCTCCTCCCGTCGGACGGCGGATTGGGTGCTCGTCCAGCGCCGGCGCCGCACCGGGCGCTGGCGCTGGATTCCCGTCGGGTGCTTCGAACATTCCGCGACCGTCCCCGCGACGTCGGTCCTTGGGGGGCACCGGCGTTCGCGCGGGAGGTCGACGCAATCCGTCGCCACCTCGCGCCGATCGCGACTCGACGAGGATTGGCCGCGTCCTACGCGCGAGAGGCATTCACGACGATCCGCGGCGGACGTCCAGGGTGCGACGATCCGGGGCGCGGCGATCCGGACCACGTTCGCCCGGTCCACGTCGCGTACGCGGTCCGCTGGCTCGAACTCGGTGACGGTGTCGCCCGTCCGGCATGGTCAGGATCAACCGCCGCATTCGTCTGATACGCCCGAGGCGTCGAGCCCGCTATCCTTCGCGGATGCGTCTGTCCAAACTGTTCTTCGCCACGCTCCGCGACGATCCCGCCGATGCCGAGATGCCGTCGCACCGACTGCTCGTCCGGGCGGGCTACGTCCGCCAGCTCGGATCCGGGATCTATTCCCTGCTGCCGCTCGGCAAGCGGGTCAACGACCGCGTCGAGCAGATCATCCGCGAGGAGCAGGAGCGGATCGGCGGGCAGGAGCTGGAGATGCCGGTCGTCCACCCCGCCGACATCTGGCGGGCGAGTGGCCGGTACCAGGCGATCGGCCCGGAGCTGACCCGGTTCAAGGACCGCAACGGCCGGGACATGGTCCTGGCGATGACCCATGAGGAGGTCGTCGGGCTGCTCCTCGGCGACATCGTCCAGTCGTATCGGCAGCTTCCCTTGCAGGTCTATCACTTCCAGACGAAGTGGCGAGACGAGCCCCGGGCCAGGGGCGGGCTCATCCGCGTCCGCGAGTTCGTCATGAAGGACGCCTACAGCGCGGACCGCGATCAGGCCGGTCTCGATGCGAGCTACGACGCCCAGTACGCGGCCTACGTCCGGACCTTCGAGCGGCTCGGGCTCGATGTCGTGGTCGTCGCATCCGACGTCGGGATCATGGGCGGCAGTCTGGCCCACGAGTTCATGGTCCTGAACCCGGCCGGGGAAGACGTGCTGGTTCTGTGCGACACCGGACACTACGCGGCCAACCGTCAGGTCGCCATCATGCCCAAGACCCCGGCACCGGGGGCGGACGGGGAGGCGCCACTCGAGCTCGAGGAGGTCGCGACGCCCGGGACCACGACGATCGCCTCACTCGCGGCCTTCCTTGGGGTGGGGAGCGAACGGACCGCCAAGGCGGCCTTCTTCGTGGCCGGCGACGGACGGCTCGTGACCGCCATCGTCCGTGGCGATTTCGAGGTCAACGAGACGAAGCTCGGCAACGCCGCGAAGGCCGTCGGCGGGATCAGGCCGGCCACGGTGGAGGAGATCCGCGCAGCCGGCATGGAGCCCGGCTACGGGTCGCCGATCGGGGCACATGACACGTTCGTCGTCGTCGACGACCTGGTCGACCGCTCCCCGAACCTGGTCGCCGGCGCGAATCGCGAGGGCTTCCACTTCAGGAACGTCAACGTCGGCCGCGATTACCGGGCCGATGTCGTCGCCGATATCACCAACGCCCAGGAGGGTGACCCCTGTCCGGTCTGTGGCCAGCCGGTCGTCCTCCGGAACGGGATCGAGGTCGGCAACATCTTCAAGCTCGGGACGAAGTTCACCGATGCAGCCGGAGCGACGTATCTCGGTGAGGACGGCCTGTCCCATCAGATCATCATGGGCTCGTATGGCATCGGGGTCGGCCGAAGCGCGGCCTGCATCGTCGAAGCGCATCACGACGACAAGGGGATCGTCTGGCCGGCCGAGGTGGCGCCGTATGCGGCGCACCTGGTGACGATCGGCGGGAACAAGGATCCCCGCGTGATCGAGACGGCCGAGCAGCTTCACCGGCGCTCGATCGAGCTCGACCGGGAGATCCTTTGGGATGATCGCGACGAGTCACCTGGCGTGAAGTTCACCGACGCCGAGCTGCTGGGGATGCCCTGGATCCTGACCGTGAGCCCGCGGTCGTTGGCGGCCGGTGGGGTCGAGGTCGTGGAGCGGGCGACAGGCGAACGCTCGACCCGATCGATCGAGGAAGTCGAAGCGCTGCTCACGGGCGGCTGACCCTCGAAACGAGGGCACGACACCGCGTCTGGGGACCGTCGACCACGGCCGGGCCGGTAGCATGCACCCGTGCCACCCCGACAGAGCTTGCCCGCCGACGACCTGTACGCTCGCCTCGAGATCTCCGTGGACGCCTCTCCCGAGGCGATCGAGATCGCCTGGCGATCGTTGTTGCGACGGCACCATCCCGACGTCGCCGGCGCGTCAGGACTGGAGCGCTCGAAGCGGATCAACGTTGCCCATGACTGGCTGAGCGATGCCACGCTCCGCGCTCGATATGACCGGGAGCGAGGCCTGCGACGGTCGATCCGGGACACGGCCGGTCGCCAACCCCGTCGAGGCGATCCGCCCGAGGCGCCGAGTGCGTCAGCCGCCCCGGCGCGCCGTGCTCGCCCTCGGCCGCTCGATCCGGCCGAGGCGTTGGCGCGGTACCTCGAGCGCGTGGCCAGCCTGACCCCGGATGAGATCGACCGGCTGGCCTGCGCCGAACCGTCGCCGATCGCGTTCGGAGCGACGATCGCGCGGTTCCTGCCGCCCGACCGACTGGCCGCGCTGGAGGCGTTGTCGACCTCGATCGACGCTCGGCTCGACCCGGAAGCGGCGGCGCGCCCCGGCGTCCGGGATGCCGTCGAGGGCTATGGCACCGAACTCGTCCTCGGAGGCTTCCTCGACGACCTCCTGACCGACCCGTTCCGTGCGCGGGCCAGGGAGCGGCTGACGCGCGGTTGGGAGGCAGCCGTCGGGCAGCCGCGGTACGGCCCGAACGGGGCGGCCGTTCGTGCCCTGCTCGGCCGACTGGCGGATCTCGATGCCAGGGGCATCGGGTCGCTTGCCGCGACCGCGGCGAAGTCCGGTGCCGACGGTCGCAGCGACCCGCCGTGGCCGCCGGGCACGTCCCCCGACGATGACGAAGCGCTCCGGGTGTCGTCCGTCCTCGCCGCGCGCGACGCCGCGGCGTCGATCCCGATCGGGACCACCGACCGGGTCACCGTGGCCCACGCCCGCCGGGCAGCCGAACGACTCGCCCACCTGCTGGTCCTCCGGCATGCCTTCCCGGCGTCCACGTTCGCGACGTTGAGCCGGCCATGGCGACCGCGGTTCCTGCCCGACGACCCACCGACCCGGGTCCGGCAACGAGCGGCCCGGGACTGACTGCGTCGGCGTCGCCGACACCGTGACGACCGGCTGTGCGATGCTCGGGCGGTGGATGCATGGTTCATCGTGGCTGCCGTCGCGATCGTGGCGCTCACGCTCGTGACGATCGTCGCGCGTCGCCAGCGCGGCGCGCTGGACGGGATCCGGCGTGCGCTCGAGATCGGGTCCGAACGCGACCCGGTCGCCGTCATCGCCTCGCTGCACGACCAGGTGGCCCGCGCCGAGGCCACGACCGAGGCGATGGTCGATGATCGGTCCGCCTTCGTCGATGCGATGGCCCAGGGCGTCCTGTTCGTCGACGACCAGCTCCGGATCGTCTGGGCGAACGCGGCGGCGCACGAGCTCCTTGGCCGGACCGGCGCGTCGCTCGCCGGCCATTCGGTCATCGAGGCGTTCCTCGACACCGGGGTGGAGGACCTCGCCCGCCTGGCGCTGTCGACCGGGTCCGCGACCGGCGAGATCGCCGTGGCCGGGGTCGATGGACCGCGCCTGCTCCTTCGAGCCCGCAAGGCGCCGTCGGGTGGCTTGTGGCTCATCCTGGACGACGTGTCCGAACTTCGCCGGCTCCAGCAGATCCGGACCGAGTTCATCGACAACCTGTCGCACGAGCTGCGAACCCCGCTGACGACGGTCAGCCTCCTGGCCGAGACGTTGTCGCGCGAAGCGGAGGCGGCCGGGGACGCCGTCCCGGCCAGGATGCGCGACCGGATCAGCAAGATCGAGGTCGAGACCGGTCACCTCGTCCAGATGGTCAACGAGCTCCTCGACCTGTCGCGGATCGAAAGCGGTGGGGCTCTCGGGGCTGTGGACCTGCTCGATCTCGGCGACCTGGCGGTCGAGTCCAGCGAGCGCCTTCGGCTCTTCGCCGAGCGGCAGGCGGTCGATCTGGGCGTCGAGGTCGAGGAGACGATCCCACCGGTCCGGGGGGACGCCGATCGGCTCGGCCAGGTGCTGGTCAACCTCCTCCACAACGCGGTCAAGTTCAGCCCGGATGGCGGGGACGTGAGGGTGACGGTGCGGACCGACGACGCTGCCGTCATCGTGGCGGTGGCCGATCACGGCGTGGGCATCCCGCGAGCCGCGCAGGGCCGGATCTTCGAGCGCTTCTACAAGGTCGACCGCGCGCGCGTCCGGGGGGAGACGGGCGGGACCGGCCTCGGCCTCGCCATCTCCCGTCACATCGTGGAGCAACATGGTGGCCGGATCTGGGTCGAATTCGACGGAGGGCGCCGGGAGCACCTTCTCGTTCTCGATCCCGGTCGCTGTTGCGGCCGCGCTGCCACGCACCGAGGGATCGTGATGGATCGACTGCACGTCGCCACGCTCAATATCCGGAACCTGGCCGATCGCTGGTTCGAGCGGCTGCCGCTCCTGCTCGCCGACATGGCCGCGCTGCAACCCGATCTCCTCGGACTGCAGGAGGTCGTCTACGTCATGCAGCAGGACCGGCTGATCGGCGCCGCCGGGGAGGGCCACTACGGAATCGTCCGCGGCTGGGCCGGGCGACCGGAATATGGGAACAGCCTGCTCGTCCGCGAGCCGCTCGTCGCCGTCGGTGCCGATCGCCTCGACCTTGGCCTGCAGCGATCGGCCCAATCGAGCGTTGTGACGATGCCCGGCGGAGCTCGTGTCCAGGTCGTGGTGACCCACCTGCATCATCTCGTCCCCGACGCGTCCGCGCGTGATGACCAGGCGGCGGCCATCCTCGGCTGGCTCGACGATCGCCCGGACCGTGACGCGACGATCGTGATGGGCGACTTCAACGCCCACCCGTCTGAACCCGCGCCCGATCGGCTCAGGGCGGCCGGCTTCCGGTCCGCCTTCGCCGTCGCGAACGGTTCGGAACCCGCGGTCACCTGGCCGTCGGGTCTGCAGGCGCCGGCGATGGACACGGACGGCGACCCGGCCTGCCTCGACTACATCTGGGTCCGGGGCGCGGTCACGGTCGAGTCGGCACGGCTCATCTTCGATCGGCCGGATCCGACGGATCCCACGCTGTACGCCAGCGATCACCTGGGCATCGCCACGATGCTCCAGATCGGGTAGGCGAGCGGATGGCCCCATCGACGGCCCTTCGCCTCGCCCACCGCGGCGACTGGCGAGACGCCCGTGAGAACACGATCCCGGCCTTCGCCGCGGCGTTGGCGATCCAGGCCTGCGATGGGCTGGAGTTCGATGTCCGGACCTCGAGCGACGGCGTCCCGGTGATCTACCACGATGACACGCTCGCACGCGTGCATGGCCGGCCGGACCGGGTCGACAGTCTTCCGGCAAGCGCGCTCCAGGCGATCGGCGTGCCGACCCTCTGGGAAGCCCTGACGGCGGTCGGCCGAAAGGCATTCCTCGATGTTGAGTTGAAGTCGGTCATCGGTCCGGCCTTCGTGGAAGTGATGGCGGCTGGACGTGGCCCGGGCCTGGAGCGCGCGGTCGTCTCGTCGTACGACCCGACCGCGCTCGACCGGGTCGGTCATCTCGCTCCGAACTGGCCCCGCTGGTTCATCGCCGATCGGCTCGACGATGACGCGATCGTGACCGCCTCCCGGCTCGGCTGCCGCGCCGTCGCGGCCGGCTGGCGATCGCTCGACGCCGGGTCGATCGGCGCTGCGACGACGGCGGGACTCGAGGTCGCCGCGTTCACGGTCCGGGGACGATCGACCTTCGACCGACTTGCCCGACTCGGCGTATCGGCGATGTGCGTCGAGGGGGCGGCACTCGACGGATGAAGGAGGCAGACATGACGGATCGGGTCGACCGGGCGGACCTCGTGATCGTGGGGGGCGGGACGATCGGCGGCTGGGCCTCGGTCTTCGCGAAGGCCGGCGGGGTCGATCGCGTCGTCGTCGTCGAACAGGGGACGGTCGGCAGTGGCGCGTCGTCGCGTGCGGCCGGGATCGTGCGAGCCCAGGGTGGGACGCCGGCGGCCGTCGCGCTCGGGCGCTGGTCGATCGACTTCTACAACGGCCAGTCGGCCGCCTACGGCACCGACTCCGGTTTTCGGGAGCTCGGCTATCTCATCCTGGCCGTCACCGAGGATGACGAGGTGGCCGGCCACGAGCGGGTGGCGATGCAGCGGGCCAACGGCCTCGACGTCCAGTGGCTCGGGGCGGGTGAGGCGACGACCGTCGCCGGGACGCTCGCGCCGACTGGTCATCGCGGTGGCAGCTACATCCCCACGGACGGGGCGATCGATCCGCCCCGCAACGTGCTCGCCTACTCGCTGGCGATGCGGTCGGCCGGTGTGGCCCTGCGCGAGCGGACCGCGTTCACCGGGCTGCGCACGGTCGAGTCATCGGCGGGGCGACGCGTCGTGGCGGTCGAGACCGACGCCGGGGTCATCGAGACCGAACGAGTCCTGCTGACCGGTGGCCCGAGTCTCAGGGGAGTCGGCCGCCTGGCCGGCGTCAGCATCCCGGCCGGTGCGGTCCGCCACACGGTCGCGGTCCTCGAGCCGCACCACGCATTCGACCTGCCTCGGGCGCCGATGGTCTTCGACATCGGGGCTGGTCTGTACTGGCGTCTCGAAGAGGGCGGCCTGCTCTTCGGCTGGAGCGATCCGAACGATCTACCCGGTCAGGCCCGAGCGATCGATTGGGCGTATTACGACGCGATGCGCGCTCGCCTCGGCGGCCTGGTCCCGGTGACCACCGGGCTGGGCCTGG
Organism: uncultured Chloroflexia bacterium; assembly: GCA_963720755.1. Lineage (GTDB taxonomy): Bacteria > Chloroflexota > Limnocylindria > Limnocylindrales > CSP1-4 > SPCO01. The sequence continues at coordinate 225,085 of CAVRGP010000013.1, forward strand.
GTCGGATCTGGACCGCGACGATCGACTACACGCCCGATCACCTCCCGATCGTCGGCCCGGCCCTCGATCACGGCGGCGCGCCGATCCATGGCGTCACGGTCGCCTCGGCCGGGGGCCACGGGATGATGTGGGGGCCGGGTGTCGCCCGCGTCGCCGCCGATCTCATCGTCGACGGCGAGACGTCGCTGATCGATGCCTCCGAGTTCGGTCTCGATCGGTTCGACGCCGATGGCCGGAGCCGTCTGGCGACCGATCCGATCGCCTTGCCGTTCCCGGACGCCCCGCCGAAGCCGGACGCCGAGGGGTAGCCGGGATCCCGTCAGCCCTTGGGCGTGAGCAGGTCAGGTGGAAGCAACCAGCGCAGCGTGCCGCGCCCGGCGGCGACGGGTCGGTCGAGGTCGATCCGCGCGAGCGCGCCCTTCCGCATCGGGATCTCCGCCCCGCCACACAACCGCGAGACGAGGTCGGTGAAGTCCGGGTCGTGCCCGACGATGACGGGACGGATCGGATCGCCGGCGTCCCGGAGCATGGCTTCGAGCCCATCGAGATCGAACCACTCGGCCAGCCTGGAATCGGTCGTGATGGGCCGACCGAGGTGGCGGGCGACGAGGGCGGCCGTCTGGGTCGCCCGGACCTTCGGGGAGCTGATGACCGCATCGGGCGAAAAGTGGAGGTGGGAAAGGAATCGGCCGAGGCGCTCAGCCTGTCGCTCGCCCTTGTCCGACAGCGGTCGGTCCGCATCCAGCCCGGTCCACGCTGCCGAATCGCCCGCGTGGGCGTGGCGGAGGACGTAGAGCTCGGTCACGACGCGAACGCGATCGTCACGGATTGAGGTCCTCGACGTCGCCGGTCACGAGGTAGACGACATCCTCGGCGATATTCGTCGCGCGATCGCCGATCCGCTCGAGATAATGCGAGGCGATGATGATCCGGGTCCCACGCTCGACGTTGGCCGGATCGGCCCGCATCAGCTCGACGACCTCGTCGAACGTCGCGTGGTAGAGCCGATCGATCTCGTCGTCCTCGACGGCGATCTCACGAGCTTTCACGGCGTCGGATTCGATCAATGCCAGGAGGACGCCGTGGACCAGGACGGCGGCCCGCTCCGCCATCTCCGGCAGGTGGACGTAGCGCTGGAGCGGTGGCTGCGGCGCGAGCTTGATGACCGCCTTGGCCACGGACGCCGCGTGGTCCGCGATCCGCTCGAGTTCGTAGGTCACGTGGTCGAGGGTGAGCAGGTAGCGCAGATCACGGGCGACCGGCTGCTGGGTGGCGATCGTCACGGAGATGAGCCGCGAGACCCCGCGCTGCGCCTCGTTGATGATGGCGTCGCCCTTGACGACGTCGAGCGCGAGCGCGGCGTCATGGGCGACCAGCGACCGGCTCGCCTCGCGGATCGCCGCTTCCACGAGGGCGCCCATCCGAAGGACCGCGTCACGGATCAGCTGCTCCTCCCGATCCAGCATCTCGCGCGGGGTCGACGACAGCGGACCGCGGATATCATCGCTCGTCTCGTCCGTCACGAGCTCGTTGATCTGTCGGTCCATCATCGTCTCCCCCGGCTGTCGTCGGTCGCTCATCGGTGGCCGCCCGTCAGCCGAACCTGCCGGAGACGTAGTCTTCGGTCAGCTGCTGCTTCGGGTTGGTGAAGATGCTGGTCGTTTCGTCCATCTCGACGAGATAGCCCGCCCGATCATCCCCCATCGTGAAGAAGGCGGTGTAGTCGCTGATGCGCGACGCCTGCTGCATGTTGTGGGTGACGATGACGATCGTGTAGTTCGATCGCAATTCGGTCATCAGTTCCTCGATCCGGAGCGTCGCCACGGGGTCGAGGGCCGAAGCCGGCTCGTCCATCAGGATGACTTCCGGGTCGACGGCCAGGGCCCGGGCGATGCACAGGCGCTGCTGCTGGCCGCCCGACAGGGATGTCCCACCCTGCTTGAGCTTGTCCTTGACCTCGTCCCACAGCGCCGCCCGCCGGAGCGACCGCTCGACGACTTCGTCAAAGTTCGTCCCCTTCGGCCGTCCCGTCAACTTCAGTCCGGCGATCACGTTGTCGTAGATGGACATCGTCGGGAATGGATTCGGCCGCTGGAAGACCATCCCGACCACGCGGCGCAGGGCGACGGGGTCCACGTCCGGACCGTAGATGTCCTCGTCGTCGAGGCGGACGGAGCCCTCGACCCGGGTCCCATCCGTGAGCTCGTGCATCCGGTTGAGCGTTCGAAGGAACGTGCTCTTGCCGCAGCCCGATGGACCGATGATCGCGGTGATGGCCTGCGGTTTGATCATCACGTCGATGCCACGGATCGCCCGGAAGGCGCCGTAGTACACGTTGAGGTCCTTGACCTCGATCCGTCCGGTCCTCGCATCCGCCCCGGCGACCCCGGGCGCGATCGCTCTCGCCAATGCCGCGGGATCGGCGACGGCCGGATCGACCGGTCCGACGTCCTGGACAGGGGCTGGCTGAAGCTCGGTCGTCATCGGTTCATGATCCTTCATTGAGCTCGCCGTCCCGCGCTGCGGGCTCGGACGAGGATGTTCACGGCGAGAACGAACATCAGCAGCAGGAATGCCGCGCCCCACGCCTGCTGGTTCTGGAGTTCGTACGGCTGGCGGGCGTTGGTGTAGATGAACAGGGGCAGCGCGTCCATCGGTTTGCTGAAGTCGCCGACGTTCACCAGTCGACTCCCGAGGGCCGTGAACAGAAGCGGTGCCGTCTCGCCCGCAGCCCGGGCGACGGCGAGCATGATCCCGGTCAGGATGCCCGGCAGGCCAGTCCGGATGACGACCGACAGGACGGTCCGCCAGGTCGGGATGCCGAGGGCCAGTGACGCCTCGCGAAGCGCTCCCGGAACGAGCTTGAGGATCTCCTCGGTCGTTCGCATGATCACGGGGACCATGATCACCGCGAGCGCGACGCTGCCGGCGAAGGCGTTGTACTGCTTGAACGGCAGGACGAGGATCGTGAACACGAAGATGCCGATCAGGATCGACGGGACGCCGACGAGGACATCGGCCGAGAACCGGATCCCGCGAGCGGCCCTGGTGGTGCTGAACTCGTTGACGTAGACACCGGCGAGGACACCGAACGGGATGGCGATGAAGGTTGCCAAGGCGACCATCTGGATCGACCCGAGGATCGCCGGCAGCGCGCCGCCTCCGATGCCCTGGGCCCTGGGCGGCTTGGTGATCAGGTCAAGATTCAGCGCGGCTAGGCCGTTGAGCGTCACGTAGATGAGGACCGCGGCGAGCGGGATGACGCACATCACGGTCGCGACCATTGCGATGCCTCGCATCAGCCGGTCCATCCATGTCCGACGGGCGGCCGCTCGCGTCCCGGTCAGGCGGGCGGTGCGAACGGCAGGGGTCGCGGCCGTCATCGCTGGCCACCGCTCGGGCCGGCGACGCGCCAGACGAGCAGGCGCGCGATGATGTTCATCAGGACGGTCATGACGAGCAGGACCAATCCGAGCGCGATGAGGCTGGACTGCTGGATCCCGACCGACGCCTCGCTGAACGTCGTCGCGATCTTCGAGGCGATCGTCTGGGTCTGGTCGAACAGCGTCGTCGGGATAGAGTCCTTGTTGCCGATGACCATGGTCACCGCCATCGTCTCCCCGAGAGCCCGTCCGAGACCGAGGATGACCGCGCCGATGATCCCCGACTTGGAAAACGGGATGACCGCTCGGCGGACGACTTCCCAGCGCGTCGCACCGAGGGCGAACATGGCTTCCCGCTGCGACCCTGGTACGGCCTGGATGACTTCGCGCGAGATCGTGACGATCGTCGGCAGGATCATGATCGCGAGGATGACTCCCGCGGAGAACAGCCCGATCCCATAGGTCGGCCCGCCGAGGAACGGGATCCAGCCGAAGACCGAGACGATCCAGGCTTCGACGGTCTCCCGGAGGAACGGGGCGAGGATGAACACGCCCCACAGGCCGATGACCACGCTCGGGATGGCCGCCAGGAGCTCGATCATGAAGGTCAGGGGGGTGGCCAGCCGGCCCGTGGACCACTCCGACAGATAGATGGCCGTCATGAGGCCGATGGGAGCGGCGATGATCACGGCCAGGAGCGAGGCGAGCACGGTCCCGACGATGAACGGCCACGCGCCGTAGATGTCACGAACCGCGTTCCAGGTCGTTCCGGTCACGAAGTCGATCACGCCGAACGTCTGCCACGTAAGCCGCGAATCCCAGGTCAGGAGCGCGGCGATCGCGATGAGCAGCCCGATGATCCCGATCGCCGCGATCCGCGACGATCCGCGGAAGAGGATGTCGGCGATGCGGCTTGACCCCTGACGGGATCGAGCGGCGAGCGTGATGTGCGTCATCGGCTCCTGTCTCTCAACGACGGTTCGAGGGTAGCGCCTCGAGGGTAGCGATGTGGGGCGCCTCGTCCGAGTTCGAGGCGCCCCACGTCAGTGGCTTGGCCGGCCGGTGACCGGCCACCCGGTCAGGGCCAGATCGGGCTGCCGGCAGCGGTGATGAGGTGCAGTTCCGCGATGGCCTTCTCGGCGATCGGGCCGGGGAGTGGCGCGTAGCCGAGGTCGGCCTCTTTCGACTGGCCGTCGGTCAAGGCCCAGTAGGTGAACGCCACCAGGGCCTGGCCCTTCGTCGCGTCGGCCTGCTCCTGGTAGATCAGGAGATAGGTGTACGAGGCGATCGGGTAGGTATCGGCACCGGCGCCGTTGATGATCGGGGCCTGGCGGAAGTCGGCCGGGAACGTGTCCACGGCGGCTTCAGCGGCGGCGGTCACGCCATCGGTCGAACCGGCGACGAAGTTGCCGTCGGCGTTCTTGACGTACGCGGAGTCGAGCCCGGTCGCCGCGGCGTAGTTGAGTTCGACGTAGCCGATCGCGCCGGGGGTCTGTTTGACCGCGGTGGCGACGCCGTCGTTGCCGGAGGCGCCGATCCCGGTCGGCCACGGGACTTCCTTGCCCTTGCCGACCGAGCTCGACCAGGTCGGATCGACCGTATCGAGATAGGTCGTGAACGCATTGGTCGTGCCCGATCCGTCCGAGCGGTGGACCACGAGAATGGCTAGATCCGGCAGCGTGATATCGGGGTTGTTGGCTGCGATCTTCGGATCGTTCCACTTGGTGATCGTGCCGAGGTAGATCTCAGCGATGTTGGCCGAGTCAAGCTGGAGCTTGGGGGTGTCCGGCAGGTTGTAGATGACCACGACGGCACCGAGCGCGGTCGGGACGTGGAGCAGGGTCGTGCCGGATGGCAGAGCCGAGATCTCCTCGTCCTTCATCGGCGCGTCGGAGGCGCCGAAGTCGACCGTCTGCTGGGTGATCGCGGTGATCCCGCCACCCGACCCGATCGACTGGTAGTTGAACTGGATATTGCCGTGGAGATCCGTGTAATCCTGGAACCACGTCTCGTAGAGCGGGGTCGGGAACGTCGCCCCGGCGCCCTGCAGCGTCACATCGGCGCTCGGCGGCTGAGGGCCACTCATCGCCGGCGGTGTGCTCGCGTCGGTCGATGGCGCCGTCGTCGGCGCGGTGGTCGGAGCGGTCGTCGAGCCACTGCTGGAGCAGGCGCTCACGGCGATCGCAGCGATCAGGGCGACCGCTCCGATCGAACGATTGAGTGAGATCGTCACGTACTGGATCCTCCTGTTGGCCGCGCGCGATCGCCGCGGTCGGGTCGTGGGGCAGAACATCCCGTTTGACAAGCGGACCGTCGCAGCGCCTTGTCAACGGTCGTTTCCCGCCGTGTTAAGGGAGCGTTAACTCGGGCACCGACCGCCCGGAGCGGCTCAGCCCTCAGCCTTCGGTGCGGCTCGTGCCCCGGTAGGCGAGGACCTCGATCGATTCGAGCGTGATCAGGCCGTCGCCGACCATCACGTCGAGGTCGGGCAGGACGGCCCGGATCCGGTCCTCCTGGTCGATGACCTCGATGACGATCGGCAGGTCCTCCGACAGCCGCAGGAGGCGGGTCGTATGGAGATGCGAACTCGCCCCGAAGCCTTCGATCCCGCGGAGGACGGTGGCCCCGGCGAGATGACGTTCGCGCAGGAACGCGATGATCGCCTGGTACAGCGGCTTGCCGTCCCGATGGTCGGCTTCGCCGATGTAGATCCGGACGAGGAGCGCGGGTCCGTCGATCCCCATCAGATGACCCGTCCGATGGTCAGGCCGGCCGCCACCGCGAGCAATCCGATCAGGATCGAGCCGCCGAGGTTTGCGATCGCCGGCGCCCAGGACCCCGTCTCGATGAGTCGCCACGACTCGAGCATGTAGGTGGAGAAGGTCGTGTAGGCGCCGATGAACCCGATCATGATCGGACCTCTCACCTCCGCCGGCAGGATGGCGCGTTCCGTCGTCATGGCGAACAGTACGCCGAGCAGGAACGACCCGGTCGCATTGACCGCGAGGGTGCCCCATGGGAACCCGCCGGCGGTCCGGTCGGTCACGAAGCCGTCGACCAGATAGCGCGAGATCGAACCGGCGAAGCCGCCGAGGCCGAGGAGGAGAAGGGCCATGTTCGCTGAGGATAGCGACGGGTGCGGCCGTGCGCACAGCGGCTCCGTCCGTCTGGCAGACTTGGGCGGTGACCACCGCCGCGACGAATCCCGAGCGCGGTGTCGGGGCGTCGGTGGATATCGGCTCGAACTCCGTCCATCTCCTCGTGGCCGGTCTGGCCGGCCATCGGCTCGAGCCGGCGCTTGACGAGTCGGTCTTCCTTGGCCTCGGCAGTCGCGTGGTCGAGCAGGGCTATCTCGGGGCTCGTGCCCGGTCCGAGCTGATCGCGACGCTCGTCCACTACCTGGAACTGGCCGAGAGCCTGGGGGCGGCGGCCGTGACCCTGATGGGCACCGAGCCGATCCGCCGGGCCGCCGACGCCGCCGTGATCGTCCACGCCGTCGAAGCCACCGTGGGGGCGCCGCTCCACGTCCTGTCGCACGACGAGGAGGCGTATCTCATGCTCATCGGCGTGACCGGCGGCCGACCGGTGGCGCGGTCCATGCTCGTCGTCGACATCGGCGGAGGCAGTTCCGAGTTCTGTGTGGTCGACCCGAGCCGCCGGCCACACCCCTCGGGGCTCCAGCTCGGGTCAGCCCGCCTGACGGACCGGTTCGTCAGGCACGATCCACCCACCGCCGACGAGGTTGCCGGGATGCGCGCCGCCGCGGCCGAGGTCGTCGCGACCGGCGCCCCGAAGGCCGACCCGGACGAGATCGTCGCGGTCGCCGGGACCGCCTCGAACCTGCTCAAGATCCTGCCCGAAGCCATGCGCGACCGGATCCTGACCCGGGAGCGGGTCGGGACGATCCAGGCGATCCTCGCTACCGAGCCGGCGGCGGTCGTCGCGGAACGACACCTGGTCAAGCCGATCCGGGCTCGGCTGCTGCCGGCAGGAGCGGCGATCGTCGACGCGATCATGGACCGCTACGGGATCGACCAGGTCCGGGTGTCCGACGCCGGCGTGCGTGAGGGAGCGATCCTGGCCGTCGACCACGGCGGTCCCGCCTGGCGTGATCGCCTCGCCACGTTGGCCCAGGGCTGGATCGGGTAGTCGGGCGGTCAGAGCCCCGAGACGACGCGTCCGAGGCCGCGCCGGAAGCCGATCCCGGCGACGCCCCGCCAGGGCACGGCGATGGTGCGCCGGAGACGGGCGACCTCACGTTCTCGGCTCACGAGATACCGCCCGATCGCGGCGCTTTGCGCGCCCGACAAGTCGCCAGCGTGTTCCACCAGGAACGTCCTGGCCATCGAGGCAGCGACGTCGGCGTCATTCATCAGGCCGAGGTGATCCTGGAGGGCGGTCACCCGGGCGATGAGCGGTCCCGCGTCCTCGCCGAGCGCCTCACGAACGAACTCGAGCGTGTAGCGCAACCACTTGCCGGCGATCCGGAGTTCATGGAGGGTCTCGACGTCGGCCCAGCGAAGGACGGGCTCGTAGCCGCGAACCTGTTCGTAGGCCGTCCAGATCCGGGATGCGGTCGTATCCCGGACCCGGTGGGGCTGGGTCGGCCCGACGGGCAGGACCGCGGACCCCTCGGTCCGGACGAAGTCCCGGTAGTCGTCGACCCATCGACGATAGCCATCCGAGTCCAGTTCCCGGACGAGCAGGACCCGGGCGTCATCGCGATGCTGGCGCCAGTCACGCAGGAGCGGATCGAGGGCACGTTGCTCGGAGGCCGGCAGATCTGACCGATAGTGGTCGGCGGCCTCGATGAGCACGTCGAGATCGCGGACGGCCCCAAGGCGCGAGGCGATCTCCTGCAGACCCGTGCGATACCGCCGGGTCCGCCGCTTTCGGAACGAGCTCCCGAAGACCCGCCAGGCCGCACGTTGTCGACGGGTCGCCACCCGCATGGCGTGGAGTTCCTCGGGATCGTTGCCGGCGCGCGTCCCGGCCTCGCGAGCCAGCATCCGGGCGAGATGGAAGCGGAGCACCTTGCGGGCCGCTTCGGCGACATGATCGTCGGCCGTCACGCCCGGTGACTTGCCCACGACCAGGTGGGTCTCGGTCGGCGGAGCATCCTCGGCGGCTTCGCTGACGACGTCCGACGAGCTGGGCACCACCTCGGTCGAGGTCTCGCCGAGCAGCGCGTCGGCAACCGCAGCGAGGTCGTCGCCGGCCTCGATCTCGGCCTCGATCTCAGCCTCCTCGGCCTCCTCAGCCGCGGCTTCCTCGTCGTCGACCGCGTCAGCCGCGGCTTCCTCGTCGTCGACCGCGTCAGCCGCGGCCTGCTCGACCTCCTCGACTGCATCCGCCCCGGCATGCTCGATCTCCTCGACCGCGTCAGCCGCAGCCCGCTCGACCTCCTCGATGGCTTCGGCGGCAGCCCGCTCGATCTCCTCGTCCGCGTCAGCCGCAGCCTGCCCGACCTCCTCGCCCGCTTCGGCATCGGACGCCGGGATATGGGCCGCCTCGGCTCGCTCTGCCGCTTCGGCCTCCTCGGTGGCCCGTGGAGACGCTTCGACCGGCGCGGCCGGCTCCTGGTCGCGCACGGATGCCATCGCCGCTTCGAGCTTGCTGTCGCTGACCGACTCGAGCGCGGCATCGAGACTGAAGACATCGGCCAGGTGGGTGAGCCGGGCCTCATCGCCCTTGACCAGTTCTGCCTCCAACTCGGCGAATCGATCGATCACCCGTGAATGGGCCACGACGTCGACCTCGTCGAGGCTCAGTTCGACCCGGGTGTCGCCGTCCCGGACGACCCGCTTCCGCCGCAGCTGGCGGATCGTGACCAGCTCGATGAGCGGCGCATCGCCGGCGATCTCAAGGACCAGGGAGCGCGCATCCGAGGCCGGCCAGGCGTGCGGTGGCGTGGCCCGGTCGGCGGGACCCTCGATCTCCTCGCGGCGGAACGACCCACCGGCACCTTCTTCGTGCGCCGTGGACTTGACCGACACGACGGTGCCCCGCCCGGACTGGCGGATCCGAACGGCGAAGCCGGCCCGTGCCAGCGCACCGTCGGCGGTGTCGACGTAGCGATCCTCGGATTGCGAGGCTCGCGCGGTCGTGGCACCGACGAAGGGGCCGATCGACTTGGCCACGAGATACCGCTCTGCCGCGGTCAGGTCGAGCACTCGATACTTGAGCTCGACCTCGACGGGACGATCCGGCGCCGTCATGCGCGTGGATCCAGCGACCCGACGAGGGCGCCCGGCTGGCGCGGCGTGCTGACGACGGTCCCGTGCTCCAGCGCGTCCTCCTTCATCGCCTCGAAGGTGTCGATCGTGCCCTCCCGGCCCTCGAGGTCCTCCGTGCGGACCCAGGTCGCGTCCGACTGGAGCTGCCACGACCGCCGGTCATCGGCAAGCATGACATCGATGATCTCGGCCAGTCGTGTCTGGGCGTCATGATCCTCGACCGGTGCCACGGCTTCCACCCGTCGGTCGAGGTTTCGATCCATCAGGTCGGCCGATCCGATGTACCAGTCCCGCATGCCGCCGTTCTCGAAACTCCAGATCCGGGAGTGCTCGAGGAACTCGCCGATGATCGAGCGGACCCGGATGTTCTCGGAGACGCCGGGGAGCCCGGGCTGGATGCAGCAGGCGCCCCGGATGATGAGATCGATGCTGACGCCCGCGTTCGACGCACGGTAGAGCGCTTCCATCACCGCGATATCCACGATGGCATTCAGCTTGAGGATGATCCGCGCCGGTCGGCCCGCCGTGGCATGACCGATCTCGCGCTCGACCAATTCGAGGAAGCGGGATCGGAGGCTGTGTGGCGCGACGAGCAGGCGGCGGAACGAGCGCTGGCGAGACAACCCCGTCAGGTTGTTGAACAGGTCGGTCACGTCCGCGCCCATCTCCGGCCGGCAGGTGAGCAGTCCGATGTCGACGTAGAGACGGGCGGTCTTGGGGTTGTAGTTCCCGGTCCCGATGTGCACGTAGCGTCGCAGGCGAGCACCCTCGCGACGGACGACCAGGGCCGTCTTGCTATGGGTCTTGAGGCCGACCAGCCCGTAGACGACATGGGCACCCGCCCGTTCCAGCTTGCGTGCCCAGATGATGTTGGCCTCTTCATCGAAGCGAGCCTTGATCTCGACCAGGACGACCACCTGTTTGCCGCGCTCGGCGGCCCGGATCAGCGACTGGACGATGGCCGAGTCACCGGAGGTCCGATACAGGGTCATCTTGATGGTCAGGACGTCGGGATCGCCCGCGGCCTGGGTGATGAATCGCTCGACCGACGCGACGAACGACTCGTACGGGTGGTGGACGAGGATGTCGCCGGCGCGGATCGCGGCAAAGACATCGGCCGGCTCATCCTCATCGGGCGGGATCAACCTCGGCGGCGTGACCGGCGACCAGGGCAGCGGCCGCAGGTCCGGGCGATCGAGCTCGGCGACCGCCCACAGGCCGGTCAGGTCGAGCATCCCGCTGATCTCGTAACAATCCTCGTCGCCGAGGCCAAGGCCGCGCAGCAGCAGGGCCCGCGTCGACGCCGGCATCGATCGTTCGACCTCGAGTCGGACCGCCGCCCCGAAGCGTCGGCGCCGGAGTTCCTCCTCGATGGCCAGGAGGAGGTCGTCGGCCTCGTCTTCCTCGATCTCGAAGTCGGCATTCCGGGTCACCCGGAAGAGGTGGTGTTCTTCGACCTCCATCCCGCTGAACAACGTGTCGAGGTTCGCCTCGATGACCTGGTCCAGCAGGACGAACCGCGACGGGCCGACCTCGAGCAGGCGGGGCAGGATCTGGGGAACCTTCACCCGTGCGAACCCGCGCTCACCGGTCTCTGGATCACGCAGCCCGACGGCGATCGACAGGCTGAGGGTCGAGATGTACGGGAACGGGTGGCCCGGATCCACGGCAAGCGGGGTCAGGACCGGGAAGATCTCATCGAGGAAGCGTTGCCGGAGCGATTCGTGGTGTTCCGGGATCGCGGCGTAGTCGACCAGTTCGACGCCCTCGGTCGCGAGTGCCCGGCGGACCGACACGAAGATCGCGGAATGCTCGGCGACGAGTCCAAGGATGCGCTCGCGCGCCGCGACCAGTTGCTCCTCGGCGGTCCGGCCGTCGGGTGAGCGGGCGACCTTGCCGGCCTCGACCTGCTGGCGCAGGCCCGCGATCCGGACCTGGAAGAACTCGTCGAGGTTGCCGGCGAAGATGGCCAGGAACTTGACCCGTTCGAGCAGGGGATTGCGTTCGTCCCGGGCCTCGTGCAGGACGCGAGCGTTGAACTCGAGCCACGACAGCTCGCGGTTCAGGTACGGGAACGTCGCCTTCGGTCGGCCGCCCCGACGAGGTCGCCGCGCGACCGTCGCTTGGGCGGGCACTTGTTGATCGGTCGCGGCCATGGACTATCTGGGCCTTTTCCAGCGGGCTCGCGAGGATAGCATGGCCCGTCGCTCAGTCCTCGGGTACATATCGCCGTTCTCCCGAAGTGGGATCGGTCCAGACCCGCATCCGCTGGCTCGAGGTCGGATCCACGAACACTTCGTCGCTCCGCCGGAACCGCGGCTCGAGCCGGGTCCCCGATGGCTCTCCGCCCGCGCGCCCGGCAGGGTCGCCTCGTCGATCCGTGGCCTCGGATCGGTAGCGCACGCGTTCGATGAGCGTGCCCACGATGACCACGACCCCGACCGCCCCGATCCACAGTCCGGTGATGAACGCACCACCGCCCGTCGCCGACATGACCGCGAGGCCGGCCGCACACATCGTCACCCCGAACAGGAGCACCACGATCCGTGCGGCGCCGAGGCTGCCGCTCATTCGACCGGCAACGGTCCGGCTGAGCCGTCCGGATCCGGTGCGACGACCGCGGCCGTGCCGTAGGCCACGATCTCGCTCATCGTTCCCGACAGCTCGGAGCTGTCGAAGCGCATGGACAGGACGGCGTTCGCCCCGAGCACGGTCGCATTCGCGACGAGGCGATCGAGGGCCTGGCGGCGGGTATCCTCGAGCAGGCTCGTGTACTCGTGGATCTCGCCGCCTCCGAGCGATCGCAGGCCGGCCATCAGGTTCCCGCCGAGGCCGCGACTGCGGACGACGAGGCCGAAGACCATCCCCTTGCTTTCCACGATCCGATAGCCGCCGACGTAGGGCGTGGTGACGACGATCATGCGTGCTCCTTGTGGCGATCGGTCTGGCTGACGTCCGTCGATCCGGCGCGGGCAGCCAGGCAAGCCGCACAGGGACACCGGTCGCGCAACATCGTGAACGTGTAGTAGCCCGTGTGGTGACCATCGGCCCAGCTCGGGGCGATCGCGTAGCCACCGACCATGGCCAGGTCGACGAGGCGAGTCTGTTCCTCGGTCAGCGTCGGGGCCCCATCCAGCCAGCCCGGCAGCCCGGCCTCGCCGCGACAGAACGCACAGGGGCACAGCCAGCGCAACGCGACCGCGTCGAATTCGCTCAGGTGGCCGTCGTCCCAGGTGATCGCGAGCAGGCCGGCGCCGCGATCGGCGTGGATCGAGACCGGGGTAGGGGCGTGCATACCGTCGATCGTACCCCGTCGAGCCACTCTCGAGGGAGAAGTGGTGCGTGCCGCCACCGGCCAGGCCAGGGATCCGCCGAAACCGGGCTATGCTCGGCTCGTGAGCCTCGAGATCGACCACGTCACGAAGCGCTTCGGTGCCACGATCGCGCTCGACCGCCTGACCTTCGAGGTCGGTCGCGGGGAGGTCTTCGGCTTCCTCGGTGCGAACGGCGCGGGCAAGACCACGACGATGCGGATCTGCCTCGGCATCGTCCGGGCCGATTCCGGCGAGATCCGCTGGGCGGGTCGGTCCACGAACGATGTCCCTCGCCGGACCTGGGGGTACCTGCCGGAGGAGCGGGGACTGTATCCGCGGATGGGTGTCCTCGATCAGCTGGTCTATTTCGGATCGCTCTACGGGGATCCGCCGGAGCGCGCCAGACGCGAGGCGCTCGCCTGGCTCGCTCGATTCCAGATCAGCGACCACGCCGGCCGTCGCGCGGAAGAGTTGTCCAAGGGCAACCAGCAAAAGGTCCAGTTCATCGCGGCCGTCCTCCACGAACCGGAGGTCCTGCTGATGGACGAGCCGTTCACCGGCCTCGACCCGGTCAACCTCGTCCTCCTCCGCGAAGCGTTCACGGAACTGCGCGATCGTGGGCGAACGCTCGTGTTCTCGACCCACCAGATGGAGGCCGCAGAGGCGCTCTGCGAATCGGTGGCGATCGTTGATCTGGGGCGGCTCGTCGCCGGCGGACGGGTGCGCGACCTCAAGCGTGCCAGCGGGCGACGAACGGTGCGCCTCGCCCTTGCCGGTGAGCTTGCCCCGGTCTGGCTCGAATCGCTGCCGGGGATCGCGACGGTCCGCCGCGACGCCGCCGGGGCCGACCTGGAGTTGCAGTCGAGCGCCGTGCCCGACGTCATCCTGGCGACGATCCTCGGACGAGGGGCTTCGGTGACTCGCTTCGAGCTGGCCGAGCCGAGCCTCGAGGCCCTGTTCATCGAGCATGTCGGTCGCCCGCCCGATGACGAGCCGCTGCGGGCCGGCCTCGGGTCGGCATCGGTGACCGCCGGGGGCATCGCCTGATGTCGCGGCGCGACCCGCTCCTGCCGAATGCCGGGATCGTGGCCCGGCGCGAGTACCGGGATCGGACCCACAGCCCGCTGTTCATCCTGTCGACGATCCTGCTCGCGGGGCTGGCCATGATCGTCGCGATCGCGCCGATCGCGGTCCGGATGGTCGATCGCGAGACCGTCACCCGGCTGATCGTCGTGTCGAGCGACGCGGATCTCGGGAGCCGCGCCAGCTCGGTCGCCGATTCGCTGCTGAATAGTCCGCCGGCCGGGGTCGATCGAGCGACCTGGCAGAAGCCGTACGACATCGAGCTCGGAACGGACGCGACCGCCGCCGCGGAGCTCCTGACCGCCGGCGATGTCGGTGGGGTCCTGCTCGTGGAGCGTCAGACGAGCGGCCAGGTCGCGATCACGCTGCAGTCCACGGAGGGTCCGGCGAGTGCCCGCAGCCAGGTCCTGCGGGTCGCCGCCTTCGGGATCGGGGTCCTGGACTGGAGCGCCCGGCTGCCGGCCGGGGCCGCGCTCGAGCCGTTCCAGATCCCCACCTTCGCCGTCGACTCGATCAACACGGCCACGGATGCCGGGGCGCCGCTCGATGCCCGTCAGGCGGCGAGCCGGTACGTGCTCGGGATCATCTTCGTGATCCTGCTCCTGATCTCGATCATCATCTATGGGATGTGGGTCGCGACCGGCGTCGCATCCGAGAAGAGCAGCCGGGTGATGGAGCTGATGATCAGTGCGGCGTCGCCCAGGCAGATGCTCGCCGGCAAGGTGATCGGGATCGGATCGGCCGGCCTGACCCAGTACCTGGCGATCGCGCTGCCCGCCCTCGTCCTGCTCGCGTTCCAGGACCAGATCGCGGGTATCTTCCTGGGCGCGGATTGGGTGGCCGGTGCGCCGCTCGGTGGCCTGACCCCGGCGCTGCTCCTGGGCTACGGGATCTTCTTCCTCCTCGGGTTCACCCTGTTCGCGCTGATCTACGCCGCGATGGGCTCCTTCGTCAGCCGGCCCGATGACCTGCAGACCCTGTCGCTCCCGCTCAGTCTGATCGCGATGGCTGGCTACCTCATCGCCATCCTGGCCCTGGGCGGGGACAACGGGGCGATCGTGACCGTGGCATCCCTCATCCCCCCGCTCAGTCCGTTCGTGATGCTGGCTCGCCTGATGGTTTCGGCCGTCCCGCCGTGGCAGCTCGCCATGTCGATCGGCGCGCTGGTTCTCGCGATCGGCCTCGTCGCCGGCATCGCGACCCGGATGTACGCGGCGGGCGTCCTCCTGTATGGCCAGCGCCCCGGTCTCCGCGCATTCATGGCGACGGCCCGCCGATCCTGAGGCCCGTCGTCCGGACCGCCCAGGTCAGTCAGGTCAGTCCTCGTCGAAAGGCAGCCGGCTGATGAGGGCAAGGACGGGTCCGGCGCCGTGCTCCGCGCCGCTCGCGGTCAGGTCCGGATCCGCCGGGAGGGCCACGGGGGTCGATGCGATGAAGCGCCACAGGCGGCTACGGACACCCGGGAGATATGGGCTCGCGCGCTGGCGGGCGAGGATGCCGGCAACCCCCTGGGCGACGACCGCCTCGTAGAGGGCCACCCCTTCGGTCGCGATCGCTGGGACGGCGATGACCTCGTCGCCCGGCCGGAGCACGCGCCTGAGCGTGTCACGACGTCGCACCAACGGTTGCGACAGCAGGGACCGACCGTCGAGGTGGAGCAGGTCGAACGCGAGGAAGGCCACCGGTCGACCGGCCCCACCGGCCAATCGACGGTCCAATTCGGCGGTGTCCGCCCGCCCGGCCGCGTCGACCACGACCAGCTCGCCATCGAGGACCGCCGAGCGGGCATCGATCCGGACCGCCAGACCGGCCATCTCCGGCAGCGTCGCCGACCGATCGACCCCGGCGCCATCGCGGATCACGACGGCGCCGCTTCCCGGGGACGCGCCAGGGCCGATGAAGATGAGGACGCGTTCTCCGCCCCACCATGGCTCGAAGAGGTGCGCGTCGGAGTCGAACGGCGACGGCAGCGGACGTGCCAGCATCGGCCGCAGGTCCGGGAGATCGGGCAGCTGGTCGGCCTCGAGTCGCAGCGAGAGCTGGTCGGCCATCGTGTGTCGATGGTAGACCGCTAGACTGACACCGTCCCGACGCATGGAGGATCGCTGTGCCGCGCGCACCACGACCGGATGATCTGTATCGGCTCAAGATGGCCACCGAGCCCCGGCTGTCGCCCGACGGCCAGTTTGCCGCGGTCACCATCCAGACCGTCGCGCCCGGCTTCGACGCCTACCGACACGCCCTGTGGCTCGTGGCGACGGACGGATCGGGACCGGCTCGCCAGGTGACGTTGGGCGCGAAGCACGACCGTCATCCTCGCTTCAGCCCGGACGGTCGGACCCTCGCCTTCATCTCCGATCGGCGCTCGATGGTCGAGACCGAACCGAATGGTCGGGGGGCCGACCCGACCGCGCGCGAGGACGGCGACCAGGTCTACCTGCTCCCGCTCGATGGCGGCGAAGCCCGCCGGCTGACCGATCTGCCGCGCGGGGTCGACGCGTTCGAGTGGTCGCCGGACGGCTCGACGATGGTCGTCGTCAGCGCCTCGCACGGGGCGACGCGCGATGAAGACGATCGGCGCCGCGGGATCGATCGCGGCCGCGACCGCGACCCGGCGACGCCACCCCCGTCCGACTACCGGTTCATCGACCGGCTCGACTACATGCTCAACGGAGCGGGCTTCCGATACGACCGGATCGGACACCTGTGGCTGGTGGACGTGGCGACCGGGAAGGCGTCCCCACTGACCGACGGCCGGTTCGCAGACCAATCACCGGCCTGGTCGCCCGACGGCCGGCGGATCGCCTTCACCGCCAATCGGCGACGGGACGCGGATCTCACGCCGGAGCGCCAGGACGTCTATGTCGTCGACGTCGCGACCCGCGCGGTCAGCGCGATCACGCGTGGCCCGAGATCCCTGTTCTCGGCCCCGGCCTGGCTGCCTGACGGCCGGACGATCGCCGCGCTCGGGCATCGCTACGAGGGCCGCGCGGGCAGCCGCAACGACATCTGGCTGTTCGCGGCGGACGGATCGGATGCGAGCCCGCGTGGCGGCCGCAACCTGTCGGCCGCGCACGATCTGATGCCGGGCTCGGGGATGAACAGTGACGTGACCTCCGGGGAGGGTCCGAGGCTCGGTCCGTCGCCGGACGGCCGATGGATCTCGTTCACCGCCCCGATCGACGGAGCCTATGAGCTGTGGCGCATCGGCGTCGCCGATGGGCGACTCGAGCGGCTCACGGAGGGCCAGCACTACGTCTCGGGCTGGGACGCGGTCGCGCTGCCGCGCGACGCCGTGCGTCTCGCCTACCTTCGCTCGAGTGCGACCGAGACGCCGGACCTCTGGTTCCTCGACGTCGGCGGGTCGAAGGCCGCTCAAGGCCGGGTGCCGCCGCAGCCGAAGCGACTGACGTCGTTCAATGCCGACCACCTGGCCGACATCGCCCTGGTCGTCCCGGTCGAACGCCACGTGACCGTGGATGAACGGGACATCCAGGGCTGGTTCATGCCGGGCGGGGTCGGCAAGCGCCCTCTGGTGGTCGAGATCCACGGTGGCCCGCATACGCTGTACGGCTGGTCGCTGGTCTGGGAGTTCCAGATCCTCGCCGCTGCCGGGATGAGCGTCTTCTACTGCAATCCTCGCGGCTCCGAGGGCTACGGGCAGGCATTCAACGACGCGAACCATCGAGATTGGGGTCCGGGGCCGACCCGCGATGTCCTGGCCGGGGTCGATTCGCTGGTGGCCGAGGGACTGGCCGATCCGGACCGCCTGGGCGTCACCGGTGGCTCGTACGGTGGCTACCTGACCAGCTGGATCGTCGGGCATGACGACCAATTCCGGGCCGCGATGACCTGTCGTTCGGTCAATGACATGGGGGTCCTGTTCACGACCGGCGACATCTCCGGTGGCGACTGGGCCAAGTTCGAGTTCGAGGCGACGCCGTGGGACGACCCGGCCTACTTCCGTGAGATCTCGCCGATCGCCTCCGCCGACCGGATCCGGACCCCGTTGCTGATCCAGCATTCGGAGCACGACATCCGGACGACGATCGGCCAGGCCGAGCTCCTGTTCACGACGCTTCGTTCACTGCGGCGACCGGTCCGGCTGCTCCGCGTGCCCGAGGAGACGCACGAGCTGACCCGTTCGGGGACGCCGTATCGGCGGGTCGAGAACCTGCGCGTGGTGGAAGATTGGTTCGACCACTACCTGGTCAAGGACCGTCGCGGGCTGCCGCGGCTGCCCAAGGTCCACGGCGGCCGGTAGCCGCCTTCCGGCACCCGACTACGCCGGTCGGAGCGTGCCCGACCAGACCTGCCAGGCCAGCAGTGACTTGGCGACCAGGCTGAGGACCATGTAGGTCTTCTCGCCATACAGGTAGTCGCTCCAGCGACCGATCTTCCGGTACTGGAGGATCATCGTGATGGCGAAGATGTTGAAGGCCACGAACAGGCTGGCGATGATCACGTAGACGAACGCCGGGATGCCGGCGTCAGCCGGGAGCCCCGTCTGGGCCGAGTACGCCCACAGGATCGAGAAGATCGCGATCCACGGGATGACTCCGGCGATGCAGCCGAAGAGGTAGTGCTTCCAGTCGATCCGCTCGCCCTTGGGCAGCCGCCCTTCATTGGCGGCCTCCATGCTCCAGCCGAACAGGATCATGGCGACGTTGCAGCCGGCGATGGCGACCAGCGCGGGGAAGTCGGTGATATAGCTCAGGTACGCGATGGCCACGATCATCACCGTCGACGAGAACGCGTATTCGATCCACCGCAGCGGGTTGATCCCACGCGCCAGGAACGCTTCGTACCGGCCACGCACGAGCCAGCCCGCCGATGCGTGGGCGATCGCGCTCATCAGGAAGAACGAGGCGATGACGTAGGCGAGCGGGATGGAGAAGAGCGTCACGCTCGTCTGCTCGACACCGGTGAACGAGCCGTTCTCGATGATCGGCTTGATGGTCGGCACGACCGGCGCGAAGACGACCGCGGTCGCGGAGATGGCGATCATGGCCAGGAACTGGAGGCCGTGGGCGAACGTCAGGCCGCGGTTCCAGCGGCGGAGCGAGCGGCTCGTGTCGGCCGGGATGGCCGTGCCGGCGCTGGGTCCGGTGTCGAGACGCCCGGTGTCGGCAGCAAGGGTGGTCATGGGTTCGGGATCTCCTGACGTACGTTGGTGTCCAAGGTTCTATTCGGCCGGCGACGCGTTTCGGATGCCCGCAGCTTGCACGAGGCGGCAGGGAACCGGCGCGATCGAGGTGTATCCTCTCGGTCCCATGACCGCGACCCGCCGCCCGGACAGCCCCGCCCGCGACCGTGCCCACGAGCTCATCCAGGCATGGGATGGACGCCCGGGGCCGCTCGGCAGCCTGCTGGGGCGCGTCACCGCGGTCGACCAGGTCGGGATCGAGGAACGGGTCGACGCGCTCAAGCGGCGCTCGATCAAGAAGGCGTCCAAGGTGTGGGCGCTGGAGCTCGCCATCTCGATGATGGATCTGACCACCCTCGAGGGCAAGGACACCCCCGGGAAGATCCGGGCACTGTGCGTGAAGGCCATGCGCCCGCAGCCGGGTGACCCGACGATCCCGTCAGTCGCGGCGGTCTGTGTCTACCCGGCGCTGGTCGCCGAGGCCAGGGACGCACTCCGTGGATCGCGGGTGAAGGTCGCCAGTGTCGCCACCGGCTTCCCGTCCGGCCAGACGTTCCGGGCCGTGAAGGTCGCCGAGACGCGCGCCGCCGTGGAGGCGGGAGCCGACGAGGTCGACATGGTCATCGACCGTGGCGCGTTCCTGTCCGGCGACTACCTGTCCGTCTTCGAGGAGATCGTGGAGGTCAGGGAGGCGGCCGGCGAGGCGCACCTCAAGGTCATCCTGGAGACCGGCGAGCTCGAGACCTACGACAACGTCCGCCGAGCCTCCGTTCTCGCGATGGCTGCCGGCGCCGACTTCATCAAGACCTCGACCGGCAAGGTCACGCCAGCGGCGACGATGCCGGTCACCCTGGTCATGCTCGAGGCGATCCGCGACTTCGAGCGTTCGACCGGGCGACAGGTCGGGATGAAGCCGGCCGGCGGCATCCGCACGGCCAAGGAGGCGATCCAGTACCTCGTGATCCTGTACGAGACGCTCGGCCCACGCTGGATGTCGCCCGATTGGTTCCGGTTCGGGGCCTCCTCGCTGCTCAACGACGTGCTGATGCAGATCGAGTTCCAGCGCACCGGCCGGTACCAGGATCCCGACGACTTCAGCCTCGACTGACCGGTTCGAGAACCTTTCCGTCGCGCCATTCGTCTGGATGGTTGACATGCGCCTCTTGACGGTCCCCACGGGCACTCGGCCGGTCGCAACCCTGGCGACCGATGCCGACGACGAGCGTCGATCGCGCTTCCTCGATGCCTCGAGGCCCGCCCTCGATCGCGCCTACCGACTTGCCGGACTCCTCCTGGCCGACGGCCCCGAAGCGGAAGACGCGGTCCAGGACGCCCTCATCATCGCCTGGCGATCGTTCGATTCGCTCCATGATCCGGCACGCTTCGACGCCTGGTTCGACCGGATCCTGGTCAACGGCTGCCGCGACCGGCTACGCCGTCGCAAGGTCGTTCGGTTCATCCCGATGGGCGTGGGGATCGATCCGGCCGGCGCCGATCCATTCAAGGCCTTCATCGAGCGCGATGCGTTGCTGACCGGTCTGAGCCGTCTGACCCCGGACGAACGGATCGTGGTGACCCTGCGCTTCTGGGCCGACCTCCGGCTCGAGTCGATCGCCGAACGACTCGACTGGCCACTCGGGACGGTGAAATCGCGCCTGCACCGAGCCCTCGAACGGCTCCGCGAGACCCTTGCTCAGGAAGGAACGGAGGCAGCTCGATGAGCGACGACCTCGAACGCCGGCTGCAGATCGCGTTCCACGACCATCCGCTGCCGCCCGCACCCGCCAGCCTCGTCCATGGCCTTGAACGTGTCCCCGATGCCCCGGTCGAGCCACGTCGGCGGCCGGCGGCGCGGTCGTCGGTCGGGCTGTTGGTCGCGGCCGTCGTGATCGTCGGCGCGGGTGCGCTCGCGATCGCCGTCGGGTCGCGCCCCCAGTCGGTCGTTCCGGTCGCGCCCAGCGGCCCGCCGGCCACGGTCGCCCCCTCGGGCGAGCCCGCTGTCAGGATCGAACTGCGCGCGAGTCAGGGCGTGCCGACAGCGGCCGAGATGTCGACCACGGTGTCGATCCTTCAGGCACGGGTGAACGCGACCGGAGTCGTCGGCGGGACCGTCGAGCAGTCGGGTTCCGACACCGTCGTGATCGTCATGCCGGGCGTCGGAGACGAACGCGATCCGATCGTGAACTGGATCGCATCGACCGGCAGGGTCGATCTGGTGCCGACCGGCGATCAGGCGGCGATCGAGGGTAGCCGGATCGACCTGGCCGCCCAGCCACCGCTCCTCGGTGGCGACGCGATCGCCTCCGTGCAGCTGGGCGTGGATGACGCGACCGGCGCCACGACGCTCCAGATCGGCCTGACGCCCGACGCGGCGTCGACCTTCGCCCAGTACACGGCCGCCAACATCGGCTCGTTCTTCGCGGTCGTGCTGGATGGGCACGTCGTCCTGGCTCCGGCGATCCAGGCTGCCATCACCGGAGGCGATATCGTCATCAGCCTGGCGACCGCCAATTCGACGGATGGGACGGCGCAGGCCACGCTCTACGCGCTCGTCACCGACTTCCATACCGGCCTGCTGCCGGTCCCACTCGAGGTCACCTCGGCCACGGTCATCCGGGTCGCCGGATCGAGTCCGCCCGCCTCGCCCGATGCAGCCACGTCCGGCCAGACGCCGGTCCCCACCTCGTCGGGCCAGACCGCCGTCTCCGGGGCGGACGCCGCGGCCGCCGCAGAAACGGTCCGGCAGTACACCCAGGCGCTGGTCGACGGCGACTACCCGGCCGCCTGGGCGCTGCTGGCGCCGCAGGCCCGGGCGCAATCGGGCTCGATGGCACAGTTCAGCGATGAACGGGCGGCCTTCTTCGTCAGTGTCGCCGGGCGGTTCAAGGTCGTGGTGTCGCCGCCAGACGTGGCACCGCTCACGGACTGGCTGTCCGCAACGGATGGGGCCACGATCGACCTCGGACGGGCGGTGCTCGTCGAAGTCGACTACCCGGCGCTCGCCGGAAACAACGCCGGCTACGAGCTGTACATCGTCAACCCGGCCGCGACGGACGCCGGGTGGGAGCTGTTCAACGTCCGCTGAGGGTCGTGCAAGTCTGACCTTTACGTGAACGTGAAGGTTTTGGTATACTTCGCCGTGAATGGACGATTCCCTGCTGCGGATCAACGAAGTGGCCGCCGAGACCGGCCTGACGACCCGGACGATCCGTTACTACGAAGAGCTCGGCCTGCTCGAGCCTGCCGCCCGGTCGGACGGCGACTACCGGCTCTATGACGCGTCGGACCTGGCCCGTCTTCAGTTCATCCGTGGCCTACGCGATGACGCCGGGTTCTCGCTCGCCCAGATCGGTCAACTGCTCGAAGACGAGGCCGCCCGCGAGCGGAATCGGGCGCGCCTGCGGGAAACGACCGACCCGGCCGAACGGCGAACCTACCTGACCGATGCCAGGCAGCGCGTCGAACGACAGATCTCACTGCTCGACGCCAAGGCGGAGCGATTGGCGACGATGATCGACGAGGCGCAGGCGCGCCTCACCCGCATCGAAGGACTCCTCGCCGAACTCGATGGGGGCCCGCCCGCTCGGCGGGCACGATCCGGCCGTGCGAGGCCGGCCAAGGCGCAGCCATGACCGGGCCGCACTCGATCGATCCTCGGCGGCTCGCGCGGGGGGAGGGGATGGCCGCCTTCCGGCATCGCAACTACCAGCTGTTCTTCGGCGGTCAGGCCATCTCGCTGGTCGGGTCGTGGATGATGCAGGTCGCCCAGGCCTGGCTCGTTCTCGAGCTCACCGGCGACCCGCTGTGGCTCGGGATCGTGGCCGCGGCCCAGTTCATCCCGGTTCTGATCTTCGGGCTGTTCGCGGGCGTCTACGCCGACTCGCTGCCGAAGCGACAGACCTTGATCGTCACCCAGATCGTGAAGATGAGCCTGTCGATCATCCTGGCCACGCTGGCCATCACCGGCCTGGCGACCGTTCCGCTCCTGATCGTCGTCGCGCTCGCCATCGGCATGGCGAATGCCGTCGACATGCCGGTCCGCCAGTCATTCGTGGTCGAGATGGTCGGGCGCGATGACATCGGCAACGCGGTCGCGCTCAATTCGGCGATGTTCAACGGCGCTCGGATCGTGGGTCCGGCCGTCGCCGGATTGACGATCGGTGCGGTCGGGGTGGCGATGGCGTTCGTCGTGGACGCGTTCAGCTTCCTCGCCGTCATCGGCGCCTTGATCGCGATGCGCGAGGGCGACCTCCAGTCACCGGCCCGGATCGCCCGGCCGGACTCGTTCCATGGCGTCATGTCCCAGTTGCGGGAGGGCCTGTCCTACGTGCGGGCGACCCCGGTCGTCCTGATGGCGATGCTCGTCCTCGGCCTCGTCGCGACGGTCGGCATGAACTTCGGCGTGATCATCCCGGCGTATGCCCAGGACATCCTCGACAGCGGGGCGTCGGGCTACGGGTTCCTGATGGCTGCATCCGGGGTCGGGTCGCTGATCGCGGCCCTGTGGCTCGCCTTCGGCCACAGCGGGCGGCTCCGGCACATCGCCCACGGAGCGATCCTGCTGGGGATCGGAGAGGTCGGCCTCGGCATCTCGACCGCGTTCCCGGCCTCGATGCTGCTCATGGTCGCGGTCGGGTTCGGCGGCATCCTGATGGCTGCGACGGCCAATACCACGATCCAGATGGCCGTCCCCGATGGCCTTCGAGGTCGGGTGATGAGCGTCTACACGACGATCTTTGCCGGTTCCACGCCGATCGGCGGCCCGCTGATGGGTGGTCTCGCCTCGGTCTTCTCGGTGGCGATCTCGCTGGCGATCGGCGGGCTGCTGGCAGCCGGGGTCGGGATCGGCGCCCTGGTCTGGATCCGGCGGCTCGGCCTCGATCTGCCGCTGACCAAGGGCGGTCCCGCCGGCACCCTCGCGAGCGCTCCCCGCACGTTGGGCAAGGAAGTCCGCCCGACCTGACCTGGCCGACGGTCCAGCCTCATTCTGCCGTTGTCCGGCTCGCACGCCCGGCTACCATGGCGCCGTGATCGTCGTCGCCGGCGAGGCCCTCATGGATCTCCTCGTCCGACCGGATGGGCAACTCAGCGCTTCGCCGGGTGGCGGCCCGTTCACGACTGCGCGGACGATCGGGCGGCTCGGCGGGCGGGTCGCATTCCTCGGCTGCCTCGCCACCGACCGGTTCGGCGACGGCCTGCGGGACCTCCTCGTCGCCGACGGCGTCGACGTCTCACTGGTCACCGCGACGGATCTGCCGACCACACTGGCCATCGCCGAGCTCGACGATCACGGCGCTGCGACCTACCGGTTCCATACTGCCGAGACCGCGGCGCCGGCCCTCGACGACGGGGCGGTCGCCGCGGCGCTGGCGACCCATCCCGAGGCGTTCCATGTCGGGACGCTCGGGCTCGTCCTGGAGCCGATGGCGTCCGCCCTCGCGGCGGGTATCGATCGGCTTCCCGAGGCCACTTTGCTGATGGTCGACCCCAACTGCCGTCCGCGGATCATCGGGGACCGCACCGCCTATCTCGAGCGGCTCGACCGGATCCTGGCCCGAACGGACGTCGTCAAGGTCAGCGCGGACGACCTCGCCTACCTGGAACCTGGTGTCGAGCCTCGGGTCGCGGTGCGCGCGCTGATCGGGCGTGGTCCGTCGGTGGTGCTGCTGACCGATGGCGGCCGTCCTGTGTTCGTCCAGACCTGGGCCGAGCCGTTCGAGGTCACGGTCCCGCTCGAGGACATCGTCGACACCGTCGGCGCGGGCGACGCCTTCGGTGGCGCCTTCCTCGCGCGCTGGGTCGAACGGGGTCTCGGCCGCGAGGAGCTTGTCGATCCGGCAGCCGTTCGGGAAGCCGTGAAGATGGCGATCGAGGTCGCGAACCTGACCTGCCGGCGCGCCGGTGCGGATCCACCCTGGCGCAGTGAAACTCGCTGGCGCCGCGTGACTTGACCCGACCGGGTAGCCTACCGGCCATGCCGTCGATCATCCGCCGCCTCGTTCCGTTCGTCTTCGCCCTGCTCGTCCTGGCCGCCAGTGCTCCCGGGACGGCCGCGGCGACGACCCACAGGTTCCCGAACCAGAGTCTCGGCAACCGCGGCGACGACGTGCGAGCCATCCAGGGATTGCTGCTCGCCCATTCGGTCGACGTGCCGCTCGATGGAGTCTTCGGGGCGTCCACCAGGGATGCCGTCAAGGCGTTCCAGGGCTCGGCCGGATTGCCGTCCAACGGGATCGTCGCTGATCCGACCTGGGCCGCCCTCCTCGTTCGCCTCCGACCCGGCGATACGGGCGATGGGGTCCTCGTCCTCCAGCGCGAATTGAACGCCAAGCGCAAGGTGCATCTGGTCGGCACCGGGACGTACGACGCCGCCACCCTTGCCGCCGTCAAGGCGTTCCGGGCACATGTCGGGATGCGCATCAACGGCAAGGTCGGACCGGCCCTGTGGCAACGGCTGATCTCGCATTTCGAGTTGCCCCGGTTCAAGGCCAACAACCTGTGCGACTACAGCGTCGGGAACGGTCCGGCGAACTGGGGAACGGCCGCCGCGATCGGCCAGCTGCAGGCGGCCGCGAAGGCGTTCGCCGCGCGCGGCCAGGGCCGGATCTCGGTCGGTGACGTCAGCCGGGAGCACGGCGGCGACATCCCGCTCCACGCCACCCACGAGGTCGGTCTCGACGTGGACATCCGACCGATCCGCGATGCCGGGGACCAGTGCACGTGGGGAACGAACTTCCACTGGTCGACCTACGACCGGGCGGCCACGCGCCGGCTCGTCAAACTCATCCGTGCCGCGGCGCCCGGCCACGTCAAGCTGATCTACTTCAACGACCCGGTCCTGATCCGGGAGGGACTGACGACCTGGTATCCGGGCCACGACGACCACCTGCACGTTCGCTACTGCGAGCAGGGGTACGCGATCGCGCGCTACCGCTGCTGATCGCACCGTAGCGGCGCCGGGTGGTCCCGGTGCCATAATGGCGAGCATGGCCACTGATCCGAAGACGACCCTGGTCCCAGCCTCGGACAGGGCACCGTCCAGCTGGGGTCTTGGCGACGGTCAGGCGATCCCGTGGGACTACGCCCCGGCCCCGGAAGCCCGCGACATCGTCACCATCCGCGAACGGTACGGTCTGTTCATCGGCGGCCGCGAAGTCCCGGCCGAAGGCGGTGCGACCTTCACCACCATCGATCCGTCGACGGAAGAGACCCTCGCGGTCGTCGCTCGGGCGACACCGGCCGACGCCGACAAGGCGGTCCGGGCCGCGCGCCGGGCACAGACCCGCTCGTGGGGCACGCTCCCGGGGCGGGAACGGGCGAAGTACCTGTTCCGGATCGCCCGGATCCTTCAGGAACGCAGCCGCGAGTTCGCGGTCCTCGAATCGATGGACACGGGCAAGCCGATCAAGGAGAGCCGGGACGTCGACGTGCCGCTCGCCGCGGCCCACTTCTGGTACTACGCGGGATGGGCGGACAAGCTCGAGTACGCGTTCCCGGGTCGGGTCGCCCGCCCTCTCGGCGTGGCCGCCCAGATCATCCCGTGGAACTTCCCGCTGCTCATGCTGTCGTGGAAGATCGCCCCGGCGTTGGCCGCCGGCAACACGGTCGTCCTCAAGCCGGCCTCGACGACGCCGCTGTCCGCTCTCCTGTTCGCCGATGTCTGCCGCCAGGCCGATCTGCCGCCGGGCGTCGTCAACATCCTGACCGGACCGGGTGAGACCGGGATGGCGCTGGTGACCCACAAGGGCGTGGACAAGGTCGCGTTCACCGGTTCGACCGAGATCGGCAAGCGGATCGCGGCCGGCGTGGCCGGGACGGACAAGGCCCTGACCCTCGAGCTCGGCGGCAAGGCCGCCAACATCGTGTTCGACGATGCGCCACTCGACCAGGCCGTCGAGGGGATCGTCAACGGGATCTACTTCAACCAGGGCGAGGTGTGCTGCGCGGGATCCCGCCTGCTCGTCCAGGAATCGATCGAGCGGCCACTCATCGACAAGTTGAAGGACCGGCTGTCGACGATCCGGGTCGGCGATCCGCTCGACAAGAACACGGACGTGGGCGCCATCAACTCGAAGGCCCAGCTCGAGAAGATCACCGAGCTCGTCGCTTCCGGGGTCGCCGAGGGTGCCGAGCTGTACCAGCCGGCCTGCGAACTGCCCGACCGCGGCTACTTCTTCCGACCGACCCTGTTCACCAATGTCGCCCAGAGCCACCGGATCGCCCGTGAGGAGATCTTCGGACCCGTCCTGTCGGTCCTGACCTTCCGGACGCCCGACGAGGCGGTCGAAAAGGCCAACAACACGGTCTACGGCCTGTCCGCCGGGATCTGGACGGACAAGGGTTCGCGGATCCTGGAGATGGCCCAGCGCATGCGGGCCGGCGTGGTGTGGGCCAACACGTTCAACCGGTTCGACCCGACCTCGCCGTTCGGTGGCTACAAGGAATCCGGGTTCGGGCGAGAAGGCGGGATGCACGGCCTGCACGCCTACGTCCGGCTGGAGGATCGCTGATGCGCGGTCGCACGCCAGATCAATGGGGCGGAGCCGGCCGATGACCGTGGAGCGCATCGACGTCCGCAAGACGTACAAGCTGTACATCGGCGGCGCCTTCCCGCGCACCGAATCTGGTCGGTCGTACCTCGTGTCGGCGGCCGACGGTACACCGATCGCGAATGCCTGCCGGGCCTCGCGCAAGGACGTTCGAGACGCCGTTCGGTCCGCTCGCAAGGCGTTCGGCGGCTGGGCCGGCAAGACCGCGATGAACCGCGGACAGATCCTCTACCGGGTGGCGGAGTTGATGGAGGGCCGGCGGGATCAGTTCATCGCCGAAGTGGAGACGGCGGAGGGCCTCCGAGCGGCCGCGGCGCGCAACGTCGTGGACCACGCCATCGATCGATGGGTCTGGTACGCGGGCTGGGCGGACAAGATCAGCCAGGTCCTCGGCTCGTCCAATCCGGTCGCGGCGCCGTATTTCAACTTCACGATCCCCGAGCCGACCGGGGTCGTCGGGGTGGTCGCCCCGGAAACGTCCTCGCTGCTCGGGCTCGTCAGCCGGCTCGCCCCACCACTCGTCGCCGGGAACACCGTCGTCCTCGTCGCCAGCGAGGGTCGTCCGCTGCCCGCCGTGACCCTGACCGAGGTCCTGGCCACGTCCGACGTGCCGGGCGGCGTCGTCAACGTCCTGACCGGCCGGAAGACGGAACTCGTCCCGGTCCTGGCCGCCCACGCCGACGTCGATGCGCTCGATACCTGGGGCGTGCCCGACGCGATGCGGCGCGACGTGGAGTTGCTGGCCGCCGAAGACATCAAGCGGCTGTCTCGCCGACCGACCAAGGTCGCCGAGGCGCGCTTCGACTGGCTCGATGACGCGGCAACGGAGCGACCCGAGTGGATCGCCGCCTTCCTCGAGATGAAGACGGTCTGGCATCCGATCGGCGGCTGAGGGATGGCGGTCGGGACCGGCGATGGCACGCCGGATCGTGACATGGGTCGGCCGGGGTCGGTCGAGCATGGCCGGGTCGAGCGCCGGGTCTTCGTGCTCGCCACGCCCCGGACCGTCTGGACGACCATCCACGATCCGGCCCTGACGAGCCTGATCTTCCCGGAACTCCGGCTGGGCCCGGCGTCGCCGACCTGGCCGGCCGCGGCAACGACACGATCGGCGAGCGCGCGGCTGGGACTGCTGCGCGATCAGGCCCGGGTGGAGAGCCTCGAGGCGCGACCGGATTCGCGGTTCCGGATGCGGGTGACCGGGTCGGGCTTCGACAGCGAGTGGAGCTGGCGGCTGGAGCCGGTCGCGGGCGGGACGAAGGTCATCCACGCGGCCACCTTCGAGCCCTTCGATCGCTGGACCGGGATCCTCGTCCGGCTGGGCCGGGCATCGCTGGCGAGCCGCGTCGAGGCGCACCTGCGGGTCCTCAAGGAACGCGCCGAGGCCAAGCAGCGGAGCACGAACCCCGGCGCCTGATTCCGCTACTGTGCATGCGGAAGGGAGCGCCATGTCGACCGTCATCCACGCCGAACGTCTGACCAAGATGTATGGCGAGCACCGTGGCATCACCGAGCTGGATCTTGAGGTCGCCGAGGGCGAGGTCTTCGGTTTTCTCGGGCCCAACGGGGCCGGCAAGACGACGACCATGCGGATCCTCCTCGATCTCCTCCGACCGACATCCGGCCGGGCCGAGGTCTTCGGCATCGAGACGACCGCGGACCCGGTCGCGATCCACCGTCGGGTCGGCTACCTGCCCGGCGAGTTCGACCTGTACGACCGACTGACCGGCGCCCAGACCATCACCTACTTCGGGAACCTGCGCGGCGGCGTCGACCGGGCCTACGTGGCCGACCTCGTCGAGCGGCTCGACCTCGATCCCAGCCGTCGGTTCAAGGAGTACTCGAAGGGCAACAAGCAGAAGGTCGCCCTGATCGTCGCGCTCCAGCACCGACCCGACCTGCTCATCCTCGACGAGCCGACCGCCGGCCTGGATCCGCTCATCCAGCAGACGTTCTTCGGGCTGGTCCGGGAAGCGCGCGAGGCGGGCCGGACGATCTTCCTGTCCTCGCACATCATCGATGAGGTCGACCGGACGTGCGACCGCGTTGCCATCATCCGGGAGGGGCGGCTCGTCCAGGTCGATCGCATCGAGGCGATCCGGAGGCTGGCCTTCCATCATGTCGAGGTCCAGTTCCGATCGCCGGTCGCCCCGGCCGTGTTCGACGGCATCGATGGGGTCACCGAGGTCGTGGCGGATGGCGACTCGATCATGATGCGGGTCAGCGGCCCGATCGGCGCGGTCGTCGCCGCCGCCGCCCCGCACGGGATCGTGGACATCGTCAGCCGCGAGCCGAACCTCGAAGACGTGTTCCTCGCCCAGTACGGCGAGCATCCGGCCGGCAATGTGTGATCGACCGGTGATCGCGCGATCGGCCGCGCGGTGACGACGGCGTCGCGGACCCTGACCCCGCCCGGGCGATGGTCCCGGATCGCAGGTCTCGGGACGATCTACGGCAAGACGGTCCGGGATGGCCGTCGAGCGGCCCTGGTCGTCGGTGGCGTCGCCGCCCTGTTCATGGTCGGGACCGGGGCGCCCTATGGGTTCGCCCCGGAATTCTCCACCGTCGAACTCCGGCGAGCCTTCATCGAAGGTCTGACATCGCTGCCGCCGGCCCTCCGCGGCCTGCTCGGCGAACCGATCAACCTCGAGACGATGGGCGGTTTCCTGTCCTGGCGGGTCGGGAACTTCCTGCCGGTCGTCCTCGGGCTGTGGCCGGTGCTCGCCCTGTCCGGGACGCTCGCCGGCGAAGCCGCAAAGGGGAGTCTCGACCTGCTCGCAGCGACACCGCAGGGCCGGCGGACGATCGCCCTAGAGAAGCTGGCCGGCCACGTCACCATGGTCATCCTGGCGATGCTCATCCTCGCCGCCACGATCTGGGCGGTCGGGGCGATCTTCGGATCGCTCCCGGGCGACGAGATCCCGATGACGGCGGCGCTCGGGCAGGTCGTCCTGTATGGCGTGATGATGCTGACGGTCGGAGGCGTCGCGTTCGCGACCGCTCCGTGGCTGGGTCGGACGCGCGCGGCGGCATTCGGGTTGATCGCCCTGTTCGGCAGCTACCTGGTTACCAGCTACGCCAGCCTGTCGCCGGCCATCGAGGCACTCAGCCCACTGTCGTTCTTCACCTGGACCGCGGGCCACCGACCGATGGCCGGCGTCACCGACTGGACCTCGGTCGCGATCCTGGCCGGGATCGATGTGGTCCTGTTCGCGATCGGGACGCTCGCCTTCGCCCGGCGCGACCTCGGGAGCGTGGCGAACGTCGGCTGGCTGCGGCTGCCCTCCCTGCCGGCCGGGACCGGCGGCCCGTTCACCCGGCAACTGAGCGACCGGACCGCGATGGCCCTGGCCTGGGGCCTGGGGATGGGCGTGTTCGGGATGCTCATCGCCGTCTCCGCGGACGCCTTCCGCGAGATGATCGTGAAGCTGCCCCAGATCGCCGCGATCATCTCGGCCATCTACCCGGGACTCGACCTGACCCAGCCGTCGGCGATCCTGGAGTTGTCGTTCTTCAGTTTCGGCTCGTTCCTGCTCGGTCTGGCCGGCGCCTCGTTCCTGGCCGGCTGGGCGAGCGACGAAGATCGGCGACGACTCGAGGCCGTCCTCACCACGCCCGTCTCGCGGTCGCGCTGGGCGCTCCAGAGCGCGATCGGTGTCCTCGTTGCCGTGGCCATCGTGGCCGCCGTCGCGACCGTCCTGATCGGGATCGCCGTCGCGGCCCAGGGCGGCGACGTCGTCACGCCAAGCATCGGGATCGGCATCCTGGGCCTCGCTGCGGCCGGCTTCACCGGCGTCGGCCTGGCCGTCGGTGGCCTGGTCCGGTCATCGCTGGCCGCCGGCGTGACCGGGTTCCTGGTCATCGCCACCCTGCTGCTCGATACGCTCGGACCCGCGCTCCGATTGCCGGACCCCATCATCCAGCTGTCGCTGTACTCGCACCTCGGCCAGCCCATCGCCGGCATCTACGACCCCGTCGGCCTCGCCGTGTCGGCGATCATGGTCGTCGGTGGCGTCGGGCTCTGCGCATTCGGCCTCAGCCGTCGAGACATCGGCCGGTAGCGGCCGTCGGTGCAACCCTGGGTCATCGGCCTGGTCGCCTTCTCGGCGATCCTGCACCTCGCCTGGAACGTTCGACTCAAGACCGCCGGCGATCCGCTTCGGGCGGCGACGATCGGGATGGTCGCCGGCTCCGTGGTCATCGTCCCGATCGGCTTCGCCGTGTGGTGGATCCAGGGGCAGGCCCCGCTGCCCATCGAAGGGCTCATCCTCGGGCTGGCATCGGGGATCGTCGAGGGCGTCTACTTCATCCTGCTCGCGGCCGCCTATCGTCGTGGCGACCTGTCGGTCGTCTACCCCCTTGCGCGGGGCACGGCCCCTCTGCTCGCGGTCATCATCGGGGTCGGTCTGTTCGGGGAGCGGCTCGGGCTGGCAGGATCGATCGGGGTCATCGCCCTCCTGACCGGGTTCATGGTGTTGCAGCGACCGTGGCGGGCGATCGCCAGGGCTCGATCCGGGATCGGCGTGGCGGGCCGGTCAGCGGCGGATAGCGCCATCCTGTTCGCGCTTGCGACCGGGGTGATGATCGCGACCTACACCGCGATCGATCGGGCCGGGACGCGCCAGATCGACCCCGTCCCGTATGCCGCCATCCTGACCGTCACCTGCGCCATCGTCCTGGTGGGCTGGGTGGCGTTCGTCGCCGGCGGCGATCTGCTGCGCTACGGCCCGGAGGCATCGCGCCGGGCCGCGATCGGCGGCTGGATGACCCTGGCCGCGTACCTGTGCATCCTGGTCGCGCTCAGCGTCGCTCCGTTGTCTGGCGTTGCGCCGCTGCGCGAGTCGGCGACGGTCTTCGCGGCCGCCTGGGGCGCCGTCCGGATGGGTGAGGCGACCGATCGTCGTGAAGCCGGCCGCCGGATCGGAGCCTCCGTTCTGATCGTCGGTGGCGCACTGCTTCTGGCCGCGGGGGGCTGAGGCGGATCAGCCGGTCCCTCGCGTCAGACGGCCTCGATCGGCGGCACCCGGCCGAAGACTCGGCGCCGGCCGAACCGGCTGTTGACGATGCCGATCCCGGCGATGACGAGGCCGGTGCCGACGATCAGGCTCGCGTCGACCGGCTCCTGCAGGACGAGGTAGCCGAGGACGATCCCGACGACCGGGATCAAGTAGGAGACGAGGGTCGTCCGGGTGGCGCCCCAATGAGCGAACAGCCGGAACACGGCCAGGTAGGCCAGTCCGGATCCCAGGACGCCCAACCACAGGATCGCGAAGATCGCCTCGCCATCCGGCCGAGCCGTCCAGGGTCGTTCCAGTGCCAGCGCGAGGACCCCGGTGATGATCGCCGCGAACGTCACCTGGAAGACGGCCGGGATCATCGGCGCCAGGCCGCGGACGTTCCGGCGCGAATAGACCGCGCCACAGGCGTAGCTGAACGAGGCACCCAGGAGGGCGAGCTCACCGGTGACCGACGATCCCTCGCCGGTCAGGCCGCGGCTGGTGATGATGACGACCCCGATGAAGCCGACGATCAATCCGGCCACGCCGTTGACCCGCATCGGCTCGTCGACCAGGAAGATCGCCGACAGGACGATCGCGAAGAGTGGCACCGGCGACGTCAGGATCGCCGCCAGTGACGACTCGACCGACCGCTCGGCCCAGGTGATCAGCAGGAACGGGATCGTGATGTTGACGATGGCCATCACGACCAGGTGGCCATAGGTCCGGCGGTCCCTCGGGAGCGGCGGGCGAGCGACGCGGACCACGGTCCACAGGAGCAGCGCGCCGACGGTCAGACGGAGAGCGACCAGCGTGAAGGTGCCGAAATCGCCGACGGCGAGCTTGATGAACAGGTAGCTCGAGCCCCACATGAACCCGAGTCCGAAGAAGACCAGCCAGTCCGTCCGGTTGCTCGATCCACGCATCGGTGCATCCTACCCGGCGGGGTCGTCGCCGGGACCTCGCCGGGGCGATCCGTCCATCCGGCCCGGTCAGCCGGACCGTGACACAATCGTTCCATGCAGCGACCCTGGACCCTGCCCGAGCTGACTGGTACCGGTCGCTTGCCGATGCACAGCGTGCCCCATCCGGACCGCCTGTCGCTCGATGGGCGCTGGCGGTTCCAGCTCCTCCGGTCACCCGACGACGAGCCGGGCGCGGACTGGTCGGAGGCGGACGTCCCGAGCGTCTGGACGATGGCGGGGACGTGGGACAGCCCGCACTACACGAACGTGCAGATGCCCTTCGACGGATTGCCACCCGCCATCCCGGAGGTCAACCCGACCGGCGTCTATGAGCGCGAATTCGACATCCCCGAGGCCTGGCTGGGCCGACGGATCGTGCTCCACGTCGGCGCGGCGGAGAGCGTCCTGATCGTCACCCTCAACGGTGAGGAGATCGGGGTCGGGAAGGACTCCCACCTGGCGTCCGAATTCGACCTCACCGGCCGCCTGCGATCGGGGCCCAACACGCTGCGCCTGCGGGTCGTGAAGTGGTCGGATGCCACCTATGTCGAGGACCAGGACCAGTGGTGGCATGGCGGGATCACCCGCTCCGTGTTCCTGTACGACACGCGGGACGTCTACCTGGCCGACGTCCGGGTCGACGCGGGACTTGCGGACGACCTCACGACCGGGACCCTGGACCTGACCATCACGACGGGTTTCCCGGGTAACGAGATGCCCCCAGGGTGGACGGTCGAGGCCCGGCTCGAGGGAGTCGGGGAGACGCTCCGGACAGAGGTCGTGCCGATCGACCGCAAGAGCCTCGAGGGCTGGGCCCTCGACGATCAGCGGATCATGTACCGCCAGGCTGCGGGTCTGCTCCCGGCTGAGGATGCCGCGGCCTGGGCGCGGATCCATCGTCGGATGGCGCCGCCGCTCGATGGTCTCGTGACCTGGCATGTCGTGGTGCCGGATGTCGCCCGCTGGTCGGCCGAACAGCCGGACCGTTACCCGGTCCAGGTCGTCCTGCGCGACCCGGACGGCCTGGTGGTCGAGGACGTGACCATCCCGGTCGGGTTCCGCCGGGTCGAGATCCGCGGCCTCGACCTGCTGGTCAACGGCGCGAGGGTGTTCTTCCGCGGCATCAACCGGCACGATTTCGACCAGCACACCGGTCGGGTCATCTCGATCGAGTCGATGCGTGCGGATCTCATCCTGATGAAGCAGTTCGGGTTCAACGCGGTGCGCACGTCGCACTACCCGAACGACCCGGCATTCCTCGACCTCACCGATGAGCTCGGCCTGTACGTCATCGGCGAGGCCGACATCGAGTCCCACGCCTTCCAGCCGACCCTGTGCGACGACCACCGCTACCTGTCGCAGTGGGTCGATCGCGTCTCCCGGATGGCGATCCGGGACAAGAACCATCCCTCGGTCATCCTCTGGTCGCTCGGCAACGAATCGGGACTCGGCCTGAACCACGAGGCGGCCGCCGCCTGGCTGCGCCACTACGACCCCAGCCGGCCGCTCCATTACGAGGGCGCGATCCGATACGACTGGACGAGCGATCAGGACGTCTCGGACATCACCTGCCCGATGTACCCGCCGATCTCGGCCATCGTCGACCACGCGAAGTCGAAGCTCCAGAAGCATCCGCTGATCATGTGCGAGTTCTCGCACGCGATGGGCAACAGCAACGGCAACCTGGCCGACTACTGGGACGCGATCGAGTCGACCCCGGGCCTGCAGGGCGGCTTCATCTGGGAGTGGTTCGACCACGGCCTCGTCCAGACCCTGCCGGATGGCCGGACGCGGTGGGCCTATGGCGGCGACTTCGGCGAACAGCCCCACGACGGCAACTTCGTCGCCGACGGGATGGTCTGGCCCGATCGCCGACCGAAGCCGGCGATGTGGGAGCACAAGCGACTCGCGGCTCCGGTCCGGATCTCCGGCTCGGGGAGGGATCTCGCAGCCGGCCGGGTCGAGATCGCGAATCACCAGGACTTCACCGACCTCGACTGGCTGCGGGCGCGCTATTCGCTGACCGTCGGCGGTATCGAGATCGCCGGAGCCGCCTTCGATCTGCCGACGCTCGGACCGGGCGGACGCACGAAGGTCGACCTGCCCGGCTGGACGAAGCCCGACGAGGGCGTCGGCGAGGCGTTCCTGATCGTTCGGATCACCACCGCGGCCGCGCAGCCGTGGGCACCGGCGGGCTTCGAGGTCTGCGCCCTGCAACTGCCGGTCGGCAAGGGGCATGCCCCGACGCC
Source organism: uncultured Chloroflexia bacterium (assembly GCA_963720755.1). Taxonomy (GTDB): domain Bacteria; phylum Chloroflexota; class Limnocylindria; order Limnocylindrales; family CSP1-4; genus SPCO01. Next base: position 261,007 of record CAVRGP010000013.1, read on the forward strand.
GGCGGATGGCGAGGTCGATGCCCCCGTCGAGCTCGACTTCGAGGGCCGGTTGCTCCATCCGCTCCTGGCCAGCCCCCCGGACCTGTGCCTGTGGCGCGCGCCGACCGACAACGATCGGATCGGCGGCATGGCCGCGGCATGGGAGTCCGTCGGCGTCGACCGGTTGGAGCGAGGGCGGACCCGGACCGTGTGGCGTGACCTCGTCGCCGTGGTCCGGAGTGACTACCTCACCTCGACGGGGATCGCCATCGCGCACCAGGCAACGTACACGCCGTTGCCCGGCGGTGCGATCGAGGTCGAGGAGGTCGTGGATATCCCGGAGACCCTGACCGACCTCGCCCGCGTCGGGACCGTCCTGACCGTCAAGGCCGGGCCGGAACGCCTGCGATTCTTCGGTTCGGGCCCGCACGAGACGTATCCGGACCGCAAGCGCGGCGGGATCGTCGGCGTCTGGGAATCGACCGTATCGGACCAGTACGTGCCCTACATCCGGCCCCAGGAGAACGGCGGTCACGCCGACGTGCGCTGGCTGGAGCTGACGTCGGGCAGCCGCGAGGGGCTGCGGATCGACCTCGACGAGCCACGTCAGGTGTCCGTCACTCACCTGCAGGCAGCCGACCTCGCGGCGGCGACCCACGACATCGATGTCGTGCCGGTCGCCGAGACGATCGTCCATATCGATGCCGCCCATCGTGGCCTGGGCACGGCCAGCTGCGGTCCGGACACGCTGCCGGAGTACCGTCTCGGGCCAGGTACCTACCGCTGGGCCTGGACGCTGCGCGACCCCGCCTCCAGCTGACCGATGTCGATCACCTGGAACCCGGAGTCCCGGACCCTCCACCTCCGGAACGACTTCGTCAGCTACGTTCTGCGCGTCCATGACGACGGGAGACTTGGCCAGATCCATGTCGGGGCTCCCCTCGCCGTCGACCGGGTCCTGGCCGGTGTCGCGTCTCCTGAGGTCTTCGAGCGTGAGGGCCTCGATCTCCACGGTCGTCCGCCGGTCGCGGTGGCCTACCCGACGACCGGGACGGGCGACTACCGGATCCCGGCCCTGACGGTCGAGCTGGCGGACGGCTCGACCGTCGTCGACTTGCGCTACATCGAGCACCGGATCGTGGCGGGCAAGCCCGACTGGCCCGAGAACCCGTTGCCGACCACGTATGTCGAGGCCGACGACGAGGCCGACACGCTCGTCGTCACCCTGGCCGATGGGCTCAGCGGGCTGACGGTCGAACTGGCCTTCACGATCTTCGCCGACCGTCCGGTCGTCGCCCGGAGTGCCCGGATCCGGAACGACGGCACGGACTCGATCCAGCTCAACGCCGCCATGAGCCTGTCCGTGGATCTGCCCGACGCGGACTGGCACCGGCTCCAGCTGAGCGGCACCTGGGCGCGCGAGAACCATGTCGTGACCGGGCCGCTGCGGCCGGGCCGCCAGTCGGTCGGGAGCGACCGCGGCGCCTCGAGTCACCAGCACAACCCGTTCATGGCCCTCGTTCGGCCGACGACGACCGAGGCGACGGGTGAGGTCTACGGCTTCAGCCTCGTCTACTCCGGCAACTTCATCGCGGAGGCCGAGGTCGACACCCACGGCACGACCCGGATCCGGCTCGGCATCAGCCCCGACACGTTCCGCTGGGCCCTTCAACCAGGGGAGGCGTTCGTCACGCCGGAAGCCATCGTCGTCTATTCGGACCATGGCCTCGGCGGGATGAGCGATGCCTTCCACGGTCTGTTCCGGGAGCGACTGGCCCGTGGCGTGTGGCGCGATGCGCCGCGACCGATCCTCCTCAACAACTGGGAAGCGACCTACTTCGACTTCGACCAGCCCAAGCTGCTGCGCATCGCCAGCGCCGCTCGCGACCTGGGCGTCGAGCTGTTCGTCCTCGACGACGGCTGGTACGGGAAGCGCGATTCGGACGACTCGTCGCTGGGCGACTGGTTCGTCGACCGGGCCAAGCTGCCCGACGGTCTCGACGGCCTGGGACGACAGGTCGAGGCCCTGGGACTGCGGTTCGGGGTGTGGATCGAGCCGGAGATGATCAGCCCGCGCAGCCGTCTGTTCGAGGCCCATCCGGACTGGGCGATCGGCGTGCCGGGCCGGCCGAGGACGGAGAGCCGCCGTCAGCTCGTGCTCGACATGTCCCGCCCGGAGATCGTGGACCACCTGTTCGGCGCCCTGTCCGACGTGTTCGCGACGGCCCCGATCTCGTACGTCAAGTGGGACATGAACCGGACCATCACCGAGCCGTACAGCCTGGCCCTTCCGGCCGAGCGACAGGGTGAGTTCTTCCATCGCCACATCCTCGGCGTGTACGACCTGTATCGCCGCCTGACGACGGCCTTTCCGAACATCCTGTTCGAATCGTGTGCGGGCGGTGGCGGGCGGTTCGATCCGGGCATGCTGGCCTTCGCGCCGCAGGCATGGACGAGCGACGACACCGATGCCATCGAGCGGCTGAAGATCCAGTGGGGAACGTCGCTGGCCTACCCGATCAGTTCGATGGGCGCCCACGTCGCCGCTGCCCCCAACCACCAGACCGGCCGGATCACCCCGATCGAGACGCGCGCCGCGGTGGCCTTCTTCGGTGCGTTCGGCTACGAGCTCGATCCGACCGCCCTGAGCGACGCCGACCGGACGGCCATCGCCGACCAGATCGCGTTCTACAAGGTCCATCGGACGACGTTCCAGTACGGCCGGTTCGTCCGCCTGCGCAGCCCGTTCGAACCCGGCCGCGACGATACCGCCTGGATGGTCGTCTCGCCCGACGGATCGAGCGCCATCGTGGCCTACGTCAAGGCGCTCAACGAACCCACCCCGCCGAGCGACCGGCTGCGCCTCCGCGGGCTCGATCCGGCGGCGGCCTATCGCGTGGAAGGTTGGCCCCACAAGGACGACCCGCTCGTCATCGACAACGCGGGCCTCCGCGGCGGTGACGAGTTGATGGCGGTCGGGCTGTCGCTCGAGGCCCACCGTCACGATGCGGCCCGATGGGGTGATTTCCGGGCCTGGCTGTTCGTCCTGGAGCGGGACGGCGGGCAGGGCTAGCGTTGTCTCGTCGATGGCGACTCCGCGATGTGCCCGACCCTGAGCGTCTGCGCGTCCGCCTCGCCGATCGGGATCCGATCGCCGCGGCAGCCGGCACGACGGCGATCTCCGTGGTTCGGGCGCCCGGCCGGGTCAACCTGATCGGGGAGCACACGGACTACAACGACGGCTTCGTCATGCCGGCGGCGATCGGCCTGGAGATCCGCATGGCATTCGTCCGGACCGATGACCGCCGGGTCGAGATCACCCTCGATGACTCCGGCGAGCGGCAGACCTTCAACCTGGACGCGATCGGCCCTCGGTCCGGGTCGTGGATCGACTACGTGGCCGGGACGGCCTGGGCGCTGCGCGACAGCGGGCGACCGATGCATGGGTTCCGCGGGATCCTCGCCAGCAACCTTCCCCGGGGAGCCGGCCTGTCGTCGTCGGCGGCGCTGGAGATGGCCGCGGCCCTCGCCCTGCTCGACGACGGTCCGGACATCGAACCGGGGATCCGGGCGCGGGCCGGCCAGCGAGCCGAGAACGCCTATGTCGGCGTCCAGTCCGGGATCATGGATCAGTTCGCGTCCGCGGCGGGGATCGCCGACCATGCCATCCTGCTCGACTGCCGCTCGCTCGACTGGCGGCCTGTCCCGCTGCCGCTCGATCGCTACGCGATCGTCGTCTGCCACAGCGGGTCATCGCACAAGCACGATGCCTCCGGCTACAACGATCGTCGGGCCGATTGCGAGCGCGCCGTGGCGGCCATCGCCACCCTGGACCCCGGGGTGACCTCGCTCAGGGACGTGGACGAGACGCTCCTGGAGGAGGCCGCCGACCGGATGGATGCGGTCGCGGTCAGCCGGGCCCGCCACATCGTCGAAGAGAACCGCCGCGTCCTGGAAACGGAGCGGGCGCTGGCTGCCGGAGACATGGCCGCGGTCGGACGGTTGTTCGGGGAGAGTCATGCCTCGATGCGCGACCTCTACGAGATCAGCACGCCCGGGCTCGATGCCCTGGTCGAGATCGCCGCCGAGACCGAGGGCGTGGCCGCCGCGCGGATGACCGGAGGCGGGTTTGGCGGATCGACGGTCAACCTCGTGGAGCGCGACCGCGTCGCGGCATTCCGGACAGCGATCGAGCGCGATTATCCGGCTCGGACCGGGCTCCACCCGCGGGTGATCGAGGTCGACGCGGTCGCGGGGGCGAGCATCATCGCCGACTGACCGCTCGGCGCCAGGATCAGGCGCGCCCGGGACCGGCCGGGTGGACCCGCACTCAGGTCCGGATCAGCCCTTCGTCGAGCCCAGGGTGAGGCCGCGGACGAACTGCTTGGACAGGACCAGGTACACGACGATCGTCGGCAGGGCGACGATGAAGGCGGCGGCCGCCAGCTGGTTCTGATCGGTGAAGAAGGCCCCCTGCAGATTGTTCAACGCCGTCGTGATCGGCCGTTTGTTCCCGGTCACCATCAGGAACAGGGCCCAGAAGAAGTCGTTGTAGATGAACGTGAATTCGAGCACGGCCAGGGCGGCCAGAGCCGGGCGGACGAGCGGCAGGATGACCCGGCTGTAGATCGTCCACAGCGACGCCCCGTCGACGAGGGCGGCCTCGGTCAGCTCCCTGGAGATCGTCTTCATGTAGTTGCTCAGGACGAACGTGCAGAAGCCCGTCTGGAAGATGACGTGGATCAGGATGAGCCCAAAGTACGAGTCGTACAGAACGCCGTGGTCGCTCAGCGGGACCGGCAGGGGCAGGAGGAGGTAGATGCGATAGAGCGGCACGATGATGACCTGCGGTGGGAGCAGGTTGCCGGCCGTGAACATCATCAGCAGCAGCAGGTTCGCCCGGAAACTGAACCGGGAGAAGATGAACCCGAGCATCGACGAGATGAACAGGGTCAGGGTCACGGCCGGGATGGCGATGATCAACGTGTTGAAGAAGAACCTGGGCATCTCCGCTTCGTTCCAGGCGGAGATGAAGTTGTCGAGGGTCAGCGTCCTCGGCCACGATACGTAGCCGTCCCTGATCGTGTCCCCGAACGGGCGAAGGGCCGTGAACAGCGTCCACAGGATGGGGAACAGCCAGAGCAGGGCCATGCTGATGAGGAAGACGTGGAGGACGACCCGCTGCCATCGTCGGGAGGTCCGGTTGCCCCCGCGGACCTTGACGGCCGGCTGGACGATCTCGGCGCTCATGATGCGTCCTCGCGCATCGTCCGGGTGAGGAAGATGACGATCGGGACGAGCGATATGGTGAGGAGGACGACCGCGATGGCCGAGCCGAAGCCGATCAGGCTTGCCTCACTCAGGCTGTTGTTGGTGATCAGGATGGACAGCAGTTCGAGACCGTTCTTGCCGCGGTTGATGATGTAGGCGATGTCGAATGCGCGCAGCGACTCGATGACGGTGATCACGACGATGACGATGTTGATCGGCCGCATCACCGGGAAGACGACCCGGAAGAAGGTCTGACGGGCATTCGCCCCATCGATCGCGGCGGCCTCCCGCAGCGTCGGGTCGACGCTCTTCAGGCCGGCCAGGTAGAGGACCATCACGTAGCCCACGTGGCGCCAGCCGGCCGCGACCAGGACCGCCCAGATATTGAGCGACGGGTTACCGAGCCAGTCGATGACATTGCCCTGCCCGGTCGTTCCCAGGATGCTGTTGATGAACCCCTGCGAGTTGTACATCTGCTGCCAGATGAAGCCGACCACCGCCAGGGACAGGACGACCGGGATGAAGAAGGCGCTCTGGTAGATCCGCGTCCCACGCATCTCGCGGTCGAGCAGGACAGCCAGGAACATCCCGATCGGGGTGGCGATGAACACGAACGTCACCAGCCACAGGATGTTGTGCCCGACCGCCGGCCAGAAGAACGGGTAGCTGGTGAACAGCGTCTCGTAGTTCTTGAGCCCGACGATGTTGTCCATCGTGATCCCGGTGATGCCGCGCCAGTTGGTGAACGACAGCAGGAACGAGCCGACCGTCGGCATCCAGATGAAGAACAGGCACAGGAAGGTCGGGATCCCGACCATCAGGGCCATCGTGATCCGGTCCCGCCGGGTCAGCACGGAGTACTTGCGCTTCTTCTTTTGCGCCGGACGCACGTCCGCCCCGCCGGTCGGGGGACCGGTCAGGGCGGAAGCGCCTGGGGGCGTGGTCGGTCCTGACATTTCGTCAGGTTAGCGCACGTCGCAACGTACTTGTCAGTTCCCTCGGTATTCCGTGCTGGTCTAGCTCTCGGGTGGCAGCGACTCCCAGAACGACTGGATCCCGGCCTGGTACGCGGCCAGATCCTGCGTCGGGTTGGCGAGGAACTGCTGGAGGAAGCTCTGCATGCCGTTCGCGCCGGCGAAGTCAGAGCGGGTGTCGCGGTCGAGGAACTGGGTGATCCGCGTGGCTTTGGAGACGATCTCGACGGCCTTCTTCTGAAGGTCGCTGTATGAGCTCGTATCCGTGTCATTGGCGGTCGGGATCAGGCCCGGCTGGTTCTGGAACATGATCAGCTGGGTGGAACCCTTCGACCAGAACTCGAGATAGGCCTTGGCGGCGTCCATCTCGTCGGCCAGGTAGGGCGACTTGGCGGCGAGCTGCCAGGTGTCGATCGGCGCGTCGAGCGCGGCTTCCGCGTCGAATTCGTTGCCGAACGTGGGGAACGGGAAGAAGTCGAGGTCGGCGATGTCCGCCGGATCGTTCGTGGCGGCGAACTGCGCCGAGACGAACAGGCCGAGCAGGTACATGCCGGACTTCTTCTGGACGAGGGTGTCGGCCGCCTGCTGCCAGGTGAGGCCGGCATAGTCCGTGGCCTGGTAGGGGCTGAGTTCCGCCCACTTCTGGAAGACCGCGGTGACCTTCGGATCCGTCCACTTCTCGCTGCCGGCCATCAGGCCGACGTGGAAGTCGTAGCCGTTCGTCCGCAGGTTGAGGATGTCGAACGTGCCCATCGCCGGCCAGCCGTCCGAGTCGCCGAAGGCGATCGGGGTGAGGCCGTCGGCCTGCATCTTCTTGGACAGCGTGATCAGGTCGTCCCAGGTCGCCGGGATCGTGTAGCCCTTGTCGGCGAAGACGCTCTTCCGATAGAAGACCGCCCATGGGTAGTAGTCGACCGGGACGCCGTAGACCTTGCCGTCGTTGCCGACGACGCTGTTGGCGAAGCCCTCGGTGTAGTTGCTGCTGACCGTCGCCCAGACGTCGTCGACCGGGACGTTGAGGCCCTGGGACGCGAAGAACTTCATGCGATACCCGGAGAACCAGGTGTAGCCGGTATCCGGGGTGCCGCCGAGGTAGTTCGTGATCTGGTCCTGGAAGGTGCCGTGGTCGACCGTGTTCATCACGACGTCGACGCCGGTCGCGGTCTTGAATGCCGCGTTGATCGCCTCCATCCCGGTCTTTTCACCGGGGTCGGAGTGGTTGCTGCCGACGTGCAACTGGCCACTCAGGCTCGGCATCGCGCTCGGTTCGGTGCTCGTGCCGGGCGCTACGGACGGTGGGGTCGTCGGGGCCGTCGACGATGACGAGCCGCTGCAGGCCGCGATGATCGCGGAAACGGACACGAGTCCGGCCGCGCCGGCCATGCCCTTCAGCACGGTCCGCCGTGTGACCGGGTTCACCCACGTGGGTTCTGCCATGGGTATTTCCTCCTCAGATGCTGCGCGACAAAATCCCACAGGATCAACCGGATTGTCCCCATCCACAACCCAGATGTCAAGGTCACGCTCCCCGTATTGTGTATCATTTGTTGGAACGCGTTGACTTTCTATCGGTTGCGCTGCAATCTCTCGATCAGGAAAGCGAGGGACCGGGTGTCAGCAGGTATGCCAGTCGTCGATCCGGCAGGGCCGCGGTGATGCTCGCCCGACAGCGGCAGGCGTTCATCCTCGAGCGAGTCCGGGAGGACGGCGCGGTCCGTGTCGCCGACCTGGTCCGCGAACTCGGCGTGTCGGACATGACCGTCCGCCGGGATCTCGAGGCCCTCGACGAGCGCGGGTTGCTCGAGAAGGTCCATGGCGGCGCGACGCTGGTGGCCGGCTCGGCCATGTTCGAGCCGGGGTTCGCGGCGAAGTCGGCGTTGCAGCAAGCTGAAAAGGACGCCATCGCCGACGCCGCCGTCGATCTCGCCGAACCGGGGATGGCGATCGCCGTATCAGCCGGGACGACGACCTACGCCCTCGCCCAGCGACTGGCCGCCGTGCCAGGCCTGACCGTCGTGACCAACTCGATCCGGGTCGCGGACGTCCTGCACCAGGGCGGGCGGAGCGACCAGACGATCATCCTGACCGGCGGCGTCCGGACGCCGTCCGAAGCGCTGGTCGGTCCGTTCGCCGTCTCCGCGCTGCGCACGATCCACGTCGACCTCGTCTATGTCGGCGTCCATGGGATGGACCCCCGATCCGGGTTCACCTGCCCGAACCTGCTCGAAGCCGACACCGACCGGGCCTTGATCGAAGCCGGTCGCCGGCTCGTGGTCGTGGCCGATCATTCGAAGTGGGGAGTCATCGGGATCAGCTCGATCGCCCGGCTCGATCAGGCCGACGTCCTGGTCACCGACGCGGGTCTCCCGCCGGACGCCCGGTTGATCCTGGGCGAGGCCGTCCGCGAGCTTCGCATCGTGGAACCGTCGGCGTCGGGATGGCCAGGGATGAACGCCGGCACCGACGCCGGCCCGCACGCGGCCGTCGATGTCCACTGAACCGATCCCGACCGAAGCGACGGTCGCCCGACTCGCCGCCGAGCCCCATCGTCGGTACGACCCGCTTGGTGACGAGTGGGTGCTCGTGTCAGCGGGACGGACCCGCCGGCCGTGGCTGGGTGCACAGGAGCCGGCCCCCGAGCCGCCCGGGATCAGCTATGACCCCACCTGCTACCTGTGCCCGGGCAATACCCGCGCGAACGGCAACGTCAACCCGGCCTATGCCGACACCTTCGTCTTCACCAACGACTTCGCCGCGCTTCGGCCGGATACCTCGGTCGACCAGGTCGACGATCGGCTGCTCCAGGCCCACGGGGAACGGGGCACGTGTCGGGTCGTCTGTTTCGCTCCTCAGCACGACCTGACCCTCGGTCGGATGGAGCAGCCGGCCGTCCGAGGCGTGATCGACATGTGGGCCGCCCAGTCGGACGAGCTGGGTGAGGACTATCGCTGGGTCCAGGTCTTCGAGAACCGCGGGGAGGCGATGGGTGCCTCGAACCCGCACCCGCACGGCCAGATCTGGGCCGGCACCGCGCTCCCGGGCGTGGCCGCACGCGAAGACTCCACCCAGCGCGCTCATCTGGCCGCCACCGGCCAGCGCCTGCTGCTCGACTACGTCGGCCAGGAGACGGGCGGACCCCGGGTGGTCGTCGAGACGGACGAGTGGCTCACGGTCGTGCCGTTCTGGGCCGCCTGGCCGTTCGAGACGCTGATGATCCCGAAGCGCCCGGCGGCGCGTCTGGCCGGGTTGGACGATGCGGCCCGGAACGATCTCGCGGTCGTCCTGCACGAGCTGATCGGCCGCTACAACGGCCTGTTCAAGCGTGCATTCCCGTACTCGATGGGCTGGCACCAGGCGCCGTTCGATGGCGGGACGACCGATCACTGGCAGGTCCACGCTCATTTCTATCCGCCGCTGCTGCGGGCGAAGGTCCGCAAGTTCATGGTCGGCTACGAATTGCTGGCCGAGACGCAGCGCGACCTGACCGCCGAGGATGCCGCCGCTCGGTTGCGTGCGGTCGTGCTGGAGCCGCCGGCGACGGGGAACGCAGCCTAGGTCACGGCACGCTGGGGCCCGAGGGACACCGGCCGCGGCGGGTAGCATACGGACGATGAGGACCTGGGGCGGCCGATTCAGCGGCGACAGTGACGCGCGGATGGCCGATTTCACGCGGTCGATCGAGCTCGACCAGGCGCTTGCCGCCGATGATCTGGCCGGCTCGATCGCCCACGTCCGCGGCCTTGGCCGGGCCGGGATCCTGAACGGCGACGAAGTCACCGCGCTGGTCGACGGCCTGACGGCGTTGGCCGAGGACGTCGCGGCCGGCCGGGTCACCTGGGATCCGGCGCTCGAGGACGTCCACATGAACCTCGAGGCGGCCCTCGCCGACAAGATCGGTCCGCTGGCCGGGCGGCTCCATACCGGGCGCTCTCGCAACGATCAGGTCGCCACGGACCTGCGTCTGTGGACCCGCCGGGCCATCGACGAGCTGGACGTGGCGATCGTCGACTTCGAACGCGCGCTGGTCGACCTCGCTGAGCGGGAAGGATCGGCCGTCCTGCCCGGAACGACCCATATCCAGCCGGCCCAGCCGGTCCTGTTCGCCCACCACCTGCTCGCATACGTGGAGATGACCGAACGCGATCGAGGGCGGCTCGAGGATGCGCGGGCGCGGCTGAACGTCTCGCCCCTCGGTGCCGGGGCGCTGGCCGGCTCCGGCTACCCGATCGATCGCGAGGCCGTCGCCGAGGAGCTTGGCTTCGACGGGGTCACCGCGAACTCGCTCGATGCGGTGTCGGACCGGGATTTCGTCGTCGAGACGCTCGGGGCGATCGCGCTCGGGATGGTCCACCTCAGCCGCCTGGCCGAGGAGATCACCTGGTGGTCGAACCCGCGCTTCGGGTTCGTCCGGGTCGCCGACGCGTTCTCGACCGGCAGCTCGATGATGCCCAACAAGAAGAACCCGGATCCGGCCGAGCTCGTGCGCGGTCGGGCGGCCCGGGTCATCGGCGAGCTGACCGGCACGCTGACCCTGCTCAAGGGCCTGCCGCTGGCGTACCAGCGCGACCTCCAGGAGGACAAGGGCCCGCTGTTCGATGCGGTCGCCGTGTATGAAACTTCGCTCCGGGTCATGGCCGGGCTCGTCGGCACGATGACCATCGACGCCGGGCGGATGGCCGAAGCCGCCACCGAGGGATACACGACCGCGACCGCGGTGGCCGACGCGCTGGTTCGGAGGGGCGTGCCATTCCGAACCGCTCATCACATCGTGGGGTCGCTCGTGGCGCAGGCGGAAACGGCCGGGATCGGGCTGGACGAGGTCCCGGATGCCATGGTCGGGCTGGCCCTGGGGGCGAGCGGCGATCCCGCGGCGGCGGACCTGGCCGGGCAGGCCGACATCGGCGATGACCTCCGAGCCGCCGCATCGCTGGAAGGTGCGTTGGCCGCGTGCGACGTCGTCGGCGGCACCGCCCCGGACCGAGTGGCGGAGGCCCTGGCCAACGCTCGAGCGCGACTCGACCGGCCCTGAACCCGACCGAACCTGTTCGTCGAGCGGGTTCAGATCTCCGTCGTCGAGCAGATCGCGACGTCGCGGACCAGGTGGGGGTCGCGCGCCCAGGCCGTTGCCACGATGACGTGGAACTGCGCGTCGGCGCGCCCATGCGGCGTCTCGATCGTGGGCAGCCACAGTGCGGGCAGGTCGGCGGCGAACGGGAACGCCTGGGCGCCACCGCCGAAGTCCCCGGGGCCGGCGAGCTGGCCGGCCCACAACGTCACCGTCTCCTTGCGGCCGCCCGAGACGGTGGCCTGGATCAGGACGCGAAGCTCGAGGCGGACTTCCTGGACCTTGCGCGACGCTCCCGACTCGACATCGAGCCGGCCACGGAACGGCGCCCCGACGCACAACGGCGACGGATCCAGCCAGATCGACCCGCGGATCCCATCGGCCTCGCCTTCGGCCGCCGCATAGAGCGCAAACTCGGCGACCGTGACCACGCCGGCCCGGAGGAGCGCGGTCGGCTGCAGGATGACGACCGGGATGGACACGCTCGGATCGAAACCGGGCACGTCCAGGTTCGCCTCGATCGTCCAATCGACGCTCAGCTCGGTCCCCTCGAAGGTGGCCGGGCCGAGCCCCGGGACCGGCATCTGGAACGGGAAGTCGCGGGTCTCGCCGGACAGCCAGCGTCAGCGGTCCGGTCACGGCGACCGGCACGCTGGGCAGGGCAGCCCGTCCAGTCCGGGTCTCCGAGTGGGGGCGTCCCTGGGCATCGGTCGTCGTGGTGTCGTATCGCCACGTCTCCTCCCCGGACAGGGTGACCCGGGCGCCGCGGATCGAACCGTTCGAGCGCGCTGCGATCCGGAGTCGTCCATCGACGAGACGGCCCGGCAGCAGCCGATCGGTCTCGATCTCGAGGGTGAGATCGAAGTGGCCGGCACGGGTCGAGGTGGAAACAGTCACGGTGGATGCATCATGGCATGGCCGGTCGCGAGTACCATCGGGGCGTGCCGGAACTCGCGACCATCGTCAGGGCGCCCAAGGCGCTCCTCCACGACCACCTCGATGGCGGACTGCGCCCCGCTACTGTGGTCGACCTGGCGGCGGAGTATGGCTACGACGCGCTGCCGACGACCGATGTCGACGACCTGGCCGCCTGGTTCCGACGCGGTGCCGACCGCAAGAGCCTCGAGCTCTACCTCGAGACGTTCGCCCACACGTTCGGGGTCATGCAGTGGCCGGACGCGATCGCCCGGGTGGCCGCCGAGTGCGCGGAGGACCTGGCCGCGGACGGGGTCGTCTACGCCGAGGTCCGGATGGCCCCGGAGCTGTGCACGGAACAGGGTCTGACCCTCGACGAGGCCGTCGGGGCGATGCTGGAGGGCTTCCGCGTCGGCTCGGAGCGAGCGGCCGCGGCGGGCCACCCGATCGTCATGAAACTCCTGGTCACCGCGATGCGCCAGGCCGCACGTTCCGTCGAGGTGGCCGAGTGCGCCGTTCGCTGGCGAGACGCGGGTGTCGTCGGGTTCGATGTGGCGGGGCCGGAGAAGGGCTACCCGCCGACTCGCTATCTCGACGCGTTCGAATACATCCGTCGCGCCAACTTCCACATCACTGTCCACGCTGGCGAGTCGTTCGGGCTGCCATCGATCTGGGAGGCGATCCAGTTCGCCGGCGCCGAGCGTCTGGGCCACGGCGTCCGGATCGTCGACGACATCACGGTCCACCCGGACGGCTCGGTCGAGCTGGGCCGACTGGCCGCCTTCGTTCGCGACCGGCGGGTCCCGCTCGAGATGTGCCCGACCTCGAACGTCCATACCGGCGCAGCGGCGTCGGTCGCCGAACACCCGATCGACCTGCTCCGACGGCTCCGCTATCGGGTCACGGTCAACACGGACAACCGGCTGATGAGCGGCGTCTCGCTGTCGAGCGAGTTCGCGGCGCTCGACGCGGCCTTCGGGATCGGTCTCGGCGAGATGGAGTGGCTGACGATCAACGCGATGAAGAGCGCGTTCGCCCCGTTCGACGAGCGGCTTCGGATCATCAATGAAGTCGTGAAGCCGGGCTACGCCCACCTCCGGGCGGAGGAGTCCAGGGTCGTCGTCGGGTAAGGATCGGTCAGGGCGCGCTCGAGCCTTAGCCGAGCCCCAGCGCGTCGCGAATGTCGGGAGCGACCAGGGAGAGACCTAGCACCGTCGCGGCCACGAGACCCACGCTGCCAACGACACGTACGGAGGTCGGCGGTCGCTCGGCACCTCGGTACCGCAGGAGCCACCAGTACGTCGTGGCCAGGCCGGTGACGATCAGCGCGACCCCTGCCGGCCAGAGCGTCGATACGTAGGTCAGGGCGACCAAGGGCAGGACCAGGAACAGTCCGATGACCGAGATGCCCGCGTAGACCGCGGCACCTCTGTCCCGGTCCGATTCGGGCCAAGGCAGGTGTCGGTCCAGCCAGGCCTCGACGAGCGCCATGGCCGGACCGACCAGCCCGACGAGCGCGAGCAGCACGGCGACGACGAGCAAGTCGTGTCCCAGGATGATGAAGTCAGGATTGTCCGCCTCGATGAGACCGAAGCTGCCGAGTCCGATCGCGAGGGGGATCGCAGCGATGGCTCGCAGCGGCAGGCTCTCGGGCAGCCACGGCCGGACGGCGACCCAGATCGTGCCCACGAATACCCCGGCGAAGAGGCCGGCAGCCACCGTCAGGCCGAGACTGCCGCCGAGGGTGATGTCCCCGATCCGATTGCCGTTCTGCGTTGTTGACCCGACCGCATCGGGGACGATCAGCGCGGCAAGACGCATCGCGACACGACCACCGAGCCCACCGACGACGATGCCGACCAGCAGGCCGGCCACCCCGCCAAGGGTGATGTCGCGGAAGACCTTGCCGAGTGGCCAGACATCGACCTGCGCCACGTCCGACGATCCGGCCACGGATCCAACTGGTCCGGTCAAGGCGGGTGTCCCTCCGTACGGCGATAGCTCGGTGGTCGATATATACGACATCGACGGCCGACGTCAATAGGTCACGGCCGACCGCTCTGCGGCCGTCAAGCGGCCGGCAGCGCGACCACGAACCGGGACGAGGCGAAGCCGTTGGGTTCCAGGAAGATCCGCCCGCCCATCGCGGTCATCAGCCGGCGGGCCGCGAACAGGCCGATCCCCGAGCCGCGCGACCGGCCGCGACCGTCGATCCGAACGAACGGCTCGAACACGCTCTCCCAGTCCTCCTTCGGCACGCCCGGGCCGTCGTCGGTCACGTAGACCTGGATCTCGTCGCCGACCCGCCAAACGCCGATGCTCACGCCGTCGGCGCTCCGGGCGTACTTCGACTCGTTTTCGAGAAGCTGCTCGAGGACCTGGCGGAAGCGGGTCGCATCGCCGATCGCGGTCATCGATGCAGACGGGCGCTCCCATCGGATCGGGCGTGGACGGAGCAGCAGGCGGAGCGTATCGACCGTGTCATCGACCGCCTCGACCGCGTCGAACGGCGCTCGTGACAGTCCGGTCAGACCCTCGCCACGGACCGACACGAGGATCGAGTCGACGAGTCGATCGAGCCGACCGAGTTGGTCGGATGCGGCCACGCGCCACTCCTCGGACGCCGGTTCCGGGAGGTCCGCGGAGGCCGCCTCGGCCAACAGGTCGACGTAGACCCGGACGACCGACAGCGGCGTGCGCAGTTCGTGGGTCACGACGCTCAGCAACTCGGCCCGGGCGGCGTCGAGGGCGGTCAGCTCGACGAGCCGAGCCTCGACCTCCGCCGTCAATCGGCCCTTCTCGACGATCCCGGCCAGCAACGCGGCGATCGTCTGGAGGAGGGCGATCTCGTCGGGGTCGAATCGACGGACGTCGCGCGTCTGGACGTTGAGGACCCCGACCACCTTGTCGTGCCAGACCAGGGGCACGGACAGCATGCCGGCGAGGGCCTCGACGTCGAATCCGCGGACCCAGGCGAAGCGTTCGTCCCTGGTCACGTCGTCGATCGCGATGGGCGCTCGCGCTGCGGCCACCCGGCCGGTGACCCCTTCACCCCAGGCCAGGCTGACCTTGCCGACCTGGTTGCGGTCCAGGCCGTTCGTCGCGGCGAGGGTCAGCCGCATCCCTTCGTGGTCGGCCAGGTAGAACGAGCAGACCTCGACGCTCATCGCCGCCGTCGTCGCGTCGACGATGTTGTGCATGAGCTCGTCCCAGTCACGGGCTTGTGTGGCGAGCTGGGCGATCTCGTGGAGGAACGCCAGTTCGGCGAGTCGGCGGTCGGGACCGGGGTCACTCATCGGAGGTCGGGGCCGCGGCCGCGGGCCTCAGCCGGCCGAGAGCGACGCCATCTCGTCGCGGAGCGCGATCAGGTCGGGATCCTCGGCGGCGAATGTGCGGAGGTCCTCGCGCAGGGGCAGGCACTGCCGGAGGAGCGTCCGAGCCCGATCCAGCTGGCCCGCCACCGAGTAGAAGCAGGCGAGGTTGTAGCGGGCGTAGTTGATCGGCCGGTCCGGCCAGTCGTGGCCAGCCAGGATGTCCTCGATCGCGGCCGCCAATTCGAAGATACGATCCGTGGCCCCGACCGATGCGGCGATCGGTGGCAGGTGGGTGAGGGCATGTTCGGACCCGTTGCCCATGATCGAGCCGCTGACCCGGTCGATCGCGATCGTCTCGTCACTGGCCAGCTCGATCTCGGCGACCAGGTCCTCGGCCGTGGCATCGGCGTCCGCGACCACTTCGGCCCACGTGGCATCGGCCCGTTCGGCCTGGTAGATCGCGTTGATCTCGTCCGTCTCGAGCTGGATCTCCGGCGCATCGCGACCCTCGCGCATCGCCTCGAGGCGCCCGATCTGGGTCCGCTTCCAGGCCGACAGGTGCGACTGGACGTCCTTGGGCGACCAGCCGCCGTCGGGCGCAGGCGTCTCGCGGTCGGTCGGCGCGACGGCCCCGAACACGTCGCGTTCGGCGTCGCGGCTCGCGCGCAAGGCGTCGATCAGGCCGGCACGCAGGTCGGCGGATCCGGGGAGGGGGGATCGGTTGTCGGCTCGTCATGGGCGCCATCGTACGTGCTCGGGACAGTCGCTACCGGGCGACGGGGTCAGGGTGGCCCGCCTCGCCTGGTCCGCGTTGGCCCGCCTCGCCCGCGACGGCCCGCCTCGCCCGAGGCCCTTGACCGCGGCCCTGACCCGGCAGGATTCTCATCCACAGAACGTTATGCCGAGAAGAGGCCGCGATTCAGTCGTGGTTCGACACGTCCAGGCATGGTTCGACCGCGACCTGAGCGTGGGCGGTCGTTCGAGGTGCCCCAGAGCGTGGCCGAGCCCGCGGCGAATCTGCCATTACGTTCCCCCGAGGAAAATCTTGCCAGGTGTGGCGGTTCTGCCGGCTGCCGGGCCCGATTTCGGCCGCCTCGGCCCCCCCGGCCGCGCTCCCTGGTCTGTGCCCAAACCTCGGTCGGAGCCGCGGGACCCCGGCCCTAGGCCCCCGGCCCGGACCCCGGCCCAGGCCCCCGGCCGCGCCTGGTCTGTGCCCGAAACTCGGTCGGAGCCGCGCCGGCCCTTCCGTAACCCTAGACCGCGGCCCCCTCTGGGTCCGTGACGGTGGTCGGCAGCGTCTCGAGGAGGGGATCGGTCCAGGTCCAGGCGGCGCCGTGGTGCTTGCCGACGGCGCCGTGCCGGGCGGCCTCGACCCGCAGCGGCAGGCCGAAGATCTCGATGAACCCGACCGCAGACGCGTGGTCGAAGGCATCGCCCTCGTCGTAGGTGGCGAGACTCTTGTCGTACAGCGACATCGGCGACCGCCGCCCGACGACCACGGCCGAACCGTGATCGAGACGCATCCGAACCTCGCCGGAGACGACCCGCTGCGACGACGCGACGTAGGCCCGCAGGTCGCGCGACAGGGCGCTGAACCACAGGCCGTCGTAGATGAGGCGGGCCAGCTCGTCGGCGACGAAGCCGTTGAACCGCAGCGTGTCGCGGCTCAGGGTCAGCCCCTCGAGGGCGCGATGGGCCGTGTGCAGGATCGTCGCGGCCGGGGTCTCGTAGATCTCGCGGCTCTTGATCCCGACCAGGCGGTCCTCGACGTGATCGACCCGGCCGACCCCGTGCGCGCCACCGAGCGCATGCAGCCGCTCGACGAGGTCCACGGATCCGAGCCGCTCGCCATCGAGCGCCACCGGGACGCCGCCCTTCGAAGTCGATGACGATCTCGACCGGCGCCGGCGCATCGGCCGGGGCGACCGTCCACTCGTAGGCATCGGCCGGCGGGGTGACCCACGGGTCCTCGAGCACCCCCGTCTCGCACGAGCGGCCCCACAGGTTGACGTCGATGGAGTAGGGGGAGGCCTTGGTGATCGGGATCTCGATCCCGCGTTCGATGGCGTAGTCGATCTCCTGGTCGCGGGTCAGGCCCATCCCGACCCGCATCGGGGCGACGACCTCCAGCCCCGGATCGAGGGCGTGGGTGGCGACATCGAACCGGACCTGGTCGTTGCCCTTGCCCGTGCAGCCATGGGCGACCGCGTCGGCGCCCTCACGCTTCGCGACCTCGACGAGGAGCTGCGCGATGAGCGGCCGGGCGAGGGCGGTGGCCAGCGGGTACGCGCCCTGGTAGAGGGCGTTGGCCTGGAGATGCGGCCAGACGTAGTCGGTCACGAAGCGCTCGCGGGCATCGACCACGTAGGCCCGGGTCGCGCCGGCGGCCATCGCCCGGGCTTCGACGCCGGGTCGGAGCGAGCCGCCACCGAGATCGACCGTCAGGGTCACCACTTCGGCCCCGAACTGTTCCTTGAGCCAGGCGACGGCGACCGAGGTATCGAGACCGCCGGAATACGCGAGGACGACCTTGTTCACGGGTTGCTCAACCTCCGGAGCGTGCCTGGATGGCCCTGAACCGTTCGAGCCAGCGCTCGAGGCGCGACTCGTCGGCGAACAGGACGAGGAGGGTATTGTCGCCCGCCAGCGTCCCCTCCTGCTCGTGCAGTGTCGATTCGTCGATCGCCTGGGCGATGACGCTGGCAGTCCCGGGCGTCCCGGTCAGCACGACGGTGAGCCCGCTCCGGCCGATCCGGACCGGGATATCCGAGAGGATCCGCTCGAGCCGCAGGTCGGACGCGGGGCCACCGTTGGTCGCGACCCGTTCCGGGGTGACGTAGACATGGCCGTCGGCGCCGGGCGCCTTGACCAGGCCGAGCTCGGTGATGTCGCGCGAGACGGTCGCCTGGGTGACCTCGAAGCCCTGGGCGCTGAGGGCATCGACGACCTCGCGCTGGCTGCTCACCGGTCGTGTCGCGACGAGCTCGCGGATCGCGCGTTGGCGGAGCTGCTTGGTGTCGTGGCCGGCCTGGATGGTCATCGCGGTCACGCGGCGCCGGCTCGGGCGTGGCTGTCGGCGGTGATCCGGGTCCCGAAGCTGGGGTCGGTGAGGGCCCGGTGGAGGGCGTCCGGCGCGGCGGCGTCCGCGATGATCGCCTCGGCACCGCTCCAGCCGAGGGCACTCAGCGCGGCCCGGACCTTGGGGACCATGCCGCCGCCGATGACCCCGGATTCGATCAGCGCCTCGGCCTCGGCCGCGGTGATGGCGTCGAGCCGGTTGCCCGCGGCATCGCGCACGCCATCGACATCGGTCAGCAGGACGAGTTGACGGGCACCGATCCCGGCCGCGATCCCGGCCGCGGCATCGTCCGCGTTGACGTTGCAGACGATCCCGTCCGCATCCCGGGCGAGCGGCGCGACGACCGGCACCTGGCCACCGACGAGGATCGAATCGAGGAGATCCCGGCGCAGGCCGACGACCGAGGCCACGAGACCGAGGTGAGGGATCCGCTCGGCGACGAGCAGGCCGCCATCGACCCCGGACAGGCCGACGGCATCGACCCCGAGATCGCGCAGGCCGGACACGAGTTCGCTGTTGACCACGCCCCGGAGGACCGCGGCGGCCACTTCGAGCGACTGGGCATCGGTGACCCGCAGGCCGCCCTCGAACGTGCTCGGGACCCCGAGTCGCTCGAGCCATTCGGTGACGCGCTTGCCGCCGCCATGCACCAGGACCACGGGACGCCGACGCGAGACCGCGGCCACTTCCGTGAGGACCTGGCGCTGGTCGGCGATGGTCGTGCCGCCCAGCTTGACGACGAGGATCTCAGACATGGTCCTGCCCCGGCCCTCTCATGTGGTGTACTCGCTGTTCTCGATGACGTAGGCCTCGGTCAGGTCGCACCCGAACGCCTCGCCCCGACCGGTGCCGAGACCCAGGTCCAGGCCGAACACGACCTCCGGGGCGTCCATCGCGGCGCGGGCCGCGGCTCGATCGAAGGTGACCGGGCCACCCTGGCTGCCATCGAACACGAGGTGGCCGGCGATCGAGACGCGCAGCCTCGAGGCGTCGATCTCAGCGTGCGTGCCGGCACGGGCCGTGGCCTCGGTGGTGGACAGGCCGCCGGCCTCGAGCACGGCCGCCGTCGCGAGTCGGGCGTTGCCGGCGGCACCGGCCAGGCGGCCCCAGTTCGGGTCGCGACCGTGGACCGCGGCCTTGACCAGGCTGGACGAAACGATCGCGCGGGCGACGGCCCTGGCCTCGGCATCGTCCCGGGCGCCCGTGACCGCGGCCGTGATCAGGATGCTGGCACCTTCCCCGTCCGCGGCCTGCTGTCGGGCAAGGTCGCGGGCGATGGCCTCGATCGCGGCCCCGAGACGGTCGGCCGCCTCGGAGCCTGGATCCGCGGTCGCGGCCCCGGCGGCACCCGAGGCGAGGACGAAGACCGTGTCGTTCGTGCTCGTGTCGCCATCGATCGAGAGCTGGTCCCAGGTCCGGGCCGCAGCAGGTCGGAGCAGGCCCCACAGCGTCTCGGGCGCCACCGACGCATCGGTCAGCACGATCGACAGCATCGTGGCCATCATCGGGTGGATCATCCCGACGCCCTTGGCGATGCCGCTGACGGTGACCGTGACCGGCCGGCCGTCGGGGTCGGGGAGCTCGATCGTGGTCGTCGCGACCTTGGTCGTGGAGTCGGTCGTGCGCAGGGCCTGCGCCGCGGACTCGAGTCCATCGCCCGCCGTCGTCAAGGTCGGAACGAGGGCGGTGAGGCCGGCCTGGACCTTGTCGAGGGGCAGCCGGATGCCGATGATCCCGGTCGACAGGAGGAGCGTCCGCTCGATCGCGACGTCGGTGGCCGCGGCCAGCATCGCGGCGACGTCGAGCTGGTCCGCATCGCCGGCAGGGCCGGTCGCTGCGTTCGCCGAGCCACTGGTCGAGATGATCGCCTCGGCCCAGCCGAAGCGGCCCCGCTCGTCACCGGATGTGGTGGCGAGATGCGCCTGGGACAGCCGGACGGGCGCGGCCGCGAACGTGTTCGGGGTGAAGACCGCTGCCGCGGCGGCGGGGCCCGAGGTCGTGGTGACGACGGCCAGGTCCGGCCGGCCGGACTTCTTGATCCCGGACGCCAGGCCACCGGCGCGGAACCCGAGCGGGATGACGCTCTCGCGCGCGACCTCGGGGAGGTCGGTCGCCGAGCCGGTCCCTGTCGCCGCGGCGCGTCATCGTCGTCATGGCGCAAGCGGCAGCTGTTCGAGCCCGGCCGTCTCCGGCAGGCCGTGGACGAGATTGAAGGCCTGGATCGCCTGGCCGGCGGCGCCCTTGACCAGGTTGTCCTCGACGCCGATCGCCAGGATCCGGCCGGTCCGCTCGTCGAGGCTGACGTGGATCCGGACGTGGTTGCTGCCGGTCACGTCCTTGGTCGCCGGCGGGTCCGGCACGACCGTCACGAACGGCTCGTCGGCGTAGGCCGAGGCGTACATGGCGTCGAGTTCCGACTGGGTGATCTTGCGCGTCGGGCGGACGTGGCTGGCCGACAGGATGCCGCGGGTCATCGGGATGAGGTGGGGCAGGAAGTCGACCGCGATGACGCCCGGGTTGGCACCGAGGTCGAGGCCCTGGCGCGCGGTGAGCTCGGCGAGTTCCTGCTCGATCTCGGCGACGTGCCGGTGGCCACCGATCCCGTAGGCCTTGACGCTCTCGTTGACCTCGCCGAAGAGCAGCCCGGTCCTGGCTTCCCGGCCCGCGCCGGAAACGCCGCTCTTGGCGTCGACGACGAGGTCACCGATCAGCCCGGCCCGAGCGAGGGGAGCGAGCGCGAGCAGCGTGGCCGTCGGGTAGCAGCCCGGGCGCACCGACGATCGCGATCTCGGCATCGACCAGCGCACTGAGCTCCGCCCGATGCAGCTCGGGGAGACCGTAGACGGCCTGGTCGAGCAGGTCCGGCCGCGGGTGCTCGAAGCCGTACCAGCGCGGATAGTCGGCGGGGTCGCGCAGTCGGAAGTCGGGGCCCTGGTCGATGATCGCGGTTCCGTTGGCGATCAGCCCGGGCACCAACTCGGCGGCCGTTCCGTGGGGGAGCGCCATGAAGACCGCGTCGAGCGACTCCGGTAGTTCGGCGTGGATGTCGAGATCGAGGGTTGCCAGGTGCGGATGGACGTTGCCGACCGGATCGTGGTCGCGCTGGCGGCCGGTCAGGCCCACCAGATCCACGTTCGGATGTCGGGCCAGGAGCCGGATGAGCTCACCGCCGACGTAGCCGGTCGCACCGATGATCCCGACGCGGATCCGGCGTGGCCCGCCGGCAGGGTCGAGTCCGCGCAGGGTCCGTGAGGCAGGGGTCGCGGTCGTCGTCGTCACAGCTGGATGACTATACATCTGAGTGCATAGTCATGCAATGGCGTCGGTCGGGTGCGCAGCTCAGGCAGGCCCACGAGGGCGCGAGGTCAACGAAGGCACCCGCCCCATGAAGGCGCCCGCCCCACGAAGGCGCCCGCCCCACGAAGGCGTGATGCTTGATTTCAGGCACTTTGGACCGTGTGCTTTGCCGTATGCGCGTAGGCAGCATACGGGCGGTGCAGCCCCCCGAGACCACCCGATCCGCCTCCCCGGGCCGAGCCGCCGCCCCGCCGCCTCGCGCCACCGAGCCGCCGGGCGCCGCCGCGAGCCGAGCCGCCCCGCCCGGGCGTCTTCGGCCAGGTCGCCCGCCGACGCCCGCCTGGCCGCTCGGCCGCCCTAGCCCCGACGTATGCCGCCTACACGCATACTCGGGGAGAGTGTCGTCGCCCCCCGTCGAATCAAGCATCAGCCCTCGGGCTCGCTAGGCCGCCTCGGGCTCGCAGACGAATTGGAACGAACCGGAGGCAAGCTGGTTCGTCGTCAACGAGTGGTAGGTCCCGTGGCCTGTGATGGTCTGTGCGTCGAAATCGAGCTCGATGACCAGGTCTTTGCCTTGGGGCTCCGCTCGCCGGCCTGACCCAGTAAAGGGTGCTGTCGCCAGGTCCGCTCACTTCGGACTTCGAACGTGCCGTCCTGCTGGACGGACGCCGAGAAATGACTGTCTTCGACACCGTCGAGCGTCCCCCAGACATTCGCGCTGGTCGGCAAGGTTCCGTCGTCCTTGAAGAGGAAGCACTGTCCGGTCGTCATCGGCAATGTTCGCTTCCACACCTGCGAGCCGATCCGGATGGTGTTCGGCTCGACCGCGCCCGCCGGCTCCGGCTCCACGTCCCCGGTCTGGCCGCCACCGCCCGAACCACTCGAGCCCTGCGGGTCGTCCGACGATTCGCCATCGACGAAACCGTCCGGGGCGGTCTCGGTGGCCACTGATTCGGCGCCGCCACAGGCGGTCGTCGCGAGCGCGAGCGTCGCGATCAAGGTGAACAGGATTCGCAATCTGGGCCTCCCTCCCTAGGTCTTGGTTGCCCACCTACCGTATCGAACCGGTGCAAGTCGGGCGCCCAGGGCCGCGGCCGCGGTCGCGGCCCTCAGTCCAGGATGTCGGGCCGCATGTCGGGGCCGGTGGCGACGACCTCGCCTTCGGCCTCGAACGCCTTCTCGCCGGTCGACACGATCGCGAAGCGGTGGTGGACCACGGTCGCCCCGGCCGAGAGCATCGCGTTGACCGGGCAGTACTTCTTCGCGGACAGCTCGATGCAGCGACGGATCGACGCCTCGGACAGGTCGCGACCGGTGACCTGGTGGGTGACGACGATGTCGGTGAAGACCTGGGGGTACTCGTCGCGCTGGCTGCCGGTGACGGTGACCGTGTACTCGTCGATGGTCTGGCGCTTCTTCTCGGCGATCGAGATGACGTCCATCGCGGTGCAGGCGCCGAGCGCCGACAGGATCGTCTCGACCGGGCTGCCGCCCTGGTCCGACGTGCGATCGTCGTAGTCGTAGGGATGGCCGGAACTGGGCTCGGCGTGGAGGTGCATCCCCCCGAGGTGGCGGATCTCGACGGACTTGTGGGTGGGCATCGTCAGACTCCGGCCAGCGCGATCGGGTTGGTTTCGTCGTCATCGGTGGTGGCGGCGTCGTCGTCGGCCGCCGCGTTGCCGTCCGAGCCGGCCCCGCGGGCGCTCTCCTCGGCCAGGAACTGCTCGCGATAGAGCCGAGCGTACAGCCCGTCCTGGGCGAGCAGCTCGGCGTGGGTGCCCCGTTCCGCGATCCGGCCACGCTCGTAGACCATGATCCGGTCGGCGCGCAGGATGGTCGACAGCCGGTGGGCGATGGCGATCGTCGTCCGGCCCTCCATCAGGCTCTCGAACGCTTTCTGGATGAGCCGCTCCGACACGGTGTCGAGGGCCGAGGTCGCCTCGTCGAGGATGAGGATCCGGGGGTCCTTGAGCAGCACCCGGGCGATGGCCAGGCGTTGCTTCTCGCCGCCCGACAGCTTGTAGCCGCGCTCTCCGACGAACGTGTCGTAGCCCTCGGGGAGTTCCATGATCCGGTCGTGGATGGACGCGGCCGTGGCGGCGGCGATGAGCTCCTCGTCGGTCGCCTCGGGCCGGGCGTAGCGCAGGTTGTCGTGGACCGAGGCGTGGAACAGGTACGTCTCCTGGGTCACGGCACCGACGATGTCGCCGAGCGAGGCGAGCGTGATCTTGCGCACGTCGGTGTCGTCGATCTCGACCGCGCCCGAGTCGACGTCGTACAGCCGCGAGACGAGATAGGTCGTCGACGTCTTGCCGGCACCCGACGGCCCGACCAGGGCGACGAGCTCGCCGGGCTCGGCCACGAAGTCGATGTGGTCGAGCGCGAAGGGGACCTGGGTCGGGGCGTCGGGGGCACGGGGTCGGGGCGCCGCCGTCGGTGGTCGGGTCTGCATCCGTCGTCCCGAGATCGTGTCCGCAGTCGTGTCCGCCGCGCCGGTCATGGCGGCCACGTCGGGCTCGGCGGCCCATTCGGCGTCATCGAATGTGTCCTGGCCGAGGGCATCAGCCTCGCCGGCGGCCACCGCGTCGTGGGCGCGCTGCGAGGGGACCGGTTCGGTCGGATAGGCGAACGAGACGTCGCGGAAACGGACTCGGCCGCGGGTCGTCGCCGGACGCATCGTGACCGCGTCGGGCGCATCGACGATCTCCGGGTCCATCTCGAGGTATTCGAAGATCCGGTCGAACAGGGCGAGCGAGCCCTGCAGCTCGACCTGGATGTTGAGCAGCTGGCCGAGCGGGAAGAAGAGTCGACTCTGGAGGGTCGTGAAGGCGACGATCGTGCCGGCGGTCGGGGCGTCGGGGCTGCCGTTCGCCGCGAGCGTGCCGGCCAGCCAGTACACGAACGCGGGCATGATCGAGAAGATCGTGCCGATGATCATGAAGAACCAGCGCCCGACCATCGCCTGGCGGATCTGGAGCACGGCCAGTCGCTGGTTGAGGGCCCGGAACTTGACGATGGCGTTGGCCTGCTGGCCGAACGTCTTCGACAGCAGGATCCCCGACACGCTGAGGGTCTCCTCGGTCGTCGCGCTCAGTTCGGCGAGGGATTGCTGGGTCTCGGTCGAGACCTCGCGGCGGACCTTGCCGACTCGGTAGGTGAGGTAGAGGAAGAACGGGGTCAGGGCGAGCGACAGGAGCGCGAGCCGCCAGTCGAGCAGGAACATCGCGATGATCGTGCTGGTCGCGATGGCCAGGTTGCTGGTCAGCGAGCTGGCCGTGTCGGTGACGACGGCCTGGACGCCGCCGACGTCATTGGCCAGTCGGCTCTGGATCTCGCCGGTACGCGTTTCGGTGAAGAAGCGCAGCGGCATCGACTGCAGGTGGGCGTACAGCGCGCCGCGCAGGTCCTGCATCACGCTCTGGCCGATGACGTTGTTGAGGTAGCTCTGGCCGACCCCGATCAAGCCCGTGATGATCGGCAGGATGATCATCAGGCCGACGTACAGGTTCAGGTTCGTGTAGTCGCCGCCGATGATGACCTGGTCGAGAAGGACGCCGAGCAGGAGCGGGTTGATCAGGCCGATGAGGCTGGTCGTCAGGATCGCGACGAGGACGACGACGACCTGCAGTCGATACGGCTTGAAGAAGATCAGGATGCGGCGGAGGGTCCGGCCACGTCGCTCCTTGGGGACGGGGGTGAAGTCGCGGCTGACCCCGCTGCCGAAGGGACCGCCTCGTCCGCCTCCGCCGCCGGTGCCGCCGGTGCCGCCGCCGATGCGCCCGCCGCGGCCACCGACCGCGCCACCGGTCGCTGTCCGCGTCTGTCCTCGTGGAAACCCCATCCGGCGACGCTACCACGGGTGCCGCGTGGTCGCAGGTGGCGTCGCGGTTTGATGCTTGATTTCAGGCGGTCGGTGGACATCCTCCTGCGGTATGCGCGTAGGCGGCATCAAGGCGGTGGGGCCGCGTTCGATCGCCCGTCGACCGCCAGCCAAGCGCCTGCCAATTGCCAGCCAAGCGCCTGCCTATTGCCAGCCAAGCGCCTGCCCATTGCCAGCCAAGCGCCTGCCAATTGCCAGCCAAGCGGCAGGCGACCGCCCGTCGATCGCCAGCCAAGCGACAGCTAAGCGCTTGCCAAGCGCTGGTCGATCGGCCACGCGTACGGTGCCGACGTGAACTGGGACAGTCAGCGCCCGCGCGATCCACAGCAGCAGCACGGGTTCGATCTCATCGGCTGGTCAATCAAGCGCCGACGCCTGGCGAGGCACTGGACGCAACGTCAACTCGAGGTGCAGTGCGGCATCGATCAGACCGTCATCAGTCGGCTCGAGAACGGCCGGCAGTACGGCCTCAAGTGGCGCCGATTCGCCGACCTTGTCGATGCACTCGGGGGTCTCGATATGCCGCCCGGGAGCTTCCCGCCCGCCGGGCTCCCGAAGCCATCTGCGAACCGTGAGTCGGATGCTCCGGCCCGAACCGACGATATCGAGGACTCGGCCGGATCCGATCGGCTCGCCAACCGGGACTCGTTCGATGATCCCGACTTGTTCGACGATCCGGATCTGTTCGGCGGCTAGGGACTCTCTGCGCCCCGACGCGAAGGCTCATCGCCCCGGGCCTGATGCCGCCTACGCGCATACCGACCAGTGGGTCCCAAAAGGTGCCTGGAATCAAGCATCAAACGCGCCGCGGGCAAGGCAGCCGCCTCGGCCCGGCGGCGGGTCGGCCCTCGGCGCCGCGGCCGCGCCGACCTACCAGGCGGTGGCGGTCGCGGCCTCGGTGATGCCCTGGGCTTCGAGCCAGCGCTCGGCGTCGATGGCGGCCTTGCAGCCGTCGGCTGCGGCGGTGACGGCCTGGCGGTATCGATGGTCGTGGACGTCGCCGGCGATGAACACGCCGTCGACCTTGGAGCCGGTCTCGTCGTGGACGACGAGGTAGCCCTTCTCGTCGACATCGAGCCAATCGCGGAAGGCCTCGGTGTTCGGCCGATAGCCGATGGCGATGAACACGCCGCCGACATCGAGTCGGGTCTGGTCGCCGGTCCGGGTATCGGACACGAGTAGCCCCTCGACCTTGTTCTCGCCGACCACCTCGTCGACCGCGGTGTTCGGGTGGATCTCGATCTTGTCGTGGGCCGTCGCCCGGTCGACCATGATCTTGGAGGCACGGAACGAGTCGCGACGGTGGAGCAGGTGGACCTTCGTGGCGAAGCGGGTGAGGTAGGTGGCCTCCTCGAAGGCGGTGTCGCCGCCGCCGATGACCGCGATCTCCTGGTCCTTGAAGAAGAAGCCGTCGCAGGTCGCGCAGGCGGACACGCCGCGGCCGCGCAACCGGGTCTCGCTGTCGAGGCCGAGCCACAGGGCCGACGCGCCGGTCGCCACGATCACGGCCTGGGCGCGGTACTCGGTGCCGTGCGCCCAGATCCGGAACGGACGCTCGGAGAAGTCGACCCGATCGATGTCCGAATCGACCATGCGGGCACCGAATCGCTCGGCCTGGGCTCGCATCGCGGCCATCAGGTCGGGGCCCTGGATGCCGTCGACGAAGCCCGGGTAGTTCTCGACGTCGCTGGTCAGCATCAGCTGGCCGCCCGGAGCGGAACCGGCCAGGACGACGGGCTCGAGGTTGGCCCGGGCGGCATAGATCGCCGCGGTCAGGCCGGCCGGACCGGACCCGACGATGACGACCTTGGCATCGACGTGGCCCCCGCCGCTCAGTGGGGTGGAGGGGCCGGACGATGCCGGTTCGTCGAAGGTGGTGGCGAAACCGCCGAACTCTGTCATGGCCTCATCGTATCACTCTTGCGATACCCCCTGGGGGTATCTGTGGAGGGTCCGGATATCAGGGTAGGGTCCGGAGTTGGGGGATCACGTCGCGACCGAACCGCTCGAGCGCGGCGAGATCGGCGAAGCCCTTGTACGACACGATGACGTGGTCGGCTCCCGCGTCGGACAGGTCGCCGAAGCGGTCGATGATCTCGTCGGGCGATTCGGCGCTGGTCGCGGCGGCACCGCCCTCCGCGGGCCCGGCGAAGCGGACCTGCTGCAGGGTCGAGTGCTCGATCTCGGCCGGGTCGCGACCGATCGCGGCGCAATGCTCGGCCAGGATCGCGTACTTGCGGGCGATGCCCTCGGGGGTGCCGAAGACGTTGGTCGCGTCGCCGTACTGGGCCACGAGGCGCAGGGTCTTCTTCTCGCCACCGCCACCGATCATGATCGGGACCCTGGGGCGTGACAGCGACTGCGGGGAGTTGAGGAGCCTGGTCGCCTCGTAGTGGCGGCCGTGGAACTCGCCCTCCGTGCCGTGGTCGCCGTCCATCATCTGGTGGGCGATCTGGAGCGTCTCCTCGAGCAGTTCGAAGCGCTCGCCGAGCGGCGGGAAGGGGAAGCCGAGGCTGTTCGACTCGTACTCGTTCCAGGCGGCGCCGATCCCGAGCCAGGCCCGACCGCCCGACAGGACGTCGAGGGTGGTGGCGGCCTTGACCCACAGGCCGGGGTGTCGGTAGTGGACACCACCGACCATCAGGCCGAGGCGGGCTCGCTTGGTGTGCGCGGCCAGGAACCCGAGCGTCGTCCAGCCCTCGAGCATCGGTTCCTCGACGGCACCGACGCCACGGATCTGGAAGAAGTGATCCATCACCCAGATCGAGTCGAAGCCGACGTCGTCGGCCGTGCGCGCGATCTCGGCAAGGGTCGGGGCGATCGCGGCCGTGCCACCGGGCCACGTGAACGAGCTGATCTGCAGGCCGATCTTCATTTCGTTGCGTAGCGTACCAAAATAGGCCCGAGGGGCCCCGCGGCGGTTTGATGCTCGATTTCAGGCGTTCAGTGGGACCCCGTTCCCGATATGCGTGTAGGCGGCATATTTCG
Organism: uncultured Chloroflexia bacterium; assembly: GCA_963720755.1. Classification (GTDB taxonomy): domain Bacteria; phylum Chloroflexota; class Limnocylindria; order Limnocylindrales; family CSP1-4; genus SPCO01. Next base: position 289,769 of record CAVRGP010000013.1, read on the forward strand.
CGTCCGAGGGTCTTCGCGGCGGGGCCGGGGGCGGATCCGGAGCCCGCTTGACGCGGCCACCTCGCGACCCCGACAGTCCGCAGGTGCACGAACCGCCGACCGAACCAGAAACGCCCGGAAACGATGTCCCGCCTCGGGACGTCGATTGTGGGTCCAGCCCGCCGAGCCGGAACCCGACACGACGCCAGCGTCCGGGGGAGCCATCGACCGCGAGGATGGCGCTGGCCACGACGATGGCGCTGGCCACGATGATGGCGCTGACGCCGAGGATGAGGCCGGCGCCGAGGTCGAAGACGCCGAGGACGAATACGGGGACGACGGCGACGACGACCGGGACGAGGAGGACGCGCAGGCCGAGCCCGGCGGCCCGGGCGTGCCGGCTCGATGGGCGGCGTTCGTGTTCTTCGCGCTCGGTGGCGTCGTCCTGTGGCTCGCGTACCTTGACATCGCGAACTCTGTCGTCCTGTCGCCGGAGTTGGTGGTTCGATTCCTGGTGCTGGCCGCCCCGGCGGTCTGCGCGGTCCTCATCCCCGGGGCGATCCTGCTCCGACACCCGGATGCCTGGTACCGCGGGCGGACCCTCCTGTTCGGTGCCCTGGTCTTTGCCTCGACGTCGTTCTTCCACACGATCGAGCGGTCGCTCCAGGAGACGTTCGGAAACCTGACCCCGCCGCCACAAAGCGGGCTCGATTGGTTCGTCCCGTCGGCCATCGTCTATTCGGGGTTCGTCACGATCCTCGGGCTGTTCGGGCTGCTCTACCTCGGCGTCGGCCTGTCCAGGGCCAGGAACTACGAGGACGTCGGCCGATCGAGGGTGGCAGCGGTGGCGCTGTTGGTCGTCGCGGCCATCTCGGTCCTTGGCCGGCTCTTCGTGCTCACGAAGGTCGACTTCGGCGACCCGCGCCTGACCTGGGATCTGCAGCTCTACGTCGTCTCGATCGTGGTCCTGGGGATCCTGACCACGCTGACCTGGACCTACCTCGCGATCACGCTGACCCGGTCCGCGCTCGCCGGTGAGGAGCCCGTCGCGGGCTGGGCGCTGGGGGCTATCGGGGCCTGGCTCGTGATGCTGTCATTCCTCGTCGTCGCCGTGGCCACGTTCGTGACGATCACGAGCCAGGATCTTGCCAACATGGTCGACGACATTCGAGTCGGTCTGAATGCGTTCGGGCCGATCGCGCTCGTCATCGGGTTCCTGCTCGGGCTGCCGTCATTCGAGCGGGTCACCTGGGACGACGAGGCGGACTCCGATGCCACTGTCGACGAGTTCGACGCCGAGGTCGACGACGAGGTCGAGGCGGCGGCCATGGGCTCGTCGCTGGTCTGAGGGCTGTTGGTCGGCTTGATGCTGATTCGAGGCGGTCCCGGGACGCCTCCCGTTCGTATGCGCGTAGGCGGCATATCGGGAGGCGCATCGGCGAGTGACCCGCGGCGAGGTCCCACCGTGTGAAGGGCGAGTCTGCGCGGACGGCGCCCGACGCCCCTGGGGCGGCTCGGCTTGGCCGCCGGCCCGATCCACCCGGTACGCCGCCAGCTCCTCGGTGCCCTTGATGCCGCCTACGCGCATACCGCCAGCGGAGGTCGTCGGACCGCCCCAAATCAAGCATCAACGTGGTGCCTGGTGGCACCGCTAGTGACAGACAGCTGGCACGGGCCAGGCACAGTCTCGGAACGTACCGAGGGAGCGACCGATGGAAGAACCGACCGATCTGGATGAACCGATCCTGTACTGCGCGACGTGCGGCGCGCCGCTCACCGGGGACCCGGACGAGGATCCGACGGGCGACGCGGGCATGCCGATCTGCGGCGAATGCGAGCGCAATCGCGACTTCTTCGCGATGGACGCGGCGGACGGCGACCTGGACGGCGAGATCCGGTGAGGGCGTTCGGGCTAGGATGGGGACGGTGATGACTCGATGACCGCACGACCGGATCAACGAGGGCCGGGCCTGCTGGTTCGGGCGCTGTGGTTCCTGTTCATCGGCTGGTGGCTGAGCGGGATCGCGATCGTGGTCGCGTACTTCTGCTGCGTGGTGATCATCCTGCTGCCGCTCGGGTTCATGATCTTCAACCGATTGCCGGCGATCCTGACGCTGCGACCGCGCAGCGACGGCGAGGTCGAGGTCCGCGACGGCGTCGCGTACAGTCGGGGCGGCACCAACCGATCAGCTCCCGCTCTGGATCCGGGCCATCTGGTTCATCTTCGTCGGCTGGTGGCTCGGCTGGTTCTACCTGCTGATCGCCTGGCTGTTGTGCGTGATCATCATCGGGCTGCCGATCGGCCTGTGGATGATGAACCGGGTCGGTGCCGTCATGACCCTGCTCCGCTACTGATGGCCGCGGCCCCGACCACGGCGGATCCGATCGCCCTGACCGAGGCGCAGCGACGGATCGTCGAATGGGGCGAGGGGCCGGTCGTCGTCATCGCCGGGGCTGGGACCGGCAAGACCCGGGTCATCGTGGAGCGGGTGAAGTGCCTGCTCGAGCGGCGGGCGCGGCCGGCCACGAACGAGGCGCGGGAGGCCACGAGGGGGAGGGGGAGGCGGACGGCACCACCTCGCTCCTCCCCGAGCAGATCCTGGTCCTGACGTACAACGTCAAAGCCGCCCGCGAATTGCAGCAGCGACTGGACAGCGCGGTCGGGGCCGCGAACCGGGCCAGGATCTCGGTCTCCAACTTCCACAGCTTCTGCCATCGGATCCTGACCGAGAACGCGGCCGATGCCGGCCTTCCACCGCGGCCGGACGTGCTCGATGGCGTGGGGCAGGTCCTGCTGCTCAAGGACATCGTCGGGGACCTGCCGCTGATCTACCACTACCGGGGCAGCTGGACCCTCGGCAGCTTCGTCCAGTTCATCAACCGGTCGAAGGACGAACTGGTCACGCCCGACGACTTCGATGCGTACGTGGCCAACGAGCGTCGGGTGTTCGAGGAGCGCTACGGCAGCTTCGAGGCCGCCGAGGCTCGACTCGCGACCCAGGGCAACCTCAAGCCGTTCCGTGACGTGCGCGCCGCGTACGCCGGTGTCCGAGCCAACGAGCGTGCCGAGGCCCGCGGTGAGACCCGCGAGTACAAGTCCGACGACGCCGAACGAACCGCCGATCGCGAGGCGCGCAGGACGGTCGCGGGGACGGGCAGGGCGCAGGGCGCTGGATGGTTCGCGCCGGAGGATCACCCCCGGATCGAGGCCCTGGCCGCGACCTACGTCGTCGACGGTGCGGCGCTCGAGGTCGTCCGGCTGACCGAGCTGGCGATGGTCTATCGAGCCTACGAGGAGGAGCTGGCGAGGCGCGGGGCGCTCGACTACGGCGAGCAGATCGCGGCCGTGACCAAGCTGTTCAAGACGCGGCCGAACGTGCTGCGTCGATGGCAGCGCCAGTTCCGCTACCTGCTGATCGACGAGTTCCAGGACGCCAACGTCGCCCAGATCGAGCTGATCGAGCTGCTCGGACGGACGCCCGATCGGCCCGACAACGTCATGGTCGTGGGCGACGACGACCAGTCGATCTATCGGTTCCGGGGGGCGAGCTTCGCGGCCTTCGCCGAGTTCGATGCGCGGTTCGCCCGACCGCCGGCGCACGACCCGGGAGCGACGCCGCCGGGGCCGCCGACCCATCTCCGGATCGACCAGAACTTCCGCTCGGTCGGGAACGTGCTGACGGCCGCGAACCGGCTGATCCGCCAGAACGAGACCCGGTTCGAGCCCGACAAGCAGCTCACCACCGAGCGCCCCGACGGCGACCCGATCGAGCTGATCGTGTGCGCCGGGCCTGAGGATGAGGCCGTGGCGATCGTCGATGCGATCAAGTCGATGGTCGGGGTGGGGGAGTCGACGGCGGGCGAGGGGAGTGGCGGGACCACGGGGAGTGGCGCGACCACGGGCCGTGCCCGGCCCTGGACCGATATCGCGGTCCTGTACCGCAAGCACAAGCATCGCGATGCGATCGTGGCGCGGCTGCGGGACGAGGACATCCCGTACACGGTCGTCGGTGGGTTGAGCCTGTTCGCGACGCCGGAGATCCGCGACCTGGAGCAGGCGCTTCGGGCGATCGCCGATCCGCACGACGACGCGGCGCTCGTCCGGATGATGACCGCCGGTCCGTGGCGGCTCGATGCCCTCGAGATCCTGCGGGTGAGCCGGGCGGCGAAGTTCGACAAGTCGCACTTGCTCGAGGCCGCCAAGGCGATCGTCGAATCGGGGCAGGTCCAGGTCGACGTCATCCAGCAGCGGCGCGACGACGGGCCCGAGTCGGAGAAGGTCGACGCGCCCGCGGGCACGCGCGCGAAGCTGCGCCAACTCCTGGCCGCGCTCGACGAGCTCACCCCGCTGACGTATCGCGAGGGACCGCACACGATCCTCGAGCGGTTCCTCGAGCGGACCGGCGCCGTCCTCGACCTGATCGCGGTCGATACCCTCGAATCGAAGCGGACCGTGACGAACATCGCGAGCTTCATGCGGTTCGCGGCGGACTGGCAGGCGGAGAACCCGCGCGGGACGCTGAGCGGCTTCGTCGAATACCTGGATGCGTACCAGGATGCCGGTGGCGAGCTGCCGACGAGCGTGGAGCTGAGCGAGGACGTCGATGGCGTGCGGCTGATGACGCTGTACCAGGCGAAGGGGCTCGAGTTCCCGATCGTCTTCGTCCCGAACCTGCTCGACGGGGAGTGGCCGGTGAAGGAACAGGGCGACGGCCTGTTCCCGCGCGAGCTGCTGCGCGAGACCGTGCCGGTCGGTGACATCCACACCGACGAGGAGCGTCGACTCCTGTACGTGGCGATGACCCGGGCCCAGGACCGGCTCATCCTGTCGACCCACGGCGGCCCGACCGCGGCCAAGGAAGCGTCGCGGTTCGTCGGGGAGATCCTCGACGGGGCCGGGGCGGAGCTGCGGCAGATCGACCGGACCGGGACCGCGGTCGCGGGGGCCGTGGCCGCCGAACCCGAGCCGGCGGTGGCCGAGGCCGCGCCACCCGACGAGACCGCCACCGAACCCGACGACGACGACTTCGACGGCACGTTGCGCCTCGATCGCGTGTTCGCCCTCGAACCCGACGACGTTCCGAGCCCCGACATCGACGCGCAGGTCGCGGCCGCGAGACGGGTCATGCCGCTGCCGAGTGCCCGCGAACGACGGCTGGCCCTGCGACTCCGTGCCAGCGAACTGGTCGGCCTCATGGAGGCGACGGACATCGCCGATCCGGAGGCCGCGGCGGCACGTGACGAGCTGACCAGCGAGCTCGAATCGATCGCCCGGTCCGCGGCGACCACCTCGGACGAGGCTCGAGCCCTGGGTCTCGACCCCCTGACCTTCCGCACGATCGCGCTCGACGACGGCGCCGGCGCCAACCTCCTCCAGGTCGCGCCGCTGCCCGACAAGCACAGCTACTCGTCGCTCAACACGTACGACAAGCTGCCCGCTCCAGTACGCCTTCCACTACGTCTACCGGATGCCGCCGCGCGAGGAGCCCGTGGCCGCGTTCGCGTTCGGGTCCACCGCGCACGAGGCCTTCGAGGCGTTCACCAAGAGACCGTCGCGAGCGCGCGGCCCGTGGCGACGAACCGCCCACTCGCGAGGATCTCGAGGCCGCGTTCCGGGCGCGCTGGACCCCGACCGGGTTCGGCGACAAGGCGACCGAGGAGAGCTACCAGCGGCGGGTCGCGACCCTGCTCGACAACTTCTGGTCCGGCGAGGTCAGCAGCCTGTCCGAGGCACTCCACGAGGAACTCGACTTCGAGCTGACCCTCGAACCCGACGACGGCTCGCGCGCCCGTCGTCATCACCGGCCAGATCGACCGGATCGACCGGCTGCCCTCGGGCGGCATCGAGGTCATCGACTACAAGACCGGCAAGGTCTCATCCCAGAAGGGCGTCGACGAGAGCCTCCAACTTTCGATCTACGCGCTGGCCTGCCGCGACGCGCTCGGCCTCGGCACGCCGGAACGGGTGACGCTGTACTTCACGGAGAGTGCCCTGCGGCTGTCGACGACCCGTTCCGATGAACAGTTGGACGCGGCGCGGGCGGACGTGCTGGCCCGGATCTCGCAGATGCGTGCCGGGGAGTTCGCCGCGACGCCCTCGGCCTGGGCCTGCCAGTACTGCGACTACCGCGCGATGTGCCCGGAGCGCGTGTGATGGCTCAGACGTGTGGCAACCCGAGCAACCCTGGGACCGAGAGGCTGTCCTCGAGGGACTCCCACCAAATGGCAGCACCGTCCTCGATGATCTCGAGATCCTGTCTCTGCTTGGGCGTGGCGTCTGCCAGCCATTTGAACCACTCGACCGGAACGAGGAGTTCTCGCCCATCGGCGAGCGTCACGCGCAGCCGATCGTCCGTGACCTCAGCCGCGACGGCGGTCGGGTGGCTGATCGGGGAGCTGACCGAAGAAGTCATTCCATTGCCTCATCATCAATTCTCGGCTGGCGACCACGATTCGCCGGATTCGAGCGATTTCGCGAGGAGTGTACCCCCGCGAGTCCCTGATCCTGACCGGCTTCAGCCAGAATGCAGCGCCGCCGTCGGCGGAACGGACATGGACATGCGGCGGTTCCCGGATGGCTCGGTTCTCGTTCGAGTGGAAGTAGAACCGATACGGCCCGAAGCGGTGGACGACTGGCACGCATACCTCGCCGATTCGATCGGCGGGGCGACATCATCGCCAGACTGGCTGCACTGGCGCTTATCAGGGTTCGATCCTCCCATGAGGCGCGCCAAGCGGTTGACCGTTGATCAGGCAGCGCCTTCGGCGACGCGGCGGCGCGCCTCCACGGGACCGTCGCCGTACGGATTCGGTTCCCCGTCGTTGAAGCGTGCCCATCGCACGAGCCGCGGGCCGGCGGAAACCAGGTGGAAGGTCCCGTCCGCGAATTCGGCATCGAGCGACAACGTCCGCGGCGACCGGCCACCGTCCACGGTCGCGATGATCACGGGCCAGGCTTCCAGCGTCGAGTCGAACCGTGCGAGAACACGATTGGACGGGATGAGTCGGAGCCGGTATGCGACCGCACCATCGACGAAGATCTCGGTCTTTTCCCCGGGCTTTCGTGCTCCTCGGCCGATCTCGGCCTTGCTCCAGTCGAGGTGGCTGGTGTCGGGGCGCTCGTCGTCGGGATCCGAGCGGGAAGGGCGTTCAGCGACGTTCGTATTCATGTCGTTCGCGCTTCGTGGCGCGCCATGCGGAGATGATTCGCGGCTTCGTGCCGCGCTCGGACGTTACCACCCGGGACTCACCTGATGCCGACGCTCGAGGACCGACTGGCCGGGGCCGTGTGGGGCCACCTCATCGGTGACGCGGTGGGGGTGCCCTACGAGTTCGGGCCGGCGCGCCCGGCGGAGACCGTCGTCTTCGGCACGAAGGGCGTCCACGGTCAGCCGCCGGGGACGTGGAGCGACGATGGGTCGCTCATGCTGGCGCTGCTCAATTCGCTGCTGACGACCGGCTTCGACACGACCGACCAGGCGCGCCGCGCCCTCGCCTGGTACGACGACAGGGCCTACACGCCCGACGACGACGGCAGGTTCGACATCGGCAATGCGACCGCCGCGGCCATTCGCGCCTTCAAGTCCGGGACACCCGCCGAGGACGCCGGCCCGAGCCACGACCGGGCGAACGGCAACGGCTCGCTCATGCGCATCCTGCCGCTCGCGCTCGTGGAGCGCCGCGCCGACGAGATGCTCCGGATCCGCCACGCCCACCGAGCCTCGCGGGTGACCCACGGGACCGCCCGCGCCCAGGTCGCCTGTGCCCTCTACACCCTGATCGTCGGTCGACTCCTGACCGGCGACGACAGCCGCACGAACGCCCTCGCGGACGCCAGCGCAAGCCTCCGAGCCGCCTACGTCGAACACGCCATGGCCGACCACCTCGATGCGCTCGACCACCTCGAGGCGTACCCGGACCGCGGCGGCCTCGGTCGCGTCTGGGACAGCTTCTGGTCCGCCTGGGACGCCTTCGCGGGCGCGACCGACTATCGATCGACCATCCAGCGCGCGGTCGCCTACGGCAACGACACGGACACGACCGCGGCGATCGCCGGTGGTCTGGCGGGGACCTATTGGGGTTTCGGCGGCATCCCGCCGGAGTGGCTGAAGGGCATGCGCGGCAAGGCGATCGCCGAGCCGCTCGTCGATCGACTCATCGCGACCATGGGCACGGCCCTGATCCGCGTCGACGAGGTGCCGCTCAGCCGCGTCCCGGGGTTCGTCGATGCGCCCGGTCGACTTGGCATGACGTTCCTGCCCGGCAAGCACGGCGTCCACGGCCAGGCCGGAGCCCACGACCGAGACCTCGCGACCGATGCCGCCACGCTGCGCTGGCTCGGCGTCGAGACCCTGGTCGTGCTCGTCGAGGACGACGAACTGGCGAGGGCCGGCGTGCCGGACATCGTCGAGCGCATGGCGGAGAACGGCATCGAGACCATCCGCCACCCGATCCCGGACGGCGGCGTCCCCACCGACCCGAGCGCGTTCGCCGACCTGCTCGCCACCCTGGCGACCCGCATCCGCGATGGCCGGTTCGTGGCCGTCGCCTGCATGGGCGGCCTCGGCCGGACCGGTACCCTCGTTGCGTGCCTGCTGAGGGATGGTGGCCTCGCGGCTGATGAGGCGATCGCATTGACCAGAGAGAGCCGCCACGACACGATCGAGAATGATCGGCAGGAGGGTTTCGTGCGGTCGTGGTCGACGGAACCGACTCGATGACCGCACTCCAGCCTGACGACGGCTCGCCGGTGATCATCACCGGCCAGATCGACCGGATCGACCGGCTGCCCTCCGGCGGCATCGAAGTCATCGACTACCGAGACCGGCCGCGTCTCATCCCAGAAGGGCATGGCCGAAGACCTTTGGATGCGTGCCGAGGGCTGCGGGGCGGCGCCAGTTGACTCGTACTGGACGTATATGTACGCGAGAATGAGGCCTGACCGCGAGATCTGATGCCCAAGGAGCACGAGTGACCCGCCCCCGCACGGCGCCTACAACTTCGGTCGCGAGGCTTAGGCCGCGGTGACCGGAGATGTAGCGCAGAATGTGCGATTGCGTTATCCAGAGGTCGGCGAGCTCGTCCACGTCCGCTCGCGGCGATGGCTCGTCGAGGAGGTCGATCGAGCCCGCGACGCCCGGTCAGTCCCGCGCTCGTCCGGCTCGCCTGCGCCGACGACGACGCCCAGGGCCAGGCGCTCGAGGTCTACTGGGACTACGAGCTCGACCGCCGCATCCTCGAGGAGGAGGGCTGGGAGGACCTCGCCGCCAAGGGCTTCGACGCTCCGCGCCAGTTCGCCGCGTTCCTGCACACCCTGCGCTGGAACTGCGTCACGGCGACCGACCCGAACCTCTTCCAGGCGCCGTTCCGCGCCGGCATCAAGATCGACGCCTACCAGATGGAGCCCCTGCGCAAGGCGCTCCGCCTGCCGCGCGTCAACCTCTTCATCGCCGACGACACGGGCCTCGGCAAGACGATCGAGGCCGGCCTGATCGCCCGCGAGCTGCTGCTCCGCAAGAAGGCGAAGACGATCGTCGTCGCGGCGCCGCCGTCGGTCCTCGAGCAGTGGAAGGACGAGCTCGAGGAGCGCTTCGGCCTCGTGTTCGAGATCCTCGACCGCGCCTACCTGACGCGGATGCGCCGCGAGCGCGGCTTCGGCGTCAACCCGTGGCGCACCCACAGCCGGTTCCTGGTCTCGCACAACCTGCTGATCGACCCGACCTACGCCGACCCGATGCGCGAGTGGCTCGGGCGACTTCTGCCCGGGCAGCCTCCTGATCCTCGACGAGGCGCACCACGCGGCGCCGTCGAGCGGCGGCCGCTACGGCATCGAGTCGAAGTTCACGCGCGCCGTCCGCGACCTCAGCCGGCCGCTTCGAGCACCGCCTCTTCCTCTCGGCGACGCCGCACAACGGCCACTCCAACAGCTTCTCGACGCTGCTGGAGCTCCTCGACCCGTACCGCTTCACCCGCGGCGTGAAGGTGCGCGGCAAGAAGGCGCTCGAAGAGGTGATGGTCCGCCGGCTCAAGGAGGACATCCGCGAGGTCCAGGGCGGCTTCCCGAAGCGGGTCGTGGATCGCGTCGCCATCGACGGCCTGCCCGAGGACGCTCCCGAGCTCGTGCTGTCTCGACTGCTCGACGAATACCGGACCGCGCGGGAGGAGCGCTTCGCGAGCACGACGCGACGCGCCCAGGCAGCCGCCGGGCTGCTGGTCGTCGGTCTCCAGCAGCGGCTCCTCTCGTCGATCGAGGCATTCGCCCGCAGCCTCAAGGTCCACCGGGCAACGGTCGAGCGACAGTGGGAGAAGGGCCAGGCAGCAGCCGCCGAGCGGCTGCTGCGAGCTGACGCAGACATGCGACCTGCTTCACCACGGCGCCGGACGCCGACGACGAGCGCGGCGAGTGGACGGCCGACGAGCTCGAGGCGGAGGAGGCCGCCCAGATCGAGGCGGTCACCGCGGCCGCTGAAGCCGCGTCGCCCCGAGATGCGGCCGCGGAGGCCCTGTGGCGCAGCGAGCAGGCGCTCCTCGACCAGATGCAGGAGATCGCCGAGCGGCGCGCTACCTGCCCGACGCCAAGATCCGGCGCCTGATCGACTGGATCCGCGAGAACCTCTGCCCCGAACTGCCGCCCTTCGGCAAGCAGCCCAGGGCGCGGCCGCCGACGCTGGAACGACCGGCGCGTCCTGATCTTCACCGAGAACCGCGAGGGGACGAAGCGCTACCTCAAGGCGATCCTCGAGCAGGCCATCGAGGACACCGACCGCGCCGACGAGCGCATCGAGGTCATCGACGGCCTCACCACCGGCGCGCGGCGCAAGGAGATCCAGCGCCGCTTCAACACCGACCCCGCGAAGGACCCGCTGCGCATCCTGATCGCCACCGACGCCGCCCGCGAGGGCCTGAACTTCCAGGCCCACTGCACCGACCTCTTCCACTTCGACCTGCCCTGGAACCCGGGCCGCATCGAGCAGCGCAACGGCCGCATCGACCGCAAGCTCCAGCCCGCCGCCGAAGTCCGCTGCCACTACTTCGTCCTGCCGCAGCGGGTCGAGGACCGCGTGCTCGAGGTGCTCGTCCGAAAGACCGAGACGATCAAGAGGGAGCTCGGCAGCCTCTCGAAGGTCATCGACGACGACATCGAGCGTCGGCTCGGGCAGGGCATCCGTCACCGCGACGCCGAGCAGCTGGCGCGTGAGATCGAGGAGGCGGACCTCGACGCGGAGCGGAAGCGCGTCACCGAGGAGGAGCTCGAGGCCGCGCGCGAACGCCAGGAGGAGCTGAAGGCGCAGATCGAGCGATGCCAGAGCCTGCTCGAGGCCTCACGCGACCTGGGTCGGCTTCGAGGCGGCGCCCTTCCGCGATGCGCTCTCCTGCTCCCTTGAGCTCCTGGGTGCCGAGCCGCTCGTCGAGGCGACCGACGAGCGACGGCCGTCGAGTCTGGACCTTCCCGCCGCTCGACCGACGCGCAGCGCCGACCCGAGCTGGGCCGCCACGCTCGACACGCTCCGCGCTCCCCGGAAGCAGGATCAGAAGCTCGCCGACTGGCGCCGGGAGGCGCCGATCCGCCCGGTCGTCTTCGAGGACACCGGGGTCCTGACCGAGGACACCGTCCACCTCCACCTGGAGCAGCGCGTCGCCCAGCGGCTGCTCGCCCGCTTCCGCTCCCAGGGCTTCATCCACCACGACCTCTCGCGCGCCTGCCTCGCGCAGGCGGCCGACTCGATCCCGCGTGTGCTCCTGCTCGGCCGCCTCTCGCTCTACGGGCGGGGAGCAGAGCGCCTGCACGAGGAGCTCGTGCCACTCGCGGCGCGCTGGGTCGAGCCCTCGCAACGAACGGGCCGCTGCAGGCCTATGCCCGCGAAGCGGAGGCGAAGACACTCGACCTGCTGGAGCGCGTCCCTCTCCGATGCCGAGCGCCGCATGCCCGGTGAGGCGATCCAGCGCCGGCTTCTCACATCCGCGCCCCGCGATATCACCGACCTTCTGCCGCAGCTCGAGCCACGCGCTGAGGAGCTGGCAGCGCTCGCCGTCGACAAGCTCAGAAGCGCGGCGAGCGCGAGGAGAAGGACCTGCGCGAGACCCTCGAGCGCCAGCGAGAACGGGTGCGCGACGAGCTGGCCAAGCACGAGGGCGAGTCCCAGCAGCTCGACGCTCGACTTCGACGACGAGGAGTCGCGCCAGCTCGAAGCGGACATGCGGTCCTGGCGCACGCGACTCGAGCAGTTCGACCGCGAACTCGAGAGGAGCCGCAGCGCATCCGCGAGTTCTACGACGTCCGCGCGACCCGCGTCGAGCCGGTCGGGCTCGTCTACCTCTGGCCGGAGACGAACTGATGGCCATGTCCAAGCTCGACCCGGAGATCCTGGCGCACCTCGAGTGGCTCGGCTTCGTCCGGCCGACCGGCCTCGTGGTCTCCGCGCCGGCGCTGGTCGCGCCGGCGCGATTCTCGACCGGCGCGACGCCGAGGGCCAGCGGCTGCTGCGAGGCGTGCGTCGAGGAGCGCACGTTCGATCCCAACGAAGGCCCAGTCCCGTACCTGCCCGACTTCCGCGCCTTCGCCGAGTCCGTCCTCGGCTGGAGCTTCTCGCCGAAGGGCTACGCCGGCACGCCCGAGAGCCGATCCCGCCCGAGCTCGAGGTGCCGCTGCCCGAGTACGGCGAGACGCTGCGACCCGACTTCGCCGTGCGCGAGCTCGACCGCAGAGACGGCGGCCGCCCTGGCAGCTCCTGGTGCGGGTGCTCGACCCCGGCGACGATTTCGACCACGTCGTCCGCGGCGACGGACAGCTCGAGGCCTCAGCGCACGGCCGAATGGAGCGGCTGCTTCGCCAGACCGGGGTCGCCGGCCGGCCTGCTCTTCAACGGCCGCGCGCTTCGTCTCCTCTCCGCGCCACGCGGCGAGAGCTCAGGCTGGCTCGACTTCCGCGTCGCGGACATGGTCCAGATCGCCGGGCCGGCCGATCTCGACCGCGCTGCGCCTGCTGCTCGGCCAGCCGCGACTGCTGAGCCTGCCCCGCGCGCAGCGCCTCGCCGCGCTCCTCGAGGACAGCCGCAAGTACCAGAACGAGGTCAGCGAGCGCCTCGCCGAGCAGGTGCTCCACGCGCTCTACGAGCTGCTGCGCGGCTTCCAGGCCGCCGACGACGCGTCCAAGGGCGAGCTCCTCCGCGAGCCGCTCGCCGAGCACCCGGACGAGGTCTACCGGGCGCTGCTCACCGTCCTCCTGCGGCTCGTCTTCCTGCTCTACGCCGAGGAGCGGGACATGCTGCCCGAGGACGAGACCTTCCTGCGCTACTACTCCTCGCCGGGCCTCTACGAGCGCCTGCGCGAGGACGCCGCGCTCTACCCGGACACGATGGACCAGCGCTACGGCGCCTGGGCCAGCTCCTCGTGCTGTTCCGCATGGTCCACGACGGCGCCGAGCACGGCGCGATGCGGCTGCCCGCGCGCCACGGCGTCCTGTTCGACCCGGACCGCTTCCCGTTCCTCGAGGGCCGCCCGGCGGCGGCGCGCGCCAGATCCACGAGCGCATCGAGCCGCCGCTCGTGCCCGACGGGACGATCTACCGCGCGCTCGAGAAGCTGCTGGTGCTCGACGGCGAGCGCATCTCCTACCGCGCGCTCGACGTCGAGCAGATCGGCTCGGTCTACGAGACGATGATGGGCTTCCGGCTCGAGACCGCGACCGGCCGCTCAGTCGCCATCAAGGCCCAGAAGAAGCACGGCGCCCCGACGACGGTCGACCTCGAGGCACTGCTCGCGCGAGCCCGCGGCCAAGCGCGAGAAGTGGCTCCAGGACACGCCGACCGGAAGCTCACCGACACGGTCAGGAAGGCCGCGTCAAGGCGGCCGCGACGCTCGAGGACCTGCACGCGGCGCTCGCAGCCGGTGATCGACCCCGCCGCCACGCCCGACCTCGTGCCGCCGGGCGCGATGGTGCTCCAGCCGAGCGAGGAGCGGCGCCGCTCCGGCTCGCACTACACGCCGCGCGCGCTCACCGAGCCGATCGTGCGCACGACGCTCGAGCCGATCCTCGCGCGACTGCGCGGAGCCGACGGCCGGCCGCCGCGACCCGAGCAGATTCTGGACCTCAAGGTCTGCGACCCGGCGATGGGCTCCGGGGCGTTCCTGGTCGAGGCATGCCGCCAGCTCGGCGACGCGCTGGTCGAGGCCTGGCACGCCCACGGCGAGGTGCCCGCGATCCCGCCGACGAGGACGAGGTGATCTTCGCCCGCCGGCTGGTCGCCCAGCGCTGCCTCTACGGCGTGGACCGGAACCCGGTGGCGGTGGACCTCGCCAAGGTCTCGCTCTGGCTGGTGACACTGGCCAAGGACCACCCGTTCACCTTCGTCGACCACGCGCTCCGGCACGGCGACTCGCTGGTCGGGCTCTCGCGCGAGCAGATCGAGGCGTTCCACTGGGACCCGGATGCGCCGCGATTCCAGGCGGGGTTCGAGACGATGCGGGTGCGCGACCACACGGCGAAGGTCTTCGCCCTGCGCCAGGGCATCCGTGAGGCGGGCGAGGCCGTCACCGACATGGAACTACGCGACAGGTGGGACGAAGCGCAGGCCGAGCTGAGCACGGTGAGGCTGTACGGTGATCTGGTGCTGGCGGCGTTCTTCGAGGGCGAGAAACCGAAGGACCGCGAGCGCAAGAGGAGCGAGTACGGGGGCGTCGTCCTAAGTGGGGAGGCGGACCGCCACCGCGCCCGGCTCGACGAGTGGCGACGGGCCGAGCAGCCGCTAGCGCCATTCCACTGGGAGGTTGAGTTCCCAGAGGTGTTCGAGCGGGACACAGCGGGCTTTGATGCCGTCGTCGGCAACCCTCCCTTCTTAGGCGGAACGCGGATTTCTACCGTTGCCGGAATGACGTACTTCCGGTGGCTTACGACCACGTACCCCCCCTGTGAGCATCTATGCGATCTTGTTGCTTACTTCTTTCGTCGTAGTTTCGAACTTCTGCGAGCTGGGGGTACTTTCGGTCTCATTGCCACAAACACGATTGCGCAGGGTGACACTCGGGAAGGTGGGCTCCGAACGATTTATCTGGCGGCGGTCAGATATTCTCGGCAACCCGCCGCTTCAAATGGCCAGGATCGGTTGCCGTTGTTGTGAGCGTGGTGCACATCGCTAAGCAGTTCCCCGGAGGAACGCCTTCCCTTGACGGAGCGCCGGTGTCGCGCATCAGCGCATACCTCGTAGAGGGTTCCAACGATGACAGCCCAAGACGTCTGTCGGGCAATCCGTATTTCTCTCTGGGTGTAAAGATCTACGGGCAGGGATTCCTGTTTGCTGACGACGATCCCGATTGCACGCCTCTTGGCGTGCGTGACAGTCTGCTTGCCCAGCGGCCCGATGTTGAGAGTCGAGTTCGTCCTTACATCGGGGGAGAAGAGATCCTGTCGGATCCACAGCAGATGTATCACCGCTACGTGATTTTGTTGAGTGATGTCAAGGCTGAGTCTGACCTAGACGAGTGGCCGGAACTCCGAGATATTGTTCGCGATCGAGTGAAACCGGGCCGAGACATTCTGGGCGAAAACCCAAACAATGTCCCCTTGAAGCGGAGATGGTGGGCCTTTCAGGCGCACAGACCTGAGCTCTCTTCACGCCTTGCCAAGATGGGGCGAGTGCTAGTGACTTCGCAAGTGAACCCGCGCTTCGGATTCGCGTTGATGCCTGCCGACTGGACCTTTTCCCAAAAGGCAGTTGTGTTCTGCATCGAGAACCACTCGGGGTTTGGAACCATACAGTCCCGAGTTCATGAGGTCTGGGCTCGAGCGTTCAGTAGCACTTCAATGGAGCTAATGAGCTACACCCCCTCCGATTGCTTCGAGACGTTCCCATTCCCATTGGACTGGGAGACGCATGCGGACATCGAAGCGGTCGGCCAGGCCTACCACGAGTTCCGGGCCGCGCTGATGGTCCGGAACGACGAAGGCCTGACCAAGACGTACAACCGCTTCCACGATCCCGACGAGCGCGACCCGGACATCATGAAGCTCCGCGAGATGCATGCCGCTATGGATCGA
>CAVRGP010000014.1:0-21725 GCA_963720755.1 uncultured Chloroflexia bacterium
GGGCTGGATGATCTGCTTCCCAGGCGCTGATCGCGGCATCCTTCCGGACGAGGTAGTCGATCTCGTCGGTGCCAGCCGGTCATCTGCTGGCGGTGGATCGAGCTCGAATCGATGGTCGTGCCGTCCGGCGGCGGACGCCTGCTCGGCGAGGTCGACCGTGAGGGTCGCATCAGGATCGGCCTCGAGAAGCTCGAACAGCCAGCGTGGGTCGCTCGGTCGACGACGATCGGCAGCACGCGTTCTTCAACTGTTGTTCCGGAAATCTCGGCGTCGGACGTCGACAGGATCGCCCAGATGCCCCACGCGGCGAGGGCCCATCGTCGTGCTCGCGCGAAGATCCGCGGCCGAAGTTGTCGCCGACCAGGAGGACCTTCCGGCCGCTCATGTCCGGACGTCGATGATTAATCGAGGCTCTTCAGCGACCCGTCCGACTCGAACCGCCAGTCGCGAAAGAGGGCGTCGGCAAGGCCCACCTTGTCGGTCACCTTGAGGTACCGGGCGGGCACGATCTGGTCGGTATCCACGTTCTCGGCCGGCAAGGGGATGACCTGACTGCTGAACATCCTGAACGGTTCGGCCATGGTCATCGTCCCCCGAGTGCGGCCAGCGCCTCGATCCCCGGCAGTCGTCGTGGATCGGCGACGGCGCCGGCGATGGCGCTCGCGGCGGCGGTCAGCGGCGAGGCCAGGAACGTTCGGCCGCCCTTGCCCTGCCGCCCCTCGAAGTTGCGGTTGCTGGTGCTGACGGCGTATTGGCCTGGCTCGAGTTGGTCACCGTTCATGGCGATGCACATCGAGCACCCGGCCTCGCGCCAATCCGCACCGGCCGCCTTGAAGATCTCGTCCAACCCCTCGCGCTCGGCCTCGCGCTTCACCTCGTCCGAGCCCGGCACGACCATCAGCCGGACGCCATCGGCGATGTGGCGATCCTTGAGCACGGCCGCCGCGAGTCGAAGGTCGCTGATCCGGCCATTGGTGCAGCTCCCGACGAACACGACATCGACCTTTTGGCCGAGGATCGGCTGGCCGGGGTGAAGGTCCATGTAGTCGAGGGCGCGCTCGAGCGCCCGTCGTTGGCTGGGATCGTCCAGGTCCCCGGGCGAGGGGACCGGACTGGAGATCGGGATGCCCATCCCCGGGTTGGTGCCGTACGTCACCATCGGTTCGAGTTCGTCGGCGTCGATCGTGATCGACCGGTCATACGTCGCGCCATCGTCGGTCGGAAGGCTGCGCCAGCGGGCGACCGCGGCGTCCCAGGCGGCCCCGGCCGGTGCGTGCTTTCGGCCGTGCAGGTAGTCGAAGGTCGTGTCGTCGGGGGCGATCAGGCCAGCCCGGGCGCCGCCCTCGATGCTCATGTTGCAGATGGTCATCCGTTGTTCCATGGACAGGCCGCGGATGGCCGTGCCCGAGTACTCGAACACATGCCCGGTCCCACCGCCGATCCCGATCCGGGCGATGAGCGCGAGGATGATGTCCTTGGCGCTGACGCCTGGGGCCAGGTGGCCGTCGACCCGGACCTCGAACGACTTCGGGTCGCGCTGGAGGAGGGTCTGGGTGGCCAGGACCATCTCCACCTCGCTCGTCCCGATCCCGAAGGCCAGGGCGCCGAACGCGCCGTGCGTGCTGGTATGCGAGTCGCCGCACACGATGGTCATCCCCGGCTGGGTCAGCCCAAGCTGCGGGCCGATGACGTGGACGATCCCCTGGGCCGGATCGCCGATGCCATGAAGCGGGATCCCGAATTCGGCGCAGTTGGTCTCGAGCTGGTTCACCTGGGCCAGGGCCATCGCGTCGACGAACGGCAGGCTTCGGTCGGTCGTCGGGATGGAATGATCGGCGGTCGCGACGGTCTGTCCCGGGCGTCGGACCGTCAGGTCGCGCGCGCGCAACCCGGAGAAGGCCTGCGGACTGGTGACCTCGTGGACGAGATGGAGGTCGACGGCGAGGACCGCGGGTGCTCCAGGGTCCTGGGTCACCACGTGATCGGCCCAGATCTTGTCGACGATGGTGCGTGGCTCGGTGGCGGTCATCATCGGAGCGTACCAGAGGCTCGGCCGAGACTCCGGAGGCGGTCGAACCAGGACCATCGAGTGCGGTTGACGCATCGGCGAAGCCTGCTAGACTGCCGCCACGCCACGGGACGGCTGTGGCCGAACATCCTGGAGACCCGATTGGGCTGGTTCGGATCCGAAGATCGCCGCAAGGTCGCCGTCGTCGTGACGTCGGATGGCCGGCGCGTCCACGTGCCGATCGATCCCGTCGATGTATCGCTCCTCGACCTTCTTCTCGCGCTTCCGGGGCTTGGCGGCCTTCTTGGGCTGATTACCGGCTCCCGGCGGGACCGAGGGACACGGAGGGACGAGCGGCGGTAGCTCGACACCACCGATCAACCTCAGGACCCTCGCCGGGACGGCGGGGGTCTTTCGTTTTTTCCGGACACCACACGGAGGACCCGACCAGATGACGATCGCCAAGGGAGATCCGACGGAACCGTCGCGGGTGACGGGGCGGTCGGCCACGCGGCGCAACCACGTGCCCAACGATGGGACGGCCGAAGCTGCCGCCGTCGAGCGCGCCCGAAAGAGCATGCTCCACGAGGGCCGCGACCTGAAGCGGACACGGATCGGGGCCGACGTGCTCTGCGAGGCGCTCCTTCGTCAGGGGGTCGATGTCTTCTTCAGCTATCCCGGCGGGGTGATCCTGCCGCTGTACGACATCCTGGCCGACTACCCGGAGTTGCGACACATCCTGGTCCGCCACGAACAGGGTGGCGCGCATGCGGCTGACGGGTATGCCCGGGTCACGGGCCGGGTGGGCGTGTGCATGGGGACGTCGGGACCGGGCGCCACGAACCTGGTGACCGGGATCGGGACGGCCATGCTCGATTCGATCCCGATGGTGGCCATCACCGGCAATGTCATGGCGGCGCTCATGGGCAAGGACGCTTTCCAGGAGATCGACATCAACGGCATCACCCTGCCGATGACCAAGCACAACTACCTGGTCCGCGATGCCGACGAGTTGCCGCGCGTCATCGCCGAGGCCTTCCACATCGCCCGGAGTGGTCGTCCCGGTCCGGTTCACATCGATATCGCCAAGGACGCCCTCCAGCAGGAGACACGGATCAAGCACCCGAGCGAGGCGGAGGTGGTCGCGGGCCTGCCTGGGTTCAGGCCGAACCTGGATGGCCATCCACGCCAGCTCAAGCTCGCGGCGGCCGAGATCGCCGTGGCACAACGGCCGGTCATCCTGGCCGGGCACGGCATCCTCCACGCGGAGGCCTGGGACGACCTGGTCGCCTTCGCCGAGCGATCGCAGATCCCGGTCGCCTGGACGCTGCTCGGCATCGGCGCGATCGATGAGGACCACCCGCTTGCCTATGGCTACATGGGGATGCACGGCTGGAAACATGTCAACCGGGCGATCCAGACGGCCGACCTCCTGATCGCCGTCGGGATGCGCTTCGATGACCGGGTGACCGGCAACGTACGGACCTACGCGCCGTATGCCCGCATCATCCATGCCGACATCGACCCCGCCGAGATCGGCAAGAACGTCGCCGTCGAGGTCCCGATCGTGGGCGATGCGAAACGCGTGCTCCAGGCCTTGACCGGCCTGATCGACAAGGTCGATCCCTCGACACGCACCGGGTACTTCGCCCAGCTCGCGGAGTGGAAGCAGGACTCGGTGGCGTCGAGTTGGCACGGCTCCGGCGCCTGGCAGGCAGGGTTGTTGTCGGCCGATTATGTGGTCGAACGGATCGGAGCCCTGACCGACCACGAAGCGACCTACGTCGCCGACGTCGGTCAGAACCAGATGTGGTTGGCCCGATACACCGGGTTCCGGAACCCCAACAGCCACGTCAGTTCCGGCGGCCTCGGGACCATGGGGTTCTCGGTCCCGGCGGCCATGGGCGCGGCGCTCGGCCGGCCCGATCGGGAGACCTGGGCGATCACCGGGGACGGCGGGTTCCAGATGACGTTCCAGGAGCTCATGACCCTCGTCGCCGACCATATCCCGGTGAAGATCGCCCTGCTCGATAACAAGAAGCTCGGGATGATCCGGCAATGGCAGGAGATCATCTACGCCGGCAACTACCACTCATCCAGCCTGCCCGGACCGGACTTCGCCAAGCTTGCCGATGCGTTCGGGATCCCCGCCTTCCGGGCCAGGACCCCCGATGACGTGGACGGGGCGATACGGGCCGCCCAGGCCGTCGACGGCCCGGCGCTCATCTGGTTCGAGATCGCCGAGGAGCAGAATGTCTTCCCGATGATGCCCGCGGGCAAGGGTTTGTCCGACCTCATCGAGACGTGGGGCGGGCCGGACGAATGACCGCCGATCCGACTTCCGTGCCCTCCGAACCGTCGACGCCTGCCGAGCGGCTGCCGGCCCACAGCGCGCCGCCGGACCGGGCCCTTCCCGGTGGCGGCGCGACCCGCCGACATGTCCTCGTGGCTGTCGTCCTCAACAAGCCGGGCGTCCTCAACCGCGTCGCCAGCCTGATGCGCGCCCGCAACTTCAACATCGACTCCCTGGCGGTCAGCCACACCGACCGTGAGGACATCAGCCGGATGACGATCACCCTCCACGGAGACGATGTCGCCGTGGAGCAAGCCGCCAAGCAGCTCTACCGGCTGATCGACGTGCTCAAGGTCCAGGACGTCACGTCCGAGGCGACCATCCAGCAGGAGCTCGCCCTGGTCAAGATCCGGGCGACCGACTCGACCCGGGCCGAGGTCCTCAAGCTCGTGGAACTATCGCGCGGCCGGGTCGTGGATCTGGCCGACGGCTCGGTGATCGTGGAGGTGACCGGGACCGAAACCGAGGTCGACGCGTTCGTCGCGCTGGTCCGGACCTATGGCATCAAGGAATTGGTTCGGACGGGCGCCGTCGTCATGGCGCGCGGATCCGGATCCATCGAGGAGGCGATCAAGCGATGACGGCGACGATGTACTACGACAACGATGCGGATCCGGCGGCGCTGGCCGGCCAGACCGTCGCGATCATCGGGTACGGCAGCCAGGGCCATGCCCACGCACTCAACCTCCACGAGTCGGGCGTCGATGTCGTGGTCGGGCTCGCTCCCGGGTCGAAGAGCCGCCAACTCGCCAGCGACGCGGGCCTCCGGGTGGCCGACGTGCGCGATGCCGTCAAGGCCGCGGACGTCGTGATGATCCTGGTCCCGGACACAGCCCAGAAAGCGGTCTACGACGAGGAGATCGCGCCCGAGCTGCGGCCCGGCCATCTGCTGATGTTCGCCCACGGCTTCAACATCCATTTCGGACGGATCGATCCGCCCGCCATCGTGGATGTCGGGATGATCGCGCCGAAGGGTCCCGGCCATCTGCTTCGATCGGTCTACCGGTCGGGCGGTGGCATCCCCGCCCTGTTCGCCGTCCATCGGGACCCATCGGGCACGGCGCGAGCTCGGGTCCTCGCCTACGGCCGGGCGATCGGATCGACCCGGGCGGGGGTCCTCGAGACGACGTTCGCGGAGGAGACCGAGACCGACCTGTTCGGCGAACAGGCCGTTCTGTGTGGCGGGACCGCCGCCCTCGTGAAGATGGGCTTCGAGACCCTCGTCGAGGCCGGTTACCAGCCGGAACTT
Organism: uncultured Chloroflexia bacterium; assembly: GCA_963720755.1. Taxonomy (GTDB): domain Bacteria; phylum Chloroflexota; class Limnocylindria; order Limnocylindrales; family CSP1-4; genus SPCO01. The sequence goes on from CAVRGP010000014.1 coordinate 5,611, forward strand.
GCCTACTTCGAGACGATGCACGAGCTCAAGCTCATCGTCGACCTGCTGTATCGCGGCGGCCTGAACTTCATGCGCTTCAGCGTCAGCGACACCGCCGAGTACGGCGATTACGTGTCGGGCCCGCGGATCATCGATGACCATGTCCGGGCGACGATGAAGCAGGTGTTGACCGAGATCCAGGATGGGACGTTCGCCCGGAACTGGATCGCCGAGAGCGAGTCCGGGCGCAAAGAGTTCGAGCGCCTGCGCGCGGCCGATCGCGACCATCTCGTCGAGCGCGTCGGGGCCCGGCTGCGCGGTCAGATGCCATTCCTCGATCCGATCGAGGTCACCGCCGGTCAGTCCCAGGCGTCCGCCACGACGCCCGGCGCGGCCCGGTGAGCACCGCCGTACCGCGGCCCGCCGGCCCATTCGTGGCGGCGGGCAGCGTCCGCATCTTCGACACGACCCTGCGCGACGGCGAACAGGCCCCCGGCGCGGGCCTGACCGCTGCCGAGAAGCTCGACGTAGCCCGCCAACTCGTGCGCCTCAAGGTGGACGTCATCGAGGCTGGCTTCCCGGCAGCATCGCCGGGCGACTTCGAAGCGGTCCGCCGGATCGCCCAGGAGACCCGCGGCGGCATCGCGGTCGCGGCCCTGGCTCGCTGCAAGGACGGTGACCCGCAACGGGCGATCGAGGCGATCAAGGTCGCCGAACGACCCCACCTGCATGTCTTCATCGCCACCAGCGACATCCACCTCAAGCACAAGCTTCGGATCGACCGTGAGACGGCCCTGGCCGAAGCCGTTCGGTGGGTCCGGCACGGTCGGGAGCGACTCGGCCGGGACGCCGAGATCGAGTTCTCCGCTGAGGACGCGTCCCGAACCGACCTCGACTACCTCCTCCAGGTCTACGAAGCGGTCGTGGAAGCAGGCGCATCCACGGTCAACATCCCCGATACGGTCGGCTACGCCATCCCGTCCGAGTTCGGGGCGCTCGTCGAACGCGTCGTCGGGCTGGTGGGGGACCAGGCCACGGTCAGCGTCCACTGCCACAACGACCTGGGGCTGGCGACCGCCAACACCCTGGCCGCCGTCCAGGCCGGCGCTCGCCAGGTCGAGGTCACGATCAACGGCCTTGGCGAGCGTGCCGGCAACGCGTCGCTCGAAGAGGTCGTGATGTCGTTGCGGACCCGTCCGACCCAGTTCCCTGACCTCGGCTCCGGTATCGCCACCGAGCAGCTCACCGCCGCCAGCCGGCTGGTCAGCTATCTGACCGGTTTCGCCATCCAGCCGAACAAGGCGATCGTCGGCGGTAATGCCTTCGCCCATGAGTCGGGGATCCACCAGGACGGCGTGATCAAGAACCCGCTGACCTACGAGATCATGACCCCGCAATCGGTCGGCCTGTCGGGCAGTCAGCTGACCATCGGCAAGCTGTCCGGCCGCCGTGGCCTGCAGGGCAAGCTCAAGGAGCTCGGATACGACTACGAGGGCGAAGCCCTCGACGAGATCTATGCCCAGGCCGTGGCCCTCGCCGATGCCAAGAAGGAGGTCACCGACGCGGACCTCCACGCGCTGGTCGAACAGCGTTCCTCAGAGGTGCCTGCCTCGGTCGCCCTCGTCGGCTGGAGCGAGACCTCCTCGCACGGTGGGCATGCCACCGGATCGGTCACCGTGTCGATCGGCGGCGCGGAGCGGGCCGCCGAGGCGACCGGCAACGGGCCGGTCAACGCGCTCTTCGGTGCGGTCGATCAGGCGCTCCAGCCGGTCCTCGGCTGGCACCCGACGCTGACCGAATACGAGATCAAGGCGGTGACCGCCGGTGAGGATGCCCAGGGCCAGGTCCTGGTGCGCTGTCGACGCTCGTCCGATGAGGGACCTGGAGCGTTGGTCGTGACCGGACATGGGTTATCGACGAACATCATCGAGGCATCACTCGAGGCGTATCTCGTCGCCGTCAACAAGTTGCACGGTGCCGAGATCAACGGTGTCGCGGTCGCCTTCGTCGCGCCGCGGATCAACGAGTCCGCCCCGTGACCACGGCTCGGCCCAGCTACCAGGTCGCCACGATCCCCGGCGACGGCGTCGGGCCCGAGGTGGTGTCCGCCGCACGACGCGTCGTCGATGCGGCGGGAGAGCGGTTCGATTTCGCCGTCGACTGGTCCGAGTACATCGTTGGCGGCGCGGCGATCGACACCTTCGGCGTCGCCATCCGAGGTGAGGACGTCACTGCCTGTGGCGCTGCCGATGCGATCCTGCTCGGGGCGGTCGGCGGTCCGCGATGGTCCGACCCGAACGCCGCCGTGCGGCCGGAACAGGCGCTCTTCGCCCTTCGCGGCGGACTCGGCCTGTTCGCCAACCTGCGCCCGATCCGAGTCTACGAAGCACTGGCCGGCGCCTCGCCGCTGCGTCCCGAGCTGCTTGCCGGGGTCGACATGCTCATCGTTCGTGAGCTCACCGGCGGCGTCTATTTCGGAGCCCGCCAGGAGGCCACCGGCGAACCGGGCGCACGGACCGCCCTTGACACGTTGCCGTACGCGGAGGATGAGATCGCGCGGATCGTTCGCCTCGCCTTCGAGCAGGCCCGCAGTCGTGGCGGCCACGTCACCCAGGTCGACAAGGCCAACGTCCTCGCCACGTCGCGGCTGTGGCGGCGGGTGACCGATGAGATCGCTGCCGACTATCCCGACGTGCGCCTCAACCATCAACTCGTGGATTCTTGCGCCATGCTGCTGGTCCGGCGCCCGGCCGACTTCGATGTCATCGTCACCGAGAACCTGTTCGGCGACATCCTGTCCGACGAGGCGGCGGTCATCGCCGGGAGTCTCGGCGTGCTGCCCTCGGCCTCGCTCGGAGAGCGGCGGACGGCCCATGGGATCTTCGGCCTGTACGAGCCGATCCATGGTTCCGCGCCGGATATCGCAGGGCAGGATATCGCCGACCCGATCGGCACGATCCTGTCGGCGGCGATGCTGCTCGAGACCTCGCTCGGTCGATCTGACGCGTCTGCCGCGATCCGATCGGCCATCGGCCAGACGCTCGACGATGGCTGGCGGACTGCCGACCTGGCCGACCCGGCCGATCCCACCGACGGGCTCGTCGTGCTCGGGACGACCGCCTTCGCGACCGCGGTGATCGAACGGATGTCAGGGGTCGAGCGCGGTCGGCGGGCTACCGGCAAGACCGCCCGGGCGACCATGGGGGCGGCGTCGTGACGACGGCACCGCCCGGCCCGCGCCCGGTCGTCCTCTACGACACGACCCTCCGCGACGGCACGCAGGGGGAGAACATCACGCTGTCCCTGGCCGACAAGCTCCGGGTCGCCAGGATGCTCGATGAATACGGGATGCCATTCATCGAGGGTGGCTGGCCCGGCTCCAATCCCAAGGACATCGACTTCTTCGCCGCGGCCCGCAAGATCCCATGGGAGCAGGCCCGACTGGCAGCCTTCGGGATGACCCGCCATCGCTCCAACCGTCCCGAGGACGACTCGAACCTTCGCGAGCTGGTCGCCGCCGAAACTCCGGTCGTGACCATCTTCGGCAAGAGCTGGCTGCTCCACGTCACCGAGGTCCTGGGGGCCACAGCGCCGGAGAATCTGGACATGATCGCCGACTCTGTCGCCTTCGTGGCAGAGCGAGGCCGCGAAGTGGTCTACGACGCCGAGCACTTCTTCGATGGCTACAAGGATGACCCCGCATACGCACTGGCGACCCTTCGAGCCGCTCGGCAGGCCGGTTCGCGGACGCTGGTCCTGTGCGATACCAATGGCGGGACCCTGACCGACGAGCTGGTCGAGATCGTCCACGACGTGCGAACCGCCGTCGACGCGGACCGCGACGCACCCGAGGTCAGCTGGGGGATCCACACGCACAACGATGCCGATCTCGCGGTGGCCAACACGATCGCGGCGGTGGCCGCCGGCGTCCGGCATGTCCAGGCCACGATCAACGGGTACGGCGAGCGTGCCGGCAACGCCAACATGGTCAGCATCCTGGCCAATCTGGCCCTCAAGACCCCGCACGAGCTCGTGCCCGCCGGCGGCGGGACGTTGGCCGATCTGACCGAGCTCTCGCGCTCGGTGGCCGAGATCGCGAACGTCGTCCCCAACGACTATCAGCCATACGTCGGGCGTTCAGCCTTCGCCCACAAAGGCGGCGTCCACGGCGCGGCCGTGGCTCGTGTCGAACGGAGCTATCAGCACGTTGACCCGTCGTCCGTCGGGAATGCCGGCCGGCTCGTCGTCTCCGAACTCGGCGGTCGCGCCAATATCTCGATCCGCGCCCAACAGCTCGGGCATGAGCTCGAAGGGGTGGTGGATCCGCGCGAGTTGTCCATCTTGATCAAGGAACTCGAGGCCGATGGGCTGGCCTTCGAGGGCGCGGAGGCGAGCTTCGAACTGCTCATCCGGCGCCACGCCGCCGACTACGTCGCGCCATTCCGGATCGTGGACTACACCTGCCTGATCGAGCAGCGAGCCGGACAGGAACTGCTGGCGGAGGCGACCGTGAAAGTCGAGGTCGATGGCGAGATCCTGCATACCGCAGCCGATGGGAACGGGCCGGTCAACGCCCTGGATGCCGCCGTCCGCAAGGCGCTCCGAGCGTTCTATCCGGCGCTCGAACAGGTCCATCTGGTCGACTACAAGGTTCGGATCCTTGACGGCGGCGCGGCGACGGCGGCGCGGACCCGGGTCATCATCGACTCGATGGACGGCGCGCGCACCTGGTCCACGATGGGAAGTGACACGAACATCATCGCGGCATCGGCGACAGCCCTTGCCGACTCCCTCGAATACGCGATCTGGAAAAGTGGTTCCGAGTTGCTCCGCCGCGACGAGCGCCACTTCACGACCGCACCGGAAACGGGCCCGACCGACCGAGCGGGGAGCCACGGCGCCACAGCCAACCCACGGAGGTGACTCGATGAGCGATCCTGCGGGCGATGTCCTGCATCTAGCCCGATGGACAGCCGCGTCCGGCAGCAACACGCGCAGCCGCGGTGCGGTCGTGATCGCGTCTGGAGACCACGAATGGCGAGCGTCGGCTGAAGGCAACGGCCCGATCGACGCGCTGTATCGCGCCGTGGACGAGGCCGTCGACAGCGTCCTGACCGGCCATCCACGACTGCTCGCCTACGACATCCACGCCCTGGGCGAGGGAACCGATACGATCGGCGTGGTGGCCGTGCGGATCGCACCGCCGGATGTCGGCGGGCAGCGCGGCACTGGCGAATACGCCGGCGAGGCCCGTGGTCCGAACATCATCGCCGCGTCGATCGAGGCGTACGTCGCGGCGATCAACCTGATGTTGGCCGAAGCGCACTGGAAAGGTGCGACCGAGGCGGCCGGGAACCGTCGTGGCGCCTCCGTCCCGGCCGGCGTCGCCCGCGAGGAGCGGGCGGACCTCGACGAGGACGAAGTGCCCCACGACACGACGGCCTGGTTCGAGCGGTAGGTCAGCCAGTCCTCACCCGACCCGCGGTCGCGCACCGCGGTCGCGCACCGTGGTCGCTCGGTAGCATATGGTTCACGACCAAACTCATTGAGGCTGACCATGACCCGCATCTTCGCCGCCCTGGCCGCCCTGGCCCTCGTCCTCACCGCCTGCTCCTCGTCCGGTTCCGGCGTGTCCAGCGCCGATAGTGCTGCGTTCTGCACGACGCTCGCTCAGTACACCCAGTCACTGACCGACTTCAAACAACTCCCCGCTGACGCCACGGTCGCCGACTACCAGGCGGCCGCGACCGACGTGAAGGTCCAGCTGGCCGCGCTCACCGCCGCGTCGGGCGACTACGTCGGCGCGCAACTCCAGGAACTCCAGACGGCCCAGGACGACCTGGTCGCCGCGACCGAGGGGCTCACCGCCAATTCGACCCCGGCACAGTGGCAGGCCGCGACGTCGTCGGCGCTGGACGACGTGATCGCCGCAGCCGCAGGGCTCGAGCTGGCGGAATGCAACACGACACCGACACCGTCCGCGGGGTAGCCGCTGACCGGGCGACGGCCGATCATGGCTGCTGATCGCCGGACGCGATCGATCGCCTATGCGGGCGAACCGGGGGCCTTCGCGGAAGACGCGGTCCTCGCCGCGTTCGGCGACATCGAGCGCATCCCGCTCGCTGGCTTCCGGGCGGTCTTCGAGACCGTCGCGTCTGGTGGCGCCATGGCCGGGGTCGTCCCGATCGAGAACGTCATCCACGGCACGGTCCGTGAGAACTACGATCTGCTGCTCGAATACGACCTGACCATCCACGGCGAGGTGGTCGTGCCGATCCACCTTTGTCTTGCTGCGTTACCCGGCCAGGGCCTCGACGACATCGGTCGGATCTATTCGCACATCCAGGCACTCGGCCAGGCCGAGGGGTTCCTGCGTCGCCGGCCCTGGCAGCTGCTGACGACATACAACACCGCGGGAGCGGGCAAGACGATCGCCGACACCGATGAGCGCGGTGCGGCCGCGGTCCTCTCGCCCCGGGCAGCCGGCCTGTTCGGGCTGGAGATCCTCGCCGACGAGATCGGTGACCTGCCAGACAACCGGACCCGGTTCCTGATCGTGGGGCGCGACGGCATCGACGAGCCGAGCGGGCTCCGGTCGCCGGGTGCCCAGCGGCGGACGACCCTCGTCGTTGCCGTGAGGAACGAACCCGGGGCGTTGCTCGCCGTGCTCACGGTCTTCGCGGACCATCGGCTCAACATGCGCAAGCTCGAGTCACGCCCGAGCCGCCAGCGCGCCTGGGAATACGTGTTCTGGATCGACCTGGACGCGGACACCGCCGACCCGTCCACGGCGGCGGCTCTCGATGCCCTGCGCGCGGTCACAACGACGACGCGCGTCCTCGGCAGCTACCTCGCCGCACCTGGAGCCTGACGGCGATCGCGGCGCGGGTCGTTCTCTGGCAGGCCTGCCTAGACCGGTCGCTTGCGCAACTCGTCACGGATCTCGGCCAGGAGGGTCTCCTCAGCTGTCGGGCCGGGCGGTGGCGCCTCCTTGATGAAGACCCTGGCGATGAGATAGACCACCAGCGCGACCACCGCGAAGACGATGAGCGCATTGATGAACTCGCCCCAGGCGATCACGACCGGTTGGCCGTCCGAGTCCGTACCGAGGACGGTCTGGATCGAGGCGAAGTCGACCCCGCCGAGCGCCCAGCCGATGGGCGGCATGATGATCCCATTGACCAGGACGTCCACGACGTTGCCGAGGGCGGCGCCGATGATGACCCCGATCGCCAGGGCAAGGGCATTCGACTTGGTCAGGAACTCCCTGAAACCACTCACGCTCGATGCTCGTCCTTCAGTTGGATCCTAGTGCTCGACGACCTTCGGCAGGTCCTTCGACTGGGCGATCCAGCCGGCGATCTCGCTTTCCGTCGGGACGCGACGGACGATCCCCGGACGGGCGGCCACGACCTCTTCGAAGGTCGTCGCCAGGTTCAAGGCATTGCGGTTGGCGAGCTCAGCCGGTAAATCGACGCCGGCGGCCTCCAGCAGATCCGAGTACTCCGACCCGACCCCCTTGATCCGCATCAGGTCGACGTGGTTCACCCATTCGAGGATCAGCTTGCCGCTGATCCCCGTGGCCTTCTCGATGGCGGCCCGTCCGCCTGGCTTCGCGCCCTGTTCGAGCAGCGCGTCCGTCGTGGCGATCCCCGCCAGGCTGAGCTGCTCGGCATGGACCGGTCCGATCCCTTCGACTTCCTCGATGTTCATGGGAGACCTCCTGGTCGCGACATGCGCGGCGGTTCGTGACGGTCTCGATGATACGCTTGGCTCCGGTCCCACGACCACCCGGCAACCCCCAGGAGGGATCGATGGATCAGGCGTTCCGCGACGCGATGAAGGCCGGCTACGACTTGACCGAACCCGGTCTGGTGATCGGCAGCCCGATGCTCGGCGACGAGCTTGCCAACGAGGCGCGGGTCCAGGTCGCGCTGTCGATGCTCAACCGGCATGGGCTGATCGCCGGGGCCACCGGGACGGGCAAGACCAAGACCCTCCAGTTGCTCGCCGGGCAGCTGTCGAAAGCTGGCGTCCCGGTCTTCGTGGCCGATATCAAGGGCGACCTGACCGGTCTGGCTGCGCCAGGCGACGCGACCAACAGCAGGCTGCTGGATCGGGTCCATTCGCTCGACTGGACGTTCGAGGCGTCGGGCCATCCCGTCGAATTCCTGTCGTTGACGGGCAAGCTCGGGGCACAGGTTCGGGCGACGGTCCACTCGTTCGGCCCACTGCTCCTGGGCAAGGTGCTCGACCTCAACGACACCCAGACGTCGATCCTGGCCCTCATCTTCAAGTACTGCGATGACAACGACCTGCCGCTCCTGGATCTGAAGGATCTGGTCGCGACCCTCAAGTACCTCGCCTCCGACGAGGGCAAGCCGTTCCTCGCCGAATACGGCGGGATGTCGAGCTCATCTGTCGGGGTCCTGCTCCGTTCGATCGTGGTCCTGGAGCAGGAGGGAGCCGACATCTTCTTCGGTGAACCCGAATTCGAGGTCGAAGACCTGATGCGGACGAACGCCGAAGGGGAGGGGATCGTCAGCATCCTCGAGCTGTCGGACGTGATGGACAAGCCGCGGCTGTTCTCGACGTTCATGCTCTGGCTGCTCGCCCAGCTGTACGAGTCGTTGCCCGAGGCCGGCGACCTGCCGAAGCCGAAGTTGTGCTTCTTCTTCGACGAAGCTCACCTCCTCTTCGACGACGCATCAGAGGCGCTGATGGACCAGGTCGAGCGCACGGCCCGGCTCATCCGATCGAAGGGTGTCGGCATCTACTTCGTGACCCAGGCGCCGACCGACGTGCCGTCGCCGGTCCTGGCCCAGCTCGGCAACCGAGTCCAGCACGCCTTGCGCGTGTTCACACCCGAGGATTCGGACGCCCTGCGGAAGACCGCCCGGACCTTCCCGATGACCGAGTTCTATGACGTGGAGAAGCAGATCACGTCGCTCGGCACCGGCGAGGCGCTGGTGACCGTCCTGTCACCGCGGGGCATCCCGACGCCGCTCGCGGCGACTCGACTGCTCGCTCCCGACTCGCTCATGTCGCCGATCGACGAGGTCCAGTTCCGGGGCCGGATCGCGATGAGTCCGATCCAGGCCAAGTACGGTGCGACGATCGATCGCGACAGTGCGTACGAACGGATCACCGCTCGGCTCGTGGCGGCGAAAGCGGCCACCGCCGAGGCGGCGGTGCAGGCCGGCGTCGACCCGACGACTGCGACAGCGATGAACACGATGACCGCGGCCCAGCAGCAGCGCGAGATCGCCCGTCAGGCCCGGGAACTCGCCGCGGCCCAGAAGGCGGCCGAGCGCGCGCGCAAGGTCGAGGCCAAGGCCAAGGCGGATGCGGCGAAGGCACACCAGCGCTCCATCGACAACGCGATCCGCACCGGTGGCAAGGTCGCCTCCTCGCGACTCGGCCAGGACGTCATCCGGGGCGTATTCGGGACCCTGTTCGGCGGCAAGGGTCGCTGACCTCGATGGTCGGCGCGGGCTGGGCCCGCTAGGTCACTCGATGACGAGGTCGGCAGGCAGGTCTGGTTCCGGCGGGTAAGCGGGCTTCAAGCCGGCGATCGTGTCGGCCAGGATGGACGCGACCGCCAGGTTCCGGAACCACTTGTGGTTCGCCGGGATGACGTACCAGGGCGCCCAGGACGTGGATGTCTTGGTGAGGGCGTCGTCGAAGGCCTGCTGGTAGGCGTCCCAGCGCTTGCGTTCCTCCAGATCACCCATCGAGAACTTCCAGCGTCTGGTCGGGTCGTCGTAGCGCGCCTGGAAGCGCTCGCGTTGCTCGTCCCGGTCGATGGCCAGGAAGAACTTGACGATCGTGGTGCCAGCGTCGGCGAGCGTTCGCTCGAACTCGTTGATCTGCTCGTAGCGCCTGGACCAGACCCGCTTCGGGACGAGGTCGTGGACGCGAACGACGAGGACATCCTCATAGTGCGAGCGATTGAAGATGCCGATCTCGCCCTTGCCGGGGGTTCGCTTGTGGATGCGCCACAGGAAGTCGTGGGCGAGCTCCTCGGTCGTCGGGACCTTGAACGATGACACCACGCAGCCCTGCGGGTTGAACGCTTCCATGACCTTGCCGATCGTGCCGTCCTTGCCGGCGGCGTCGATCCCCTGGAGGACGACCAGGACGGATCGTCGGGACTCGGCCCACAGCCGGTCCTGGAGGTCCGCCAGTCGCTCGAGGCGGCGCTGGGTCGGCGGCGCCGCCGTCGCCTTGTCGAACCCGAACGTTGCGTTCGGATCGATCTTCGCCAGTCGCGCCCGCGTTCCCGGCTTGACCAGAAGGGCGGCGCGCAGATCAGATGCGTGGGCCATCGTCGACCTCGGTTCGGGGTTGTCCGGGCGGTTGTACGATGCCAACCGTACCCCATGAGGAGATCCCTTCCATGACCGTCGCCGCCGGCACCAAGCCGCACCCGATCTTCCTCGCCGGCCGTTGGGTCGATTCGCCCGACGTCCTCGTCGTCGAGAACCCGGCCGACGCGACGACCCCGGCCGGGGCCACCTACAACGCCAGTCCCGAGCAGTACGAGGAGGCCGTCGCCGCGGCGGTCGCGGCGTTCGACGTCACCCGTCGCATGCCAGCCTACGAGCGCGGTCGGATCCTCCGCGACATAAGCGCCGGCATCCGCGATCGCCGCGAGGAACTCGGTCGGCTCATCGCCCGTGAAGCTGGAAAGCCCATCCGCGATGCCCTGGTCGAGGTGGATCGAGCCGTGCTGACCTTCCGGCTGGGCGCGGAGGAAGCCGAACGCATGACCGGCGAGGTCATCCCGCTGGACCTGATGCCGTCGTCGAAGGATCGGGTCGGCATCACCCGACGCTTTCCGATCGGCCCGATCGCGGCAATCAGCCCGTTCAACTTCCCATTGAACCTGGCAGCCCACAAACTCGCTCCCGCGATCGCCTCCGGCAACCCGATCGTCCTGAAGCCGCCGTCGAAGGACCCGCTGACGATGCTGACCGTCGCGGAGATCATCGAGTCGGCGGGCGTCCCGGCCGGTTCGGTTTCGATCCTCCCGATGACGCGCGAGTCGGGCGATCGGATGGTCGCCGACGAGCGGTTCAAGTTGCTGACCTTCACCGGATCGCCGGCGGTGGGCTGGCGGATGAAGGAACGTGCCGGCAAGAAGAAGGTCGTTCTGGAACTCGGCGGCAATGCCGGTGTGATCATCGACAAGTCCGCGGATATCGACTGGGCCGTGCGGCGCAATCTTGTGGGCGCGTTCGCCTACGCCGGTCAGGTCTGCATCAGCGTCCAGCGGATGATGATCCACGAAGCGGTCTGGGACACGTTCATGGATCGATTCGTCGAGGCTGCCGGGGCACTCAAGGTCGGCGACCCACTGGACCCGACCACCGATCTCGGGCCGATGGTCGACGCCGCGGCGGCCACCCGAACCCAGCAGTGGGTCGACGAGGCGGTCTCGTTGGGCGGGCAGATCCGGTTGGGCGGGCGCGCCGACGGCACGTTCTTCCCACCGACCATCCTGACCGACGTTCCGGCCAGCGCGCACGTCTGCGCCGATGAAGCCTTCGCGCCATTGATCGTGGCCTCGAGGTTCAACGACCTCGATGCGGCCATCGCGATGGTCAATGACTCCGCCTTCGGGCTCCAGACCGGGTTGTTCACCAACGATCTTGCGGGCGCCTGGCGCGCGTTCGGGGAACTCGAGGTCGGTGGCGTCATCGTCAACGATGTGCCGACGTACCGGATCGACCACATGCCCTATGGCGGGGTCAAGGATTCCGGCCTGGGTCGAGAAGGTCTTCGGTGGGCGATCGAGGACATGACCGAAGTCCGGATCCTGGTCCTCGCCCAGCCCGCCTGACCGGACCGGCTCGTCCCGCGCCCCGCGACGGACCCGATGGCCGATGGTCCGGGTGGGGCATCCTTGACGGCGATGGACCTGACCCTGACCCCAGCCCAACTCGAACTCCAGGCCCGTGCCCGAACGTTCGTCCGGGACGTCCTCCAGCCGCTCGAAGTCGAGTTCGAGCGGGCAGGCGGTCGAGTCCCACGGCACTGGGGCGATCCCATCCGGGCGGCGGCGATCGACGCCCGTCTCCAGGGCGGTTCGTTCCCGGTCGAGGCCGGGGGCCAGGGCTGGTCGGCTCTGGAGCAGGTCCTCGTCCACGAACAGCTCGGCCAGGTGACCGGCGGCCTGTGGTCGTATATCCCGGGCGCCTACAACGTCCTGCTCCACGCCGACGCCGACCAGCGCCGGCGGTATCTCGAGCCGTCCCTCCGCGGGGAGCGGTCGGGCAGCTACGCCGTGACCGAGGACGGCGCCGGGTCGGACGCCAGGACGCTCAGCTCGACCGCCGTGCGCGACCCGGCGACCGGGGACTATCTCCTAAACGGCGAGAAGTGGTTCGTCACCGGACCCGACGACACCGACTTCATGATCTTCCACTGCCTGGTCGTCGACGGTGATTCGCGCCGGCCGACCCTGTTCCTGGTCGACTACGACACGCCGGGACTGGCCGTCAAGCACGATCCGGACTACACCCACACGTTCGCCGACCGGCATCCGCAGTTCGTCCTGACCGACGTTCGGGTGCCAGATGCGGCTGTCCTGGGCGGTGTCGGCCGGGCGGACGAGCTGACCAACGAGTGGTTCGTGGAGGAGCGGATCCATATCGGCGCTCGGTGTGCGGGGGCGATGGAGCGATTGCTCTCCCTCGCACTCGAATGGGCGACCGAGCGCATCCAGTTCGGCGAGCGGATCTACGACTTCCAGGGGGTCAGCTTCCCTCTGGCAGATTCCGCCGCCGATGCCTCCGCGGCACGTCTGCTCGCACGGGAGTGCGCCTGGCTCGCCGATACGGGGGCCGACCGGAAGGTCGTCCATGCCAAGGCGTCGCTCGCCAAGCTATTCGCTTCGGAAGCCGCCTGGCGGTGCGCCGATCGCGTGGTCCAGGTCTACGGCGGGCGAGGCTACATGCGGGAGTTCGCCCCCGAGCGCTTCCTGCGCGAGCTGCGCGTGGACCGGATCTGGGAGGGCACCTCGGAGATCCAGCGGATGATCATCGCCCGGGCGCTCGAGAAGCGGGGCGTCGATCGGGTCGTCGGGTGACGTCGCCGAGCGACGATGCGCGGACCACGGCGGCCGGCACGATCGACCTTCGACCCCTGTTCGCGCCCCGAAGCGTCGCCGTCGTCGGAGCCTCGCCCCGATCCTGGATCGCCGAGACCGTTCGAGACAACTTGCGCGTCCTGGGCAGCTCGACGCGCTGTCACTTCGTCAACCCGAAGTACGACGAACTGTACGGACAAGCCTGCCACCCATCGATCGAGGCGCTCCCGGAGCGGCCCGACGTCGTCGTCGTGGCTCTCAACCCGTTGCGTGCCGGATCGGTCACAGCCGCGGCGGCCGCTGCCGGCGTGCCGGCCGTCGTCATCCCCGGGGGCGGGGTCGTCGAGGGCGGTCCCGCAGCCGCCGCGATGCAGGCCGAGGTTGCCGGGATCGCCCGCGAGCACGGACTGGCGCTCCTCGGGCCGAATTGCATGGGCGTCATCGATCTGACCACGAATAGCGCGACCTACATCGGCGACGTCTCGCCATACCTGCCGCGAGGCGGCGTCGCGGGCATCGCCCAATCCGGGTCCGTGTCGGACGCGTTCGTCCACTCGGGTGATCGGATCGGCTTCTCGCGGATCATCAGCTGCGGATCGGAAGTCGTGCTCGACGTGTGCGACTACCTCGCCTACTGCCTCGATGACCCGCACACGAGCTCGGTGATCCTGTTCGTCGAGGGGTTCAAGCGCCCGGAACGCTTCCTGGCCCTTGCCGACCGGGCCCTGGAACTCGGGAAGCCGATCATGACGGTCAAGGTCGGTCGGAGCGAGCAGGCGAAAACGGCCGCCATGGCCCATACCGGGTCACTGGCCGGCGAGGCGCGGGTCACCGATGCGGCGCTGGACGCCGCCGGGGTCATCCGCTGCCGCGACCTTGACGAACTGCTCGAGACCGCCGAACTCGTCGAGGGTATCCGGCGGACCGGCCGCCGTGTCGGCCGAGGCCGGACGGGGGTGGTGACGGTCTCGACCGGGGAAGCGTCGCTCATCGCCGACCTCGTGCCGACGACCGGCCTGGACTTGCCACCCATCCCCGCGAGCGCCAGGGCGGCGATCCTCGAGGCGCTTCCCACGATGGGGTACGTCGGCAACCCGCTCGACCCGTGGGGCGCGGACGACCCCGGGGCTGCCTATGGCGCGGCGTTCGAGGCGATGGCCGCGTCGGCCGCCTACGACGTCCTGGTCATCGTCCATGACTTCCCGTACCGCTCACTCGTATCCGAGGTGGCGACCGCGAACGAGGTGACGGCCGGTCTGCTGGCGGCGACCCGCGACCGACCGGCCATCCTGCCCGCGTACGTGTCGCTCACCTCCGGCGAGCCACCGCCCGAGACGAAGGCGTTGCTCGACGGAGAGGGCGGCGGCGCGCCCCTGTTGCGTGGCGCCGTGCCGGCGTTCCGGGCGATCGCCCAGGTGGCCCGGTGGGAGGCTCACCACGAGCGTCGACGTTCGGGCGGGCCGTGGCGGACCGGGTGGCCTGAGCTGGCGGCCGACCGGACCAGCTACGGTGCCGACCCAGCGCCTTCTGCCGCCGCCCGACCGCCGATGTCCTTGTCCGAACGGGAGAGCCTGGCACTCGTCCGTGCGGCCGGGATCATGACCATCGAGGCCGTCGCGGTCAGCGACGCCGCTGCCGCGGTGGCGGCCGCCCGCACGATCGGTCAGCCCGTGGCGCTCAAGCTCGACGCGGTCGGCCTCACCCACAAGAGCGACCTGGGTGCCGTCGCTCTCGGCCTGCGCGGCGATGACGCGGTCTACGGGGCGGCCCTCACGCTGCTCGACACAGGCCGGCACCACGGTCTCACCATCCGGGGATTGCTGGTCCAACCGATGGCGAGCCCAGGCGTCGAGTTGATCGTCGGCCTTCGTCGCGACCCGCAGTTCGGACCGGTCGTGATGGTCGGTCTCGGGGGCATCCTGACCGAGGTCCTCGACGACGTCTCGATCAGGCTGGCGCCGCTCGATGCGAGCGCGGCAGACGCGATGCTCGACGATCTGAGGGGCGCGGCCCTGCTGCGCGGCGTTCGCGGTCGACTGCCGGTCGATCGTGGGGCGATCGTGTCGATGCTCGTCGCGCTCGGGCAGCTCGGCGTCGAGCGGTCCGACCTGCTCGAGATCGACCTCAACCCGGTCATCGCCTCCACGTCCGGCGCGATCGCCGTCGATGCCCTGGTCGTGCTGGAAGGGCCCGCATCGTGACCTCGCCGAACGATCCGATCCTCCTGACCGAACCGACGGGCTGGGGTGTCCGCCTGACCCTGAACCGCCCGGACAAGCTCAACGCCCTGTCGGCGGATCTGGTTCGGAGGTTGACCGAGGCGATCGACGCCGCGATCGCCGACGAGCGAGTCCGGGTCATCGTCCTCCAGGGGGCGGGCCGCGCGTTCTGCTCCGGGTACGACCTGACCGAGGAAGCCGACGGTGGGACGCCCGGTCCCGTCGAGTGGCGCGAGCTCCTCGCGACCGATGTCGCGGCCACGCTTCATGTGCTGGATTGTCCCAAGCCGGTCATCGCTCAGATCCATGGCTACGCGTTGGCCGGGGGCCTCGAACTGGCGATGGCCTGCGATCTGGTCATCGCGGCCGAGGGAACCAAGATGGGCGAGCCGGAGATCCGCTACGGGTCGGCGCCGGTGGCCCTGCTGATGCCCTTCCTCATCGGCCAGAAGAAGACCCGAGAGCTGCTCCTGACCGGCGACCTCATCGATGCCGCCGAGGCAGAGCGGATCGGGTTGATCAACCGGGTCGTCCCCGCGGAGGCCCTCGCCGCCGAGGTGGACGCCCTGGCGGACCGTCTGGCCCGGACGCCGCCCGACGTCATGGCTCCGACCAAGCGGATGCTCAACCGGGCGATGGACGCGACCGGATTTCGCATCGCGGTCGAGGCTGGGATCGATCTCGGCGCCATCATCAACGCCGCGGATACCCCCGAGCAGCGGGAGTGGGATGCCATCGTCCGGCGCGATGGTCTCAAGGCGGCCCTCGCCTGGCGCGATGCGCGATACGAGGAACGACTGGGCGGCGAGGACTAGAGCTGAACG
>CAVRGP010000015.1:0-553501 GCA_963720755.1 uncultured Chloroflexia bacterium
CGAACGCCCGAGCGCGACCATCATCGCGAGGATCAAGACGATCCCCGTCAGTTCCACGGCGAACCCGACCCTCAGCCGGCCGAGCGCTGCCTCGCCCTCAGGGTCGTCGGTGCGGGCGCTGTCGGCGGCCACCTCCGTCGTGATCTGGGCGGCCGCGCGGCTGGTGACGAGGCCACCCGTCGCGAAGACCGCGATCGCCACAAGGATGGACGCAACCCAGAGCATGCCGAAGGTGGTCCCGGCAGCGTCGATGCTCCCGATCCGCCCGCTCGTGACGCCGAGCAGAAGACCCGTGATCCCGGCCAGCAACGCCGACCCGATCACCAGCCGCTCCGGAGCCAGGACCAGGCGCTGCACCAGCTCGGGCCGCTCGGCTGACGGTCGTCGCCCCACGTACGGGACGAGGACGACATTGGCGAAGATCGAAGCGCCGAGCCACGACGCCCCGCCGAGCAGGTGGAAGAAGAGGAGGATCGAGCCACCTTCCGTCACGAGGGGATGCTCCCGCCACTGATCGCCATTCGCTCCTCCCGCCGATCGTCAGTTGTTCAGCCCGACCCGGACCATACGCCCTGCGGTCAGCCGCCATCGACCTGACCACGGACAGCGCCTGGTCCGAGTCGGGCGTCCGTCGCGTCGTCGGCGACGCCGTCGTAGAAGCGGTCGAGCACCTGCCTGAAGAGGGGGTCGTTCGGTGCGGCCCGATGGAACAGGGTCATCGACGAGCGGACCTTCATCGCATCGAGCGACCCGAAGATCTCGGTCGCAGTCCGGCCCGTCGTCGCCAGGATCAGCCCGGCGCACTCGCGCAGCCGCGGTCCGAGGACTGGGTGATCGAGATACGCGCGCGCCTCATCGAGCGAGCCGATCGAGTAGTGCCGGGACATCGTGCTCGAGCCGAGGCCGGCGACCTGCGGAAAGATGAACCAGATCCAGTGCCCCGACTTGCGGCCGCGTCGAAGCTCCGCGAGGACGCCGTCGTAGACGTGCTGCTGCGCTGCGACGAACCGCTCGAGGTCGTAGGGCATGGAGCCATTGTGCGTCCCGGCGCTATAGTCGGCATCGTGCTCACGAATCGCTCGGCTCCACCGGCGACCGTCACGCCGGTGCTCACGTATCCCGATGTTCGCGTCGGCTCTGGCCGTTCAGACGGGTACGGCGCTGAGCTCGCCCACGATCGCGGTCGTCCAGGCTTCGACGTCGCCCCACGGACGGTAGTCACCCTGCGGCGCCCGCACGATGGCGGTGACCGCTCGCTCGCCGAACCCCAGCTCGTGCTTGTCCAACCGGCCGGCGAAGACTCGATGCTCTCGAGCGCCCGCCCGAGCGACGAGGTCGGCGACCTCCCTGGGCTCCCGGTCGGGCCTGGGCGGATCGCCGGTGGGCCCGCTCGAGAACATCCAGACCGGACGTGTCTGTAGATCGTCCTCGAACCGGTTGATGAATAGGCGAGCCGGCGCCAGCCAGCGGCCCATGTAGACGGCACTCCCAAGGATGACCGCGTCGTACCGATGCAGGTCGATCACCTGGTCGACGCGTTCGATGTCTGCCTCCAGCCCATGGTCGGCCAATCCGGCCCTGATCGTGGCAGCGATCTCCGTGGTCGAGCCATGCTTCGACGCCACGGCCACCAGGACACGCATCATCAAGCCCTCCTCCAACACGGTCTATCGTCGCGGGATCTCCACCGCCGCGAAAGTGCCACCCGCACCGATCCGCGGTGCCCAACGGCCGGATCCACGGTGCCCTTGGCGGTCTGGCTCCGCTGGCGCAGGTGAGGGCTTGACCGGACGAACCCGCGAGCCCATCGTTCGTCGGTGACTCGTCGGCCGGTCCATCGCGTACTGGCGCTCGCAGGTCCCGCCATCCTGGCGCTGGCACTCGCCGCCTGCGCCACCCCGGCGCCATCGGTGGACTCGGTGAGAGTGATCCATCTCGAGAGCCAGGTCAGCGATGCGGTATTGGTCGGCGTGTGGGAACGCGGCAGCACGGCCGAGCCGTTCCTGGGCGTCATCCACGGGTGCGGGAGCCGGCTCGACCTGGCGGTCGGCCGCGAGCTACCGACCAGCGACGATTGGGTGATCGGGCTCTATGTCGATCCGACCGGCCAACTCGACGCTGGCGTTCCGGCATCATCCGCCGACCTGACCGAACTGCTGCCGTCCATGTCGATCATCTGGTCGCGGGGCGACATCAAGGCTGCGAACCTGCCGGAGTGGGTCACGGTCACGTCCACCGAGACGGTCCAAGGGAAGCTGCCCGCTGACCGAGCCGACGCTCGATCCCTGTCCCAGTTACGCGCCGCCGCCGTAGCCGTGATCGGCTGGTACCAGCTACCCAGCAAGCTGGTATCCTGGCAGCATGAAAGTGACGATCGACCTGGACGCCGAGCGGTACCGAGCCGTCAAGGTGGAGGCTGCGCGGACCGATCGCTCCGTCCGCGACATCGTCGACGAGGCGTTGGGCGCCTGGCTTGAGGCGGAGGAAGCCCGCGAGGATCGCGCGTCTGCCGCGGCGGCCCTGGATGAATACCGACGCGAGGGTGGCGAATCAGCGTCGACGTTCTTCGGTTCGTTGGCGGCCGAAACGAAGGCGACCTACGACCCCGATACGGCGTGAGCGATGGCGGCCACCGGGTCGAGCTCGCGCCGGCTGCCCAACGCCAGCTCCGACGGCTCCCGCCAGGTGACGCCGCGCGACTTCGAGGACCGATCCTCTCGCTGGGGATCGACCCGCGCCCACCGGGGGTCGTGAAACTCGCCGGCACCGAGTTCTGGCGACTTCGAGTCGGCGACCTGCGGATCGTCTACCTCATCGACGATACGGACGGCCTGGTCGTCGTCCTGCGGGTAGCGCGTCGATCGGAGAGCACCTACCGGCGGTCGATTCGCTCGACCAGGCGAACGACCTAGGCGAAGAACTTGGCGATCCGGTCCGTGTCGTCCGAGAACGCCCACCGTTCGACGATCTTGCCGTTGCGAACGTGGTAGATCTCCGCGGTGTTGTACTCGAGCGTCTTGCCATTCCGAGTGGCCTTCGCCGAGGTCAGGGCGATCGTGTGGTCATCGTTCGCCACGACATCGTGGATCGTGCCGGTGATCGTGAAGTCCATGCCGCCACCGCTCATCCGCTCGGCGAGGGCAGCCTTTCCGCGGACCGGTTCTGGATTGCCGATCTCATGCCAGACGACGTCGTCATCGAGTACGTCGACGAGGGCCTGGAAGTTTCCCTCCTGGAGCGCGTCCGCAGTGGCGCGGGCCATCGTTGCGTTCGGGTGTTCGGACACGGTCGACCTCCTTCTGTCTTTGCCGCGGCGGCCCGATCAGGTCGGTGCGCTGGGTCTTGCGGCGAGGTCAACCCAGCGTACCCTGTCGTATCAATGCCCCAGGATCGACACATATCACCAGGAGGAGCAGCCGAAATGGATACCGTCGAATACTTCCCGTCCCCAGGGGCACTAGCCGGAGTCAAGCTCCCGTTTTCGGAGGCGGTTTGTGTCGGCTCCACGCTCTACCTCTCCGGCACGATCGGCGTCGACGACACGGGCAAGTTGGTGCCGGGCGGCATCGAAGCCGAGACGCGCCAGGCGATGACCAACATGCGTGCCACCCTCGAGCGTCATGGGTCATCGCTGGACCATGTGATCCGCTGCCTGGTGATGCTTGCCGACATGGACGAGTGGGGGGCCATGAACGCGGTCTACACCGAGCACTTCACGGATCATCTCCCGGCGCGGAGCGCGCTCGGCGCATCCGGTCTCGCGATGGGGGCCCGGATCGAGATCGAGTGCATCGCCGTGCTGGCCGACGGGTCCTTCATGATGCTTGATTAGACCCGGTCAGAGACAACCTTTCGCGCGTATGCGCGTAGGCAGCATCAACGCCAGGGGACGCGGCGCCCTCGGTTGCCGGGCAATCCAAGCGGTGCCGTCGACCCAGGTGATGCCGTCTACACGCATACGGAAAGTAGGCGGGGGCAGGACGGCCCAATTCAAGCATCAAGCGTCGGGCTGCCGGCCCAATGCAAGCATCAAGCGACGGGCGGCGACCACCTCATATACGTATTGACCATCACGATATGAATCGCTAGCATCATCCATATCATGTCGAGCCGAGTCGGAGAGCGCGGGCAGATCACGATCGAGAAGGGGATCCGCGAGGAGCTCTCGATCTACGCTGGGGACGAGGCCGTCCAGCGGGTCGAGGACGGTCGGATCGTCATCGAGGTCATCCCGGGCCGCCATCGCCGTTCGATGGCTGGGGTCCTCCGCGGCAAGGTCGGGCGAGTGCCCCCGGATGAGTCCTGGTCGGTGCTTCGAGACGCCGCCTGGGCGACACCAGATCCGGATCGCGAGGCGTGATCGGGGTCGACACCTCGGTCGTCGTCCGCTACCTGGTCGGCACGCCCCGGGCGCAGGCCAGGCGGGCCGCCGCGTTGATCGACGACGACGAGACGGAGGTCGGCATCTCCACGGTCGTCCTCGCAGAAGTCGCGCATGTCCTCCGGACGCAATACGCGGTCGAGCCGCGCGACATCGTCGACAGCCTGATCGGCCTCATCCAGCGCACGAACGTACGGGTGCTCGGCCTGCGCACGGAACTCGTCGTCGAGATGCTCGTGCGGGCGCGAACGATGCCCGGCCGGCCGATCCCGGATGCGCTCATCGTGGCGGCTGCGATCGCCGCCGATGCGGTACCGCTTGCGACCTTCGATCGCGGGCAGGCGCGCTACGGGATCGACGTTCGGGAGCCCTAGCTGGCCAGCTTCTTGTACTTGATCCGGTGGGGCTGATCGGCCGCGACGCCGAGCTCGCGGTGCCGGAACTCCTCGTACTCGGTGAAGTTGCCCTCGAACCAGCGCACCTGGCTGTCGCCCTCGAACGCGAGGACGTGGGTCGCGATCCGGTCGAGGAACCAGCGATCGTGGCTGATCACCACGACGCACCCCGGGAACGTCTCGAGGCCCGCCTCGAGCGCCCGGAGCGTGTCGACATCGAGGTCGTTGGTCGGCTCGTCGAGGAGCAGGACGTTGCCGCCCGACCGGAGCAGCTTGGCCAGGTGGACCCGGTTTCTCTCGCCACCCGATAGCTTGCCGACCGGTTTCTGCTGATCCGTGCCCCGGAAGTTGAAGCTCGAGACGTACGCCCGGGCCGGCAGCTCGCGCGGGCCTACCTTGATGAACTCATCGCCGCCGGCGATCTCGTCGAACACCGACTTGTCGGCGTCGAGGTCGTCACGGCTCTGGTCGACGTAGCTCAGCTGGACCGTGTCGCCGATGGTGATGCTGCCGGCGTCGGCCGCCTCCTGCCCGACGATCATCCGGAACAGGGTCGTCTTGCCGGCCCCGTTCGCGCCGATGATGCCGACGATCCCTGCCCGTGGCAGCGAAAACGTCAGGTCCTCGATCAGCACGCGGTCGCCGAACGCCTTTCCCAGGTCCTTGACCTCGATGACGCTGTCGCCGAGTCGGGGACCGGGCGGGATGGCGATCTCGAGCTCGCGACTGCCGTCCTTGTCGGCCTGCGCCTCGGCCAGAAGCTTCTCGTAGGCACCGAGTCGGGCCTTGCCCTTGGCCTGTCGGGCACGCGGGGCCAGGCGGACCCAGTCAAGTTCACGCGACAGCGTTCGCTGCCGGGCCGACGTCCGCCCGCTGCTCCCCGGCCATCCGCGCCAGCTTCTGCTCCAGCCAGCTCGAGTAGTTGCCCTCGAATGGGATCCCCCGGCCCCGATCCAACTCCAGGATCCACTGGGCGACGTTGTCGAGGAAATACCGATCGTGGGTGATCGCCACGACCGTGCCCGCGTATTCCTGGAGGAAGCGTTCCAGCCAATAGACCGACTCGGCATCGAGGTGGTTGGTCGGTTCGTCGAGGAGGAGCAGGTCGGGGTGTCGAAGAAGCAGCCGGCACAACGCCACTCGCCGCTTCTCGCCGCCTGACAGGGTCGTGACGTCGGCGTCGTCCGGTGGGCAGCGCAGGGCGTCCATCGCGATATCGACGTTGCGTTCCAGGTTCCAGGCATCGGCCGCGGCGATCTTGTCCTCGAGCGCTGCCTGCTGGGTGCCGAGCGCCTCGTAGTCGGCCTCGGGCTCGGCCCAGCCGGCCATGACCGCGTTGTACTGCTCGATCAGGGTTTGGACCTCGGCGACGCCGTCCATGACGTTGCCCTTGACGTCCTTGGTCGGGTCGAGCTCGGGCTCCTGGCTGAGCAGGCCGACCGTGAACCCGGGGGTGAGCCGAGCCTCGCCGGTGAACCCGTCGTCGAGCCCGGCCATGATCCGGAGGAGGCTCGACTTGCCGGCCCCGTTCGAGCCGATGACCCCGATCTTCGCCCCGGGATAGAACGACAGGGAGATGTTCTCCAGCACCGTCCGATCGGGCGGGTAGTGCCGGGCGAGCTTGTACGTGCTGTAGATGAATTCGTGCGCCATATTCCTAGGGTAGCGGCGTACGATGCCCGCGATGAAACACCGACTCGGTCCCAAGGCCCTGGTGATGGCGACGGTCGCATTCGTTGCTGCCGGGGCGCTCGATCTTGGGCTCGCGCCGGCCGTTGGGCTCGCGCCGGCCGCCGATGGCGCGGGGGGGATGACGCTGGATGTTTCCTGGACGCGGCCCGGGGCCTCCGGCACCGTCCACCATCCGCCCGAGGTTGCCCACGTCGGCGACACCGTGACGGTCAGCCCGATCCTCCCCGGACCGACGAACGGTATCTGCCATCTCACGATCAGCGCCGACATCGGCTACAAGTGGCGCCAGATGAGCGTCGGGCTGGATCGGGACAGTGCGGGTGCCGGCGACGACTGTCCCGCCTGGACATTCGTCCTCCCACCGACTCCTTCGGGCACGTACCTCATCCAGGGCAGCCTCTCCTCCGAGGCGGCCCCGTCGGTGGACTTGGCGGTCGCCCAGGGTCAAGCCCAGCCATTCGCCAGTTCGCCATATCCGGTCACGAGCTGGGCCGCCGCCGACGCTTTCGACAGTCCGCCCGCGTTCGGGACACCGATGACGATCAGCCCGCCGCCGGGGATCGAACGGCGGTGCCACTTCTTCTTCAACGGCGGTGGCGATCAGTCATTCGGGTCGCCATCGGACATGTCATGCGTTCCCTGGCAGATCACGATCCCGGAGCTTCGGCCGTACCCGTTCATGGAAAGCGGTTTCGAGTACCCCTGGGAGACGACGTACATCTTCGACGGTGCCACGAACCCCGATCCGGACGGCCGATACTTCACGACGCGGTCACAGGTCCCGTTCGATATGCTCGCCGGCGGGTCGGATCCGGCCAGCAGCGATCGTCCGTTCGTCGTCTGGGAGTCGAGTGCGAACCCCGGGTTCTGGACGCCCGGCACCGTCACGGCCGTGCCGACCCTGGTCGGGATCGATGCCGGCACGTGCGATTACCAGTACTACGTCTACCCGGGGATGACCACGTGGGCCGCAGGCCCGTCCGTACCGATCGTGGACGGTGCGTGTGCGCCGCTCGAGTTCAGCGTCCCTGGCTCCGCCCTCTACGGGCACGTGCAATACGACGTCGCCGTGCGCGATCCCGATGGCAATGGCATCAGCGCGGCGGGTGGCGGCGCCAATATCGTCGACGCGATGCAGGTCCCGAGCCTCAGCGCCGCGAACTCGGTGGTGGCCGGGGCCTCGCTGGCGGTCAAGGCCACGATCGATACCGGGGCACCGGTCGGCTACACCGTGACGGGGACGAGGACATCCAGTGGGGCACCGACCACCGCACCGGACACTACCGCAGCGGATACGACTGCAGGGCCGATGACCACCTGCGGTACCGGGATCCTGGACCCGACCGCCGATACGAACACGGCCAAGGCCCATTGCCATCTCTCCAGCACCGGGTACTACACCATCCGAGTCACGATCCGCGACGCATCCGGGCACACCACGTCACGCGCCAAGACCGTGCGAGTCGTTCCGGACACGATCAAGCCGCGCACGGCTGCCCCCGTCGCGCGCCCACGTGTCGGAGGCACGTTGAGTGGGTCGATGCCCATCACGCTGAGCCTGTCCGGCAGCGATCAAGGCACCGGTATCGCGCGCTACAAAGTCGCTCGGAGCCGTGATGGCGGGGCATGGGCGCTCATCTCGTCGAACGCCGCCGCGCCGTCGTTCGCTACGAGCGTGGTGGCGGGGCACACCTACCGGTTCCGCACCCGGGCGATCGACAACGCCGGGAATCGGGGCTCGTGGGCGTACGGGCCCAGTTTCCGGGTGTCGACCCGCCAGGAAACGGCGGCGACCGTCACTCCGTCCTGGCACGTGGGCGTGGATGCGGCCGCTTCCGGCGGGCACGTTGCTCGATCATCGAGCCCTACGGCGAAGGCGACGTTTGTATTCGTCGGTCGGAGTGTGGCGATCGTCGGTCCGCTCGGTCCGGAGATGGGTCATGCCCGGATCTACGTCGACGGCGTGTACAAGAAGGCTGTCGATCTGGCGCTGGCGAGCGCGGTGTCGCGGCGACTCATCTTTGCCTGGACCTGGAGAACCACCGGTTCGCATCGCATCCAGATCCGACCGGTCGGGGACGGGATCGTCGCGCTCGACGCCTTCCTGGTATTTCGGTAGCCGGCGCGAGCCCGACCGTGCGTTCGGGTCGGTCGTGTCGTGTATGTATCTGTGACGACCGATATGGCGCTCGCCGAAACCACTGACGCCGCCTACGACCGCGCGTATACCGCGCACTGGGCCGACGTCTTCCGGTTCGCCCTCGCCTGGACCAACGACTGGGGCGCAGCCGAGGACCTGGCCCAGGAAGCGTACCTGCGACTGTGGAATACGCGTGGCCGACTGGATTGGTCCAGGCCGGTCCTGCCCTGGCTCCTCGTGACGACCCGTCGTCTCGCCACGGACCGGTTTCGGACGCTTCGGCGACGACTGCTGCCGACGCCTCGACCGGCCACGCTCGAGACCACGGTCCAGGACCGCTGGCTCGACGTGTGCGCGGCGATGGGGCAGCTCTCGCCATTGGAGCGGACCGCGATCGTCATGACGACCCTGGAGGGCGCGACCTACGACGAGGCGGCCGAGGTCCTGGGGACGACGCCTGGAGCGCTTCGAGCCGCGGTCAGCCGCGCCCGAACGAAGTTGGAGGCTGCCTGATGGACCCGAAACGCCCGGATCAGATCCTCGGGGAGTGGGACGCGGTGGCCAGGACGGCCCGACGACCCGTCGCTCCGATGCGCCGCAGCGCGGTTCGAGGCGGAATGACAAGTTCCGGTCTGAGCGTCATCGGCGCGCTGGTCGTCATCGTGGCGCTGGCTGCCGCGTTCGTGTGGTTGGGCGGACCGGGCCTGAACGGTTCGGTCGGGGACGTTCCCGGCGCGACGGGGTCCGCCGGTCCGACGCCGGCTGCCGCGACGCCTGGGCCTTCGCCCACGCCCACACCGGCGCCCACGCGGCGCCCACGCCGACCCCGGCCCCGACGGCGACCGCGCAGCCGACCCCCTCGCCGACCCCGGACCCGGCCAGCCTCTCGTGTGCACCTGGCCAATTGGCCGCTCGAATCACGCTCTGGGAGGGCGCGGCGGGTCATCGGATCGCGCACGTCGAGTTGACGAACGCGGGCTCGGGCGCCTGTACCATCCGTGCGATGTCGAAGCCGCAGCTCGTGGATGGCAATGGATCCGTCCTGATCGACGGCGTGGACCCATCGGCGTCGAAGCTGCTCGTCGTGGCCGCGGGAGACGTGCTCAAGACGCTGGTCCAGGACGCCAACTATTGCGGGCCCGACCCCGTGGCGCCGGTATCCGTCGCCTTCGTGTTGAGCAGTGGCGGTCGGATCGTGGCGACCCCGGTCTCACCGACCGATGTGACCGTCCCTCCCTGCAATGGCGCGCCGGGTTCGGCCGGCGACATCGAGATGCAGCCGTGGGCGCCATGACTCGATCGCTGTCGTTGCTGCTGATCGCGATCCTCGCGGTCTCGAGTGGCGGCGAGATCCTCCCCGCGACCGTGGCCGATCCGGCACCGGCGCCGACCACATCCCAGCTCATCGGCCAGAAGCTCGTCGTCCGGATGGACGGTGCCATCCCGAGCACCGACCTCCTCGGCCGGATCCAGCGCGGCGAGGTCGGCGGGGTCATCCTGTTCGGGTCCAATATCACGACCCCCGAGGCGCTGGTCGAACTCACCGGGGAACTCCAGGCGGCGGCGCTTGCCGGTGGCCAGCCACCGCTCCTGATCGCGGTCGACCAGGAAGGTGGCTCGATCAAACGGA
This sequence comes from uncultured Chloroflexia bacterium, assembly GCA_963720755.1. Taxonomy (GTDB): domain Bacteria; phylum Chloroflexota; class Limnocylindria; order Limnocylindrales; family CSP1-4; genus SPCO01. The sequence goes on from CAVRGP010000015.1 coordinate 10,239, forward strand.
TCAGCTGGGCGCCACCGAACATCTCACCCCGCCATATGGGCCGGATCGGGCTGACGTCGGTCGCGCGCGCCCAGGGGGCGGCCACAGGTGCCGCGCTACACGATCTCGGGATCAACGTGGATCTCGCCCCTGTGGCAGATGTCCCGGCCACCACCGCGTCGTTCCTGTATCTACAGCGCCGGACGTTCTCGTTCGATCCAGTGCGAACAACGGCCCTGGCAAACGCGTTCGCGAGCGGGCTCAAGACGGGTGGCGTCGTCGCGGTCATGAAGCACTTCCCCGGGCTCGGCTTCGCCAAGCGCGACACCGACAGCGCCGTGGTCAGGATCCATCGATCCGCGGCCGAACTGGCGCCCGGGTTGAGCCCGTACGTCAAGGCGATCGGTCGGGGGATCCCGATGATCATGTTGTCCAACGCGACGTACGGGGCGTACGACCCGGATGCCGCCGCCGGCTGGTCGCACGCGATCTCCGTGACGTTGCTCCGCCACCAGCTTGGTTTTCGCGGCGTCACGATCACGGACTCGCTGAATGGCACGGCCAAGGCCAGGGGCGGGTCAGCGACGTCGCTGGCCGTCCTCGCCGCCGATGCGGGGACCGACATGATCCTGCTGACCGGTTCCGAGGCGTCGAGCGCGAAGACATACGCGGCGCTCGTGCAGGCGGCGACCGATGGTCTGATCTCGCCCGCGCGGCTGCGGTACTCGTATCGGAGGATCCTGGCGCTCAAGTCGACCCTCTGATCGCGGGCCACCTCGCGGGCGTGGTCGCCATCGGACCGTACTGGTACGGTGACGGCGCTGCCGACTGGGCCGCACGACCACGGGAGGCACGACAATGGACGAAGCAGCGGTTCGAGCAGAGGCCACGGCCCTGTGCGACGCACTCGTCGCCGGCGACATCGACCAGGCGATCGAGCATTTCAGCCAGGAGCTGCGGCGGAACATCGGCGAGGTGATCAGTTTGCTGCCGCTCCCGTGCATCGAGGCCACGGTGGAAACGATCGAGCACAGCGGATCCGGCCTGAACGTCATCCTGCGCCTTGTCGGGGAGAGTGATGAGGTTGAGATCCAGACCCGCTGGAAGGATCGCGGCGATCGGCCGACCATCATCGAAGCCAGCCACCTGAGCCAGCGAGCGCGCGAAGTGGCCGGTGACGCCGCGGGCACCGACGAGGAAGCCACCGCGCCCGAAGCTGACTGACCGATCGCCTCGTACATGTCTGATGCTTGAATTCGGGCGTCCCAGGAGACATCCGCCGCGCTATGCGCGTAGGCAGCATCACCACCTGGTCCATGAAGCGTTGCTGCGCGAATTTTCAGCCCGCCTGATCCGGGCCGAGGCGCATGCGACGGGCGCCGCCACGGGTTGACGCCGCGGGCCGCAGGACGACGTCGGGGCCGTCCGCCGCGGGTGGCAGGACGACGCCGCGGACCGTTGGTCGGACATCGAGGGGGCCAGCCCGCGCCAGTCTCCGTCCGCGCCAGGTTCCGGCCCGCGCCAGTCTCCGGCCCGCGCCAGTCTCCGGCCCGGCGATATGCCGCCTACAGCGCATATCAAAGGAGGGAGGCTGCGACCCCCCTGAAATCAAGCATCAAACCGGCGAGGCGGCGCGCCGCCATCACCCGCCGAACCAAGCCGCCACCTAGCGTCCGCTCGCGCCCTCGTCGAAGATCTGATCCCAGATGTCGGCGTCCTCGGGAAACAGCCAGCGCTCGGCCTGGTGGCCGTCGCGGAAATGGAAGATGCTGACGACGCGGGTCTCGATATCGAGGCCATCGCGTCGCGCGCCCATGTGACTGATCGCGCAGACGTGGGCATCGTTCGCCAGCACGTCGTGCTCGGTCAGCCAGAACCCAAGGGTCTTGGCTTTCGCGAGCCAGGCCACGAGGGCGTCCCGGCCGATGACGTCCCCAGCCATTGGATGACGGCCGGGGACGTGCCAGATTACCTCGGGATCCATGAACGTGGCTAGCTTCACGAGATCGCCGGCTCGGAGCGAATCAGCGGTCCGTCGGTAGAGGGCGACGTTGGGGTGTTCGTTCGTTTCCATCGGCCGATTATCTACGGAAACAGGTCGCTCTCGCTGGGGATGAGCGCCTCGCGGATGCTCGCTTCGCCTCGGGTGAAGGCGGCGCCGCGGACGAGCGCCACGGGTCGACCGGCGCTCTTGCCGAGGGTCAGTTCCGCGGCGGACGCAAGCTCGTCGGCGACGGCCCGGACGGTCGACTGCATGACCCGGCCATCGGCATCGGGCGAACCGCGCAGGTCCTCGAGCGGCAGCAGACCGGACACGCCGATCGCGACATCGACGATGCCCCAGCGCCACGGCCGGCCGAACGAATCGGACACGATGACCGGCACATCGACCTCGAAGCGGCCACGGATCGCGGCCCGGATCGCGGCCGCCGACGCGTCCGGATCGACCGGCAACAGAGTCACGATCGAACCCGACGCGGGCCCGACATTGGAGGCATCGACCCCGCCGTTCGCGCACACGAAGCCGTGCGCGGTCTCCGTGATCAGCACGCCGTGCTCCATCCGGACGACCCGGCGAGCTTCGCGCAGGACGACCTCGAGCTGACGTGGGTCGCGGCCCCAGCGTTGGGCGAACTCGACGACCTCCGGCCGGGGTTCGACCGAGGTGAGGTCGACGACCGCGCCTTCGGCCTTCGACACGATCTTCTGGGTCACGACGAGGACGTCATCGACCGTCAGGGGCTGGACGCCGGCCGACCGCTGGATCGCGTTGCCGATGATCAGGCCGAGGTCGTCGCCATCGATGATCTCGGGGATGCCGTCGAGGGCGACCAGACGGATCGTCCGATCGACGGCGCCCGTCCGGCCGCCCGCGCCGGAGCGCTCAGCTGACACCGAGGCGCTCCTGCCGGATCGACTCGACGTACACGAGATCGTCGGGGGTGTCGAGGTCGATGGTGAGCGGGCCGGCGAGTTCGACGTACGTGGCGCCGGCGGCGTCGGCAGCGGCTCGATGGGCGCGCCGGCTTTCCGGTCCGAAGGCGAACTCGATGGCGTCGGGCGGCTTGAGTGCGAGGGTGTTCGTCCCGGTGCCGTGGTGATCGGTGACGAGGACGACCGCCGGTGCCTCCGCCTCGCCGAGGGCGTCGAGGACCGCGATGACGGCATCGACCTCGACGAACGGCAGGTCGATCGGCAGGATCAGGATCGCGCCCGCGCCGCCGGCGACGACGTCGGCCCGCGCCTCGACCAGGCCCGCGTTGAGCCCGTGCGTTCGCTGGCGGAGGGTCCGGGCGCCGAGGTCGGCCGCCCGGTGCAGGATGGCGCGGTCCGGACTGACGACGACCACATCCCTGAACCGATCGACCGCCAGCGCCGCCTCCACGGTCCGATCCAGCAAGCCCTCGACCAGGACCTGTCGTTCCTCCGCGTCGAGCGCATCGCCGAGCCGGGACTTGGCTCCCTCGAACGTGCCGACCGGGATGATGGCCGCGATCGAAGTCATGTGGCGGTTCCCCGGGGAGTGGCCGCGGACCCGACGGTCGGCCCTCCGAGCGTGGCCGCGAACTCGAGCACGGCCTGCGCCACTCTGGCCCGACCTTCGTGATCCGCCATGATCGTGTCGGCCACGAGCGTGCGCAGGCCCAGGGCCGCGATGGCCGGCTCGAGGGCCTGGTCCACCGCATCCAGCACGAAGCCATCGATGGCGCCGGCATACTGCGCGGCCACGCCCCGGGCGCTCGATTCGAACCCGAGCGCGGTGAGCATCCGATCGGCCGGCCCCTTCAACGCCACGCCTCCGACGATGCCGCTGACCGCGATGACCGGCACGCCCCGGGATCGGGCGGCGGCCAGCAGCTCGATCATCCCGGGGACGGCCAGGATCGGCCCGATCGAGACAAGCGGGTTCGATGGCCCGATGACGATCACCTCGGCCCCGGCCAGCGCGGCCACAACGGCCTCGGTCGGTCGGGCGGCCTCGATGCCCGCGAAGCGGATCTCGCGGACGTCGGGCGCCTGGCGCTGGTGGACGAAGTACTCCTGGAAGTCGAGCCAGCCCTCGTCGGTCCGGACCTGGGTCGGCACGGCCGTATCGGTCATCGGCAGGATCCGGGTCGGGATCCCCAGGGCGGCCTGGAGGGCCAGGACCGCGTCGGTCAGCGTGGCGCCGTCCCGGATCCGGGCATTCCGGGCGATGTGCGTGGCGAAATCCCGGTCGCCGAGCCGGAACCAGTCGGGTTCCCCGAGTTCGGCCAGGGCGTCCATCACGGTCCAGGTCTCACCGGCGATCCCCCAACCGCGTTCGTCGTCGAAGCGGCCCGACAGCATGTACAGGACCGCGTCGTGATCCGGCATGACCAGCAGTCCGTGGCGGACGGTGTCGTCGCCGGTGTTCACGATCACGTGCAGATCGCCCGGGGAGAGGACCGCCTGGAGCCCATGCGCCAGTTTCGCGCCGCCGGTCCCACCTGCCAGGGCGACGACGTTCATGTCATCCGTCCAGCAGCGACTCGACCTCGGCCATCCGGTCGATGGTCTCGTGGTCGAACGGTGCCGGCATCCGGACGATGACGGTCTCGAAGCCGAGCTCGACATACGGGCCGGATCGCGTCGGCGACCACGGCCGGTGAACCGAGCAGCGGGGGCAGCCCCATCTCGGTCGATCCCGTTGTTCTCGAGCTGGACGGCATAGGCAGCCTCGGCCGCCGCCGGATCATCACGAAGGACGATGGGGAAGCTGACGGTCTTCTCGATCGTGGCGATATCCCGACCGACCGCATCGCAATGCTCGCCAAGGATGGCCAGCTTGCCCCGGACCTCATCGACCGTCCCGGACGTGTTCCAGCCATCGCCCCGAAGGGCCACGGTCCGGAGCGTCTTCTTCGGCCCGGAGCCTCCGATCAGGATCGGCAGGTGGGCCTGGATCGGCTTCGGCTCGCACAGCGCGTCGGTGAACGTATAGAACCGACCCTCGTGGCTGAACCGCTCGCCATCGAGCAGGCGGCGCATGAGCATGACCGCCTCGTCCAGCCGATCGAGCCGTTCCCCGAAACCCGAATAGAAGTCGATCCCGTACGCCTCGTGCTCGCGCTCGAACCAGGCGCCACCGATCCCGAGCACGGCCCGACCGCCCGACAGGTGATCGAGGGTCGTCGTGAGCTTGGCGGTGTGCCCGGGGTTGCGGAACGTGTTGGCCCCGACCATCAGGCCGAGCCGGACGCGCGAGGTGATCGGCCCCAGGCCGGCGAGGACGCTCCAGCCTTCGAAGATGGGCTGTTCCCACGGGCCGAAGATGGCCATCAGGTGATCCCAGGTCCAGACCGAATCCCAGCCGGCCGCTTCGGCGGCCAATGCCGCGTCGCGAAACCCGGGCCAGTCGGTCTTCTGGGACCAGAGCTGCAAGCCGAAGCGGGTCATTGGGCGGGCCTCCTCAGTCGTCGAGATGATCGTGGATCGCAGTAGCTGTGAACCGGAACGAGATGCGCTCCTCGCGCTCGAACTGCTCGGCGATGATCCGTTCTGCCTCGCCGGGCTCGTCGGCGTGGTAGCGACGGGCCATCCCGGCGATGTCCGCCTGCGCGGCCGCCTGATCGGTGATGATCCGGACCCTGCCGCTCAAGCCGACCCAGCCGTACCCGTCGGTCTTCATCGACGACCGACATCGAGATGCGCGGGTCTCGCACGAGATCGGTCGGCCAGCGGCGCCCGACCGCGCTGTTGATGACGATCTCGTCGCCATCGACCGTGTACCAGATGACGGCCTGGTGGGGGGCGCCGTCCTCGCCCAGCGTCGCGATGGTGGCGAAGCGAAGGTCGTCGAGGAAGACGCGGATCCGATCGGGGAGGGGGATGCCTGGGCTCGCTGGGGACGGGTCGGTCATGCCCTCGATGGTACGCGAGCCGTCCGACGGTGTGGCGCGCGGGCGGTTCGGCGGGGCGTTCGGTCGAGTCGACGTGGGGCGCGCGGTTCAGGTGCCGGCTTGCCCAGCAGGTAGCCCTGGCCGAAGTCGACCGACAGCTCGGTCAGCACGCGAAGTTCCGCGCGTCGCTCGATCCCCTCGGCCAGCAGCCTCGCCCCGATCCGCCGTCCGAACGACACGAACGACTCGACGAGCGCCTGTTTCGCGTCGTCGCGGTCGATGCCCTGGACGATCTCGCGGTCGATCTTGATGACCGACGGCCTGAGCGCGGCGATGAGCGTGAAGCTGGCGTAGCCGGCGCCGGCGTCGTCCACGGCGAACCCGAACCCGATCCGGCGCAGCTGCTTGACTCGGCGCTGCAACGCCCGGACATCGGCGACCGATTGCTGTTCCGTGCATTCGATGGTGATGTGCTGCGGCTCGAGGCCGACCTCTCGGACCCGGAGGGCGAGGGTCTTCGCCTCGAACGCGGGGTGGACGAGGCTGGCCGGCATGAGGTTGATGGCGAACCGTCGCGGCGCTTGGCCGGCCTCGCGTCGTTCGGCTTCGAACCGCCCGACCCGCTGCAGCACGGTCTCAAGGATCGTGGCATCCAGCTCGACGCCGCGCTCGGTGCTGATCGCCGCCTGGACCACGGACGTGATCGATTGCGGAAGCATCGGCATCTCCGGCCGGAAGAGGACCTCGTACTCGTGGAGTCCGCCGCTCGCGATGTCGATGATCGGCTGGAAGGCCACGCTGTGGAGCGCCCGCAACGAGAAGAAGTAGTCGAGCATCTTCGTCTGGACCGTGTGCGTGGAGCGGGCCATCCCGATCCGCTCCGCAAGGCCCGACAGCTGGACCGCCGCCGACATCGCCACCAGATACCGGTCGCGCTCGGGCAACGAGCTGTCGACCGCGATGAGGCCGTACGGCGGCACTTCAGCATCGCCGGCGACGATCGCGGCGACCCGGTCGGACAGCACATCGGCGGGTGCCAGCAGGACGATGCCCGTCTCCAGTTCGAGCACGCGACTGCTCGGGAGGCGTGCGGCAAGGCGGTGCACGAAACGGATGTCGCGCGCCCAGAGGAGACGCTCGTCCACGGGCGGCCGTGTGGAGGTGATGAATCTCACCTGCGGATGGTGAGCGGCGGGGGTCCTGGTGTCGCCCCTGCGACCGTCCCGGTCGCACGCCGCCGTTGGTACCGTCCCTGCAGGACCGGGGCATCGTAGAATCCGCCTGTTCCCAAGGCAGATGACGGAGGCGAAGCGTGGTCCACGACGCGGATACCGCGGAGATCGGCGTGTTCGGAGGGTCGGGCTTCTACTCGCTCCTCGACGATGTCCGCGAGGTCAAGGTCGATACGCCCTACGGGTCGCCGTCCGACTCGGTCTTCCTGGCCGAGGTCGGCGGCCGGCGGGTCGCGTTCCTGCCGCGTCACGGCCGGCTCCACACGATCCCGCCGCACAAGATCAACTACCGGGCGAACGTCTGGGCGATGCGCTCGCTCGGGGTGAAGGCCGTGATCTCGCCGTGCGCTGCCGGCTCGCTCCAGCTCGCGGTCAAGCCCGGCGATTTCGTGGTCTGCGACCAGTTCGTCGACCGGACGTCCGGGCGCGTCCACACGTTCTTCGACGGCCCGATCGTGACCCACCTGTCGTCCGCCGAGACCTACGACCCGGTCCTGCGCGAGCTGGCCATCGCCACCATCCGCGACCACGGGATCCACGTCCACGAAAGCGGGACGGTCGTGGTCATCGAGGGTCCTCGCTTCTCGACCCAGTCGGAGTCGAAATGGTTCAGCGACGCGGGCTGGGAGGTCATCAACATGACCCAGTACCCGGAGGCGTGGCTGTGCCGTGAGCTCGGGATGGCGGTCGTGAACATCAGCCTCATCACCGATTACGACGCGGGTGTCCACGAAGGTACCGAGGCCGTGAACGCGATGAGCGTCCTGGAGGTCTTCCAGCAGAACGCGGCGCGGATCCAGGCCGTCGTGATCGACCTCATCGGGCGGTTCCCGGCCGATCTCGATTCGCTGGGAGCGTTGGATGCCCTGGGTCCGACCCGAGGCGACGGTCATGCGATGGCCAAGGAGGACATCCGCCTGTTCGAGACGGGGCTTTGACCGCGGCCGATGGCCGGCCCGTGACCGCGGCCGATGGCCGGCCCGTGACCGCGGCCGATGGCGAGACCGGTCCGTGATGGCCCCCGCCGACGCACCTCGTTTGCCGATCGGCGTCTGCATCCGGTCGATCCGGGCCGAGCCGGGCTGGTGGCTGGAGAGCGCTCGCCGCCTCGATGCGGCCGGCTATGCCGGGATCTGGTCGTGGGACCACTTCATGGGTCGCGGTGACCTGACCGTCCCGGTCGTCGAGAGTTGGACGATCCTGTCCATGGCCGCGGCGGTGACCCAGCAAGTGACGGTCGGTCCGTTCGTGCTCAACGTGATGAATCGACATCCGGCGGTCGTGGCGCGGATGGCATCGACCCTCCAGATCGCGAGCGGCGGTCGGCTCGTGCTCGGGATCGGGATCGGCGGAGCGCCCAGGGAGCATGCCGCGATCGGGCATCGACTTCCCGGACGCACCCGGGCGCGTCGCCCGGCTCGAGGAAGCGGTCGCCGTGATCCGGGCGTTGTGGACCGGTGGGCCGATCACCCGGCCGTCACCGTTCTACCCGCTCCAGGATGCGTACGCGTTCCCCGTGCCGGTGCCACCACCACCGATCATCCTCGGCGGCGAGACCCCGGCCGGCGCGCGGCTGGCCGGCCGGATCGGCGACGGCTGGTCCGCCTTCGACAGCAACTTCGAGCAGAACCTGCCGCTCTATCTCGAGTCGCTGGCCGCGGCCGGGCGACGGCGCGAGGACCAGCGGGTCATCGTCGGCTTCCAGGGCGACTGGCTATCCGATGAATCGCTGGCGGACTCGCCCTGGATCGTGGCCCCGCGCGAGACCTTTGCGCGGTGGCAGGCCGCGGGCGCGGACGACGTGATCGTGCTGGCCCGCACCACTGCGGATGTCGACCTGCTGGTCGAGGCAGCCGAACGCTGGTAGAGACTCGAGCGGGTGGGCCTGTCGCGTACGCTCGGTCATCACCCGATGCAGCTCGAACGGAGGCAGCGATGACACACGGACCGATCGAATCGCCCGACATGCCCAAGGTGGTCGGCCCCTACTCACCTGCGGTGCGAGCCGGTGACCTGGTCTTCATCGCCGGGCAGCCCGGCCTCGATCCAGCGACCGGAGCGGTGCCCGACGGCGGGTTCGAAGCCGAAGCGCGGCAGGCCTTCGTCAACCTTCGAACGGTGGTCGAGGCCGCGGGCGCCGGACTCGACCGGGTAGTGAAGACGACCGTCTTCCTCGGCAGCGCGGACGACTTCGGGACCCTGAACCAGCTCTTCGGCGAGTTCTTCCCGACCGCACCACCCGTCCGATCGACCCCGATCGTCGGCCTGCCTCGCAACCTCCGGATCTCGATCGACGCCGTCGTCTACATCGGCTGAGCGAGGGCCGGCCGCCCGGGCCGGCGGCCGGCACTCTCCGTTCGCCCGGGCCGTGCGGCCGGCCCCGCGTGGGGCAGGCGTCCGGCGTCTCGTCGCGTGCGACAGCCGGCGTCTCGTCGCGTGCTCCTGCGGTCGTCGCGTAGGGCAGACGTCGTCGCGTAGGGCAGACGTCGTCGCGTCCGCCTTCGCCCACGGCCGCAGTCGTCGTCTCGTCGTGTGCGGCTGCGCCGCGACCAAACCTGGCGAGATTCTCCTGCACGGACCGTTATGGCAAGTCGGCGGCGAGATATGGGGTCCGCCAGGGGCTTCTGGCCTGGTTGCGGGCCCTGCTCAGGCCTGGGCCACGCTCAACATTCGGGACCTCATGGACCCGATCGGCGCGAAGTCGGGTTTGGCCCCGGCGACGACATGTCATAACGGTCCCACCAAGACGATCCTGCCAGGTAGGTGGACGCCCATACGCGATGAGCGCCAGATACGTCTCTCGCCCGACACTCAGCCGATGGATGACCAACGTTTCGGGTCGGTGGTCCGAGCGGTCCGGGTCAAACGCCGGTGGCGCCAGCAGGACGTTGCTGACAAGGCTCGGGTCTCACCCTCCACGGTGTCTCGCATCGAGCGGGGCCATCTCGAGACGCTGACGCTCGCGTCGGTCCGGCGCGTTGCGGCGGCGCTCGACGTCAGGGTCGACCTCGTGGGTCGCTGGCGGGCCGGCGACCTCGACCGGCTGTTGAATGCGAAGCACTCGGCCCTCCACGAGCAGGTCGCTCGCCGCTTCCGGGACGTGCATCCCGAATGGGTGTTCGAGCCCGAGGTGTCCTTCTCGATCTTCGGCGAGCGCGGGATCATCGACATCCTCGCGTGGCACCCGGCAAACCGCGCCATGCTCGTGATCGAGTTGAAGACCGACATCGTCGACGTGAACCAGCTCGTTGGCCGCGTCGATCAGAAGCGAAGGCTGGGGCGGGACGTCGCGCGTGACCGGGGCTGGGACGCTGGTGCCGCATCGGTCTGGGTGATCGTTTCGGACGGTCGGACGAGCCGCGCACGTATCGATGCGCACCGGGCGATGCTGCGCGCCGCGTACCCGATGGATGGGCGAGGGATCCGAGCCTGGCTGCGTGACCCGATCAGGCCGGCTGCTGCCCTGTCGATGTGGCACAACGGTCACCGGGGGACCACTACGCCAAGTCTTGCGGCCCGGCGCCGGGTTCGAGTCGGTCGATCGCGCGAAGCGTGAGCACGACCGAGCTCGCGACCGGTTCGCCTCGGGACGTCGGGAGCCCGATCGCAGACCGACGAGGCAACAAACTCGACATAACGGTCCGTGGGGGCACATCTCGCCGACTTCCGGGCGCTGACGACGGGGGAGGGGCCACACAACGGGGAGCGGCCACACAACGGGGAGCGGCCAAACAACGGGGAGCGGCCACACATCGGGCAGCGGCCCCACAACGGGCAGCGGCCCCACAACGGGGAGCGGCCACACAACGGGGAGCGGCTCAGCGACCTTCCCGCCGCCTCTCCGCGCCGTTCGTGGCACCATCAGCACGTGACGACCCCGCAAGCCTCTGCTCCATCCGCCGCGCCCGAAACCATGCAGGGCCCCTCGGGAGCCCCCGGCGCTCCGGACGAAGGAAGCGGCCAGACCCACGGCTGTGCTCGGTGCGGCGCGCCGGTCCCGCTCGACGTCGGCCTGTGCGAGCGCTGCAATCCGCTCGGCCTGCGCGATGTCTCGAGTTCCCAGGTCCACGGGATCGCGATCGGTGGGGTCATCCTGTCGGTCATCCTGCTGGCGCTCGTCGGCAAGTTCCTGCTGGCCGGGGTCGGCCCGTTCGATGCCGTGGTGACCGACGCGATCCCGGATGGCGCCGGATTGACGATCACCCTCGAGGTGACGAACACCGGGAGCAATGGCGGCCAGACGACCTGCCGGATCACCGATCCGACCGACCGGACGGGCAATACCGGCGGGTTCATGCTCAGCCCGAACATCGACCCGGGCCAGACGATCACGTTCACCCAGCGGATCACCGAGCTGGGCGGGGAGCTGCGCCCGCTCCTGGTCGAGTGCGCGCAGCCGTGACCCAGGCGGCGATCGACGACGCGTCGACCGGCGAAGCCTCGACCTACCAGGACGAACTGACCTTCGCGCTCGATCTCGCCGAGCGGGCCGGCGCGGTCCTGATGGACCATTACGAGCGCCTCGAGCAGATCGACTACAAGAGCGCGCGAGACGTCGTGACGGAGGCGGACCACTTGTCCGAGGCGCTCATCCTCGGAGCGATCCGCGAGCGATTCCCGACCGATGGGATCGTCGCCGAGGAGACCGGGGAGCACAAGGCCAAGGCGGGCGAGGCGCCAACCTCAGGCCGCGGCCGGGCCTGGATCGTCGACCCGCTCGATGGCACCGTGAATTACGCCAACGGCATCCCGGTGTTCTGCGTGTCGATCGCGTTGGTCGTGGACGGTCGCCCGGCCGTCGGCGTCATCCTCGACCCGACCCGGCACGAGACGTATGCAGCGACCGCCGACGGTCCGACGACGCTCGCCGGCCATCCGGTCCACGTGTCCGAGAAGGATCGGCTGTCCGACTTCGTGATCTCCATGGCGCTCAACGGGCGGACCGCGACATCGCGGGGACGGAACGTCCGGAAGGCGATCCGGATCTCACGGTCGATGGGTTCAGCGGCACTCGCCCTCGCCTACGTGGCGAACGGCCGGTTCGATGCGTTCGTCCAGCAGGGCGGGCTGTCGGCCTGGGACGTGGCCGCGGCCGGGTTGATCGCGGAACGGGCCGGCGCCATGGTCACCGCGCCCGACGGAGGCCCCTGGTTCGATGTCGGGCGTCCACCCAAGGCGTTCGGGATCCTTGCCGCCCCTCCGACCCATCACGGCACGCTCCTCGGCCTCATCAAGACCTGACGACACCGCGCGGCGCGGGCCTCAGAGCCTGTGAATGAACTCGGCCGCACGAACTGACCCATTCGTGCCATAGAACCTGACACTCCCGGCCGTCAGCATGACGGTCATGAGCGCCGTCATCGAGATCAGCGACATCGAGTGGGCGCTCGTGGAGGACCTGTTCGACCCGCATCGGCGCGAGGGAAAGCCCGCGCGCTACCCGCGCCGGGACGTGGTCGATGCGATCCTGTTCCTCGCCCGCACCGGCTGCCAGTGGCGCTACCTCCCGACGTGCTATCCACCCTGGGAGGCGGTCTGGCAGCAAGTGGCGGCGCTGGCGCTCGAACGGAGTCTGGGCGAGGGCCATGACTCGCCTGGCGGAGCGGATCCGCACCCGACAAGGACGCACCGCCAAGCCGACGATGGTGATGATCGACGCCCAGACCGTTCGCGGCGGACGTGCCGGGCCCACGTTCCACGAGGCTGGCGGACAAGGGGACGGTCGGCTTCACGCCGATCGCGCCGCTCTACCGCGTCGAGCACGTCTTCGCGCGCCGGGGCCGGTGGCGGCGGCTGTCGCGCTGCTACGAGGGATTCGCGGCGAGCGCCCGGGCCTGGCTCGAAGTGGCCGCCGTCGCCTACCTATTCGGACGGCTCCGCGTGGAGCCGGCCTGAGCGATCAGGGCCGGCGAGGACTACTGTCCGTCAGTCGAAGGCACGGGCTCGACAAACGGCGTCTCGGCTCCCGCGTTGTGGTTCGTGATAAGGACTGCGTCCTCGTCCTCCGGCTTCTGCATGGCGGGGTCGTCCCGGTGCCCCCGCCGCACCACGCCGAGGGAGCAGCCCGAGCCCGGCCCCAGGGTCAGGAGTACGTCAACGGCCTCGTTCGCTCCCAGGACGAGCGGCAGGCTGCACGCCCCGCCGAGGGCTGCCAATGCGTAGCTACCCTGTGATGTCGCGAAGTCGCCGCGCAGCGCCTCGCCGGCGACGAAGGTGATGGGCAAGCCGGATCCCAGGATCGTCGGGCGATGTCATCACGACCTCGACGGGTGATGATGGCGCGGCAGGATCCGCGGTGAGCCACACGCTCGCGGGAGCGGGCGCCTGCTCGCTCAGCGGCATACCGCCGCACCCAGACAGGCTCGACGCAGCACTGACGACTGCCACGCCGAGTAACACGATCCTGCGAGGCTTCCTCCACATGCCCCGAGGTTCGTCCGTCGAAGTGCTCCAATCAAGGGTCCCAACGCACGCGAGATCGGGGCGCGGGAGTTCATTCACAGACTCTCAGTCGTCCGCCACCCAGCGGTGGGGCCGTGTCCGAAGCCGGTCGAGGCCCCATTCCTCGCAGAAGGCCTCCCACTCGGCCCGCGGCGCGCCGTCCCAGCGCAGCTCGTCGGGGTCGGTCTGGCGGATGGGGACCCCGTCGTCGACGGACCTGAGTCGGGCCAGGTCGCGGTAGAGCAGGGCCTCGTCCCAGTGATCGCGCAGCGTCGCCGCGAGGGCCATCGCCCGCGAACCGCCGACGCCCGGGACCTCCCAGGCCGAGGCCATCGGTGGGACATCCTCGTAGTGGCCGTAGCGAGCAAGGACTGCCGCAGCGGACTTGGCACCCCAGCCGGGCAGCCCGGGGAAGCCGTCCGACGTGTCGCCGACGAGGCCGAGCCAGTCGGGGATCGAGGTCGGCGCCACGCCCCACTTCTCGCGGACCCCGGCATCGTCGTAGACGATGTCGCGGCGTCGGTCCCAGAGCACGACCCGATCCTCGACCACGAGCTGGGCCATGTCCTTGTCCGGCGTGCACACGAGGATGCGCTCGACCGCGGGATCCCCGGCGAACCGCCAGGCCGCGGCCCCGATCGCGTCATCGGCCTCGAATTCGACCATCGGCCAGAGGACGATCCCGAGCGCATCGACGGCGGCCTCGGCGATCGGGAACTGGGCCAGCAGCTCAGGCGGCATCCCGGCCGAGGACTTGTACCCGGCATAGAGGTCGTTCCGGAACGACTCGATCACCCGGTCCGTGGCGCACCCAACGTGGGTGGCGCCCTGCTCGCGCAACAGGAACAGGAGCTGATCGCATAGCCCGGACACCCCCGACAGGACGATCCCGTCGCGGCCGATCACGGGCGGGCGCGGCGCGTAGTGGGCTCGGAACAGCTCGTAGGTCGCGTCGACCAGGTGGAGCCGCACGAGCCGCTGTCAGCCGCCGGACGGAGCGGTCTTGGGCGTGGTCCCGATCTCGGTCCCGGTCGCTGGCTTGGCCCGGGGCCTGGCCTTGCGAACCGACTTCGCCGCTTCCTGACCCGATGCGATGCGGTCGGCCGTCTCGCCCTCGACGAGCTCCTTGAACCGGGTGAGGTCGGCCTGGAAGATGGCCGCGAGGACCGGCGTCATCGCCAGGGCGCCCAGGTGGGCGAAGATGGGCGGGATGAGGATCTCGTCCCAGCGCACGATCGTCGTCGTCGCGTCCGCGCCGGACTCGAGGGTGATCGTGCCGGACCCGCGGAACGCGCCATCGTGGCTGATCGCATAGCGGTGGGGCGGCTCGAATTCGGTGATCCGGACCGGGTCGGTCACGGTGATCCCGAAGATGCGGACGTCCGCCTCGCAGACGAGCCCCACGCCGATCGCTTCGCCTTCCGGGATCCTGACTGCCTTCATCTCGTGCATCCAGAGCGGCTGCCGCTCGATGTCGGCGACGACCTCCCAGACCCGTTCGATCGGCGCGTCGACGACGACGAGCGACCGGATCGGCTCTGGCTCCGCCCCCTTGGACTGGTCGGCCAGGATCTTGTCGAGGGCGTAGCTGATGCCGGCCCCGGCGATGGCCAGCCGGATCGCGCCGCGGATCATCGCATCACCGTCCGCCACAGGCCGACGCCCGCGGCTTCCATCTCGTCGAGGGCCCGGGCTCCGTCACCCTCCGCGATGTCGACGGCCGCGACCGCATCGGCGAGGACGTGGGTCCGGAAACCGAGCCGGACCGCATCGAGCGCGGTCGCCTTGACGCAATAGTCGGTCGCCAGCCCGACCACGACCACGCGGTCGACCCCGGCGTCGCGCAGCAGCGACTCGAGTTCGGTCGCCACCGTCTCGCCCGACACGGGATCGCGCATGGTGAACCCGGAGTAGCCATCCTCGCCGTTCGCGCCCTTGCGGACCCGCGGCGCGTCTTCGGGCAGGACCAGGTCGGGATGGAGCGCCGCGCCCCAGGTGTCCGCCACGCAATGCACCGGCCAGATCCCGCCGTCCTTGGCGAAATGCGGTGTCGATGGCGGATGCCAGTCCTGCGTCGCGACCACCAACGCGTCGTTGTTCCGCGCCATCTCGACTTCGCGGTTCACGGTGGGCACGATCGCGGCGCCACCGGCGACCGACAGGCCACCGGCCGGGTCGGCGAAATCGTTCTGGAGGTCGACGATGATCAGGCCGAACCCGGCCCGTACCGCTGCATGAACGGAGCGTACAGCAGCGACGCGCGGGGCGGATCGGCCGATGAGGGCGGTCACTTCCTTCTCCGGTAGCCCGACGGGTCTCGGGCGGGGCAGCTGTGTGAAGCGGCCGGCTCGCCAGCCAGCCACGCTAGACGTTTCTGCGCAGTTCATCGGATCGAGGCGGCCGACGAGGCGGTGTTCATCGACTTCACGTGGGTCGATGCAATACGATCGTGGCCGATCAGCGGATGGCGTCGTTGCGGAGCTGGGGCGCCAGCCAGGACGGCTGAGCGGCCGTCGCCCTGCGCTGAGCCGGACGGGCCGGTACGCCCGAGCACAACGAGGACCCTGGATGCCTAAACCGGTCAGGATCATCCCGGCCACCGATCTTGGCAATGTCGAAGTCGCCAAGGTCGCCAACCTCTATCTCCTGACCGACCCCCGTGGCGACATCCGACCGGATTCGCGCGGCCTCGGCCTGTACGACCTCGATACGCGGATCCTGTCGTCCTCCATCGTCCGGCTGAATCGCCAGCAGTTGACCTTGCTCCGCGGGCCTCGCCGCGACGGCGATGCGGAGACGATCCAGCTCACCAACCCGGAGATGCGCCGGTTGGGCGACAAGAGGACGGCCGACCAGAGCCTCGCCCGGCAGGAGCTGAGCGTCACCCGAACGCGCAAGATCGACGGGGTGCTCCACGAGGAGGTCGCGGTCGAGAGTTTTTCGGCAAGGACCGAATCGATCCTCGTCGAACTCGGCCTCGGGGTCGACATGGCGGACATCTTCGAGGTGCGTGGCTATGATCGCGATGGCCGTGGCACGCTCGAACCGCCGACCATCGACGGAGCGCTGGTCAAGTTCGCCTACGACGGGCTCGATGGCCGTCGTCGAGTGACGACCGTGCACGTGAACGGCGCCAGCATCGATCCGGTCGTCGACGACGAAGCATGGCCCGGTTCAATGGTCGTCGCCTCGTGGCGCGCGCGCCTCCGGCCCGGACACCGGATGGCGGTCGACTGGACCGTGTCATGGACCGTCGACCGACGGAGCTCCCGGGTTCGATCGCGCCCGTCGGGACCTCCGTCGTTCCCGGTTGCACGGATCCGATCCGACAACAAGCTCCTCGATGGGACCCTTGCCCGATCCGAAGCCGACCTCGCCATGCTGCGCAACGTCGGCCCGGACCCCGGCGAGTCGTACCTGGCGGCAGGCATCCCCTGGTTCGCCACGCTGTTCGGGCGCGACAGCATCATCGCTGCGCTCGAGATGTTGCCGTTCAGTCCGACCCTGGCCACGGCCACCCTGCGCGTCCTCGCCCGGCTCCAGGCGACCTCGGATGATCCGGCCCACGACGCGGAGCCGGGCAAGATCGTCCACGAGATCCGAAGCGGCGAGATGGCGGCGACCGGTGAGGTTCCATACGCGGCCTATTACGGGAGCATCGATGCGACGCCGCTGTGGCTGATCCTCCTCGGCGAGACGCACGCCTGGACCGGCGACGACTCGTTGCTCGACGCGTTGTGGCCGAATGCCCTCGCGGCCCTGGCCTGGATCGACGGCCCAGCCGACATCGATGGCGACGGGTTCGTCGAGTACTGGCGCCGGTCGGAGCATGGACTGGCCAACCAAGGGTGGAAGGATTCCGGTGATTCGATCCGTCACGTCGACGGCCGACTGGCCGAGGGCCCGATCGCCTTGGCGGAGGTCCAGGGCTATGTCTACGCGGCTCGCCGGGCGATGGCTCGCCTGGCGAGCCACCGAGGTGAATCCGAGCTGGCGGCGCGACTGGACTCCGATGCAGATTCCATCCAGGGTCGCTTCGACGACGCTTTCTGGGTCCCGCGCGCAAGGTTCTACGCCACGGCGCTGGACGGTGACAAGGGACCTGTCGCCTCGATCGGATCGAACGTGGGTCAGGCCCTGTGGACTGGGATCGTCCCGGGCGATCGAGCCGCACGCGTCGCCGAACGCCTTACCGAGCCGGATATGTTCTCCGGCTGGGGCATCCGGACGTACGCTGCCGGTCAGCCCGGCTACAACCCGGTCGGCTATCACACCGGGTCGATCTGGCCCCATGACAACGCCATCATCGCCGCCGGATTCAAGTGGACCGGCTCGCCCGATGACGCGAACCTGCTGGCTGGTCGGCTCATCGAATCCGCGCAGTGGTTCCCGGAATTCCGCCTGCCCGAATTGTTCTGCGGCTTCGATCGACGGACAGTCGGTGCCCCGGTCGCCTACCCAGTCGCCTGTTCGCCACAGGCTTGGTCTGCGGCGTCGCCGTATTTCCTGCTTTCGACGATGCTCGGGCTGCGGGCTGACGCCTGCGCGCGCCGGCTGGAACTCGTCCATCCGAAACTGCCCGACTGGCTCGGGCAGCTGAAGGTGACCGGATTGCCCGTCGGGGCCGGATCAATCGACCTCCTGGTCCACCGGTGGCGCGGCCGGACGAGTGCCGAGGTCCTGGACAGTCGAGGCGATGTCGATGTCGTCATCCACGCCTGAACGATCGCCAAGTCTGAACTTGCGCGCTCCGACGAGCGGCTGATACGGGTCCGCTCACGGGTGAGTCGGCCGTCGCGACCCGCACGACGCCGAGTTCGGACTTGGATCAGGCGACCGAAGCCGCCGACGCCGGTTCCTGAGTCTTCGATCAGCTGGCGATGCGCCGCCCGAGCACGACGAGGGCATTCGCGAATTCCTCATATCGCTCTGGCGGCACCGACAGGACCTGGGGCTCGTCGGCGGGATCCTCGGGCACGAGGACCAGGGTCGCGGGCCGCTGGCGTTCGATGTCGAACTGGATGCGGCGCAGTTGGTGGTGGGCGATGTGTAGAGCCACGCGCTCGTCGTTGCCCACCAGGAGGCGTCGGTCCGTGACCAACACCTGGTGCTCCCGAGCCCTGGCCAGCACCTCGATCGTCTCGTCGGGTCCGATCAGCCCACGTAGCGCTGTCGGAAGCGGCTTCGTATCGTCGTCCATCTTGCTTCTCCTGCTACGCGGTTTCGGCGACGACAATCCGCGCCGATGTGGTCCGGTTGATCGCCCGGGAGGGCTCGGCATCGCCCTCGGCCAACTGCTCGAGGGCGCCTGCCGGGTGGAGGTCTGGTGGGATCACGATCGTCGACGCGCCCCGATCGCGAGCGTAGTCGGCCAGAGCCTCGGCGCCGGGCTTCGACGGTAGCCATGCGACCGCGTCGACGCCTCGGGCCAGGGCTTCCTCGACCTGGCGGGCGATCGGCGCCCGGCCCGCGGTCTCGAGGTCGTGTGGCTCGAGGTCGTGTGGCGTTCGCTCTTTGGTGCCGTCGCCCGACCAGTCGGACGGAAGCGGATCGCCCAGGACCGTGGCGGCGTCCCAGTCGTAGAGCAGTAGTCGGGCGCCGTCCCGGATCGCCAGATCCATCGCGACGTGGCGGCACGGGGCGTAGCGGTCATCATCGGCGGTCACCGCGATGATCAACGAGGTTGCAGGGTTCGGCGTCGAAGACTTCGATCGTGTCATGCGCTGAGCATCGTGGCGGCCGGCTTGCTGTCCGACAAACAGGGCATCGTAGCGCGTGTCATCGGCATGGCACCGGTCAGCCCGTGATCTGCGAGAAAGTCGCAACGACAGTAGCGCCCGGGATGATGGCAGCAGGCTCGTTGGAGGCGGAAGATCGGGACCTGGGATCGCGTCCCATGGAACCATCGGGCGCTCACGGACGGTTCTCCGCACTAACCCGACCGACGCGATCCATCGACTGGATATCGCGCTCGGAGGTGTTGTTCGCGATGGCTGAGGATCCCCGGCCTGCCCCCACGTCGCTTCGAATCGCCCTCGTAGCCCCGCCCTTGAAGTCCGTTCCGCCGGTCGGCTATGGCGGGATCGAGCGTGTCGTCGCGGCGCTTGCCGAAGGGCTTCACGCTCGCGGCCACGAAGTCACGCTATTTGCGAGCGGCGACTCGGAGGCCGCCGGGACCATCGAGCCGACCGTCCCGGCCGCGCTGTGGGACAGCGGGTTCGTCGGTGATGCCACGTACCACCTGCAGCACACGGCAGCGCGGGTGTGGGATCAGGCGGAGCAATTCGACATCATCCATTCCCATCTCGAGCACCACGGGTTCGCCCTCGCGCGACACTGTCCGACGCCGGTCGTCAGCACGCTCCACGGCCGGCTCGACGATCCAGGCCTGCTCGAGCTGTTGGCCGAATACGACGACATCCCATTGGTTGCGATCAGCGACAACCAGCGCCGCTGGCAGCCAGACCTGAGTTGGGTGGGGACCGTCCACCACGGACTCCCGTTGGCATCGATGCCCTTCCGTCGCCGACCCGGAAACCACCTGGCCGTCATCGGCAGGATCTCGCCATTGAAGGGCATCGCCGAGGCGATCGAGCTGGCCAGGATGACTGGCCTGCCGCTTGACATCGCGGCCAAGGTTCACCAGCCCGAGGAGCACGAGTTGTTCGCGAGCCTGGTCCAGCCGGCCATCGATGACGGGACCGTGCTCTTCCACGGTGAGCTGCCGCCCGAAGGTCGCGATCCGCTCCTGGCGGGTTCGCTGGCGACGCTCATGCTCGGTGGCTGGCCGGAACCGTTCGGGCTGGTCGCGATCGAATCCCTCGCAACGGGGACGCCGGTCATCGCCCGTCGAGCCGGCGCCTTGCCCGAGATCGTCGAGCCGGGCATCGACGGGTTCCTCGTGGACGACGTCATCGAAGCCAGGGCCGCCCTCGAACGGGTTCCCGCGCTGGACCGCGAGCGGATCAGGGCTCGAGCCCTGGAACGGTTCTCGACCGAACGGATGACCCTTGATTACGAGGCGGTGTACGAGCGTGTCCTGGCGTCGAGGCCGCGTACGGTGCCACAGCCGTTGAAGGACGACAGCCGACGAGCGGGACATGACGAAGCCTGGCCGCTGGCCGCTGCGAGTGGCGCCGCGGACGTGCTGGCTCGCCCCGCCGCGCCACGGTCACTTGACGGCCGCCCGCCGCGAACGACGGGAACCGCTCCGACGCCGGTGGCGACCGCGATCGGCAGCCGCCGCTGATGACGTCGGCAGGCCCCCGCATCGAAAGCCTGGACGTCACCGTCTATCGGGTTCCCACGGACGCCCCCGAGTCCGACGGGACACTCGCCTGGGATGCGACGACCATGATCGTCGTCGAGACCGAGGCAGGCGGATGTCGTGGGCTTGGCTATTCGTACGCTGACGGATCCGCCGGTCGGCTCATCGTCGACACGCTGCGGCCCGTCGTGGTCGGTCGAGACGCCTGGGATATCGCCGGGACCTGGTCGTCGCTCGTCGGGGCGGTCCGGAACGTCGGCCGGCCGGGGATCGGATCCACGGCGATCTCGGCCATCGACAACGCCTTGTGGGATCTGAAGGGCAAGCTACTGGGTCTGTCCCTGGCCGATCTCCTGGGACGAGCCAGGGATTCCGTGGAGGCCTACGGGAGCGGCGGGTTCTGTTCCTATGACGATGGTCGGCTGGCGGAGCAACTGGGCGGCTGGGCCGCCGATGGCTTCGGTTCGGTCAAGATGAAGATCGGCCGTGACCCGTCCGTGGACCCAGCGCGAGTGGACGTCGCCCGCGATGCGATCGGCCGCGACGTCCGGCTGTTCGTCGATGCGAACGGTGCGCATGATCGGACGGCGGCCCTGGCCACCGCCGCCTGGCTCGCCGAACGGAGCGTGAGCTGGTTCGAGGAACCAGTCAGTTCCGACGACATCGCCGGGCTTCGGCTCCTCAGGGACCGTGCACCAGCGGGGATGGCGGTCGCGGCCGGCGAGTACGCCTGGGATCAGTTCGATCTCCAGCGGCTGCTCGAGGCCGGCGCCGTCGATGTCCTTCAGGCGGATGCGACCCGTTGCCTGGGAGCGACCGGTTTCCAGCTGGCCGGGGCCTTGTGTGAGACGTACAAGGTCCCGCTGTCGTCGCACTGTGCGCCGTCGATCCATCTCCACCTGATGTGTGCCGCCAGGCCGGCGTGGAATCTCGAATGGTTCCACGACCACGTTCGGATCGAGCGGCAGTTCTTCGACGGTTTCCGCGAACCCATCGACGGCCGGATCGCCCCGGACCGGTCACGGCCCGGGCTGGGCCTGGAACTCAAGGCGGTCGATGTCCAGCCGTACGTCGAATGGCACAGCGCATGACGACGGATCTCGCCGCGCCGCGGTCCCACCCGCCTCGCCCGCCGGCCGGCGACGCCGAGCGTCTCGTCGTGGACCTCCTGAACGCGGTCAGAGGCGAAGTCCGTTTCGATCCTGGCAGTCGGGCGCTCTATTCGACGGACGCCTCGAACTACCGACAGGTCCCGATCGGCGTCGTGATCCCGCGCGATACGGAGGATGTCGTTGCGGCCGTCGAGGTCTGCCGGAGCCATGACGTGCCCATCCTGTCGCGCGGCGGCGGGACGAGCCTGGCCGGCCAGACCTGCAATGTGGCGGTCGTCCTGGACCACTCGAAGTACAACGATGGCCTCATCGAATTGAACCCGGAGGAGCGGTGGGCCCGGGTCCGCCCCGGCCTGGTCCTCGACACGCTCCGAGATGCGGCCGAGAAGTACTCGCTCACGTTCGGACCGGACCCCGCGACCCATGACCACTGCACGCTCGGGGGGATGATCGGCAACAACTCGTGCGGCGTCCATTCGGTCTTCGCCGGCCGGACCGAGGACAACGTCCTGGAGCTGGAGGTCCTCACCTACGAAGGCGACCGGTTCCGGGTGGGGCCGACCGACGCCGGCGAGTTCGACCGGATCATGGCCGCGGGTGGTCGGCAGGCAGAGATCTACGCGGCGATGCGACAGCTGGCCGACGATCACGGGGACGAGATCCGGGCGCGATACCCGGATATCCCACGTCGGGTCTCCGGCTACAACCTCCCGCAGCTGCTGCCGGAACACGGATTCGACGTCGCCAAGGCGCTCGTCGGTTCCGAATCGACGCTGGTCACGGTCCTCGAGGCCAAGGTCCGTCTGGTGGAAAGCCCGCAGGGTCGGACGCTCGTGGCGGTGGGCTACGAGGATGTCTTCGCAGCGGCCGACGACATCCCGGCGGTCATGGGATCAGGTTGCATCGCGTGCGAGGGCCTCGACGACAAGCTCGTCCGTGACGTGCGTCAACGCGGCGCGCATCTTGATGCGCTCGGTCTGCTGCCGCCCGGACGGGGGTTCCTCCTGGTCGAATTCGGTGGTCGTGACCGGAAGGAGTCGGATGACAAGGCCAACGGTTTCATCGATGCCCTGGGCAAGCGTCACAAGACCGCCACCGCCCGGCTGTACGACGACCCGGCGGATGAGGCGAAGCTCTGGAAGGTTCGCGAATCGGGTCTCGGCGCGACGGCCATGGTGCCGACCAAGCCGCTGACGGCTCCCGGCTGGGAGGATTCCGCTGCGCCGCCGGAACGCTTCGGAGACTATCTCCGAGCACTCCGGAAGTTGTGGGACCGCTACGGCTACGACGCAGACATGTATGGCCACTTCGGCCAAGGCGTTCTGCACTGCAGGATCGACTTCGGCCTGGAGACCGCCGACGGCCTGGCGACCTTCCGCGACTACCTCGATGAAGCGGCCCAGCTGGTCGTGGAGATGGGCGGATCCCTCTCGGGCGAGCACGGCGACGGCCAGGCCCGAGGCTCGCTCCTGCCGATCATGTTCGGTGATGAGCTCGTGGGCGCCTTCGAGGATCTCAAGAGGATCTGGGATCCGGGTTGGCGGATGAACCCGGGCAAGGTCGTGCGCGCCGATCCGATCCTCGACCACCTCCGCCTCGGGACCGACTATGCACCGCCGGAGCCCAAGACCTGGTTCCGGTTCCCCGAGGACGACGGTTCGTTCGCCCACGCTGCCCTTCGCTGTGTGGGTGTCGGGGAATGCCGGCGTCACGAAGGCGGCGTGATGTGTCCGAGCTACATGGTCACCCGCGAGGAACGGCACTCAACGCGCGGCCGGGCGCGGCTGCTCTTCGAGCTTCTCAACGGCCGAGAGCTTGACGGTGGATGGCGCAACGGCGACGTCGCGGAGGCGCTCGACCTGTGCCTCGCCTGCAAGGGATGCAAGGGAGATTGCCCCGTCGGCGTCGATATGGCGACCTACAAGGCGGAGTTCAGGGCGCATCACTACGCCGGTCGCCTCCGACCACGGGCCGCGTATTCGATGGGGCTCATCCACTGGTGGGCGGGATTCGCCGCTCGGATGCCTCGACTGGCCAATGGCCTGGCCCATGCACCGATCCTGGCCACGCTCGCCAAGGCGATCGGTGGGATCGCGCCCGAGCGCGAGATCCCGCGCTTCGCCGAACAGACATTCCGGACCTGGTGGGCCGACCGAGGCGGGGCCTGGGCATCGTCTCGCGCTCCCGACCAGCGAGCCGATCGCCGGGTCATCCTGTGGGTCGACACCTTCAACGATCACTTCCATCCTGACGTCGCACGAGCGGCGGTCCGCGTTCTCGAGGATGCCGGCTGCGAAGTCGTGGTGCCGGAACGGGCCCTGTGTTGCGGCCGCCCACTCTACGACTGGGGCTTCCTCGGCCAGGCCAAAGGGCTGCTCAAGGCCATCCTCCGCGATCTCCGGGCGGAGATCCGGGCCGGGACTCCGATCATCGGGCTCGAGCCATCGTGCGTCTCGGTCTTCCGTGACGAGACACTGAACCTTCTCCACGGCGACGTCGACGGCCAGCGGATCGCGGCGCAGACGCACACCCTGACCGAGTATCTCGGTTCGCTCGATGGCTACCGCCCGCCACGGATCGAAGGTCGGGCCATCGTCCACGGTCATTGCCACCACCGTTCCGTGCTCGATTTCGAGTCGGAACTGACCGTGCTTCGCGCCACCGGCCTCGACCTGGAAGTGCCAGACACTGGTTGCTGCGGCATGGCCGGCTCGTTCGGTTTCGAGCGCGGTGAGCACTACCGGGTGTCTGTCGCGGCCGGGGAGCGCGCGCTTCTGCCGGCCGTCCGGCGGGCGACCAGTGACACCTACATCGTGACCGGCGGCTTCAGTTGCCGGGAACAGATCGAGCAGTCGACCGATCGCACGGTCCTGCATCCGGCCCAGATCCTGGCGTTCGCCCTCGATGGGAACGACCCGGCACACACCAAGCGAGGAGGGCAGTCATGAAGGTCCTCGACCTTACGAGTTCTGGCCCGCAGCGCGTCGTCGCGGCGATCTTCGACCCCGGCGACGATCCGATCGCCGGCCTGACCGACGCCGCACGCCGAAGTGGTATGGACGCTGCGCATCTCACAGGTATCGGCGCGTTCGAGCACGTGACCGTCGGCTGGTTCGATCTGGAAGCTCGGGACTACCGAAAGATCGAGGTCACCGAACAGGTCGAGGTCCTGTCGCTTGTCGGGGATATCACTCGCGCCGGCGCCGGGTCCGACGAGCCGAAGGTCCACGTCCACGTGGTCCTCGGCCGATCCGATGGGACGGCGATCGGTGGCCACCTGCTCGGAGGCGCGGTCCGGCCGACCCTCGAGATCGTCATCTCAGAGACGCCGGCCCAGCTTCGGCGACGCCACGACCCGGATACCGGCCTCGCCCTGATCGACCTGGACCGATCCCGTGGCGTTGGCGAAGCGTCCCTGATCGAAGGAGGAACACGATGACTCGGACTGCTGCAGACACGCTGATCGAGACCCTGATCGAGTGGGGCGTCGACACGATCTTCGGACTCCCCGGCGACGGGATCAACGGGATCATGGAGTCGTTGCGGACCCACCGGGACGAGATCCGGTTCATCCAGGTCCGCCACGAAGAAACGGCGGCATTCGCGGCGACGTCGTACGCGAAATTCACCGGTCGTCTCGGTGTCTGCCTGGCGACATCCGGGCCTGGCGGCCTGCACCTGATCAACGGTCTGTACGATGCCAAGCTGGACGGAGCATCGGTGCTCGCGATCACCGGTCATCACTACAGCGACCTGATCGACACGGCCCAGCAGCAGGACGTCGACCTGACCCGGGTCTTCGAGGATGTCACCGTCTACAACACCCGGGTCATGAACGCCGCTCACGTCGCGAACGTCGCACCGCTGGCCTGCCGCATGGCACTAGCCAGGCACGGCGTGGCGCACATCTGCTTCCCGACGGATCTGCAGTCCCTCGAGGCTGACGCGGGGCCGCGATCCAAGAGCGACATCGCGGGACACAACAGCGACGTCATGGCGCGGTCATCGGGACAGCCCGCGGACGACGCCATCCTTCGGGCCGCCGAGATCCTTGACGCGGGATCGAAGGTCGCGATCCTGGCCGGGCGGGGAGCGATCGGCGCCGATGAGGTGCTCGAACGGATCGCAGACAAGTTGGCCGCTCCCATCATCACGCCGCTCCTCGGCAAGGGCGTCGTCCCCGACGACAGTCCGTTCGCGACCGGCACGATCGGGCTCCTCGGCACGAAGCCATCAGAGGACGCTCTCCGGGACTGCGACACCCTGCTCATCGTCGGCAGTTCGTTCCCGTACATCGAGTTCTACCCGGAGCCCGGCAGGGCGCGGGCCATCCAGATCGACCTTGATCCGGGTCGCATCGGGCTGCGCTATCCGGTGGAGGTCGGCCTGGTCGGGGACGTGGGGCGATCGTTGGAAGCGCTCGCTCCGAAGATCCGGGCGCACACGGATCGAGGCTTCCTGGAGCATGCGCAACAAGGGATGACCGAGTGGTGGGATCTCATGGCGGAACGCGAGGCACGGATGGACAGCCCGATGAAGCCGCAGCGGATCGTTGCCGAGATCAGCAAGCGACTCAGCGATGACGCGATCGTCGTCTCCGACTCGGGCACGATCACCACCTGGTTCGCTCGCCACATCAAGGCCAGGCGGGGTCAGCGATTCTCACTATCGGGCAATCTGGCCACGATGGCCTGTGGTCTTCCCTACGCGATCGGCGCGCAGGTCGCCCATCCGGACCGCGAGGTCGTCGCCATCGTCGGCGATGGCGGCTTGAGCATGTTGATGGCCGATTTCGCGACCGCCGTCAAGTACGGGCTCCCGATCAAGGTCTTCGTCATCAAGAACGACGTGCTGGGACAGATCAAATGGGAGCAGATGGTCTTCCTCGGCAACCCTGAGTACGGTGTCGAGTTGCATCCGATCGATTTCGCCAAAGTGGCCGAGGCGTGCGGTGGCACGGGGATCACGATCGACGATCCCGAAGCGTGTCCCGACCAGGTCGAGGCGGCTCTGCGGACGAACGGCCCGGTCGTCATCGAGGCGGTGGTCGACCCACTCGAAGCGCCGATGCCAGCGCGAACGACGCGCGACCAGGCGATCCACTTCGCGGAGGCGCTGCTCCGTGGCCAGCCCGACCGGGTGGCGATCGCAACCCAGACCATGGGCCAGAAGATCCGCGAGATGGTATGAGTGCCGTCGCATCGCGTTCTCGCTCGACGCACGCTCCGGAGGATCAGACGGACCAGAAGCGGAAGGTCCTCAAGCGGTCGCAGGCCTCGACCGTCCGGAGCATCAGCGATGCCGTCGTCATCAAGGACGGCGATCCGTTCTTCCTGTGCCCGCCCGATGGCCAGATCCCGCTGGATGGCGAGCATGGCTACGGATTGTTCCAGCATGACACGCAATTCCTGGCCGGTTACGAGGTCGAGATCCTCGGGACGGCTCCGGAGCCGCTGGCTGCGACGGCGGCCGCCGGTCGTGAGGCTATCCTGGAGCTGACCAATCCGAAGATCGACCTGGATGATGGCCGCTCCATCGGCAAGGATCGATTGTCGCTCCGCTGGACGAGGACACTGGACGGTCAAGCCGCCTCCCTGACGGATGTCATCGAGGTCGCCAACCGCGACCCTGACGATGTCGAGCTGAACGTCCGGATCCGGATCGCCGCCGGGTTCCGGGACATCTTCGAGATCCGTGGTCTTCTCGAAGAACCTCCCGGGACGCGGCACGAGCCGGTCTTCGAGGACGGTCGCCTGGTCCTCGCGTTCGATGGACGTGACCACGTCAGGCGCGTGCTCACGGCCGAGTTCGAGCCGACCCCCAGCGCACGCGATGGCAGCGAGGTTTCGATCGATCTCCCCGTATCGGGTCGTGGCAGTGGCCGGATCCGCGTCGTCTTCGCCATGGACGAGGCGGTCCCGGACGATGCTCCGCCCGTCGAGGGTGGCCCAAGTCGTCCAGAGCACGACCGCGCCTCAGCCGAGGGAACCCGCGAACCGGACCGCGACCGGTGGATCGGCGGGGGGGACTGGACCGTGTCCCTGAAAACGGACTCGCCGACGTTCGATGCGGTCATGGAGCGGTCCCTGGCTGACGTCGATCTGCTCCGGACGCGCTTGGACGGACACACGTATATCGGCGCCGGCCTGCCGTGGTTCTCGGCCCTGTTTGGTCGCGATTCACTGATCGTGGCGATGCAGATGCTCGCCTACGACGCGTCCATCGCAGCCGGAACGCTCCGGCTGCTGGCCGGGCGACAAGGGACCACGGTCGATGACTGGCGCGACGAGGAACCGGGCAGGATCCTTCACGAGTTGCGAGTCGGTGAACTGGCGAGACTGGGCCGGATCCCCCAGACGCCATATTTCGGGACGGTCGACGCGACCCCGCTCTTCCTGATCCTGCTGGTCGAGCACGCGCGTTGGACCGGCTCGCTGGATCTGTTCCACGAGCTCGAGGAGAACGTGGCGCGTGCGTTCGACTGGATCGATGAGCGCGAGGATGCCGACTCGAGGGGCTACCTCAGCTACGCGAGCACGTCGGACGGCGGTCTGGCCAACCAGGGTTGGAAGGACTCGGGCGATGGGATCGTCGATGGCGAAGGGCGCATCGCCAGACCGCCGATCGCGCTGGCCGAAGTCCAGGGCTACGTCTATGCGGCCCGTACCGGGATGGCTGCGCTCTTCGAGCGGGCCGGGGATGCCGATCGGGCCAGGGTGCTGCGGGAACAGGCGAACCGTCTGGCGCAGCAATTCGAGCGTGACTTCTGGTCGGACGATCTCGAAGCGTACGTGCTGGCCCTGCAGGGCGATGGATCGGCCTGCTCCGTGGTCAGTTCCAATGCGGGCCAGGTCCTCTTCTCCGGCATCGCCTCGGACGACCATGCCGGCCGGATCGGCCGTCGCCTGTTCGCCTCGGACATGTACAGCGGCTGGGGCATCCGGACGCTGTCCTCCGATGCCGTCGCGTACAACCCGGTCGGGTACCACCTCGGCACCGTTTGGCCGCATGACAACAGCCTGATCGCCGCCGGCCTGCGGCGGTATGGCAACGACGCCGGTGCCAGTCGGATCATGGGCTCGCTCGTGGCGGCCGCCGGGGACTTCGAGCATGCGCGCCTCCCTGAGTGCTTCGCCGGGATGTCGCGCCCTGACTTCGGCATCCCGGTCCGCTATCCGGTGGCGTGCCATCCGCAAGCCTGGGCGGCCGGCAGCGTGCCCTACCTGTTGATCGTCAACCTTGGTTTGCGACCGACGGCATTCGAGCAGCGGCTGGAGGTGATCCGTCCGCAGCTGCCCGAGTTTCTCGATGAGGTCCGGATGCGAGGGCTCGCCATCGGTTCGGCCTCGGTTGACCTCGTGTTTCGCCGTGTCGGCGGCAGCACCGATGTCGCCATCGAGCGAATCGACGGTGAGTTGGATGTGTCCGTGGAGCCGGCAACGCCAAAGGAGGGATCGCGATGATCGTGGTCATCACCGGAGCATCGGCCGGCGTCGGCCGAGCGACAGCGCGGGCATTCGCCGACGACGGATGGGACGTCGGCCTGATCGCCCGGGGAGCGGCCGGCCTGGCCGCTGCAGCCGAAGAGGTCCGAGCCAGCGGCCAGCGTGCCCTCATCCTCGATCTGGACGTGGCCGATGCAGACGCGGTCGAAGCTGCAGCCGAACGTGTCGAGCTCGAACTCGGCCCCATCGATGCATGGGTCAACGTCGCGATGGAGTCCGTGTTCGCTCCGGTCCAGGAGACGACCGCCGATGAATATCGGAGGGTGACGGAAGTGAACTATCTGGGCTACATCCATGGCACCCTGGCGGCCCTGCGGCGGATGACCCGACGCGACGCTGGGGTGATCATCCAGGTCGGCTCGGCGCTAGCGTACCGATCGATCCCGCTCCAGTCCGCCTATTGCGGGACGAAGCACGCGATCGTCGGCTTCACCGATTCGCTGCGCTGCGAATTGATCCACGACGGGAGCCATGTTCGGGTGTCGGTCGTGCACCTGCCGGCGATCAATACACCGCAGTTCGACTGGGTCAGGAGCCGCCTTCCCGACCGTGCCCAGCCGGTGCCACCGATCTTCGAACCTGAGGTCGCGGCGCGAGCCATCGTGGCGATGGCCCATGCGCCACGCCGTGAGCTGTTCGTCGGTCGCTCCACCCTGATGGCCGTCGTCGGCCAGCGACTCTTCCCGGGGCTCCTGGATCGCTATCTCGGCCGAACCGGGTATGCCGGGCAACAGACCGACCGAGCCAGGGACGCCGACCGACCGGACAATCTCGATGGCCCGCTCGACGAACACGTCGACCACGGCGCCCATGGGCGGTTCGACGCCACGGCAAGTCGCACGTCACCGTTCCTCGAACTGTCGCTCCATCGTCGAGCGTTGCTGATCGGGGCCGGGGCGCTGGGAGCCATCAGCGTCGCCGTGGGGCGATGGGCGCGCCAGCGGGCGTGGTGATCTGGAGGAGCCCGGCCCCTGGATTGGGCCGGGCTCAGGTCAACGTCCGGTGCACCAGGCACGATGGAGCGCCGCCGAGCGTCACGGTAGGCGCTGCCGCATCACATCCCCGCCTGACCGGCTGGCCCGATCGTTGCAGGCGTCTTGCGAGGAGGGCATCCGGTCGAACAGATCCGATCGAGTTCCTCTTGGGACGTTGCCAGGATCCGACACTCATGCCGACCGCGCTGTGCAGCGAGGCTCGCGGAGGAGGATAGCCTGGGCGTTGCGGTCACATCCGTTCCTTGATCCCGTGTGATATCAGCCACCAGTTGACGGGATAGGCGGTCAGGAAGCCAAGCGCCATGCCGATCTGCATCATGAACCAGAACGTGGGTCCGTCTGGGGTGACGTGGTTCGGGAAGATGACGAGCTGGACGAGGATCATCCAGCCGAACAGCCCGACCTCGAAGGCGACCAGCGACAGGGTGTCGGCCTTCGACGCAGCCACCAGGCCGTCGCGCACGCCGAGACCGCGCATCGGGGCAATGGTCAGGTACTGGAACACGATCCCGAGCGAGAACGCCAGGGTGAAGTCGATGACGAGTTCCGGCCAAAGGGCCAGGCTCGCGATCGACAGCGCCAGTACGAACACAAGCGTGCTGCCGATGATGTCGCCGAGGGTGCAACCGGCCCCGCAATGGGTCACTGCGAGGGCTGTCGCGACCGGCATCGACCGATCCCTGGCAAGGGCGCCACGTGGCCGGCTCCAGCGCCGATATCCGACGATGGCCAAGGGTCCCAGGTACAGCCCGGTGACGGGCCAGACGACCTCCATGATCGGCATCTCCTGGCGATGGCCCCGAACGAGGATGTCGAACCCGATGAACAGGGCACAGCCGACCGCGAGGGCGATCGCGAACGAGGCGACGGTCGAAACGGCGACCGACGGCTCGCTCACTGCGCCGCCTGTCCGGTGCGGACCACGGCCACGAGCCAGTCGCGTCCCCCGGCGACGGCCAACGCCGCGCCGACGAGCATGAGTGCCGGGGTGAACACCAGTCCCAGGGCCACGACGGCCACCCCCAGCCCGATGACCAGCGGAGCACCGGATGGGCCCGGCAAGCGACCGTTCGGATCGCCGAACGGCCCTTCGACCTGTGGGACGACGGCGGGGTCGGTCGCCCGGTCCGCGTTGTCCGCGTCTCCTGCTCTGGGTAGCGCCCGGATGAGATAGACCGCGAGGCCGCCTACCGCGATGGCGAAGGCGACGAGCAGTGCGGATCCCGCGACTTCATAGGTGAGCAGCCAGTACGCGATCCCGATCACGGCCGCGAACGCGAAGCTGCGCAGGAAGAACCCCACCTCCTCGCCGTATCTCGACGGCGGCAGGCCACGATGGGTCGCCGATCGAACGGACGGCTGGGGCGTCGACGGATCGGCGACCTGGCCGCCGCCCTCGCGGGCGTCGTAGACGGGGCGTTCCGAGCGGATCGGCGGCAGCGACCGGAAGTTGTGCTCGGGTGGCGGCGAGCTCGTGGCCCATTCCAGCGAGTTGGCCCGCCAGGGGTCCGCGGGAGCATCGGCTGGCTTGCGCAGGGCGAGCACGACCGCGACCAGGAACGGCACGATCCCGACCGCCAGCAGAAAAGCACCCACGGTCGACACGACGTTGAGCACCTGCCACCCGGTGGCCGCGCCGTAATCGGCGATCCGCCGCGGCATCCCGTCCAGGCCGAGCTGGTACTGCGGCAGGAAGGTGAGGCTGAAGCCGACGACCCAGATCCAGAAGTGGAGCTTGCCCAGCCGCTCGGACAGAAGCCGCCCGGTCATCTTCGGGAACCAGAAATACAGGCCGGCGAAGAGCGCGAACAGCGTCCCGCCGATGAGTACGTTGTGCAGATGGGCGACGACGAAGTACGTATCCTGGAGGTCGAAGTCGACCGGGGCCGACGCGACGATGACACCGGTCACCCCCCCGATGACGAACAGGTACAGGAACCCCATCGACCAGAGCATCGGGGTCGGGAACCGCAGATCGCCACCCCACATCGTGGCGATCCAGTTGAAGAACTTGATCCCGGTCGGGACCGCGATCGCGAACGACATCAGGCTGAAGAACGGCAGGGACACCGCGCCGGTCGTGAACATGTGGTGGGCCCACACGCTGATCGACAGCCCGGCGATCAGGACCGTCGCCAGGACGAACGCGCTGTACCCGAATAGCGGCTTGCGCGAGAAGACCGGGATGATCTCGGTGATGATCCCGAAGAAGGGCAGGATGAGGATGTAGACCTCGGGATGGCCGAAGAACCAGAACAGGTGTTGCCAGAGGATCGCGTCGCCACCCTGGCCCGGATCGAAGAATGCCCCGCCCAGGCTGCGGTCGATGAACAGCAGCGCGAGTGCGGCCGTGAACGGCGGGAACGCCAGCAGGATCAAGGCTGCAGTGACCAGGATGTTCCAGGTGAAGATGGGCATCCTGAGCATGCCCATGCCCGGTGCCCGTCGCGTGTAGATCGTCACGATGAAGTTGATCGCGCCGAGGATGCTGGCGATCCCGGTCACGATCAGGCCGACGATCCAGAGGTCCTGTCCGACGCTCGGGCTGTACGTGGGACCGCTCAGCGGGACGTACCCGGTCCAGCCCGATGCTGCGGCGCCGCCGATGGTGAAGAACCCGAGCGGGATCAGCAGCCCGCCAAAGAGGAACATCCAGAAGCTCAACGCGTTGAGCCGGGGGAATGCCATGTCTGGGGCGCCGATCTGGAGCGGCGTGAAGTAGTTCGCCAGCCCTAGCGCGACCGGCGTCCCGAAGAGCAGCATCATCAGGGTGCCGTGGATCGTGAACAGTTGGTCGTACATCGCCTGATCGACGACCTGCACCCCTGGGGCCGCCAATTCCGCGCGCATGACCATCGCCATGAGCCCGGCCAGGAAGAAGAACCCGAAGGCGGCGACGATGTACAGGATCCCGATCCGCTTGTGGTCGGTCGTGGTCAACCACTCCATCAGGCCGGCACCGAGCCGTCCGCGTGGTTCGTCAGCGGGCCGCCAGGCCGGGCGAGGTACGGTCAGGTCCGCGGTCGTCACGGTGTCACCGGACTCGACGACGGTGGACTCGAGGCGCGCCAGCCACCCGCCATCCAGGCATCGAAGGTGGCGCGGTCCACGGCGCGCACCGTGAACGTCATGACGCTGTGCCCGATCCCGCAGAACTCCGCGCACTGGCCCGGGTAGACGCCTGGCGACGTCGCCTTGAAGTCGAAACTTGTCTCGCGGCCCGGGATGGCATCGCGCTTGAACAGGAACGTCGGGACGTAGAACGAGTGGACCACGTCGGCGGAAACGAGATCGACATGGATGGTCTCGCCCACCGGGACCACCATCTCGGGCGGCCGGTCGGCGGTCCCGGTGATCGTGACCGGGGTGTGTTCGTACTCGAACCGCCATTGCCAGGTGAAACCGGTGACCCGCACGGACACGGCTGGTTCGGCTGCCACGGTGTCGACCGCGATCTGGGTGCGCAGCGTCAGGATGAACAGGCCGACAAGCAGGATGGCGGGGGCGACCGTCCAGGCAACCTCGAGCGGGATGTTGTTGCGGGTCTGCCGGGGCCGATCCGACCGGTGCCGATAGCGAATGATCGACCAAGTCACGAGGACCCAGATCAGGACGGCGACGCCGATCCCGATGCCCAGGAAGAGCTGGTAGAGGTCACGAATCCTGGCGCCCTGCTCGGTCGCGGCCGTCGGTGCGCAGCCACCTGCGACGGCGACCAGCGCGGCCATCGCGACCAGCAGCCGCCCAGCCTCGGTTCGCTTCACGAGGGCTCGACCTCCTCGAAGCCCCCGTCGGCGTTCCGCTGGACCGTCACGCCTCGGTCGCTCGGATCATCTTCGTCGGGTCGGTCCCGCCTTCGCCGGTCGACGAGCAGCCGGTAGCTGACGATCCAGGCGACGATCGGGCTGACGACCAGCAGGATCCGGAACGCGTTGGTCAGGCCCTCGAGACTCAGGTCGAACGTGGCCGCCAGGACGTCGTTGCCGCCGGCCAGGGTCAGGACGGTCATGATCGTCAACATCGCCACACCGGTCGCCGAGCGTTTCGGTGCATCCCACGGCATGTCGAGGAGATGGTGTTCCCGACGATCGCCGGTCCGCCACGCCTCGAGGAACGGCCAGAGCGCGACCGCCGTGAACAACGCGCCCGGGACCACGACCGCGGCCCAGAAGACGGATGGGATGGTCACCCCCAGGATGACCGGCTCGAAGGCGGGTCCGAGGCGGACTGCACCCTCGAGCCAGCCGATGTACCAGTCTGGTTGCGCGGGCGAACTCGCCTGCCACGCCTCGAACGGCCCGTACAGCCAGATCGGATTGATCTCGACCAATCCGGCGATGAGGGTCACGATCGCCGCTGTGAGGAGGAACAGGCCGGTCGAGCGAAAGGCCTGGTTCGGCCAGAAGCGCTGGCCGATGACATTGCGCTCGGTGGCGCCGGGGCGCCGGAACTGGGTATGTCGCTGCACGAAGATGAGGATCAGGTGGGCGGTGATCCCGCCGATGAAGAGACCCGGCAGGAGCATGACGTGGAGCACGAACAGTCGGCTGGTGATCGCGACTGTCGGAAACTCCCCGCCGAAGCCGAGATAGGCCAGCGCCGGCCCGACGAACGGCACGCTGAGGAGGACCGAATAGGCGATCCGCAAGCCGGTGCCGGACAAGAGGTCGTCGGGCAGTGAGTAGCCGGTGAACCCCTCAGCCAGGGCGAAGATGAGGAGGCTGAACCCGATCAGCCAGTTGATCTCTCTCGGCCGACGGAATGCGCCGGTGAAGAAGACCCGCGACAAGTGGACGACGATGGCGCCGACGAACAGCAACGCGGTCCAGTGGTGGATCTGGCGCATCAACAACCCGGCACGCACCTCGAGACTCAGCCGCATCACCGAATCGAAGGCGCTTGACACGGAACTACCCTGCAACGGGGGGTACGGCCCGTCGTACGTCACGGGCGTGGCGCTGGGGACGTAGAAGAACGTCAAGAAGACGCCCGTCGCGAGGAGGATGATGAAGCAGAAGAGGGCCAACTCGCCGAGCAGGAACGACCAGTGATCGGGGAAGACCTTGGCCAGCACGGTCCGGGTGATCGACTCGAAGCCTGTCCGCTCATCGAGCCAGGTGGCGATTCGCTCGAGTTCGGTCGGTCGGCGCCGATCCTGCTGCCGCTCGCTCACTGCCTGACCTCGCCACGCCCGATGTCCCAGAACGATGGGCCGACCGGGCCGGTGAAGTCCCCGAGGGCCTCGAACCCGTCGTCGGCCGTCAAGGCGATCGGCAGTTGTGGCAGCGGCCGGACGGCCGGTCCGAAGGTCGGTACGGCGCCGTCGATCACGTCGAAGGTCGACTGATGGCAGGGGCAGATGAGCTGGTGCTCGCTCGCTCGATAGAGCCCGACCGGGCAGCCGGCGTGCGTGCAGATCTTGGAGTAGGCGATGAACCCGGGCGGTGTCGGGGCCAGCTTGGACGTCGATGCCGCAAGGCTTCCGTTCGGGACCCTGATGAGGATGACCTGGCTGTCGGCCACGCCGACCGCGCCCTCGGGAAAGGCGGTCACGATGGTGTCCACGGCGAAGCTATCGGACTGGATCCGCATCCCGGTCTCATCGACGAGGCGAAGTCCGCGCCGCCACGACGTTCGCCGCAGCGTGTCGCCGGGCGAGGGTCCGAGCGACAGCACGGGCAGGATGAGCGCCGCACCGAGACCGGCGAGACCGAAGGCCAGTGACCGGAGGAGCATCGTTCGGCGCGTCATCGGCGGAGCGAGGTCGCCCGGAGGGGACGACAGGTCTTCGCGCTCCTCGATCAGTTCGGTCGTCGGCATCAGGTCCCGCGACCAGAGGGCGATGCCGCCGCCCAGACCACCGAGACAGACGGCCAGCAGCGCACCTTCGAGTTGGGTGTGGCCGCCGGCGACATAAACGCCGAAGAGGGCGATCCCGGCAACGCCGGCGACGATGAAGCCTGCCGCCGCCAGACGTGTCGTTCGGCGTTCGTGCGTCGAATCTGCCGATTCGCCTTGGCCCGTGACGGTGGTCGACGGTCGCGCCGGCTCCGCGGCCGCATGGGCTCCGGTGCGCCGCCCGATGAGCCGGCCACCGACCGACAGGGCGAGGGTGGTGAGCAGGCCGACGAGGCGAGCCAGCCAGCCGGAACCAGGACCGCCGTGCTCCGGCTCGATCATCGTTCGATCCGTCCGTTCGGATCGGACGGTCGATCATCCTCCACCTCGGGCTCGCGCTTGTCCCGACCCGGCGCGATCCAGCGTGCCACGAGGATGAGCGCGCCCAGACCGATCACGACCGCGATGAACCCTTCCGTGACCGGCCCGATCAGCGGCGGCTGGATCCCGCCCGGGGATGGCGCCCTCTGTAGGTACTCGATGTATGAGGCGATCGCGGCCGCTGCGTCGTCGTCGATCGCACCTTTCGGGAAGACGGGCATCACGTTCGGGCCGGTGCGCATCGCCTCGACGACGATCCGTGGGTCGGCCTGGCCGAGCGAGGGGGCGATCGCTCCACCGCCGATCGCCACTCCTGCCCCGGAGGGCCCGTGGCACTGCGCGCAATTCGCCTCATACAGCGCCCTTCCCGCCGGGATGTCTGCAGCGGAGGTGACGACGTCGGGCACCGCAGGCCCGACCCCGAGGCTCCCGACGTAGGCAACGAGGGAGCGGATCTGTTCGTCTGTGAAGGCTGGCTCACGTCGCTGCGTGGGATCCGCGGGGGGACTGAACGGCATCCGGCCCGTCCGGAGCATGAAATCCGTAGCCGCGGCCCCGCTATCGATCAGCGCGGGTCCTTGCGTTGTGCCGGCACCCCCCGGCCCATGGCACGCCGCGCAACTCTGCAGGTAGAGGTTCCGCCCGGCGTCGCTCTGAACGACCTGGTCGGAGCCAGCAGCACCCGGGAGGGTGCCAGGGGCCAGGAATAGCAAGTAGGCGAGGCCGACGACGAGGGCGACGCCGATCGCGCCGTACGAACGAATCAGATCCATTGATTACCACGTGACTCGGGCCGCTACCCGGCAGTCCTCGGGGCTCTATCGTACAAGCCAGGGAGGCGCCGGATCTTCGATCTGCATTTCATCTTCGCGACAATTACCGCCGCCGCGATCCTCGCCACCGGCTTGATCGCGGTCGCTGGATTCGTGTTCGATGTCGGCGTCCAACCATGGCTGGACCGTTCGATCCTCCTCGATCTGCCGCTGGCCGCCCTCGCCGCTCTCTCCGGCGTCGCGGCGTTCATCCACGCCGGGCCGACAGAATCGCTCCACCTGCTCTATGGCGCACTGCTGTTGATCGTGATCGCCGGCGGGCGCTACCTCGGCCGACGACCGGGCCGGTCGCAGGCCGGCTGGGTCGCTGCATCGTCGGTCGTCGCTCTGGGTGTCATCGTCCGCCTGGCCATGACCGGCTGACGATGCATCAGCCTATCGATCGAGGACCGTGTCCGCCTTGTCGTCGATCTTCTCCTTTTCCGCGGCGGTGAGGTTGCCCGCCTTCCTCTGTTGCGAGGCACGCGCCTTGGCGTTGCGGGCGTGCGACTTGTCAGGCATCGGGTACTTCCGCTGTTCCGGCAGTCCGAAATCGGATTTCGGCTCGGCGTCCCGCTTCTTCGTGCTCAGTTCCGCCATCGGTCTGTCCTCCTACTCGCCGCCTAGAGGTCGCCGCCGGGCGCATGCTCAGTCGATGGCGACCCACCTTTTTCCTCGGGGGCGACGGTCGGAGCGTCGTCGGGCTCGATCCCGGGCTTCAGATCCGAATCGTCGTCGCCCGTCGGTCGACCGTCCCGACGTTCGGCGTCGGTCGATCGGATCTCGTCGGGATGGTCCAACTGGTCGCGATGGTCCAGCGAGGTCGTCGTTCGCTCGGTCATATCTCCTCCTGCGTCGTGGTTGGAATCGAGCATCTGACAACCCCGGTTACACCCGTGCCAGACGCATGGGTGTGGTCGTGTCGGCGGTATAACCATTTGCGCCTCGTCTGATACGCGCCAGCAATCCCAGTCCGGGTGAAATTGGCAGATGCGGATCGCCAGCTACAACGACGATGCTTCCCAGGATGGCGAGAGGAGCGCGATCAGTGAGTGACGGGCGGCCCGGCGAGACCAGCAAGGAGCGGGTCGACCGTGAGCTGATCGAGTTGCTCAACGAACTCCGAGTGGCCCTGCCGGGCATGCAGGTCCTGTTCGCATTCCTCCTCATCCTGCCGTTCCAGGCCGGGTTCGCCGAGGTTTCAGACCTGGAGCGCAGCCTGTACTTCGTGGCCTTTCTCGCGACGGCTGTCGGTTCCATCGTGCTGATCGCACCCACGACTTACCATCGGGTCCGCTTCCGCGCCCCGGACAAGGAACAGATGCTCCGGACCTTCAACCAACTACTGCTGGTCGGCACGGTATCCCTCGGATTGGCGATCACCGCAGTCACGTTCCTCGTCACCGACGTCGTCTTCGGGCGCCTCGTCGGGCTCGTCGCAGCGTCGATCGCCGCCGGCCTGATCGTGATCCTGTGGTTCACGCTGCCGGTCCGCCGCAATCTGCGCGAGGTAGGTCGCGCTCTTGGCCCGCCCCCCGAGGAACGAGGGTCGGATCACTAGGTTGCTGGGCGGATGCCCCTCGGTCAATCGGGAGCTTCACGAACGCTTGACCTTCTGTGCGTTGGTCTCGCCCTTTTCGGATCGTTCCTTGTTGACGGTCCGGGCTGCCCGTTCCTCAGCTTCATCCTCGCTGACTCCGCGCTCCTCGTAGGAGTCCTTGATGTGTTCGTATTGTCGCTCGCGTCTATCGCTCCAGGCCTTCTTTGGCATGTCCGGGTCCTCCGTCATGGCTGTGGGCAAATAGCAGAACGCGTCCGAAGGTACGCGGGCGATCTGCATCCGCCGGGGCACGCTTCATTGTCGTGACAACGGCGCAGCGGAAGCCCATGGGCTGGTGTACTGTCAGCGTGACCCACCACCGCGCCCCACGACTGCGCACCTCGCCGTCACGCGGTGTTGGCGATCGGGGCCGCTTCATGCCATACCGCGTCATCGCCCAGGAGGCGCTCGCTCGCTGGCGGGATGCCGAGCGAAGGAGAGAGCGTTCTGAGCCAGGCAGCGCGAATCACTTGGCTGCGCAGCAGGACGCCGAACAAGCTAGGCGCGACTATCAGGACGCCATCGAGGCAGCGATGCGCGAGCACCTGCCCGTGCCCATCGCCTTCGACGAGGCCGTAGGTTCTGAGCCGAAAACGGACATGTCAGCCAACGGTGACGACGGTCAGGACTTCGGCGCCACCGTCTCGCCCGACACGGGATCGCCCATCGTGAACCCGGAGTAGCCGTCCTCGCCGTTCGCGCCGACGATGATCAAGGCTGAACCCGGCCCGTAGCGCTGCATGGATGGAGCGTACAGCAGCGCAACCTTCTCGATACCGTCGGATCCGGCCTAGGTGCGATACCCTTCCGGCCATGCCGTTCCCAGCCCCCGAACTCACCCTGCTTGACGAGACCGCCGAGATCGAGATCGAGACCGAAGCGCCCGCCGGTGGCACCCACCGAACGATCATCTGGGTCGTGGTCGACGGTCTCGATGCCTTCGTCCGCTCGGTCAACGGTTCGACCGCCCGCTGGTACCGCGAGGCGCGAGCGCACCCGGCGGTGACGATCCATGTCGGCGGCCGGGCGCTGGCGGCGATCGCGGAACCTGCCACGGATCCCGATTCGGTCCGCCGCACGAGCGACGCCCTGGTCCGCAAGTACGCGGGCGAGTCGGTGGACCTCAACTCCATGCTCGTTCCCGGGATCCTCGACACCACCCTCCGACTCGTACCGGGCTGACCGACATGTATTTCGACGAGTTCAAGCACCAGCTCCCCGACATCGATCCCGACGAGACCGACGACTGGCTCGCGTCGCTCGACCAGGTCGTCGCCGACGAAGGCGAGGCTCGGGCGCGGTTCATCATCTACAAGCTGCTCAAGCGCGCCCGCCAGCTCCAGGTCGGCCTGCCGCCGCTGACCCAGACCCGCTACATCAACACGATCAGCCCGGAACAGGAACCGGACTTCCCCGGCGACGAGGAGATGGAGCGGCGCATCCGGCGACTCATCCGCTGGAACGCGGTGGCGATGGTTCTGCGGGCCAACAACGAGTTCTCGGGGATCGGCGGCCATCTGGCGACCTATGCCTCGGCGGCGACCCTGTACGAGGTCGGGTTCAACCACTTCTTCAAGGGCAAGGACGACGGCGGCACCGGCGACCAGATCTTCTACCAGGGCCACGCCGCGCCAGGGATCTACGCACGGGCGTTCCTCGAAGGGCGCCTGACCGCCGATCAGCTGGACCACTTCCGGCGCGAGACGACGCCCAGCCCGGGGCTCAGCTCATATCCCCATCCGCGGCTCATGCCCGAGTTCTGGGAATACCCCACCGTGTCCATGGGGCTTGGTCCGATCAGCGCCATCTACCAGGCTCGCTATAACCGCTACCTCCAGAACCGCGGCCTCCTGGATACGTCGACCTCGCGCGTCTGGGCGTTCCTCGGCGACGGCGAGACGGACGAGCCGGAGTCCCTCGGTGCGCTCCACGTCGCGTCCAGGGAAGGTCTCGACAACCTGACCTTCGTCGTCAACTGCAACCTCCAGCGGCTTGACGGCCCGGTCCGCGGCAACGGCAAGATCATCCAGGAACTGGAATCGGCCTTCCGCGGCGCGGGCTGGAACGTCATCAAGGTCATCTGGGGCCGGGAATGGGACGACCTGCTGGCGCGCGATGTCGACGGGCTCCTGGTCCAGAGGATGAACGAGACGCTCGACGGCGAGTTCCAGAAGTATTCGGTCGCGGGTGGGGCATACATCCGGGAGCACTTCTTCGGGCCGGATCCGCGACTGGCCAAGCTCGTCGAACACTTGACCGACGACGACCTCGCCAAGCTCCGCCGCGGCGGCCACGACTACCGTAAGGTCTTCGCCGCCTACAAGGCCGCGACCGAGCACACCGGTGCGCCGACCGTGATCCTCGCCCATACGGTCAAAGGCTGGACCCTCGGTCCCGGGG
Organism: uncultured Chloroflexia bacterium; assembly: GCA_963720755.1. GTDB lineage: Bacteria > Chloroflexota > Limnocylindria > Limnocylindrales > CSP1-4 > SPCO01. The sequence goes on from CAVRGP010000015.1 coordinate 51,662, forward strand.
TGGAGGCCCGGAACATCACCCATCAGGCCAAGAAGCTCAACGAGGCGGAACTGCGCATCTTCCGCGACCGGCTGGAGTTGCCGATCCCGGACAAGACGCTCAAGGACGCGCCGTACTACCACCCGGGTCCCGACTCGGACGAGATCCGCTACCTCAACGAGCGCCGGCGGGTGCTCGGTGGTCCGTTGCCGAAGCGCGTCGTGCGGGCGCCCGCCCTCCCGGCGCCGGTCCCCGCGGTCGACGCCGAGTTCGCGGCCGGCAGCACCACCCCGGTCTCGACGACCATGGTGTTCGCCCGGATCCTGCGCAACCTGATCCGCGATCCGGAGCTTGGCCCGCGGATCGTGCCGATCATCCCGGACGAGGCCCGGACCTTCGGGATGGACCCTCTGTTCAAGGAAGTCGGGATCTACGCCGCGCTCGGGCAGCGCTACGAGCCGGTCGATTCCGATCTCGTCCTGTCCTATCGCGAGGCGATCGACGGACAGGTCCTCGAGGAGGGGATCACCGAGGCCGGCTCGATGGCCAGCCTGCAGGCCGCCGGCACGTCCTACGCGACGCACGGGCTGCCGGTCATCCCGTTCTACATCTTCTATTCGATGTTCGGGTTCCAGCGGACCGGCGACCAGATGTGGGCGTTCGGGGACGCTCGCGGTCGCGGCTTCCTGATGGGGGCCACGGCCGGGCGAACGACCCTGACCGGCGAAGGTCTCCAGCACGACGACGGACACACCCACGTCCTCGCCTCGACCATCCCGAACGTGCGCGGCTACGACCCGGCGTTCGCCTACGAGCTGGCCGCCGTAGTGCGCGACGGGATCGAGCGGATGTACGGGCCCAGGCCCGAGGACGTCTTCTACTACGTCACGATCTACAACGAGAACTACGCCCAGCCGCCGCGTCCGGACGGCGTGACCGACGAGGACATCCTGCGCGGGATCTATCGCTTCGCCGCCGCGCCCAAGGTCGGTCGGGATGCCCATCCGGCCCGACTGGTCGGGTCGGGTTCGATCATGCAGCAGGTCCTGGCGGCCCGGGACGTGCTGGCCGAACGGTTCGGGGTCGCCGCCGAGGTCTACAGCGCGCCGTCATTCCCGCTCCTGCGCCGGGACGGCCTCGAGACGGAACGCCAGAACCGGCTCCGCCCGGACGCCAAGACCCCGCGGGTGCCGATCGTCAGCCGGGTCCTGCCCCACGAAGGTGGCCCGATCGTGGTGGCCACCGACTGGATGAAGACCCTGCCGGACATGGTCTCCCGTTGGCTGCCGCCGCACTACACCGCTCTGGGCACCGATGGTTTCGGCCGGAGCGATACGCGCGAGAACCTGCGGACCCTGTTCGAGATCGATCCGCCGCATATCGCTGCGGCCACGATGGTCGGGCTCGCCCGCTGCGGAGCGATCAGCCCGGCCAAGGCTGCCAAGGCGGTCAAGGAACTCGGGATCGATCCGGACAAAACAGACCCGCTCGCGCTCTGACGGACCCGCTGGCGCTCTGACGGCCGCGCTACCGCCGCACGCTAGCCGCCGGTGATCCGGAGCAATTCGCCCTTGCCCAGGCTCGTCGCGTAGACGGTCCCGTCCTCCCCCTCACCGATGGCGCTGAGGCTGCGCCCGAGCTTGAGCAGCAGGACCGGCTCCTGTCGCTGGTCATCGGTCGGGTCGAGCATCCAGAGGTCGTCCGAGCAGGCGTCGCCGAACAGGTACCGGCCGTCGAGCGCTCCCTGTCGTGGGTCGCGGACCACCACGCCGCCGATCACGGCACAGCCCTGATCATGCCCGTACTCCGCGACCGGGAGGGTCAGCCCGGTCTGATCGCAACCGTCGGCCGGCCGATAGCAGTGGAAGCCTTCCATCGTGTTCCAGCCGAGGTCGAACCCGCCCCGGCCGGCCCGGGCGACATCGATCTCCTCCCAGGCGCCCTGACCGACATCGCCGATCCACAGGTCTCCCGTCGTCCGATCGAACCGGAACCGCCACGGATTACGCAGGCCGCTGAGCCAGATCTCGGGTCGCGCTCCGGCCACGCCGACGAGCGGGTTGTCGGCCGGGATCGCGTAGGGTGTCGACGAGGACGGGACGCCGACATCGATCCGCAGGATCTTGGCCAGCAGCACGCCGAGGTTCTGGCCGTTGCCCTGCGGGTCGCCGCCGGATCCGCCATCGCCCAGCCCGATGTACAGCATCCCGTCCGATCCGAACTCGACCGCGCCGCCGTTGTGGTTGCTGAACGGTTGAGCGACCTGGAGGATCACCTGCTCGCTGGCCGGGTCGGCGATGTCCGGGTCGGATGCCGTCACCGTGAACGCGGCGACGACCGTGTTGCCGTCGCGATCGGTGTAGTCGACGAACAGGCGCGGGTCCGTCGGGTAGTCCGGGTGGAAGGCGAGTCCCAGCAGCCCGCGCTCGCCACCGCTGGCGATCCGATCCGTGATGTCCAGGAACGGCCGATCGAGGAGCTGTCCGTCGCGAACGATCCGGATCCGGCCGGCCTGTTCGACCACGAAGATGCGACCGCTCCCGTCGCCGGCGTTGGTCACGTCGACCGGGGCGTTCAGACCGGCGAGCACGTTCGACGCGTCGACGGACGGCGTTCGGCTGCTCTCGACCGGTGACGCCGAGCCGGCGACCGGCGTCGCGACCGGGCCGCTCGGGGTGACCGCGCTCGGCTGGCCCGGGGTGGGGGACGGCGTTGCGGTCGAGCCGGTCGACCCACAGGCGGCGAGCGCGATCGTGAGGGCGGCGGCCAGGACAGCGAGGCGCGAGCGGTGCATCGGCGGATGGTAGCCGGGATGCCGGAACCCGCCCGCCGACGGTGCCGCGCGCATCCGCCGGTTGGCGTTGGAGACTGGCCTCAGCCGATCAGAGCGGTCGGTTCCTCGGCGGGCGGCGCGACGGTCTCGGGCGGCACTGGTGGCTCCACGTCGAGCAGGTAGCCGATGCCCTGGAACGTTTTGATCCGGCCAGGTTCACCCGGTTCCGCACCCAGCTTCCGACGGACGCGCGACACCCACACCCGCAGGTATTGCAGGTCGTCGCGGTATTCCGGACCCCAAACCTTGGTCAGCAACTCCGTATGCAGGACGACCTTGCCGGCGTTGGCCGCCAGGTGCTGGAGGAGGAGCCATTCGGTCCGCGACAGATGAACGAGATCACCGTCGCGGGTGACCATCCGTCGTTCGAGGTCGATCTCGATGTCGTCGAACTTGAGGACGCCGACGCCCGGCTGGACGCCGGACGATCGACGCAACACAGCTCGGACGCGCGCGGCGAGTTCATCGGGATGGAACGGCTTGGCGATGTAGTCGTCGGCGCCGAGGTCGAGTCCCTTGGCCTTGTCGGACGTGGAGCCCTTGGCGGTCAGCAGGATGACGGCCACCGGGCGCCGCTCGCGCAGCTGCCGCATCACCTCGATGCCATCCAGATCCGGCATGACGATGTCGAGCAGGACGATGTCCGGCCGTGCTTCCTCGGCCTTGGTCAGGGCTTCCTCGCCGCTGCCCGCGGTGACGACGCGGAACCCCTCCTCACCGAGGGCGATTGACACGAGCTTCGTGATCCGTGGTTCATCGTCTGCGACGAGCACGAGCGGCTGGGTGCTCATGGCCACCTCCTGGGTGATGACATGGTGACGGACAACGCCCGATATGTCATCGGCTCCGGGCGTGGCGCGACGAGCTCCGTCGGGAACGGAACTCGTCGGTACGATCGTCGCCGCGCGACGATCATCGAGTCATGAAGCGTTGGGCCGGACCGACGGCAGTTCGACGTTGACGTTCACTCGTTCGTCTCCGTTCCGGTCCCGGGTCCCAGTGCGAAGAACCAGATCGCAGCGATGACCACGATGATGATGGCCAGGATCCCGAGGATCATCCCCGCTCCTGACCCGCCGCCGTCCTTGACGACGACCGTCTCTCGGTCTGTCATGTCAGTCCTCTCGATGCGTTGTCGCGACATCATCCCGGCGATGGCCTGACAGATGGTGCGAGCGCCGGCCGGGGTGCCTTGCAGCCGCCTTGCAACTCTGCAAGCGGTCCGGATCTGGTCCAGGTGCCCAGGGGACCGTCGCCGGGTTCGATAGCCGGTTGTCACCTCTCATCGCTGACGTGCACCGCGTTTCCCATGGCTCCGCCTCTAGGGTGCTGTGGACCCCCGGACCTTTGGAGGACACGACCCTATGAAGAAGCGAGTCGCCTTGCTTGTCGCCGCTGCGGCGTTGGCGCTTGGTGCCTGCAACTCGAGCCCTGGCGCTAGCGGACTCCCGAGCGTGCCGGACCTTCAGTCGCTCATGCCGGAGGCCTCACCGGCCACCAGCCCGGAAACGAGCCCGGAGATGAGCCCGACCGAGAGCGTGCTTCCGAGCCCGAGCTGATCCGGGCCGGCACGATCACCAAGCGAGGCGCCCCGCGGGCGCCTCGCTTTCTTGTGCCGTCCGGGAGGCGGCACCGTCCAGGATGCGATGCGGTCAGGTACGCGATGTGTTCCGGCGCAGGCCGATCCAGGCGCCGGTCGACGTGACCAGCGCGATCGCCCCGAGGACGGCAAGCTGCCAGGGCGCGACGATGGTTCCCCGAAGCATGACGTCCTGCGTCAGCTGGATGCCGCTCGTTACCGGGAGCAGGAAGGCCATGGCCTGTACCGGCACCGTGAACTCCTGGATCGACAGCACGAACCCGCTGAAGAACACGGACGCCAGCAGGACCAACAGCGAGAGCTGCACCGCCTGACGCTCGGAATCGGACACGACAGCGATCGCGAGGCCCACGCCCAGAGACGCCAGCAGAAGGAGCGCGATGACCAATGCCAGCGAGGCGGGGGTTCCCAGCATCGGGACCCCGAAGACCCCGATGAGCAACGAAGCCGTTGCGCCGCCGACGAGTGCGCCGATGAACAGGTACGCGACGACCTTGCCCGCGATCAGCTCCCAGGCGTTGACGGGTGCGACCCTGAACAGTTCGATGACCCCGCTGGTTCGCTCACGAACGAGGGACAGCGCGACCAGGGTCACCGCGAGGTGCTGCAGGATGAGCGCCATGACGGCCGGGCCGAAGTACGCCAGAACCTGTGGACTGGAGGGGGCGATGTTGATCACGTCCGCCTTGGTCGGAGCGGCGACGACATCCGGCGGGATGGCGGTGGCGTCCGGCTGCCCGGACCTGATCGCGTAGCTTTCGCTCTCTTGCACGGCTCGCTTGATGATCGTCTGATTGACCGCATTTGCCAGGTTCGCGGCCAGGAACCCAGCGTAGTTCGCCTCGATCGGATCGACCGTGTCGACGACGACCTGGATGGTCGACTGCTCGCCCGCCTTGAACTGGGCGGCGGCGTCGGCGGGCGCGATCACGGCGACGTCGAGACTCCCGTTCTCGAGCTCGCTCCGGACGCTCTGGAAGTCGCCACGGACGCCGACGATGTGCAGGCCACCGCCCGCCAGGTCCTGATATGTCGCGACGTCATCGGCCAGCCCGGACGATGGCGGGATGACGACGATGGTGTCGAGCGGGCGCCGCTGGCCGCCGTAGCCGAGCCCGAAGATGGCCATGATCAGGAACGGCCCGAAGATCAGGCTGGCCAGTGCGCCGGGTCGTCGGACGACTTCGACCAGTTCCTTCCCGACCAGCGCCAGCAGGCGGAGGGTCATCGTCGCAAGCGGTCTCGTCGCCGCGGGCAGCCTCATCCGGGCGTGGTCGGTGCGACCCCGACGTCGGGAGCGCCGGTGTCGCCAACCTCGTCGTGCGTGTGATCGCGGTCGACGAGGGCCTTGAACACGGCGTCGAACGACAGCCGTTCTTCGCGCGCGCTGAGCACTTCTCCACCTAGCTCGCCGATGGCCTCGACGACATCCGGCAATGCCGCCCCGGCATCACCGACGATGACCGTGAACCGTCCTGGTCCGTCCTGACGGACGTGCGTGGCGGCCGGCAGGTCCGCGAGCTGCGCGGCGTCGAAGATCGCCGCCGTTTCGACGACGATCACGTCACCGCCGACCGCGTCGCGCCGAAGGTTGTCGGGTGTCGACAGGGCGAGCAAGCGGCCCTCGGCGATGAGTGCGACCCGGTCGCACGACTCAGCCTCAGCGACATATTGGGTGGTCACCAGGAGGGTCCGGTTCCGGCCCCGGATACGGTGGAGTTCCTCCCAGATCCGCGCCCGAAGGAGTGGGTCGATCCCGGCCGTGGGCTCGTCGAGGAACAGCAGTTTCGGATCATGGACGAGGGCGCAAGCGAGTTCGAGTCGTCGCTGCATGCCGCCCGACAGCTGCCCCGCCCGGCGGTCCTTGACCTCCCAGAGATCGACCAGTTCGAGGACCTCCTGGGTCCGCTTCCGGCGCGAGCGGAAGAGCATCCCGAACAGGGATCCGACGAAGTCGACGTTCTCCCGGACGGTGAGATCCGAATACAGCGTGAAGGACTGGGGCATGTAGCCGATCCCTTCGCGCGTCTGGCGGCTGAACGACGATGGCGACTCGTCGAGCACGTCGACCCGGCCACTCGTCGGCGTCAAGGCCCCAGTCAGGATCCTGATCGCCGTCGTCTTGCCGGCGCCGCTCGGCCCGATCAGGCCGAGGATCGCGCCCGTCGGGACGGTCAGGGATACGCTGTCCAGGGCGAGCTGATGGGGAAACCGCATCGTGACGCCGTCCATGACGACGGCTGGGTGACGCGACGGTTCAAGGCGGGCCGCGGACGGGGCGGACTCGGCGTCGATCGCGGACGCTGAGGATATGGAAGGCATTTGGCTCCTGGGGCTCCTGGGTCCCGGGTCACGCGTCGGATCGGGACGCCACTTCGATCAGGATGCCGTCGGGCTGGTTGCACGATGTCGGCTTGTCGTGGCCATCACCTCGCATCGGCGTCGCAAGTGTTCGACGTCAGGGCACGTTTCGTGGCTCCGGCCGATCCCGAGGCCGATCCCGCAACGCAGCCGATACGCGCCCCGCCCATTCGTGATGAGCCGCCGATTCCGCTGGCCAGCGACGATGGCGTCGACCCCCGGATCTTGATCCAACGGAGGCAGCGATGTGCATGAACTGTGGTTGTGGGGAGCCGAACGAGCGGCATCACCCGACCGACATCACCAAGGATGACCTTCAGCACGCGGCAGACGGCGCCGGGATGAGTCTCGAGGAGGCGGCTCGGAACGTCCAGACCGCCTCGGCCGAGATGGCCGGATCGACCGCCAGCTCCTCGGCAGGGACGGCGTCACACCGGGCCTGACTCCAAATGCGATCGAACGACCGCCGCCCACCCAGTGGCCGGCGGTCGTTCGCTGTCTCGGGGCGACGCGCGTGACTGGATCGTCTGTGGGCGACCGACCGTGTGCGACTGACCCCGCTCGTCTCCTGTCGCGACTTCGTAGCGAGCAGCGGTGTCAGTCCGCCTGGGCGTCGAGCGTCGCTTGCGACATCGTCGGAAGCGTGACCACGAACAACGTGCCGCGATCGTAGCCATCGGAGCGGACGACGATCGTGCCGCCGTGGGCCTCGACGATGCCACGACAGGCGTACAAGCCGAGTCCCAGGCCGTTGGCGCCGCTTCGTCGAGCGCGATCGGTTCTGGTGAAGCGCTCGAAGACGTCCGTCAGCTCGTGTCCTTCGAGGCCGATCCCATGGTCACGGACTTCGATGACGGCCGTATCGGCGTCTCCGCGTCGAACCGCCACGTCGACCGGAGCCCCCGCTGCCGAGTACTTCAGGGCATTGCCGATCAGGTTGGCGACGAGGCGGCGGATGAGGCTAGGGTCCCACGAGCCGATGAGGCGATCATCCGCGATCTCGAGTCGCACGCGGTCCCGTGCCGCGACACCCAGTGCGGCGATCCGTTCACTGACGACGTGCCCCAGACTGACCGGTTCGGTATCCGGGCGGAGCGCACCCATGGCCACCCGTGATGCGTCGCCGAGGGTATCGATCATGTCGACCAGCTCCAGCGTCGCCAGCAGGGCATCATCGACCGCTTCCGCGACTCGCGCTTCATCCGGCTCGCCTTCGGCCAGCCACCGATGGGCCAGGTGGAGGGACCCTTCCACCAGGGTGATCGGCTGACGGATGTCGTGGATGGTGGCCGCCAGGAACGACTCACGTAGATCCTCGATCCGATCGGACAGTGACGTCAGCCCGACCGTGGCAGCCCCGTCGAGTGCGTCGCCGACGATGGTCAGCCCGGCGACGATGTCCCCGGTATCGCCTCGTGGATCCACCTTCTCGGTGATCGTCAGGCCGATCTCCTGGCGCAGGATCCGGAATTCGGTGACGACCGCGACCGGCCCTAGGCCCTGTCTGAAACGGGCCCGCGCATGGGCCGTGGCCGCCGCGGAGACGGCATCGTCTTCAAACGGCGCAGATGCCCGTTCGGTGTCGGCTGCCGCGTCACGCCGCAAGAGGGCCACGATCGCGTCGAACAGCGCCGGGATATGGTCGGCGACCGCACCTTCGGGTCGCTGCTCGTGGAAGGGTTGTCGGCGAGCGGCTGCGAGCCACCGCTCGAGGATGGCGTCGCGATAGGTGTCGAGCACCTTGGCGACCGGTCGTATCTCGGCGTCGGGCAGTACGCGACTCACCCGGCCGTCCATATCGGTCGATGCTCGGTCTGTCGAAGCCCCATCAAGCGGCGGGCCGGCGGCGTCCATTGCGTGGAGCATAGCGACCGGCGCGCGAAGACGCCCCCGGCGTAGGCCGAGGGCGTCTTCGCTTGGAATGGTCGGGGATCAGCGATTCGGGTCGACCGCGCGTCGAAGGTCGTCGCCGGTATTGCCGACCTTGTCGGCGAGACTTTCGTCGCCGTCAGCCTTGCGCCAGGTTTCCTTGGTGTCGTCGGCTGCGTTCTTGGTCGCGCCGCGGAGGTCGTCGCCGGCGTCGCCGAGGTCCTTGCGGATCTCGTCGCCGGTATTGCCGACCTTGTCGGCGAGACTTTCGTCGCCGTCAGCCTTGCGCCAGGTTTCCTTGGTCGCCTGTTCGGACTCGCGATAAGCCTGCTTGGACTGGTTCATGGTGTCGCGCCTCCATCGTGGTCGCCGTCAGCGGCGAGCCTGGTCAGACCGTACGGCCCAAGGTGTCGCAGCGAATTGAACGAAGCGCCGGAACGCGCTATCAATGGCCTTGCGTTCCAGTCGGGCTCCGGCGTGCCCGCCCGTTTCGATCGAACAGGGTGAGGGTCATCAGTCCGGCCGGGATCAACGCGACCGCGACGATCAGGCGGGCAGCCCCGCCGACCAGCAGACCGAGCGCCAATCCAAAGGACAGCGCGCTGCCGATCGACAGCATATCGTCGCTCCCGGAGCGGATCTGGCGATTCGCATCCTCGATCGCGGATCGCGTCGAGGCGGCCATGTCAGGCAATCGGCCGATCGCGTCGTTGGCTGCCTCCCGTGCCACACCTGCCACGTCCGTCGCCGAGTCGACGATGGCGGATGTGCGAGTGGGATGGACTCGGTCAGCGGACAACGTAGAGGTGTTGTGCGGAGAAGAGATCGTCATTGGTCTGCTCCTTCGAGATGGCGACGGACGGTCCGGGGATAGGCCCCGGACCGTCCGTGGGAGGATCCTGGCCCCCCGTCCCCCTGACGACCAGGACTGCTGATTTGTCGGCCCCCAGACCCCCAGTGGCACGGGAGCCGACTGACATCACCCTGACAGCTGGGTACTCACGTTCATGCCGGTCTTGGGCGCCTGCGCCTTGCAACGGTCTGGCTTCCCGGCGGAACCGCTCGCGCGACCGGGACGACCCACGAACGAGGAACGCCCACCCGGTCGTGGGTGGGCGTTCGGTCAAGTCCGGATTGGCCCTTGGGCCGACGCGTCAGACGGCGCCGCGTCCGGAGCGGCTGGTGTTGGTGACGAACGACACGACCACCACGGTGATGATGGCCCCGATCGTCGCGACTACGATCGAAGTGATGTCAAGCGGACCGTCAATGGGCTTGGTGTTGAACAGGACGCTGGCCAGAAAGCCGCCCACGATGGCCCCGACGATGCCGAGCACGATGTGCCCGATGATCCCCAGGCCTTCGTCGCCCTTGACGATGAACCCGGCCAGGTAGCCGGCAATCGCTCCTAGAACGATCCACGCGATGATACTCATCTGATCCTCCATTCCCTGGTCGTGCCTATCACCCGACCGCTGGGCCTGCTTGTCCGGTGACCGGGCTCAGTCCCCACTTTGGCGCCGTCGGGCACCGGCCCTTGCTACGTTCGGTGGGCGGGCCGTAACAACGAGGTAACAGGGCGCCAAGGCCCTATTCGGTGAGGACGGGCAGCGCAAACCCGAATTCCGCGCCACCGGTGGGGCGCGGAATTGCCCAGATCCGGCCGCCCATGGCCGCCGCCAGGCGGGCCGACACAAACAGGCCGATGCCAGCCCCGGCCGCGGCCGGGGCCGTCGTCGGCGAGCGATAGAACAGCTCGAACAGGCGGTCGGTCTCATCAGCGGGGAAGCCGGGCCCTTCGTCAAGGACACGAACCGCCACTTCATGGCCATCGCTGTCGACGACGACCGAGACCGAAGAAGGAGTGCCTCCGTACTTGGCGGCATTGGACAGCAGATTTCTAAGGACCTGCTCGACGTATGTCGGGTCGGCACTGACGGTCGGCACATCCGGCGCGATGGTCGAGGTGAATTTGACCCCGGGCCAGCGCCCATCTTCGGAATGGACCACCTTGGGGACGAGGCGTGTCAGCAGGACTGGTTCCCAGCCGATCTCGCCAGGGCTGTCCCCGAATCGGTTCATAGCGACGATGTCTTCCACCAGGCGCTGGAGCCGCTCCGCCTCGTCGTGGATGTCGTGGAGGATCTCACGCCGCGTCTGTGCATCGAGGCTCGACGGTTCCCGGGCGAGGAGCTTGGCGCCGCCGAAGATCGTGGTGATCGGCGTTCGCAGCTCATGCGACAGCACGCCGACGAAGGTTTCGCGGACCAGTTCGCGCCGACGGGCCTCGCTGACATCGCGCATCACGACGATCGTTTCGTCCACCGCCGCGGTCAGTCCGCCTTTGCTCTCGACCGGATAGGTCGACAGCTCGATCCAACGTGACGCATCGGACCGCGTGGGCAGTTGGATCGGCCCTCCCCGGATACGCAACGGAGGGGCCAGGCCGTCCGAGTCATCCAGCTGGGAGAGGATCTCAGCGTAGGATCGCTCCTCGACGTCAGGGAAGAGTTCCTCGGCGGCGGGATTGGCCAGAGTGATCGTTCCATCCGGGCCACATACGAAGACCGACTCGCCCATGGAACGGATGACGGCGTTGAGTTCGGCGGCGCGAGCGTGCTCCGCCAAGGCCAGCCGCTGGAGCCGGACCTGGGCCTCGATCCGCTCGTGAATATCCCGGCCGATGGCGATGATCGCCGGGCGGCCCGCATATGCGTCGAGCTGCCGGAAACTGACCTCCATCTCGACCGTTCGACCTCGACCGGCCGAAAAGCCGATCGACCCGACCGTCTCCGGGGGATCGCCATGCGCCAAGGTGGCGAGCATATCGAGGACCCTGGCTGTGTCGATGGGCCGGAGGAGGGCCTCGAATCGCTCCCCGACGATCGTCGACCGTTCACGCCGTAACAAGGTGGCCGCGGCCGGATTCGCCTCCACGACGATGTGGCTCCCGGGGTCGAATACGAGAATCGCGTCGATCATCGCATCGAGGACCGTCCGATCCTGATCGGGTTGCCTGATACGGCCCGGATCCGCGAGCGGAACCGTGGTCGCGGTGGCCTCTGATCGCTCCGTCACGGTTCCTCGAGATATCGGATTGGCGCTGCGCCGTTAGGGCACACGGATGGACGATTTCGGTATTGGAACAGACCTTGGGATTGCCGTTGAAGCCGATCACCTGGAGTCGGCATTACAACGACGTGACAAGCGTCGCTTGCTTCTCGGCGCCTGGCCCTATACTGGCGCCCCCAGTACGACCATCGCCCGTGATCGTCAGGAAGGTTCCCGATGCACGTCGCTCCCGCTGACCTCCGGAGTGTCCGTCAGGATGGTCTCGTCATCCGCTTCGCGATGCTCGGCACGATGGCCTTCGTGTTCGGGGAGGTGCCGTCCACGGGCTCTCCCGGCACCTCCCTCGAGCGGCCGTGCGAACGTCCGCATTGGGGTTTCGTCATCGACGGTCAGCTGACGTTCGTGATCGGGTCACGACGAGAGACGATCACGGCCGGCAGGGCATTCCACGTGCGCCCAGGGGGACCCGCCCACCATTTCGAGGCGTCCGGTCACGCCCTCGTGGCCGGGTTCCAGCCCGCAGAAGGCACGACCGATGTCAGCGACGCCGGCCTTGCCGCGCGCGGAATCGAGATACTCGCCCTGCCATCGGCTGCGACCGTTGTCCCGGCGATCCCGAGCCGGCGAGTGCCGGCCAGCCAGATCAAGTCCCAATCATGGTCGATGTCGGGCTATGTCATGACCCGCGTCCGGATGGGCGAGCGGAGCGGGTACACGGTCGGCTGGTGTGACGCGCCGCATTGGGGGATGGTCATCGACGGGCGACTGGCGATCGAATGGGAGGACGACGCCGAGGTTCTCAGCGGCGGCGAGGTGTTCCACTGTCCGGCTGGCCCGCCCGGACACCGGATCGAGGCTGCCGACCCGGCGACCTTCGTGGATTTCACGCCGGTCAGTGCGTTCGATATGGCCCGCATCGCCGACTGGCGTCGCACCCCCGAGGCGGCGTCCGTCGCGACCGCCGAGCGGATCGCCGTCGCGCTCCGCTGACCGGCCAGGGTCAGGCCGGTGGGGTGCCCCGGCGCGGCTGTCGACCGCGTCCGGGAGGCGCCGTCGGTACTCTCAGGCGAAGCCCAGGGCAGCCCGCAGGGCGAGCGCCAGTTCCGGGCCGCGGCCGACCGGGTCGTGGCGGAAGAACACGTAGGCGTCATCGCCGGCCGTGAGGAATGGCTCGATCCGGGCTGCCCAGGCGTCGATCTCCGCGTCCGTGTAATCGAGCTTCCGAAGCCGCAGATACAGGAACGGGCCGGTCCGGCGGATGGCCGGAAGCTCGGCGTCGGGTAGGTCGGTCGCACACAGCGTCGCGCCGACGCTGGCCATCGCCTCGAACGTCTCGTCGACGTGCCACGACGGGTCCGTGAATTCCAGGGTGAGCGGCAGATCGCGGGGCCAGGCCGCCAGCAGCGCCCCCAGCTTTGCGTCATCCCGGCCGATGCCCTCCGGCACGCGGAACAGGACCGTGCCGAGGCGATCCCCGAACGCCCGGTACGGACCGGTCAGCCATGCCACGCTTGCCGGGGGGTCGACCTGGAGGGCTCGGAACGAACCGCCGCGCTGTGCCTTGATCGAGAAGCGGAAGTCCGGCGGTGTCGCGGCCAGCCAGGTCGCGATCTTGGCCACGGACGGCGACGCGTAATAGGTGTTGTTCAGCTCGACCGCCGTGAGCCGGTCGGCGTAGGCCACGAGGAGCCGGGATGCGGGCGTGCCGACCGGGTAGAAGCGTGGGATCCAGCCGCGGTAGGAGAAGCCACTGGTCCCTGTGTACAGGCGGCCGGACACCGACCGATCAGCTGGCCGAGGCGGGATCCGAGAGGTCGACGTCGTCCGTGATGCAGATCGCTTCCGGGTCGCGGCCGGGACCGGCCCGACGGGCGACCGCGGTCATGGACCGCTCCAGGACGTCGAGGTCCGCCGGATCGAGGACGCCCAGGAAGTGTTCGTCGATGCCGCGCAGGTGCGTCCGCGACGCCGCCCGAAGGCGAGCGAGGCCGCGATCGGTGAGGACGGCTTCGGCGCCCCGGGCGTCGGCCATGCAGGCGCTCCGCTCGACGAGGCCGTCGCCGACAAGGCGGTCGATCAGGCGGGTCACGCCGCTCTTGCTGAGAAGGACCTCCTCGGCGAGCTGGCCCATCCGGATCCGGCGCCCCGTCGCCTGCGCGATGTGGAGCAGCGCGTCGTACTCGGCGAAGGTGATGTCGTGCTCGGCCCGAAGCTCTTCGTCCATCCGCCGCGCGAGACGGGCATGGGCGATCTGAAAGGCACGCCAGGGCGCCAGGCGTGGATCTTCGGACAGCGGTCGTCGGGCGACCGTCTCGGAAACCGTCATGCGCGGATGCTACCACCTCGTCCGGGTCGGGTCCGACAGATAGTTGACACCGCAACTACATGTCGGATATCGTTGCACTGTCAACTATATCAGGGACCGGCGCTGCCGGGACCCACAGGAGGCTCCCATCCCATGGCGACATTCGCGATCGATCCGGCGCATACGGACGTTCTCTTCTCAGCCAAGCACATGATGGTCACCAACGTCCGCGGCAAGTTCACCGACGTCTCCGGCACGATCCATCTCGACGAAACCGACCCGACGGCATCCACGGCCGACGTTTCGGTCAGGACAGCCAGCGTCGACACCGGCTTCGGGGCACGCGACACGCACCTTCGATCCGCCGACTTCTTCGACGTCGAGGCGTACCCGGAGATGCGGGTGATCTCGACCGCGATCCGCCACAAGAACGGCAACGACTACGTGGTCACGGCCGACGTGACGATCCGCGACGTCACCCGGTCGGTCGACTTCGACGTCGAATTCCTCGGCTTCTACCCGGCCATGGACGGCGCTCGACGGGCCGGCTTTTCCGCTCAGGCGAAGGTCGATCGCAAGGACTGGGGTCTCGACTGGAACGTCGCTCTCGAGGCGGGCGGCTGGCTGGTCGGCAGCACGATCAGCCTGAACGTCGAGGTCGCCCTCCAGGAGGCCATCGCGATCGCCGCCTGACGGCGCCGACCATCCTCGATCGGCGGTTCAGGACGCGTCGAAGCGGTAGAGCGTCCCACCGCCATCGAGGACATACAGTTCGCCCGCTTCATCCTCGCCGAATGCGGTGATGTGGAGCGAGGTCGACAGGAGCGTGCTCCGTGTGGCCGGTTTCTTGGCCGTGCGCCCGATCGTCCAGATCGTGCCGGAGCAGTAGTCCCCGAAGACGTAGCGGCCGGCCAGCGCGGGCACTGCGCTGCCTCGATAGGCGTACCCACCGGTCACCGCGCAGCCCTGGCTGTGGCCGTACACGACGAGCGGCGTCTTCTTGCCGGTCCGGTTGCAGCCGCTGGACGGCTGGTAGCACCTTCCACCTTCCAGCACGTGCCAGCCATAGTTGGCGCCTCGACCCAGGCTCGTGCTGCGCGAGGTTCGCTTGGCGCGGTCGATCTCCTCGTACCGGTTCTGGCCGACGTCCCCGATCCAAAGATCGCCGCTGACCCGATCGAACGACCAGCTCCACGGGTTGCGCAGTCCTCGCGACCAGATCTCGTTGCGGCCCGGCCGACCGACGTACGGGTTGGACCGTGGGGACCGGTAGGCGTGCTTCGAGGTCACGTGGTTGATGTCGATCCGGAGCATCTTCCCGAGGAGTGTGTCCAGGCGCTGGGCGCGGTTGCCGGGATCGCCCCCGCTGCCGCCGTCGCCCGTGCCGATGTACAGGTAGCCATCGCGCCCGAACGCGATCTGGCCGCCATTGTGGTTGGCATACGGTTCGCTGATGGTGATGATCCGCCGCCCGGTCGCCGGATCGGCCACGTCCGCGTTCGACTTCGAGACCTTGTACTCATTGATCGCCACGGCGCCGTCCGACTTGCGGGTGAAATAGACGTAGAACCGGCCGTTCGACTTGTAGTTCGGGTGGAAGGCCAAGCCAAGAAGGCCCTGTTCGCCTCCGGTCGCCAGCTTGCCCGCGAGCGACAGGAATGGGGTCGGCAGCATGACGCCCGACTTGATGACCCGGATCTGGCCGCGCTGCTGGACGACGAACAGTCGGCCCGAGCCGTCGCCCGCGTTGACGACCCGGACGGGGCCGCTCAACCCTGACGCGACCGGGGTCAGGACGACGCCGGCCGCCACGGCCGTCGTCGAGGGGATGTCGGGCTGGATCGCGGGCATCGCCTTCGTCGCCGCCGGGGCTCCCTGCGCCGCTGAACGCGATGACCAGCAGCAGGGCCGGCAGGAGTCGTGGGATCCGGAGGAGCGCGGTTCGGTGGGTCGTCATGGCGCGATGATGCGGAGTCAAGACGGAGATGGCAAGGCGGACCATCGGGCCACGCGGATCGACACGTCCCGGCACGACTATCCTGACCGGGATGAGCACGATCGCGGTGAACGGCCGGCGCTACGGCGCCCAGAGCATGTCGTCGCCGCTGCTCGAGGTGCTGGTCAAGCGTCCCGGATCCTCATTCGGCTCGGCGTTCGACGATCCGGCCCACGGGTTCCTCCACCCGGTCGACCTGGTGGAAGCCCAGCGTGAGCACGATGCGTTCGTCGAGACGCTGGCGGCGCTCGGCCCGCGGGTCCATCGACTCGATGTCGAGCTTGACTCGCCCGATCTCGTGTATCCGTTCGATCCGTTGCTCATCACCGACCGCGGGTCGATCGTCCTCCGACCCGGCAAGCCGAACCGAGCGGCTGAGCCAGCCGCGATCGAGGCCTGGACCCTGGCAGCCGGGATCCCGACGGCAGGACGGATCGAGGCGCCGGGCACGATCGAGGGTGGTGACACGTTCTGGCTGCGGCCCGACCTGCTGTGTATCGGGCGGACGCTGCGGACGAACGACGACGGGGCACGGCAGCTGGCCGGGCTCGTCGGCGGCGATGTCCGGATCTTCGACGTCCCGTTCTGGCGCGGACCCGCCGAACTCATCCATCTCCTGTCGGTCATCTCGCCGGTCGCCGACGATCTCGCCGTCGTCTATCTGCCATTGCTGCCCGTCGGATTGTGGCGACTGCTGGGCGATCTCGGGATCCGGCTCATCGAGGTCCCGGACGAGGAGTTCACGACCCTCGGCTGCAACGTGCTGGCGGTCCGCCCCGGCGTCGTCATCCTGGCCGAGGGCAATCCGACGACGCAGGCCCGGCTGGTCGCCGCGGGCTGCGAGGTCCACACCTATCTTGCGACCGAGGTCGGCATCAACGGATCCGGCGGCCCGACCTGCATGACCCGGCCGATCCTGCGAGACGAGATGGGGCCCGTGCGGGTCTGATCCGTGCTCCCGATCAGCCGCCCGGTGCCGACGCGGTCCGGAAGCGGGTCAGGACGAGGGCGGCCGGCACCAGGACGACGACCGCTCCCAGGAGCCCGAGGGTCGCATAGCCGGCACCGGCGACGATGATCCCCGAACCGAGGCTGGCGGCGGCCGCCGAGATCCAGATGAGTGCGTCGGTCAGGCCCGAGACCCTGGTCCGGTCGGCCAGTCCGAGGCCGGTCGTGAGCAGCGCGGAGCCGGCGACGAACCCAAGGTTCCAGCCGTAGCCGAGCAGGAACAGGGCCGCGAACAGCAGCGCGCCGCCCTCCATCGGGGCGACGGCCGAAAGGATCCCGGCGAAGCCGGTGATCGCAAGTCCCAGGAGGACGACTCGATGGCTGCCGAATCGGTCGGTCAGGCGTCCCGACAGCGGGGACAGCGCGTACATCCCGAAGGTATGGGCGCTGATGATCAGACCGACCGCGGTCAGATCGTGGCCGGTGTCGGTCATATGCAACGGCGTCATCGTCATGACCAGGACCATGACCACCTGGACGGTGATCAGGGCCACGATGGCGACCCGGACGTCGGGTCTCGCGAGGAGCTGGCCGAGGGGCGTCGAGGTGGTCGTATCGTCCGAGCCCGGGTCGGTCCGGTCGGCGAGCCGGTACGGATCGGGTCGCAGCGCGGCGAAGGTGAGGACGGCGGCCGACCCGACGAAGCACGCGGCGATCAGATAGATACCGGCCAATGACGGGAGGCCGACCGACTGACCGAGCGTATCTGCTCCGCCCACGAGGTTGGGTCCCACGATGGCGCCGATCGTCGACCCCCAGACCACGAGGCCGATCGCCGAAGCCCGCCTGACCGAGGGGTACAGATCGGCGGCGGCGTACCGCGACAGCTGGGCGGCGGCGTTGCCGAACCCGATGAGGACGGTCCCGATCAGCAGGACCGGGAACGCGCGGCCGATCACGGCCGTCACCGCGATCAGGGCGCCGGCGACGCCGATCCCGTAGCCCACCGTCAGCCCGATCCGGCGACCCCGCGTGAGCATCAGCCGAGACAGGAGCGCCGCGCCGGACGCGGCACCCAACACGGCCGTCGCTCCAGGCGCCCCGCTCAGGAGCGGTGAGCCGGACAGGTCGCGAGCGACGATCGTCCCGATCGTGACCGCCGCGATGTAGCCGACGCTCCCAAGGGCGACCCCTGAGAACAGGACCCGGACCGTGCGCCGGCGAAGGCTGTCGAGGCGGTCGGGAGCCAGGTCGAGCGGGGCGTCGGCCACGAGCGGGGTGCCGACCATCAGTCGGTTCGGGTCGTGGCTCGCGCCGCAGCCTGGGTGGCCGCGATCTCCGCATAGCGGCACAGCGCATCCATCATCCGCATCTGCTCCGGCGTCCGGCAACCGGCATCGAGGAGGGCGGGCTCGGCAACCAGCAGGGCGACGCTTTGCGCCCGCGAGATGGCAACGTCGAGACGGTTGGGCGAGTACAGGAAGCTCATGTCCCGCGGTAAATCCTCGCGGCTCGAGCTGGCCATCGAGTAGATCGCAACGACCCCCTCCCGACCCTGGAACTTGTCCACGGTCCCGACGTTGCCGTGGTCGCCTGTCCGGCGTTCGATCGCGGCCTGGATCTCGGCGACCTGGGCGTTGTACGGGGCGACCACGATGATGTCCGCGAGGGTGAGCCGCTGATGGGTCCCATCCAGCCGCTGCCAGGTCATCGCCAGCAACCGCTCGACGGCCTCAGCCACCACCTCGGCTTCCTCCGGCGAGCGTGGCCCGTTGCCGGTGTGTGTCACCGGGATCCAGCGCACGCCCGAGCCGGACAGGATGGGGTCGTCGGCCATCGACGATCCGCCGGGCGTTGTCCGGGTGGGTATCGAGACGACCGGCGTAGAACGCGGGCGAGATGAACGCGTCCACGTCGGGATGCAGTCGGCGGGACGTTTCGAGGAACAGACCGCGCTCCGGCGGGACGGTCACCGCATCCCCGATGAGGTGCTCGAGCGAGCTCGATCCGGCACCATCGGGATGGACGCCCTGGGTCACCATCTGGAGCTGGTTCGGGTCGCCGATGAGGACGATCGATCGGGCGCAGGTGCCGATCGCCACGGCATCGGCCAGGGAGATCTGGCTCGCCTCGTCAACGAACACGACATCGACGCCAGCATCGAACTCGCCCCGCGACAGGAGCCACGCCGTCCCCGCGACGACATCGACCGTGCCGGCGGCAAGAGCCGCGCTGACGGCGGCGTTGTCGCCGACCCGGGTCACGCCAGGGAGGTGTCCGGCGTGCTCGTTGTCCTCATCCGCCTTCTGGATCACCCGAACGGCGGCGCCCGTCTCATCGGCAGCGGCCATCAGCGCCTCGAGGAGGTTGCTGACCGTCTTGTGGGACTGGGCCGTGACCGCCACCGTTTGGCCGGCTCGAACGAGATCGACGATCATCCGGGCGCCGGCGTACGTCTTGCCGGTCCCCGGCGGCCCCTGGATGGGCAGGACCCCGCCGTCGAGCTCCAGGGCGAGGCGTCTGGCGGCCGCCAGCACATCGGCGTCGGCGGCAGGATCGGTCAGCGGCCCGTCGTCCCCCGGTCCACGCCGAGGCGGTCGGCGCAGGATCAAGTCACGGACGGAACGATACGACCCGTCACCGTCGATCCCGTCGGCGATGACCGCGTCGGCCACCCGCAGCAGGGCCTGGCGCTGTGCCCTGGCCTCGATCGGGCCGGGCGGGATCAGGGCGTCCGGGTGCGGCCACGCCGAGTTGCGTGAGCGCTTGAGTTCGATCCGTCCCCGGACGTCGTCGATGGCGACGATGGTCCCCGCCGACTTGCCGGTGCCTCGGTCGATCGGCTGGTCGCCCGGATGGAAGCCGTGATCCTGCGGCTCGAACCGATAGCGCCGATGGACCATCACCCCGACGCCATCCCACGCCTCGTCGAACGCGAGGCCGGCGAGCGCGTCTCGTTCGCCGACCAGCTCCTCGACGGTTCGCTTGTCCTTGAGTTCGAAGTACCGCCACCACTGGGCTTTGGCCTCGCGCCGATGCCAGTCGAGCAGGTCGGCCAGCAGCCGGCGTCCCTCCGCCACGGGCGACCCGTCGTCGGGCGCGAGACCGTCGGTCAGGGCCAGCACTCTGGCCTCGACCTCGCGAAGCCAGTCGGTCAGCGCCGCTGACGTTTCCTGCGGGGCGGCGACCGGGCGCGTCCAGTCGAGGTCCGGCCAGCGGATCACCGCCTCGGCGCGGCGCTCCTCCAGCCACGCTCGGAGTCGCCAGGTCGAGACGCAGTCGTCGCGGTTGTAGTCGGCGATGCCCTGGAGGATCGCCGGGTCGCCCTCCTTCAGCCACGTCTCGAAGGCCACGACACTGAACCCGGCATCGGTGACCGGTCCCTCGCGGACCGGCATGTAGAACTTCTCGATCTGCTTGAGCGAATAGGACTCGACGGACGCGCGGACTCCCTGCCGGACGACATTGAGGAGATCGACCAGGACCTCGCCGCGGAGCAATCGATCGACCTCATCGACGCACGTCCCGTGCCGCTGCATCAGGCGCTTGATCGCGCCCGACTCGTAGCCGCCGTAGTGGTACACGTGCATCTCGGGGTGGACTTCGAGGCGCTCGATGACCAGGCCGATGAACCGCTCGAAGGCGGTCTTCTCGTCTTCCTGCGAAGTGGCCCAGATATCGACATAGCGAGGTTCCCCGTCGCTCGCGTCGACGATGCCGAGCAGATATTCCAGCCCGGCGTCGGTCGCCCACGGGTCGGCCTCGATGTCGAAGAACAGATCCCAACGGGACGGCTCCGGGAGCGTCCCGAAGCCTCGGCCCGGGTCGGCTGGATCGGGTTCGATGAGTTCGAACACCCGCTCGCCGGTGATGCGTTCGTGGAGCTGCAGCCGGGCCTGCTCGCGGATCCGGGTCAGTTGTCGGTGCGAGATCCCCTCGATCGAACGGTCGGACGGGAGGGCCGCCAGGTCGGCCAGCGTCGGCACGCCGCTCGCCATGAGTCGCTCCGTGTCGACTCGTCGGGCTCCGGCCACGAGGGACAGGTGATCGTCCGCGCGGCGCCGGTCCATGCACGCCGGCAGCCAGCTGCACACCCGGCAGTGGTCGACCGGATCCGGGTAGGTGATGGCGGGCTCGTCGCGCAGGCCGCTCGCCATCCGGGCGTCGAAGCGGGCCCTGACGAACCGGAAATACGCCGAGAAGTCGTCGGTCCGGTAGGGATGGCTGGTGCCGTCGCCGGTGATGACCGTCAGCAGCTCCGGGGCGACCCCCTGGAGGTCCTCCAGGAGCGCGGCATACACGCACATCTGGAGGATGGCTCCAGCCTTGACCGAGCGGGCGAGCTTGGTGTCCGCGATGTCGTAGCTCCAGTCGCCCAGCGCAGGACTCGGCCGGTCCTCCCGCTTGAACAGGAAGTCCGCGTGCCCGCGCCAGCGTCCATCGAAGAATGTGGCCTGGAAGATGACGTCGGCGCCGGCCCGCATCGCCTCGTACGTCGTTGCCTGGGCGGTTCGCAAGTCGGCGGGCGTCCGGAGATCCTGCTTGGCGATCTCGACGACGGCCAGGCCCTGTGCGCGCAGCGTGGCCAGGTAGTCGGCCTCGTGCAGGTCGCCCTTCTGCTGGATCAACTCGATGGTCGGGTCGTCCCGCCGGATCGGCTTGTCCCAGCGCCCCAGCACGCGCCCGAGTTCCAGGGTCGCCAGGTGATCGCAGGCCAGGAAGCCGACGAGGTCCGTGGCGCTGACGATCACGGTCCCGTCGTCGGCGTGCTGCACGCTCGAACCGTACCAGCCGAGGGCGACAGCTAGGCTGTCAGTCGACGGTCGTGGGAGTCGGATCGTCCCGGAGGCGCGAGTAGACGACCAGGTCGTGATGGGCGCCGGCCCGGAACTGGACCTTCCTGAGGACACCGTCGCGGGTGAGGCCGGCCTTCTCGAGCGATCGCTGTTCCGCGATGTTCTCGACATCGGTCGAGGCCTCGACCCGATAGGTCGAGGTGGTCTCGAAGAGGAGGTCGACCAGGAGAGCCTGAGCCTCGGTCCCGTAGCCCTGGCCGCGTGCCTCCGGAAGCAGCTCGATACCGAAGTTCAAGACGCCGGACTCCGGGTTCGGGCCGTACCGCTCGACATGCCAGCTGACGGTGCCGATCGGGCGCCCATCGGCGACGACCTCGACGATGAGCAGGCCGTTGCGTTCGTTCCTGAGCGGGCCCTTGGCGATGGCTTCGCGGTTGATGGGGTCGTGCAGCATCCCGAAGTCGTTGAATCCGCCGCGCTCACTGGCCCAGGTGTCGATCATGTCCGCATCGGCCAGCGTGACGTCACGCAGGCGGACTCGGGGAGGGTCGGCGGTCGGTCGTGGCATGCATCGGGAGTATGCCGGAAGGCGGACCGTCGAGGCGCGACGCGGTACGATCGCGCGCATGAGTCCACAGCGCAAGGACGCCGAAGGGCGGCCGCAGACTGCGCATTCCTGGGAGAGCCTCGTCGAGCGCCAGATCCGCGAGGCGATGGATGGAGGCGCGTTCGAGGGGCTGCCGTACCAGGGCGAGCGGCTGCCGATCGAGGACGACAGCGCGGCCGGGGAATGGGCCATGGCGCATCACATGCTCAAGAGCGTCGGCGCGGTGCCGCCCTGGATCGAATCGGACAAGGAAGCGCGCCGGCTGCTGGCAGCGATCGAGCTGACGATCGAGCGCGCCCCCCGCGTCTCGGCCCTCTCCCGAGCCAGGGTCCGGCGCGACTTCGAGACGGCCGTCCACGACGCCAACCGGGCCATCGAGCGCGTCAACGCGGAAGCCCCGACCGACCGTCAGCACCGGCGACCCCTCGATCTGGCCGCCCAGGTCGAGCGTCTTGAGCGAGCGTTCGACTCAGCCTGAGGGCACGGCCCGCCACAAACGGCCCACAACGTCGCTGGCGGTGCCGTGGCCCGGCCGTGCCGGCGCCTCCATCGCGCTAGCCGAACAGCGCCTCGACGGCCGCGCCGAAGATCTCGGTATGAAGATCGACGTCGCGCTCGGTGGTCGCGGGCGACATCAGGGCCATGTTGTGGAACGGCGTCATCAGGACGCCCCGGTTCATCGCCCAGAGGTGGAGGAAGCGCTCGAGGAGGTCGTCCATGCTGGCCCACTGCTGCGCCCCGGTGCGCGGCGGGTCCGGCATGAAGTGGTACTCGGCGCGGGCACCCAGGCGCGTGACGTGCCAGGGCACCGCCCACGCCGCGATTGCCGCGTTCACGCCCGCCTCCCATCGTTCCGCCAGGGGGATCATCCGATCGAAGGCGTCACTGGTGAGGACCTCGCCGAGCGTCGCCCGGGTCGCGGCCAGTGACAGGGCGTAGCCGGCCAACGTCCCGCCGACACCGCCGATATCGGAATCCTCGACCGCGGTCGATCCGGCGATCCGGGTGGCGACCGCCGGACTGAACCCGTACGCGGCCGAGGGGATCCCGCCCCCGATGGTCTTGCCGATGACCACGATGTCGGGCTCCAGGTCCCAGGCCTTCGTCGCTCCGCCCGGTCCGGCGCAGATCGTATGGGTCTCGTCGATGATCAGGAGCGTTCCGGTCGAACGGGTGATCGCCCGAACGGCCGCCAGGTAGCCGGGCTCGGGCAGGACGATCCCGACGTTGGTCAGGGCGGGCTCGATGAGGAGGGCGGCGACCTGGCGATCCGCCAGGGCGGCCTCCAGGCCCGGGAGGTCGTTGAACTCGACGACCCGGGTGGTCCTGGCCACATCGACCTGCGGTCCGACGGTCGTCTCGATCGGGACGACCGCACCGTTCGCCCCGAGCATCGCGATGGCTTCGTCGACGGAACCGTGGTAGCAGTGATCGTGGACCGCGACCAGCGGCCGGCCGGTCACGTGGCGCGCGATCCGGAGGACCCACCGGTTGGCGTCCGTGGCCGACAGGGCGAACTGCCACGACCCGACCCCGAACCGTCGGGTCAGTTCCTCACCGACCCAGGCCGCGTCCTCGGTCGGCAGCATGTGGGTGATCCCCCGACGCATCTGTCGCTCGACGGCGGCGATGGTTGGCGCCGGTCCGTGCCCGGCCATCGCGCCGGTATCGCCGAGGCAGAAGTCGATGTAGTCATGACCGTCGACGCAGCGGATCCGGGCCCCGGTGGCGGTTTCGACGTAGGGCGGGAATGGGCTGGCCCATTTCACCATCCAGGGCATCGGAACGCCGGCGAGCAGGGACGTCTCCGCCCGCGCATGGAGCGCGGCCGACCGCGGGTGGGCGGTCGTGAACGTGGCCTGCTCTTCCTGCATCAGGTGTGCCAGTCGATCGCGATCGAGCCGAGCGGATGCCGTCACGGTGTCCCCCTGGTGGAGCGTGGGTGGTTGCTGCAGGATGGCGGCTCGCCGCATGATCCGCTCGGCCATCTCGCCCGACGCGACGGGCCACGTCCCAGGTCACGGACACGGCAACGCCGGCCCGGGATGACCGGGGCCGGCGTTGCGCTGGGAGGGGAGGAACCGCGCTCCGGAGGAAGGAGCGCGGGTTTGCGATGCGCCGGGCGTTAGCGCCGAGCGCGGATCGTCACGAGGGTGAGACCGCCGACGAAGGCCGTGGCCGCGATGGCCATGAGCAGCAGGGCGGGGCTGGACGAGGCCGGGGCTGCGTCCGAGGTGCCGACGATGTCGGTCGGGGGCGCGGTGGCGACCGGCCCGGAGGCCGCGAGGAGCGCGTCAAGCGAGCCGATGGCCCAGACGCTGGTCGTGCTGTCCGCCGCGAGGTCGAGCGCCGGCGGGTCGATCGGGCAGACGCTGTGATCGGCGGCCGCGCAGACCTTGAGGTCGTACGTGCCCGGATCGAGCGACAGGTAGCCGGTCGCGTCCGGATAGGAAAGCCCGCCCACGACCGTCGCGCCGTCCTGGGTCAGGACGTCGACAGTGGGCGTGTCGGCGGAGAAGTGGACGACGCGAACCTGGGCCTTGCCGGCATCAGGAGCGGCCGGGTCGATGAGGAGCTGCGCCTCGATCGAGGCGACTTCGTTGGTGGCGGCGACGGTGTACTTGGTCTGATCCGCGAAGGCCAGGTCGGCATCGATCACACAGGTGGTCGTGCCGGCGACGCAGACCTTGATGTTGTAGGTCCCGGCGTCGACCGGGATGTAGTCCGAGATCGTTCCGAAGGCGACGCCGGTCAGGACGTCGGCGTCGTTGACCTTGACGTCGACCGCGGGGGCATCCGGGGACGCATGAAGGACGCGCACCCAGGCCTTGCCGGCGGGCGGCGTATCGGTCGAATCGGCCGATGCGATGTAGGTCAGCGGTTCCGGGCTCGCGGCGGAGACGGGACCGACGACTGAGAGGGCGAGGGCGCCGGCGGCGACGAGGCCACCGAGGCGGGCGATGCGACGGTTCATTGAGACGGGCTCTCCTCGAATAGGGTCCGTTGTCGGGACCTGGTTGGCTCGGGGTCACCCAACCATTCGGGAGGACTGGCGATCTGGATTGGTCCGCCGGCTTCCAGGGCCGGCCGTGTCGGTCAGTGGACGCGGCGAACGAACCCGCAGATGTGGCAGCTGGCCACGCCCGTGTCCGGATCCAGATCCAGCAGGCTGGCGCAGCCATTGGTGCCGCAGAAGAGGCGGCTGCCCGTGGTCGCGGCGTGGTTGCGGCGGCGCATCCGCCGGACGGCGGAGGCTCGTCCGGTGACGGACGATGTGGTTGAACGAGTCATCATGGTGTGTTGCTTCGTGCTTTCTGGCGCGCTGTCGTCGCGGGATTTGCGATCGGCTGCGCGGCCGGGATGCGTTCCACGGACATCTGTCCGGAACGACGGTTCTGTGGTGTCTGCGCGATCGGCCCGGGAGCGTGGTTTGGGCGCTCGAACCTGGTCGTCGCGGCGGACGGGTACCCAGCTACTATCGTCGAGACCGGCCGATCCGTCAAACACCCGATGGTCCTGCGGCCCCGCGGATCGAGAATGTTGCGTTCTCTTCATCGAAGCTTGGTTGATTCAGCAACTCTCCGGGCTCACACTCCCTGCCGAACCGTGCACGCGCTTGCGCGTGCCCCGGCCGCGACGTTCCCCCAGACGTCGCTCTCGATCCGACAGTAGGAGGTGTGGCTGTGTCCGTGGCTTGGAAGGTGCGATCGGGGAGGGCGAGGGTCGTGCTCGCCGCGTCGATCCTGGCGCTCGCGTCGCTCAGTGGCGCGGCCCCCGTCGGTGCGGCTGCGGCGATCAGCCTGACCACGCCGTACCCGGCCGTGGCGGTCGCTCCCGGTTCGAGCCCGAGCTTCGACATCTCGGTCACCACCAGCCAGGCCGGCCGAGTCGATCTCGCCGTCGGCCAGGTGCCGACCGGATGGACGGCCGCCCTGCGCGGCGGCGGGTTCACGATCGACGGCGTCGAATCGAACGGGAAGGATCCGACGAAGGTCACCCTCGCGGTCACGGTCCCTGTGGATGCGTCGGCCGGGACCCAGCGCATCGCGGTGCGCGGGACGACGAGTTCCGGCGCATCGACGACGTTGTCACTCGACATCCGGGTCGCGCCGAGCGCCGCCGGCAACGTGACCCTGACGACGGACACCCCGCAGCTCAAGGGGGCGTCGAACGCGAACTTCAGCTTCTCGCTGACCCTCACCAATGCCACCGCGGACGACCTGCCGTTCAGCGCCAACGCCACGGGGCCGGCCGGCTGGACGGTGACCGCCCAGATCGGCTCGCAGGCCCAGGCCGCGAGCGTCGTCGTCAAGGCCGGTGCGACGTCGCCGGTGACCGTGACCGCCAAGGCTCCGACCGATGCGGCGGCCGGTGACTATCCGATCTCCGTGGACGTGGCCAGCGGGAGCCAGTCCGCCCATGCCGACCTGGCGGTCACGATCACGGGGTCCTACACCCTGACGATGACGACCGTCGACCAACGGTTGAACATGACCGCGACCGCCGGCGGGACGAGTGACCTGACCCTGACCGTGTCGAACACCGGGACCGCCGATCTGGCCGCGGTCACGATGAGCGCGAATGCGCCGACCGGATGGACGGTCACGTTCGATCCGTCGACACCGATCGCCGTACCCGCCAAGCAGCAGGTCAACGTCGTTGCCCACGTGGCGCCGTCGAGCGATGCGATCGCGGGGGACTACGTCACGACGTTCAAGGCGACCGCCCCCGAGGCCAACACCTCGTCCGACATCCGGGTGACGATCGAGACCTCCCTGTTCTGGGGAGCGGTCGGGATCGGTCTGATCGCGATCGTCCTGATCGGCCTGTGGTGGACGTTCCGCCGGTTCGGTCGCCGATGAGCGCGGTCGGCGCGGCAGCGCTGCCGACGAACGACGAACCGAAGGCGGACGCGGACGCCACCGGCCGGGAGCCGGTCATCCGTACCACCCGCCTGACCAAGCGATACGGCGACCTGACGGCGGTCGACCACCTGGACCTCGAGGTCTATCCGGGTGAGATCTTCGGGCTGCTCGGCCAGAACGGGGCCGGCAAGACGACGACGATCCTGATGCTCCTCGGCCTGTCGGAACCGACGTCCGGCGAGGCCCGGGTGATGGGATTGGACCCGGCCTGGGAACCGCGCGAGGTCAAGCGGCGGGTCGGCTACCTGCCGGACGCCGTCGGCTTCTACGAGGGGATGACCGGTCGCCAGAACCTGCGCTACACGGCGCGGCTGAACGGGATCCGTGGCAACGATGGGGAGTCGGCCATCGACCGGGTCCTCGACCAGGTCGGGCTGACCAGTCGAGCCGACGACCTCGTCGGGACGTACTCCCGCGGGATGCGCCAGCGGCTGGGCATCGCCGACGCCCTGGTCAAGGGGCCGGACCTGCTCATCCTCGACGAGCCCACGACGTCGATCGACCCACTCGGCGTCGTCGAGATCCTCGACCTCCTTCGCCGCCTCGTCGATGAGCACGGCCTCGCGATCATGCTGTCGAGCCATCTGCTCAGCCAGGTCCAGTCGGTCTGCGACCGGATCGGCATCTTCGCGTCAGGCCGGCTGGTCGGTGTCGGCACGATGGAGGAGCTGGCGACGAGCTTCGGCGACGGGACGGCCGCCATCGAAGTCGGCCTGGAATTGCCGAAGGCGGATGTCTCGCGCGCCGAAACCACCCTCCGTGGCATCGCGTCGGTCGAGACCGTCGAACCGCCCGCGGCCGGACACGACGCCTGGCGACTCCATGTCCGGCCCGCCCGGGACGAGGGCCGCGTCCGTCAGGACGTTCTGGTGGCGGCCGTGGAACACGGGCTGCGGCTGACGGCGATCCGCCCGATCGTCCCGTCGCTCGACGACATCTACCGGATCGCGGTGGAGCGGCCGCTGCCGAAGCGGGCCGGGGTCAAGTCGAAGACGGCTCGCCGGGCCGGCGCCGGGAAACGACCGTCATGACCGCCACCACGGCCCCACGCAGCAGGGTCCCGCATGCCGGCTGGCGAGTCATCGCGGCCAAGGAATTCGGCGATCACCTGCTGAGCGTCCGGTTCATCGTCCTGATGGTCGTCCTCGGACTCGCCGGTGCGATCCCGCTGTACTTCGCGGCCGACCAGATCCGATCGCTGGCGCCTCAGGCCACCGGAGTCCCGGCGATCTTCCTGGCCCTGTTCACGGTGGGATCGCCCGACGTCGGGATCCTCCGGGTCGACCGGTTCGTCGGGCTCCTGGCGCCGCTCCTCGGCCTCGCGTTCGCCTTCGATGCGGTCAACGGCGAGCGTTCCGAGGGGACGTTGCCGCGCCTGCTCGCCCAGCCGATCTACCGCGACGATGTGATCAACGGGAAGTTCGCGGCGGGGATGGCCGTCATCGGGCTCGTCCTGACGTCGATCGTCGTCTTGATCGCCGGCTTCGGGATCCTCCGCCTGGGCATCGTCCCGCACTCGGAGGAGGTCGTGCGGCTGGTCGCCTGGGTCCTTGCCACCTTCCTGTACGTGGGCCTGTGGCTCTCGTTCGGACTGCTGTTGTCGGTCCTCATCCGACGAGCCGCGACCGCGGCTCTCATCGGCTTCGGGGTGTGGTTCCTCGTCGCCGTCCTGGGCGATCTGATCACCACGATCGTCACCGGTCTCATCAAGCCGGCTGCTGGTGCGACGTTCGATGTGGTCGTCGGCAGCGCCCAGCTCCAGGAATTCGTCCGGCGGCTCATGCCCAGCGAGCTGTACTACGAGATCACGAAGGTCATCCTCGATCCGACGGTCAATGCCCGCGACGTCGTCATCCCTTCGACGATCGGGCAGTACACCCAGGCCCAACAGCAGGTATCCGCGCTCCTGTCGATCGATCAGAGCCTGCTGCTCGTCTGGCCGCAGATCGTCGCGCTGGTCGCCCTGACCGTGGTCTGTTTCGGGCTCGCCTACGTCGCGTTCATGCGCCAGGAGGTCCGCGCCTAGGATCCCGGATCGTTCGGGGCACCGCGTAGACTCACGGCCATGTCCACGATCCGGATCGCGGTCGCCTCCACGCCGTTGACGACGATCCTCGCCGATGCCGTCCCGGCGGCCGTCGCCGCGATCGATGCGGCTGGGCGACTCGGCGCCCGGATCGTGTGTCTGCCTGAGGCCGGTCTCCCCGGTCACAGGATCCAGGCTCGACCCGTGCCGGACGTGTCGAGTGGTGCGCTCGACGAGGCACTCGGGGAGGTCGCGGCCGCCGTGGCCAGGGCGGGCATCGTCGCGATCGTCGGGACGGAGCGGATGACGCCGGCCGGCCGCTTGATCGTCTCGGTCGTCATCGGTGCGGATGGCGTCACGATCGGCGAACAGGCGAAGACCCAGATCGACCCGACCGAGGAGCCGGCCTACGTCCCCGGGTCGGGCCGGCGCGTGTTCACGGTCGAGGGCGTGTCGTTCGGGATCGCGATCTGCCACGAGGGGTTCCGCTACCCGGAGATCGCTCGCTCGCTCGTGCTGGGCGGCGCCCAGATCATCTTCGCTCCGCACTTCGTCACGACCGAGGACGGCTCGTTGCCGACGCACTGGTGCGACCCGTCGAACCCATACAACGAGAAGGCGCTGCTGTGTCGCGCCCTCGAGAACACGGTCTACGTGGCGGCGGCCGACATCGCCGGACCCGACCAGGGTTCGGGCACCGGGATCATCGCCCCGGACGGTCGACTCGTGGCCAGTCTCCCGTACGGCGAGGTCGGGGTCGTCGCCGCCGACATCGATCTCGATCTGGCCGACAGATCGCTCGCCCTGCGCTGGGCGCCGGAGCGGAATCTGGGCGCGGGACCCCGTGATCAGGTCTCGGCGACGACGAGCGCCACGATCTCGTCGCCATAGCGGTCGAGTTTGGTCGGACCGATCCCGGGGACCCGCCGGAGCTCCGCGATCGAACGCGGCTCGCGCGCGGCGATGGCCTCGATGGTCGTGTCGTGGAAGACGATGAACGGCGCGACCTTGTCCGCCCGGGCTCGGTCCGTCCGCCAGGCACGGAGGGCATTCGACAGCGGTGATCGCTCGCCGGGCTCGACGGGTGGGCCCGAGCGACGAGTCGCCGGCGTGCCTGGCCCCGTCGATCGTCCAGCGGCTTTCGGGACGAGCCCGTCGAGGAACCGTGAGCGACTCCGGCGACCTTCGCGTCCGGTGACCGCAGTCCGGCTGGCGGCCCATGACAACCACAGATGACGCCTGGCCCGGGTGATCCCGACGTAGAGCAGCCGGCGCTCCTCTGCGACCTCGGACGGCTCCTTCGCCTGCCGGATCGGCAGGGTGCCCTCCTCGAGCGCCGGCAGGAAGACGGCATCCCATTCCAGGCCCTTGGCCCGGTGGTAGGTCAGCAGTTCGACCCCGCTGGCCTCGCCACCCGCCTCGACGTCCGACAGTCGGGCGACTTCCGCGAGGAAGGCCGACAGGTCTGCCGCCGGCTCCACCCGGATGAGATCGTCCGCCAGTTCGAGCAGGGTGACGACGGCCGCATGACGTTCGGCCGCGGCGCCGCCGTCGGGCACGGTATCGCGCCGGACCCCGAGTTCCCGCTCGAACGCGATGGCCAATCGATCGGACAGCGAGCCAGGCGGCTCGTCCTGCCCGGCGGCGGTCGCGACTCGGACCGCCCGACGCACCTCTGGGCGGGCGAAGAAGCGTTCGCCCCGGACGTGGAAGGGGATCCCGGCCGCCCCGAGTTCGCGCTCGATCGCCGGGAGCTGGGCGTTGATCCGCACGAGGACGGCCATCGCACCATACGCGGTCCCATCCCTGGCCAGACGTCGGATCGTGGCGATGACGGCCGCCAGTTCGGCATCGTCCGTCGCGAACCCACCGATCTCCGGGGCCGGTCCGGACGGAAGGCTCGGCACGAGGCGTTTGGGTGGTCGCGGAAGCGCGCCCGGCACACGTTCGTCGAGCGCCTGGCGACCATCGCCCAGGACCCGCTCGGCCAGGGCCAGCACCTCCGGCGTCGACCGGTAGTTCGTCTCGAGGGTGACGAGTCGCGCGGTCGGGAAGCGATCGGCGAATCCGATCAGGTAGTCGCTGGTCGCCCCGGTGAAGGTGTAGATCGTCTGGTCCTCGTCGCCGACCACGGCGAGGTCGTCGCGGCCACCCAGCCACGCATCGAGGAGCGCGGCCTGGAGTGGGTTGGTGTCCTGGTACTCGTCGACCGAGAACCACCGATACCGGTCACGAACCTCGCCGGCGATCGCCGGGTCGCCTTCGATCAGGCCGATCGTCAGCTCGAGCATGTCCTCGAAGTCGATCCGGCCCGCGCGGCCTTTGGCGGTCTCGTAGCGCCGGTAGAGGCCGGCCATCAGGTCTGGCGGCAGGGGGGCGTCGCGTCCGTCGTCGATCGCTCGTCGCTCGTAGTCGGCGGGTCCGATCCGGCGCGCCTTGGCCCACTCGATCTCCGCCGCGAGGTCACGGACCGCCAGGTACCGGTAACCGCCTGGCAGGCTTGATGCGAGCGGCCCGAGGAGCGCCGCCTTCGACGCGAGGATCGTCGGTGGGTCCGTCTCGTGGAAGCGCGGCCAGAAGTGTCGGAGTTGGCGAAGCGCGGCGGCATGGAATGTGGAGGCGGCCACGCCGCGGTGGCCGAGCCGGATCAGCCGATCGGCCATCTCTCCGGCGGCCTTGTCCGTGTAGGTGACCACGAGGACATCGCGCGGTCGCACGACCTCGGTTGCCAGGGCGTAGGCGACCCGTCGGGAGATGACCCGCGTCTTCCCGCTCCCTGCACCGGCCAGGATGCACAGCGGGCCGGAGGTGATCGTCACGGCCAGGCGCTGAGCCGGGTCCAGGTCGTCGAGAAGGTCGTCGGGTCGGCGAGCTACCACGCGGCCATCGTAGCGGGCGGGCGTGCACCGGCGGTCAACCGGTGCGGACACGCCCTCGTCAAGTCCGCCACGGGGCTTGCCAGACGTGGATCGGCCGGTAGGATGGGTGGCGCGCGAGGGCGGCGGGTTACGACCGACCCCGATGTACATGAGGGAGGCACGCGCCCGTGACCGAATCGACACCGACCGAACCCACGCCCGAGCCGGCCGCCCCGACGCCGGCCCCGCCAGCCTCAGCCCCGGTGAGCCCCGCGCCGGCGCCTGCGGCCGCACCGCCATCGACGACATGGACACCGCCGGCCTCCGCGAGCGCCGGTCAGGCGGCGGCCCGTCCGACCGGGATCACGATCCTGGCCGTTCTCGCGGCCATCGGCGGAGTGTTCGGACTCCTTGCCGGATTCGCCGTCCTGTTCGTCGGGACCGTGTTGTTCGGTGCGCTCGGCGGACTTCTCGGGATCGCCGCCCTTGCCTATGCAGGGCTGCTGATCGCGTTCGCCTACGGCGCGTGGACCCTCAAGCCGTGGGCGTGGCCCCTCGGCGTTGCCGTTGCCGCGTTCGGGATCATCCTGTCCGTGGTCTATATCCTCGGCGGATCGAGCATCACCAGCCAGGCGATCGGGATCGTCATCGACGGCGCGATCCTGTACTACCTCAACCAGCCCGGGATCAAGGCCATCTTCGGCCGCGCCTGACGTTCGCGGAGGGGCGCCGCACGGCGCCCCTCAGAACGGCGGCCAGGGAACGGCCGGCCAATCCGGCGACGGATAGGGGAACCGAGCCGTGGCCAGGAGGGCATCGGCCCGGCGGGTCGTCGCCCGCACCTCGGCCTTCGACAGCAACGTCCTGAGCGTCTCGCCAAGGTCGGTGTCGAGCGCCGCCCGGATCGCTCGCACGCCCTCCAGCTCAGCGTCATCGAGCGGGCGTCCGCGCCAGGCCCATAGGACGGTCCGCAGCTTCGGGACGGGCGAAAAGGTCACTCCATGGTCGACGCCGTAGATGTGCCGGCCGCCATCCACGGGCAGGATGTGGCCGCCTTTGCGGTCCGTGTTGTTCATGACCGCGTCGAGCACGGCCATCCGTCGCAGCCGGGGATCGTCCTCGACGACCATGGCGACGACATCCACGTCCGTATCCATCTCGACGTAAGCCTGGACCATCCCCTCACCGAACGGCCCGTCGCGGAGCACGGTGGGTGGGACGATCGACCAGCCACTCGCCTCCGAGACGTGCCAGGCGGCCACCTCGCGATTGGCCAGCGTCCCATCCGGGAAGTCCGCAAGTGGGCGTTCGCCCTGGGTCGGCTTGTAGATCGCGTGCAGGGTGAGGGCCGGTTCGGGGTCCGGGCAGGGCAGGGTCATCGTGACCAGCATCGCGTTGTTCGACGATCCGACGATCCGACCGATGATGTCGATGTCGCCGTCGCGGAGCACCTCCAGCGTCGGTCCGCGATCGATCACGGCCGCGATCCGTTAGTTGACGTAGTGGCCGTTACGGCGGGGGCAGATGTGCCCCTGCGGATCGAGCGGCGCGCCGCATAGCGGGCACGGAGGTCGGCCGGACGCGACGATCCGGGCGGCACGCGCGACGAACGACCGGGCCGCTTCGGCCGAGAGCATGACCCGCAGGAGGTCCGGGCCGTCTTCGTCCTCGTCGTCGTCCTCGTCCGGGTCGATCGCCTCGCCGTCTTCCGATTGGGCGCGCGCTTCGACGAGGACGCGTTCCGCCTCGCCATCCCAGCCGAGCGTCAGAGAGCCGGCCCGGAACGCCTCGTTGAGGGGCTCGTCGAGGGGGCCCTGGTCGTCGGTTGGGGTCGAGCCCTCGTCATCGGGCGCAGCGGCGACACCGCGTCGGCCAAGCTCCGAGAGGAGTTCCGACAGTCGCTCGGCGAGCACCGCGACCTGGACCTTTTCGAGGACGATGCTGACGACCCGGGCGCCGTCCCGGGCCTGCAGGAAGAAGGTGCGGTCACCGGGCTGGCCGACCGTGCCGGCCACGAACCGCTCTGGAGGGTCGAACAGATAGCGACGTCGAGGCATCATCTGACTCTATCCGTTTCGTCTCGAAGCCGCCACGAAGGTGCGCCGAGGCTCAGCTGACGCTCACCGTGACGGTATCCCAGCCTCGCGCCCCGTCGGGTGCGGGTCGCGACGGTGTCTCCTCCTGGAGCGCGCCGGTGCCATCGGTCGCCCGGACGGTGATGATGTGGTCTCCGGGCGTCGCTGCCCAATCGAGGACCCACTGGACCCAGGTCTGGTCGGAGATCGGAGTGGACATCCGGGCGTCCTGCCAGACACCGTCGACGGCGACCTCCACCCTGGATACGCCTCGATCGGGGGCCCAGGCGATCCCGGCGATGGCGACCTGGCCGGCCATCACCCCGTTCTTGGGCGTGTCGATCCGGGATTGGGTCAGGATCGGCGCCTCCTTGGCCCAGCCGAGCGGGACCCAGTAGCCGTTGAACGCCTCGAGGGTCGTCAACTCGAGTTCGCTGAGCCACTTCGTCGCCGAGACGTAACCGTACAGGCCGGGCACGATCAGCCGCGCCGGGTAGCCGTGGTTCGGTGGGAGTGGCTCGTCGTTCATCTTCAGGGCGATCATCGGTTCGCGGGCCGGATCCATCACCCAGGCCGTGGGCATCCCGGCGGTGAAACCATCGACCGAACGCCCGACGAGCTGGGTCGCGCTGCTCTGAACCCCGGCCATCGCCAGCACCTCGCGCAATCGGACACCGGTCCACTTGGCGTTCCCGACGAGTCGGCCGCCGACCTCGTTGCTGACGCACGCGATCGTCGTGTATTGCTCGAACATCGGCAGGCTGACCAGCTCGGCCCAGGTGAGTGTCGTCTCACGATCGACCATCCCGTGGATCCGCAGGGTCCAACCATCCGTGCTCACACTCGGCGTCAGCAGAGCGGTATCGATCCGGTAGAAACGGTCATTGGGCATGACGATCGGGGTCAAGCCCGCCACGGCGGGCGACAGGTCCTGCGCGGCCGTCAGGGCGGGCGCGATGTCCGAGGCCGGCGGGATGGCCGGTCCGCTCCCGGCCGGGGCCACGAGTTGGCGTTCGAGGAGCCGGCGTCCGGCGACACCGATCGCCACGGACCCGACCCCGACAGAGGCGGCCCGGATGAGGAACGAGCGGCGTGACCAGTCCGGCATCTGCGCGACGGGAGCATCCGATGCGATGCGATGCGGCAGCAGCCAACCCAGGATCCACAGGCCGACGCCGACCGCGACCGCGGATGCGGCCGCCATGATCGCCGGATCGGCGAGGGGATCACCGAGCGCGGCCCCGAACCCGACCACGCCGAACGCGATGAAGATGCCGACGGCGATCGGGTATCGACGTCGGGCGATGAGGCCGAGCGCCGCTCCGATGACGAGTCCGACAGCGACGACGAACAGTTCCAGGGCCAGCTTGTCGTTCGTCCCGAAGAGCGAGACCACGACGTCCTTGGCGCCCGGCGGTTGGAGATCGATCGCGATCTGGCCGACCGATGCGACGAGCGATGTCGCCCCCGGCAGTAGTCCGGCCAGCAGTTCCGAGATACCCAGCGCGGCGGCCACGGCGACGATGCCGGCGATGGCTGCCTGGGCGTCCGGGCGAAGCGACGCGGGTGCCGGGATCGAGGCGGAGCGTGATGTCTGTGCGGTCGTGCTCACCGGGACATCATCGTCGGTCGATGTGACGTTCTGGTGTCGGCGCCCTGGCCCATCGCCGATCGCCATCCACGCCGACCGTGATGGGCATGCCGAAGGCGCTGCTGAGCACGTCGCTCCGGATGGTGTCGTCGAGAGGCCCCGCAGCGACCGCGGTGCCACCGGCAAGCACGAGGGCGTGGCCGAAGCCCGACGGGATCTCCTCCACGTGATGCGAGACGAGGACGATCGCCGCCGGGCGGGCCGCAGAGGCGAGTTCTGCCAGGTCGGCGATGAGCGTTTCGCGGGCCCCGAGGTCCAGGTTGGCGGCCGGCTCGTCGAGCAGGAGCAGGTCCGGGTCCGGCATGAGCGCCCGGGCGATCGAGGTCCGCCGCCGCTCTCCCGCCGACAGGCTGCCGTACGGATGATCGGCGATCCCCTCCAGCCCGAAGCGTGCGAGGAGCATGCGTGCCCGTGCCTCGTCCTCCTCTGTGTAGACGTGCCACCACGGTTCGGTGGCCGCATGGCGGGCGGTCATCACCAGGGTCAACGGGCTGAGGTCGGCCCGAAAGAGACCTTCGACGGCGCTCCCGGCGGCCCCGATCCGCCGGCGATGCGCACGCGCATCCACCCGGCCGTAGCGTTCTCCCAGCACGTCGACGGTCCCAGAGGTCGGCCACAGGTCGAGGCCGATCACCGACAACAGGGTCGTCTTGCCGGACCCGTTCGGTCCGATGACGACCCACCGCTCGCCGGTTTCGATGGTCCAGTCGAGTGGCCCCAGGATGGTCTGGCCCGAGCGCCGCACCCGAAGTCCGCGGACTTCGACGACCGGGCGGGTCATGGGGCCGGTGGCACCGGTGGCGTGGGCGTGGGCGTGGGCGACGGGGTCGGGCTCGGGGTCGGCGTCGGTTTCGGGGTCGGCGTCGGGGTCGGTGGTGGCAGGCTGGGTGGCTCGGACGGGACGTCCGAGGGCGACGGACTCGGGGTGTCGGCCGGCGTGGGCGTCGGGCAGGGCAGTGGCGCCGGACCGGATCCCGACGGGGACGGGATCGCGAAGGACGGGATCACGCCACTCGGATCCGGCGTCGGCAGCAGGTAGCACGTCGGTGATGGCTGCGGACCGCAACGGCCGCCGACCAACGCTCCCCAGGATGCGCCGTACGGCTGGTAGCCGCCGTTGTAGAAGTACGCGGTGCGGGTCCGGCTCGGCCCGCCAAGGGTCCCCGGGCCTCGCTCCGCACGACGCAGCCAGTCGGCGTCGGCGGTCATCCAGGAAGGGAACCCGGTCTCGACCTGGACGCGCACGACCACGTCGATCCCGCAGGTCTCGGGGGCGAGCGGCGTGGTCGGCTGCGTGCCCACGATGTACCACTCGTTGACCGTGTTGCTGCCACTGGACGGCAGCCCGGTCCATGGATCGATCCTGACCCTGGTGAGACCATCGGATGGCGGCTTGAAATCGGTGATCGGCCAGCTCGCCGTGGCCTCGTTCAGGAACCCCTGCCAGACATAGGTGGAGACATCGATGGAGAACAGCGGTTGGCTCGACGTCGAGACCGGGGTGTTGTCCGAATTGCCATTCCAGACACCGACCGCGAGGGCATAGGCGCCTGCGGCCCGGCCCTTGTTCGTCGGGGCCGCGATGTATCCGTACGCGTTGAGGTCCTTGGTGTCGTTGTTGGTGCCGGTCTTGAGGGTCGCCGGCCGTCGGCCATCTGGCGACCGGATCGCGAACTTGCCCCAGTAGGGGTTGACCCTCGGGTTCGTGTTGCCGGCGAGGATGTCGGTCACGATGTAGGCGGCCTGCGGGCTGACCGCCGGCGTTCCGGCGGGTGGGACATACGGCGCGACGACGTCGGCGCCCTTGGTGTCCGTGACCGTCAGGATGGTCGTGTGGGGGATCTCCTGACCGCTGTTTGCCAGCGTGCCGTACGCGGTGACGAGGTCGACGGGACGGACCTCCTGGACGCCAAGGGCGAGCGCGAGTTCCGCGGTTCGCTGGCCCTGGAAGACCATCCCGAAGTCCTGGGCCTTGGCGAAGGCATGGGCGGGTCCGTTGATCGCCATCGCCTTGACCGATGGGATGTTGAGCGAGAACTGGAGGGCGTTCCGGACGCGGACCGGGCCTCGTTCAAGCCGATCGGCGTCATTCGGGGTAAAGCCCTTGCCGAAATCCGTGCCGACGTCCATCAGCATCGTCCCGGCCGTCAGGGATTTGTCGTTGATGGCGATCGCGTAGTTGAACGGCTTGAATGCCGAGCCGGGTTGGCGGAAGCCTTTCCCGATGACGTCGTACTGAGGCTGGAACTTGTCCTTGGTCGAGGTCGCGTAGTAGTTGGCGCTCCCGACATAGGCGACGAGTTCGCCGGTCTGGTAATCGAGCGCGACCAGGGCGCTGTTGCGCAGGTCCTTGTTGCGCAGGTTCTGCATCCACGGCTCGAGCTTCGAAAACCCGAGCGCCTTGGCCGCAGCCGTGGGGTTCTTGGCATGGGGCACGATGGCCGCGGCCTTGACCCACTTCTCGGCGATCTTCTGAAGCCCGACATCGAGCGTCGTGGTCACCCGCAGGCCACCCAGCTGGAGAGCGTCACAGGTCGGGGTATCCGGGCCACATAGCTTGGTCGCGAGCTCGTCTCGGACCGCCCACACGAAGTGCGGCGCGATCCAGCGCGTGGCCGACTGCCCCGCCAGGACGACCGGGTCGCTCTGCGCGGCGATGAATTCGGCGGGCGAATACTGGGTCCCGGACATCGGCGTCCGGCCATCGGCCAGGAGTCCCAGGATGAGATCGCGGCGCTGGACCACGGCCGAGTCCGGCTGGACGACGAGTTCTGATACGGGGCAATCCTCACCGTCGGCGACGACCGTGGTGCATGTTTCCTTGGCATTGCGCACGAGGTCGTAGTTGGATGGCGACTTGGGCAGTCCGGCGATGATCGCGGCCTGGGCGGGGTCGATATCGGCCAGGTCGATCCCGAAGTAGGACTGGACCGCGGCCTTCACGCCGTAGCTCTGGTTGCCGTAGTAGTTCTGGTTGAGATACGCGGTGATGATCTCCTGCTTGCCCTGCACACCGGGGAAGGCGGCCGTCACCCGGACCGACTGGATGATCTCCTTGAGTTTGCGCTCGAGGTTCCGGCTGGGATCCTGGACGAGTGCCGGATCGAGCAGGCGGGCTCGCACCAGTTGCTGGGTGATCGTCGACGCACCGCGGCTGTCGCCACGCAGGGAGTCGAGCGCTGCCGAGACGATCGCGACGGGATCGAAGCCGGCGTTCTCCCAGAAGGTCTTGTCCTCGACCGCCGTCGTGGCGTCGAGCAGGATCTTGGGGATCTCGTCGAACGTGACGACCTCGCGCTGGGCGTCGCCGAAGCGAGCCAGCTCGACCTTCCCGGTCCGGTCGTAGATGACCGTCTCCTGGGGCAGGACGTACTTGGTCAGAGTGGTCGGGTCGGCGAGGCCGGACGCCAGCGAGTTGTAGGCGCCGACCGCCGCAATGGCTGCGATGGCGCCGACGCCCGCCATGAACAGGAACAGGATGACCGCGATCCAGCCGAGGGTCGTCGGTTTCGTTCGGCGGGGCCGTCGGCGAGTGGCCTGGTGGGTTGCGGTCATGGACGCGATGAGACTCCGCTAGGTGGCGTAAGGATGACGTACTCGCACCAGATCGCGTCCGAAGGGCGGCGGACGCGACGGATCAGTGGCGGAACGGCCAGATCGGAGACGCTCGACCGACCCGCGATGTGTCGGCCCTGGTCAAGGGGTTCACCGGATGGTGTCCGTGGCGGTTCGATCGACTGCCGAACGGAGGATCGCCGCCAGGTCCGCCCGATCGGGGAGGCTCGTCTGATCGCCGACAGCCGACGCCACCGCCGCCCCGCAGGCGTTGCCCATCTCGAGCGACATCGCGATGTCCGTCCCGTCCAGCTGGCCGGCGATGAAGCCGGCGCAGAAGGCGTCGCCGGCCCCGACCGGATCGACGACGATCGGGATCGGCACGCCGGTCCGCGCCACCGGACCGCCACCATCGCGGACGAGCGCGAGCGAACCGCCAGGCCCGAGCTTCGCGATGGCGATGCGCGGTCCGAGACCCGTCGCGGCGACCAGCAGCTGTTCGGGTTCCTCGCCGGCGCCACAACCCGGTCACCACGGCCAGCTCGTCCGGCGCTCCCGAAGAGGACGTCTGACCCTGGCCGTGAGCGCTCGCAGGACCGGAGCGGCCGTTTCCTCCGACCATAGCCGGCGTCTCAGGTTCAGGTCGAGACTCACGGTGAGTCCCGCCGCCCGGGCGATCTCGACCGCTCGATCCGTCGCCGCCCGACAGCGCTCCGAGAGGGCGGGTGTGATCCCGGTCAGGTGGAGCCAGCGAGCACCGTCGAACAACCCATCGGAGACCGCCCGATCCACATCGGTCGGATCCAACCGTGAACCTGCGGATCCCCGGCGTGCGTACACGACCTTGGCCCCACCGATCACGCCCCGCTCGCGGAACATGAGCCCGGTCGGCGCCGCGGGATCGACGGCGAGGGCACGAACATCGACCTTCTCGCCTCGCAGGCGTCGGACGATCGCATCGCCGAACCCGTCCTGACCCACGCGACCGACGAAGCCGACCGAGTGGCCCAGCCGGGCGAGGCCGACGGCGACGTTGGCTTCGGCGCCGGCGACGAAGCGATCGAACGATGGAACGTCGGCCATCGGGCCGGGCGTCGAGGCGACGAAGGCGACCAGGCACTCGCCGATGGTCACGACGTCGGTCACCGCGAGGTACCAACGCGTGCCGAGGCCACTGCGTCGACGGCTGTGTACCCCCGACCGCCGGCAGTCAACGCCGGGTCACGGCCATGAATACGCGCCTGATCGATCGGGCCGCGAGGACCACGACTAGCCCGAGGACGATCGCGCCCGGGCCGTGCGGAAGTCCGTTTCCCGTCTCGTACAGTCCGAGCCGCTCGAGGAAGCTACCCGCTCCTTCTGATCGCTCGCTTTCGCCCGGGTCCCGGGTCGGCTTGCGGGCCATCAGCGGTGGCTCCGTTCCTGCCAGCGCCCGACCTGGGCGGCAACGCGGCCGACATCGAGGATCTCGATCGAACCAGCTGTCGTGGCGACCAGGCCCTCGTCGCGGAAGGCGTGAAGGATCCGTGCGACCACCTCGCGGACCGTGCCGACGCTATCCGCGAGCTTCTGCTGGGTGATCCTGACGATGACCCGCCCGGACGCCGGGTCAGGATGGGCCAGGTCCAGGAGGTGGCCCGCCACCCGCTCCCGCATGGAGCCGAAGGTGCTCGATGCCAGGGTGGCGTACAGGTCCTCGAGGCGCTGGCTCAGGACGGACATGACGACGAGGCTGGCGGCAGGGTCCGACTCGATGATCCGAAGCATGAGCTTCGCATCGAACTCGAGGACCCGACAGTCGGTCACGGCCGCGATCCCGAGTGGGGCCCGATCGCCGGCGATCGGATAGACATTGCCGATGGTTCCTCCAGGTCGAATATAGCGGACCGTCATCTGACGACCGTCGGCCGCGCCGAGGTAGGCCCGGGCGATCCCATCGACGATCATCCCGGTCCTCGTCCAGTTCGCTCCCGGCGGAAAGATCGTCTCGTCCGCACGGGCGGTCCATTCGGTCGCTTCGGCCTGGATCCGTTCACGAACGAACGGTCCCAATCGGTCGAGGAACGAGGCATCGCCCGCGACGACACCGCTCGCTGGGTCGGGCACGACAACTCCAGTCCGTCAGCCGGGTTGGGGACGCCGGCCCGTGTGACTTGGGTCACGGACCACCGTTGCCGTGACGCACCCCGAACGTCGGATAGCGCGGCGAGGCTACACCGCCTTTCATCAGGACACAACCAGATCCAAGCAGCCAAGCAGAGATATGGAGTCACACCGACCATGAAGCGAGCCCTCATCGCGGCGATTGCCGCGCTCTTCACCTTCGGCGGCGCCTACGGCCTTGCCGCCAGCCTCAACCTCACGACCGACGGTCTCGGGGCGGCGAGCGGCGTGGTCGCCGCCTGTCAGGCCGGACCGCTCACCGCGACGTACACGTCGGCCTATTCGGCTGGGACGCCCGGATATACGGTCGCGACCGTCACGGTGACCGGGCTGACCTCCACCTGCTACTCGAAGGCGTACCGGATCACCCTGACGGGCGCCGGCAATGCCTCGCTCGGGGAGGCCAATGGGACGACTCCCGCGACCGGTGCGAGCTTCGCGGCGACGTTCTCGCCAGCGGTCAGTGCGGCGACGATCACCGGCGTGTCGGTCGTCATCAGCGGCTGAGCGGGCTGAGGGTCGCGCCGGCGGCGAATGCCGTCGGCGCGACCCTCGTGCTGCGAGGCCACCCACGCATGCGCCGACATCTGATCGCGGCCGCGGTTCTCGCCGTTTCCAGCGGGTACGTCGTGGGGAGTGCGGCGTCCGCCGCGTTGACGGTGCGGACCATCGGGGCGGCATCGGTCGCCACGGCCCGGTGCACGAACGCCGGGCTGACGATGGTTCCCACGCTGTCCGGCAGCGCCGTGGCTTCCGTGGCCGTCGGTGGTCTGCCGGCCGCCTGTGGCGGCGCCACGCTGCGGGTGACCGTCAACGACGGAACGGTCGCCGGAAGTGGATCTGCGACCGTGCCCGCGGCAGGCGGCTCGGTGGCGGTGACGATCGCGAGCAGCCCGGCCCTGAACGCCCACGTGGAGATCGACGCGGTCCTGGAGGGTCCATGACGACACGACTGGGCAGGCGGTCCTCGGCCGGTGTGCTGCTCGGCTTCGGCCTTGCGCTTGGCATCCTCGGCGGACGATCGGTCGAGGCTGGCGACGCCGCCAGCCTGTCGATCGGATCGAGCGCGCTCACCCCGTATCATGACCTGCGTCCTGACCGCGGCCACGACGACGACGACGGTCGTTTCCGACGCCGAGGTTCGGCAGTCGAACGGCAACACCAACTACGGGACAGCGACAAGCCTGACGGTGACGTCGAGCGGGAGTGCCAATCGACGGATCTATGTCAGCTTCGATCTGACCGCCTGTTCGCCGGCCATCCCGTCCGGCGCGACGATCCGCCTGGCGACTCTGCGCCTGTTCGCCACGGCGCTGCCGGGTGCCTGCCGCACGCTGGACCTCTTTCGAGTGACTGCCGCCTGGACCGAGGCCGCCGTCACCTGGAACAACCAGCCGTTCGGGACCACGATCAACAACCCCGCCACCGCTTCGCGGTCGGGCTCGTTCGATGTCGGGACGCCTGCCGGCTGCCAGAACCGGACGACCGCCGCGTACGTCGCCGGCGCGGGCGTGACCGCCGATGTCGCCGTATTCGTGGCGGGCAGCGCGACGAACCGCGGCTGGATGATCCGGGACGATGTCGAGGGTTCGGCCACGGCTCGGACCGCCACCTTCGCCTCGAAGCAACTCGGGACGCTCGCGAGGGCTCCGCAACTCATCGTGACCTACGTGGCCGGGCCATGATCGCCCGCCTGCGGTCGTCGGTCGGGACGTCACTGCTCCTCGGTCTCGTGCTGATCTGGTTCCTCCTGCTCCGCCCCGTGTCGCTCGGTGGTTCGGCGTCCTGGATCGTGATCCGCGGGTCGTCCATGCTGCCCGGACTGACGTCCGGTGACCTGGTCATCGTCCAACGGGCCGGCAGCTATCGGATCGGCGATGTCGTCGCCTACCGGGTCGCGGCCGGTGACATCGGCGCCGGGCACGTCGTGATCCACCGACTGATCGGCGGCGACGGATCGACCGGGTGGGACGTCCAGGGTGACAACAACGATGCGCCCGATCCGTGGCGACCGACCGATCACGACATCGTGGGGGCCTCGTGGCTGGTCATCCCGGGAGCTGGCCAGGCGATCGCGTGGATCCACCAACCGGTGATCCTGGCATCGTTGGCCGCGGCGTTCGTGGTCGCGTTCATCGTCTG
Organism: uncultured Chloroflexia bacterium; assembly: GCA_963720755.1. Lineage (GTDB taxonomy): Bacteria > Chloroflexota > Limnocylindria > Limnocylindrales > CSP1-4 > SPCO01. The sequence goes on from CAVRGP010000015.1 coordinate 95,423, forward strand.
GCGGCCGGCGGGCGACAAGGGTCGCGCCCACCCCGGGACGGTGCCACAGGCCTGACGACATGCGTCGGCCGCCGTCGATGAGGCGGGTCCTCGTCGCCAGGATGTCGGGAACAGGCAGGTCTGCGAGGACTACGATGTCCGAGACCGTGACCGCTGCCGACATTCCCGACCGGAAGATCCTCCGCCACGTGGTGGCGTTCAGGTTCAAGGACACCGTCACCGACGCCCAGATCGGCGACCTCGTCGTGTCAGCCCGGCGACTCAAGGTGACGATCCCCCAGATCCGGGGTCTCGAATGGGGCCCGAACAACAGTCCGGAGAACTTCAACAAGGGTTTGACCCACTGCTTCCTCCTGACGTTCGAGAGCGAGGAGGACCGCGCCGTCTACCTGTCGCATCCGGCCCACGAGGCGTTCGGGGCGAAGCTGGGCCCGCTGCTCGATGACCTGCTGGTGATCGACTTCTGGAGTCAGGACTAGGAGGTTCGCGTGGACACGAATCCGGTGATCGAGATGCTCGGCCGACCGCTTCGCCTCGCCGTGATCGGAGGGGGTCCGGGCAGCTTCATCGGTTCGATCCACCGGACCGCGGCCCGCCTCGACGGTCGCTATCGACTCGTGGCCGGAGTCGTCTCGTCCGATCCCGAGCGATCGCGGAAGGCGGCCATCGGGATGGGGATCGACCCGGATCGCGCCTACATCGACGCGGTCACGATGCTCGACGCCGAGCGAGAACGCGAGGATGGTGCCGAGGTCGTCGCCATCATGACGCCCAACGACAGCCACCATCGATACGCCATGGCGGCGCTCGATCGCGGGTTCGATGTCATCTGCGACAAGCCCATGACGAACACGCTGGACGAGGCGATGGACATCGTTCGGAAGGTGGAGTCGACCGGGCTGGTGTTCTGCCTCACCCACAACTACACGGGCTACCCGATGGTCCGCCAGGCTCGCGCGCTCGTCGAGGCCGGCGAAGTCGGCGTCGTCAGGCTCGTGCAGGTCGAGTACGTGCAGGGCGGCAAAGCCGACGAGTCCGACCCCGACCCGGTCGCGGGCTTGCCCTGGCGCTATGACCCGGTGCGAGGTGGTCCATCGCTGGTGATGGGCGATATCGGGACGCACGCCCACAACCTGGCCCGGTTCGTGTCGCGCCTCGAAGTCGCCGAGGTCGCTGCGGAGATCGGGCACGTCATCCCGGAGCGTCTGGTCGACGACTACGGCGCGGCCATGCTGCGCTTCGACGGCGGCGCGCGCGGGACCTTCTGGGTCACCCAGACGGCGGCCGGGGTGGAGAACGGTCTCCGCATCCGCGTGTCCGGCACGAAGGGCAGCCTCGAGTGGCACCAGGAGCGGCCGACGCGCCTCACGTTCAAGCCACTCATTGGACCGGTCCGCGTCTACAGCCCCAACGGGCCGGGCGCCCTCCCGCCTTCGATCCGAGCGTGCCGGGTCGCCCCCGGGCACCCGGAAGGATTTCACGAGGCCTTCGCCAACCTCTACTCCGACGCTGCCGAAGCCATCGCTGCCCGGCGCTCCGGTCGCGACGTCGATCCGCTGGCGCTGTGGTTCCCGAACGAACGCGACGGGGCCGTCGGGGTGAAGTTCGTCGATGCGGCGGTGGCCTCGAGCCACGCCGATGGCGCCTGGACCGAAGCCAGGCTCTCGCTCATGGAGAACCACTGATGCCGGAGCGACGGGAGGTCGGCCACGCCGAGGCGCGTCACCTCATCACGCTGATCGGAGACCGCCTCGTTGCCAACGGGGACGGGGCCGCCGTTGCCGTGGTCGATGCGCACGGCGAACTTGTCGCGTTCCTCCGAACCGACGGCTGCGGTCTGGCATCGATCAATATCGCCATCCACAAGGCGTTCACGGCGGCTCGTGAGCGGGTCGAATCAAGCGTTCTCGGCGAGCGGTCCCGGACCGAGGGGTTCCCGATCACCAACTTCGGCGACCCACGCTACGTGGGCTGGGGAGGAGGGGTCCCGATCGTCGTCGATGGCGAGGTGATCGGCGCGGTGGGGGTGAGCGGCCTCCCGGAGGACGCCGATGTCGAGTTGGCGCGGTGGGCCGCCGCAAGCCTCGGTGCCGATCGTTGATGGGTCCGCACCCCGTTGCGTCCGCAGGCAGGAGGATCCTCGATGGCTGTCCCTGATGGCACACCGTGGCCGAGTGGGATCGGCGCGATCACCCTCTTCGTCGAGGATCTCGCCGCATCGAAACGGTTCTATCAGGACGTCTTCGGTCTGCCAGTCAAGTTCGAGGACGACAATTCGGCCGTGTTCGACTTCGGCAACACGATCATCAATCTCCTGAAGGTCTCCGCTGCGTCTGCGTTGATCGAACCGGCCCCCGTCGCGCCGCGCGAGGCCGGTTCCAGGCTCCAGTTCACGATCGAGGTCGATGACGTCGACGCCATGTGCCGGGAGTTGGTGGCGCGCGGCGTCGAACTCCTGAACGGCCCGATCGATCGACCGTGGGGTGTGCGGACCGCGAGCTTCGCCGACCCGGGCGGACACATCTGGGAGATCGCCCACTAGCCTCGGCCTGAACGAAGGATCGACCCTGGTGGATGGTCATATTGACGGACGTCGATATGATGTATCGATGGATGTCGATATGACAGGCTCCGATCGCCCTCACCGCCGCGACGGCCCGGAGGATCCCATGCCCGCCTCAACGGTCGACAGACACGACCTCGTCGCCCTGGTCCTTGCAGCGTTCTGTTGGGGCCTCGGCACCGTGATCAGCAAAGCAGCGCTTGCCGAGGTCCCGCCGCTGACTCTCCTGCCTATCCAGCTGACCGCCAGCCTCGCGATCCTGGCCGTTCTCATGCGCCGGAATGGGATCTCGTTTCGAAGCGGTGCATCGCCGCTGCTCGGAAGGCTCGGCCTTCTCAATCCTGGCGCCGCCTATGCGCTGAGCCTGATCGGGCTGGTGACCATCACGGCGAGCCTGTCAGTGCTCCTGTGGGTCCTGGAGCCGCTGATGATCCTTGCCCTCGCCGCCTGGTTCCTCCACGAGCGGATCACGCCGACGTTCGTCGTGCTGTCGATCACCGCGCTCGTCGGGCTGACAGTGGTCATCTACGACCCGTCATCGAGCGGAGGTCAGCTCATCGGCGTCGCCCTGACGGTCGCGGGTGTGGTCTGTTGTGCGGTGTATTCCGTGATCACGAGGCGCTGGATCCCCGACGCGAGAGAAACCAGCCAGGTGATCCTTGCGCAGCAGGCCCATGCGCTCGCCCTTGCGCTCGTCCTCGTGGTGCTCGTCGGCATGGTCGGTGGGGCCGTCGCTCCGGCAGCGTTGACTCCGATCGGTCTCGCGAGCGCGGTCGGGTCGGGCGCCCTCTACTACGCGGGCGCCTACTGGTTCTACCTCGGCGCGCTGCGCCACGTCCCGGCGTCGTTCGCCGCGGTCTCCTTCTACCTCATCCCGATCGTCGGCGTGGCCGGTGGAGTTCTGCTCCTGGGCGAGCACCTGGAGCCTCGTCAGTGGGTCGGCGCCGTCCTGGTGATCGCTGCCGTCCTCGCGATCTTCCGCGAGTCGTCGACGAGAGCCCGGGCATCGAAGCTCGACGTCGCCGCCTGATTCCCTACTGCGGGAGTTGCCGCGGTCCTTCCGGCACGGCGAACTTGACGCTTCGGCCCGGCCACCCGATCGTGGGACACCATGACGGCCACCCACCCAAGCGCCCGCACCTACGGCTCGATCCTTGAGATCCTCGAGGGGGCGGCCCGACGTCACCCGACCGAGAACGCCATGGCTCTTGCGGCCGACACGGGACTCGAGCAGGAGTGGACGGCACCGGAGGTGCTACGACGTTCACGAGTGGCTGCCTGGCGCCTCTCCGCCCTCGGCCTGCGTCCGGGCGACCGGCTCCTGACCTGGTGCCCGTCAGGCCCCGAGTTGGCGGCCCTGACCTTCGGGGCGATGCGGGTCGGGGTCGCGATCGTGCCGCTCGACCTGCGGATGGCACCCGAGGTCATCGAGCGCATCGCGGCCCGGGCGGACACGCGCTTCCTGGCGATCGGGACCGGCCGTGACGCGCCAGACCCGCGGGACGTGCGGCTCGCCGATGCGGTCATGCGCACGGTTCCCTCCCTCGTCGCGGAGCCGGGCGCGGATGGGGAGGCGCCATTCCCCGGCGACTGGGAGGCGCAGATCGACGCCCTGCCGCGGCCGACTCGCGAGACGCTGTTCGAGATCGTGTTCACGTCGGGCACGACGGCCGCGCCCAAGGGCGCGATGCTCAGCCACGGGAACATCCTGGCCACCCTTGAGGCCGCGGACCACGTCATCCCTCGAAGGCAGCATCGACTCGTCTCGCTCCTGCCGCTGTCGCACCTCTTCGGCCAGCTCGAGATGGCCTATGCCCTGATGGTCGGTGCGCCCATCCTCTACATCCGGTCGCGCAATCCGCGGGTCATCTTCGAGGCGATCGCCGCGCACCACGTAACGACGATGGTCGTGGTGCCCCAGGTCCTGGACCTGTTCTGGTCATCCTTCCAGCGGGAAGTCGACAAGCGTGGCAAGACCGGGCAGGTCGCCCGCTTGCGCTCGGTCTCGCGCCGGCTGCCGTACACCGTGCGACGACGACTGTTCGGCTTCTTCCACGAGCGCCTGGGCGGCCAGCTCGAGCTGTTCATCTGCTCCGCCGCCTTCCTGCCGCCGACGTTGCAGCAGGCCTGGGAGGACATCGGCGTCGTCGTGATCCAGGGCTTCGGATCGACGGAGTGCGGCTTCGCCGTCGCGAACCGGATCGACGACCACCCACTGGGCGTCGTCGGGCGGCCCGTGGACCACGTCCAGGTTCGCCTGGCCGACGACACCGGCGAGATCCTTGTCCGCGGACCGAACGTCTTCTCGGGCTACTGGCGGGACCCGGAGGCGACGGCCGCCGCGCTCGACGCCGACGGGTGGTACCACTCCGGCGACGTCGGTCATCAGGACGCGAAGGGCCGGTACGTGCTGTCGGGTCGGATCAAGAACATGATCGCCCTCCCCAATGGCCTCAAGATCTACCCGGAGGACATGGAGAACGTCCTTCGGGAATCCGGGCTGCGCGACACGGTCGTGCTCGAGACGGCACCCGGTCGCATCGAAGCCGTGGTCCTTCCGCTCGATGAGCCGCTCATGCCGGGTTCCGGACCGGCGCCCGAACCGCGCCAGCGGAGCCCCGAGGATGCCGCGCGGATGCGCGAGCAGATCGAAGCCGCGGTGAAGGCCGCCAATGTCCGTCTCGGCATCCATCAGCGGATCGTCGCCTGGCGCCTCTGGCCCGAGCCGGATTTCCCGCGCACCCACACCCTGAAGATCAAGCGCCCGGTGGTGGCCGCCTGGATCGCCGCCGACGCGCGGCCGGACCAGCAGCCGATCGGCCCACAGGCCGGCTCGCACGCACTGGACTGACCCGGCCAGAAGCATCCGAATCGATCACGACGCATGACCCGAACATTGAGGGAGCGAGCGTAGGCCTCCGCGGCATCCAGTCTAGGTACGGACACCCCGCCCGCTTCGAGTAGGCATGGACCTTAGCGTGCTGGTAGGCATCGCCCTCGGGCTCCTCGTTGTTTGGGTCGCACTCGTCGCGCTCTTTTGGGTGTTTCGTCCAAGAGGCGTGTCGGTTCGCGAGTTGGTTGGCGTGATACCCGACCTCGTGAGGATGCTGCGGTCCATCGTTGCGGACCCGTCCTCCCCGACCGACGTGCGCGTCGTGCTTGTCGGCTTACTCATCTGGATACTCTCGCCCATTGACCTGATCCCGGAGTTCATCCCGGTCGTCGGGCCGTTGGACGACGTCCTCGTGGCCGTCGTTGCGCTTCGATACGTTCGCCGGCGGGTCGGCGTCGATGAGATGCGCTCGCGATGGCCGGGCAGCGATCAGGGGTTCGCGCTGCTGGTGCGAGTCGTCGGCTCCTAGCCCGGCGGGCCGACCCGTTACGGGGTAGCGGGATCCGCGTACTGGATCGGTGTCACTGCGACGTCATCGGGCAATTTCACGCCGGTCGAGTGGTTCGGGCAGTAGCCCCCCGGATTCTTGTCGAGATATTGCTGGTGATAGTCCTCGGCGTAATAGAACGGACCGGCGGGCACGATCTCGGTGGTGATGGCCTTGTATCCGGCGGCTGCGAGCCTGGCCTGGTATGCGTCGCGGGTCGCCTCGGCAACGGCGCGCTGTTCGTCATTCGCGGTCAGGATGATCGAGCGGTACTGCGTGCCATGGTCGTTGCCCTGGCGCATCCCCTGGGTCGGATCGTGGTGCTCCCAGAAGGTCTTGAGGAGCTGTTCGTACGTGATCCCGGCGGGGTCGAACGCGATCAGGACGACCTCGGCATGTCCGGTGCGGCCCGTGCACGCTTCGTTGTAGGTGGGGTTCGGGGTCGACCCGCCTGCGTAGCCAACCGCGGTCGTCACGACCCCCGGAAGCGACCAGAACGCCTTCTCGGCGCCCCAGAAGCAGCCGAGACCGAGGACGGCAGTCTGGGTGCCGTCGGGCCACGGCCCGGCCATCGGGGTACCGAGCACGGTATGCCGGCCGGGAATGGCGACCGGATCGGGCCGTCCGGGGAGCGCGTCGGCGGGGGAGGGAAGTGTCTGAGGTTTGGGGCTGAGAAAACGCATGCCCTGACTATAGGCCCGACCGATGACGGATTCATGTCACCGACCTGCCCGGGTCCTGCCCGACTCGTCCCGTCCGGTGTCGCAGGCGATGGCGTCGGGCAACGACCCGCAGCGCCCCTGACAACACCGCTCCGCACGGGACCGCCGACGGCCGACCCGGTTCGGGCCGGGTCGGCCGTCGGTCTGGTCCGGGTCGCGGGCTGACCTTCGTAGCGTCGCGAATGGCCGACGCCCAACGCACAGTCGCAAGGTGCATATCACCTTCACGGGCTTTGCCGGCGACTGCCTGATCTCGGGTCAGCTGGACCTGCAGGGCGACCGACTGACCGACCACATCAACGCCCGACCCTCATTGGTCCTCGAGGAGGTCGTCCTCGAGGGGCTCGACGGCGGACGGGTGACGGCGGACACGTTCACGATCGAGCGATCCCAGGTCTGCGCGGTCCTGGCCAGCGGCCCGCGCGGTGCGAAGGCCCGACGGATCCCGACCGACGAGCGTCGGATCCAGGCGCAGATCGGACCGTATGCGATCCTCGGGCGATACCACGGCCGCATCGGCGCCACCTCCCTGCGTAGCTTCTTCGAGCGTGACCCGATGGTGCCACTGACCGACGCCACGATCGCGTACGTGATCGACGGCATCCTCGAGGTCCGCGACGCGCCCGTCCTCATCGTCAATCGGGACCTGGCGGCCTGGTACCGCGACCCGGACGAAATCCGCGACGATGACCGGAGCGAGCAACCGCCGAGGGTCGCCTGGAGTTGGCGCCGCATCAGCGACCGACGTGGCGCCAGGGTGGCCGAGGTCGGACGTCGGCGCTAGCGGCATCGCGCGGTCGGATCGCGCTCAGGCGGGCTGCGTCACCCGGATGTCGTCGAGCTCGACTTCGAGGAGATTGGCCGGACCACCGTCGACGGCAACGAAGCGCAATCGAACCTGCTGGCCCGCGAAGGCATCCATCGAGACCGACGCCGTCCGCCATGCGCCATCGACATCGGTCGGACTGCCGTTCACCCGGAAGACCTCGACCAGGCTGCCATCGCCGAGCTCGACGATGGCGCGCAGGCTGTCGGCGGACGTCGACTTCGCCGTGTGGGCGAAGACGTAGCGGAAGGTGAGATGCTGGCCCGTCGCCGCGGGCAGCTGGATCTGCGGTGAGCGGATCGTTGACCGGCCATCGAGGTCAAAGGCGGCCGGGGTCGCCCCGGCCCTGGCGCCGGTCACGAAGGCGCGCGACCCCGACGGGGTCGTCCCGAGCTGCTTCGGGCCCGACTTGGTCGTCGGGGCCGGGTTGGCCCGGGCGAACCGAGCACCGGCCGGCGCCGTATCGGTGCCATCGGGGTTGACCGTCCAGCCCCGCGAGACCTCGAGATCGTCGTCGAACGCACCGCATCGAGCGGCCCTGACCGTTGCTCCCAGAACGGCCAACGGACATGACGCCCGTTCCATCAGGTACAGGACGGCTTCCTTGTTACGGCCGGTCTCCTTCGCGATCAGCGAATCATCCGGGTAGTCACGGATCGACAGCTCGAAGGTGTAGCTGAAGATCCGGTACACGCCGTATTCGAAATCCCGCGACGTTCCCGAGGTGATGTACAGATCGCTCGCCTGCTCGGGTCGGTAGCCGTTGGTCGCCGCCATGTGCTTGCCGATCCGTGCGAGCGCCGCGTGATCCTGCTTGGTCATGTCCGCCGGCACATTCGCTTTGGTGTAGCCGTACGGCCACAGGACGAGGCGGCCATATTCGTGGAACGTGATCGCGGTCCGGATCTGCTGCCGACCGTCGACGACCCGGCTGGCGAGGAAATCGCGAAGCGCCCGGGCCTCCGGGCTTGAGAACGGTCCGGTCCGCGGTAGGTGATCGCCTGCGGGTTCGTGCTGGTCCTGCCGCCGCCGCCCCACCGGTATCCGAAGTTCCGGTTCAGGTCGGTCCCGATCGAGCTCGTGCCCGGCGTCGGCTGGCGGTTCTTCCGCCAGTAGTGGAACCTGCCTTTCCTGATGTCGAATTGCGCGCCGTCGGGGTTCATCATCGGCACGATCCAGATCTCGCGGGTGTTCACGATCGACGTGATCCGCGGATCGACCCCGTAGCCATCGACGAGCCAGTGCATGATCCGGAGCGCCATCTCCGTGCCCATGTGCTCATCGGCATGGATGCCACCGTCGAACAGGACCTCGGGTTCCGCCTCGTCGACGTTCACGTTGTCGGAGATCTTGACTGCCCACAGCTGGCGGCCCTTGTAGCTCTGGCCGATGGAAAACCGCGAGACGATGTCCGGGTGGGCGGCGGCCACGGCTGCGAGGTCCGCGCCCACCTCCGCATAGCTGTGATAGCCCTCCTTGCCGGCGGGGAACTCGCTGGCGGCGGACGTCGGGATCGCCGTGACCAGGAGCAGCACGATCGCAACAAGGGGACCGAGCATGGACGCGGGGCGCGCGGAGGGATGTCGCATGTCGCCAGCATGCCGGGTCCGGGCCGCCCCTGTCATCCCTCGGACGGACCAGCGACGTCCGGTCGGTCGTCCGGGGCCGGGTCATGGACGGGTAGTCTTGGGCGTATGACCCACCTCGCATCCGTCCTGGCGGAGGTCGACACCTGGGGCGCGGACCAGGCGGCGGCGGCCGTTGTCGATCAGGCGGGCGTCCGCGCGATGCAGGGCGATCCCGGCCACCTGTTCCGGTGGGCGTCCATCACCAAGCTGGCCACCGCGATGACGGTCCTGATCGCCGCGGAACGTGGCCTCCTCGACCTCGACGAGGCGGCCGGCCCGCCCGACTCGACGGTGCGCCACCTGCTGGCACACGCGTCGGGCCTGGGGTTCGATGGCCCGGCGACCCTCGCCCGCCCCGGGACGCGACGGATCTATTCGAATACAGGCTTCGATCTGCTTGGCGAGTTGGTTGCCGAACGGTCGCACGGGCCGTTCGCCGCGGTCCTGGAAAGCTTCGTTCTCGGACCGCTCGGGATGTCGGGTACGCGTCTCGTGGAGCGGCCATCGCAGGGTCTCGTGGGACCCGTCACCGACCTCGTGCTCCTCGCGGCAGAGTTCCTTCGGCCGACCCTGGTCACGGCCGGCTCGTTCCGCACGGCCACCTCGGTCGCGTTTCCAGGGCTGGTCGGACTCCTGCCCGGCGTCGGTCGCTACGACCCACTCGATTGGGGGCTGGGCTTCGAGTTGCACGATGGCAAGGGGGCCCACTGGATGGCCGCCGAGTGCAGCCCGGCGACCTTCGGTCACTTCGGCGGTTCGGGAACGTTCCTGTGGGTCGATCCGGTCGCCCGCCTCGCGGTCGTGACGTTGACCGATCGCCCGTACGGACCGTGGGCCCTGGAGACGTGGCCCGGCTTCTCGGGCCGGATCCTGGCGGCAGCCGACGGTGGGGATTGAACCGTTCCGGCCCGTCGGATAAGTGCCTCGCGACATCGTCATCGCCGAGGTGACATTCGGCATGGCGATGCAGGACCATCGGTGCGTCGGGTGACCGACGGCCCCACCGAGGGGTGCCGTTGGACCCTGTAACCTGACCGCGTCGCCGCCGAAAGTCTAGACAGCACCGAATTGCGACACCGGCGGAGACGTGACCCGCCTCGCAGGCCGGACAGCACAAGGAGGAAGGAACCAGATGTCCACTCTACGGAGACTCGCACTCCCGATCGCGGCGATCGCGGCGGTGCTGCTCTTCCTGCTCGTCAATCCGTGGATCGTCATCGAGCCGGACAGCACACTCAATCAGGCCGTGACCATCGGGTTCTGGATCTCGTTCCTCTTCTGCTCGTCGTGCTCTTCGAAATGCGCAACGACCAGGGCGGCGAGACGATCGAGGTCGAAGGTCCGGCGTTCACCCGTTTCCTGTTCGGGAATTCGCGAGCCGGGATGTTCTGGCTGCCGATCCGGTTGTATCGTCGGGCTTCAGCTGGCTGGAAGCCGGCTGGCACAAGTTCGTCGGCGACCGGGATGGATCGACGGGGGCGACGGCCCTGAAGGGCTATTGGGAGCGTGCCGTCGCCATCCCGGACGGCGGGAGTCCCGCGATCAACTACGACTGGTATCGCAGCTTCATCCAGACCCTCCTCGACAGCGGCTCCTACACCTGGTTCGCCTGGCTCATCACCCTGGGCGAGATGGCCGTCGGTATCGGTCTCCTGATCGGGATGCTCACCGGCCTGGCTGCATTCTTCGGAGCCCTGATGAGCATGTCCTTCCTCCTGGCTGGCTCCGGGTCCTCGAACCCGGTCGATGTTCACCCTGGCGGTCGGGCTCATCCTGGCCTGGAAGGTCGCCGGCTACTACGGCGTCGACCGCTACCTGCTCCCGCTCCTGGGGACCCCCTGGAAGCCGGGTGCGATCGCGGGCAAGGACACCAGCGCGGCAGGCTCGCCAGCTGGCTGACGATCAGACCGCAAATGACAAGGACCCCGGGTCGCGGAGGAGGCGACCCGGGGTCTTTCCATATGCCCTGCCGCATCCATGGTGCGACCTGGCGGTGTATCGTCTAGCGCCACACCCGGCTCGGACCCGGGGGCTCTTGCCAGTTGGAGTCCTGGTCATGTCATCGACCGCCCCGAGCCGCCGCCGGGTCATGAACGCCCAGCTTCGGATCGTGTTCCTCGCATCGGTGGTCACGGTCGCCTTGGCGGCCTGCTCAGGGGCCACGTCGTCGTCGGCACCTGGGGCCACGGCCGGCGCGACATCCGTGGCGGGAGACCCAGCCACCGACAAGCTCGCCCAGGTCCTCCAGCGCGGAACGCTCATCCTGTCGACCGACCCGGAGTACCCGCCGCAGTCCATGGGTGTCGACGGCGCCGTGCGCCTGGCGGACACCAAGTGCGCCGCTAACCAGATGACGGCTCCGGAGATGACCGGCTATGACGCGGAGACCGGAAAGGCCGTGGCGGCCGCGCTCGGCGTGGAACCATGTTTCGTGGTGCCGAGCTGGACCGAGATCACCGGGGGCAGCTGGGGTGACCGGTGGGACATCTCGTACGGGTCGGGCTCGATCAACGCGGATCGCATGACCCGCCTGTGGATGACGCAGCCCTATTACGGCGTCCCAAATCACTACTTCGTTCGGTCCGATTCCCCGTACCAGACGCCCGCCGACCTGTCGGGTAAGCAGATCGGGGCGTGCGCGAGTTGCAGCCACGAATACTTCCTCAAAGGAGAGCTGGAGATCCCCGGCGTTGTCATCACCCTTGATGTCACGAACCCGCAGATCGTGACCTTCGAGACCGAGCCGACCGGGCTCAAGGAGCTCGCCGACGGGAAGATCGACGCGTTCCTGGCCGCGGTTCCGGTCGGCCAGGCTGCCATCGATGGCGGCCTGGATCTGCGGATGCTGGCGCAAACGTCGTTCACCTACTACCCGTCGGGGTTCGTCGACAAGAGCTCCGGGCTCGAATCGAAGCCTTTCGTCGAGCGGGTGAATGAGATCGTCCGGGGGCTCCAGGCTGACGGCACCCTGAAGGCCCTGTCCATCAAGTTCTTCGGCGTCGATTACGCCCAGGCAGGCGCCGACTTCGATCTCGACGCCACGGGACAGGTGTTGCAGTAGGCGTGCGTATCCCGGGACCCTGGAACCGCAGCCTCCGGGCCCGGCTGGTCGCCTACTTCCTGGTGCTTTCGGGGGTCACGGTCGCCGTCGTCGGTGCCGTGGTCTACGCTCGTGCGACCGACGACCTGAAGAACTCCGTCTTCGAGCGGCTCGCCGCGGTCGCCGAAGTCAAGGCCGATTCGCTGGATCGCTGGATCGACGAGCAGCGCCGCAACGTCGTGTTCGTAGGGAGCATCCCAGGGCTGGGCGACGAGGCCCGCGTCTTCCTGTCCGACCAGTCCAGCCCGGCTGAGCGCGATGCTGCGCGGGCGAACCTGGCCAAGACCCTGGGCGTCGTCGTCCAGCAGACATCCGACGCGCAGGAGTTCACGATCCTCGACCTGGACGGCGTCGTCCGCCTGTCCACGGTTCCCGCCCATGAAGGGCAGTCCCAGGCCAACGAGTACTTCTTCACCAACGGCGTGTCGCACACGACCGTCCAGAACGTCTATACGTCATCGCTCACCAACCTCCCGACGATCACCGTCAGCAATCCGTTGTTCGATGCCGACGGTCATGGGCGCCGGGTCGGCGTGCTGGCCGGGAACCTCAATCTGGAACGGATCGATCGGATCGTGCTGGAACGGACGGGTCTCGGCGTGGGTGGCGCGACCTACCTCGTCGGGACGGATCACCGGTTCCTGCACGCTCGCCTCAATCAGGGCGAGTTCGCGAGCGGCGTCACTTCCAAGGGGATCGAGCTCGCCCTGGCCGGTGGTTCCGGTCAGGCGTTATACACCGACTACCGCGGTGTCCCGGTCATCGGTGTCTACCGCTGGCTGGACGCGCACGATGCGGCCCTGCTGGTCGAGCTGCCCCAGTCCGAGGCCTTCGGCCCGGCCGAACAACTCGCCGCGACGATCGGCCTGGTCGGCCTGATCTCCGCCCTCCTCCTCGCCATCGGGATCTGGCTCGTCGCTCGCCAGGTCACGCGGCCCATCCTCAGGCTCGCCTCGACAGCTTCCGCGGTGGCCGGCGGTGACCTCCACGCGACGGCGCCGGTGACGTCAGAGGACGAGGTGGGCCAGCTCACGACCGCGTTCAACGGGATGACGGTGCAGCTCCGCGAGAACGTCGAGACACTCGAGCGTCGAGTCGAGGAGCGAACCGCCGAGTCGACCGCCGCGCGCCTGGAGGCGGATGCGGCCAACCAGGCCAAGAGCTCGTTCCTCGCTGCGATGAGTCACGAGATCCGGACGCCGATGAACGCCATCATCGGGATGAGCGGCCTCCTGCTCGATACGCCCGTCACGGACGAACAGCGCGACTACGCCGAGACGATCCAGACGAGCGGCGATGCGCTGCTGACGATCATCAACGACATCCTGGACTTCTCCAAGATCGAGGCGGGACGGATCGATCTCGGGGCCGAACCATTCGATCTCCGTCGGGCCGTCGAGGGCGCCCTGGACGTCCTTGCACCAGCGACGGCGAAGAAGGGCATCGAACTCGCCTATCACATCGACGAGGTGGTCCCGCAGCAGCTCGTCGGCGACGTCGGACGTTTCCGTCAGATCGTCCTCAACCTTTTGTCCAACGCGGTCAAGTTCACGGAGGTCGGTGAAGTCGAGCTGTCGGTCGGCGGCGGCCCGGTCGACCCGGACGCGATCGATCCCGGGACTCCACCGCGATGGGAGCTGGCAGTGGACGTCCGCGATACCGGGATCGGCATCCCCGCTGACCGGATCGGCCGCCTCTTCCAGAGTTTCAGTCAGGCCGATGCCAGCATCTCGCGGCGTTTCGGCGGGACGGGGCTTGGCCTGGTCATCAGTCGGCGCCTGGCCGAGGCCATGGGCGGCTCGCTGATCGCCGAAAGCAGCGGCGTTCCGGGGCAAGGCAGCACCTTCCGGCTTCGGATCGTGGCCCCGATCGGAGTCGACAGCGACCGGCTGCCGACATCCGAGCCGGTGGATCTCGCCGGCCGTCGGGCGCTGGTCGTGGACGACAACGCCACGAGCCGCCGGATCCTGGTCGCGCAACTCGCGCGATTCGGGATGGAGGCGCGCGCCACCGGGAGCGCGTCCGAGGCGCTCAGCTGGCTCGGCGGACAGGGACCGTTCGACATCGTCCTGAGCGACATGCGGATGCCGGAGATGGACGGCCTGGCCCTGGCCTCAGCGATCCGCGCAACGATCACGCCGATCCTCCCGGTCGTCATCCTCTCGTCCGTCGGCGAGCGGATGCCGGCCGATGCACCGATCGCCGGCTCGCTGACCAAACCGGTGAAGCCATCGGTCCTGCACGGCGCGCTGGTGAACGCCTTCGACCTGGGCGTTGCGCCATCGGTCCCCCGCGTGCTGGAGCGGCCCAGCATCGACGCCAATTCGGCCACGCGACACCCGCTTCGGATCCTCCTGGCGGAAGACAACGCCGTGAATCAGAAGCTGGCGCTACGACTGCTCGAGCGGATGGGCTACGCGGCTGATCTCGCGGCCGACGGTCAGGCTGCCATCGATGCGATGGAGACGAACAGCTACGACGTTATCCTGATGGACATCCAGATGCCCGAGATCGATGGGCTGGAAGCGACTCGCCGGATCCGCACGCGCTGGCCAGACCGGGACATCCGGATCGTCGCCATGACCGCCAATGCCATGGCCGAGGATCGAGCCGCCTGTCTCGAGGCTGGGATGGACGACTACGTCGCCAAGCCGATCCGGGTGGAGGAGTTGGTGGCAGCGCTCCTGCGTGCGACCCCGACGCCCTGAGGTCAGTTCCGGGGGACGGCGGCGAGCAGCGCGTCGAGCGCGTCCGTGCCGATCTCGCCGGCCATGCGTGCAACCACCTTGCCATCGCCGTCGAGGACGACCAGGAACGGGAACGCATTGAGGCCATACGCGTTGGCCACCGACCCCGTCGGGTCGACGATGACGGGAACCGTCCAACCGATCCGCTCGAGCCACGCGGCCGGTGGGTAATTCGGCGCGGTCGGATCGATCGCGGTGGATACCGAGCGGAACTCGACATCGGATGGCGCACCGCCGCTGTCGAGCCACGCCTGCAGGATCGGGAGCTCGTTCTGGCAGTGGGTGCACCAATGGGCAGCGAACACGACGAGCATCGGCTTGCCGGTCGGCTCGATGGTGACGGGCAAGCCCTGGTCGTTGTGGCCAGCGACGACCGGAGCGACCAGGCCCTTGGCCGGATCGTCACCGGTCGGGGAGTACACCGGCAGGGAATTGCCGTTGATCACCGGAGGCTGGACCGCCGCCGCGGAGGGGCTGGCCGACGCGCCTGGCCCGGCCTGGCTTGCCAGGAAGGCCGCCGCCGCCGTCCCCAGGATGACGATCCCGACGATCGGCAACAGCCAGCGCGCGACGGGGTTCTGATCCTGGCGACGGGCGGCTTCCCGCCGCGATTCGCGGGCTCTGGCTCGTTCAGTCATCGGTCTCCTCGTTGATCTCGGCGCGTCGGATGGAAAGCAGCGTGATGATCGACAGGAATGCGGCGAGGGCCAGCAGCGGCAGGCTCACGAACCCGAACTCGCGGAACCAGATCAAGGTGCATGACGATCCCGTCCCGCATGCGCCGCTGTCGAGCGATGGGATCCATTCGAGTGCGAGGTGGTAGATCGAAATGATCGCCCCGATGGATGCCAGGACGCGCACATAGGTGATCACGGCATCGTCCCTGCGGACGGCAGCGATCCCGAGGATGATCACCAACGGGTACATGGCGATGCGCTGGTACCAGCACAGCCGGCACGGATCGAAGTGGGCGACTTCGGAGAAGTACAGGCTGCCGACCGTTGCCAGCGACGCCACCACGAATGCCATCCCGATGGCGTTCGGGCCGATGACGCTGCAGAGGGCGCGAAACCAGCCACGCGCCCGGATCGACCCGAGGGCGAGCAGCCGGATCGCGACGATCGACCCGACGAAGAGGAGGGCGACGATCGCGAGGATCGAATAGAAGACCTGGACGCTGGCGACGGTCATCGCGCGAACGTCATCGGTGGGCGCATCTCAGGCAGGGACGACGATGACCCGGCACGATGCCTTCTGGGTCACTTCGGTCGAGACGCTACCGAGCAGGAGCCGTCGCAGGTCCGTTCGCGGACGCGAGCCGAGGACGATGACGTCTGCCGCCTCCGTGGTCGCCGCCTCGAGGATCGACTCGGCCGGATCGCCATCCCAGATCAGGTAGGTGGCTGACACGCCGGCATCGCGGGCGCGCCGGACGATGGCGTTCACGCCACTCTCCAGGCGGTCCCGCTCCTGGTCGATCCGGCGGATGCGTCCGCCAGGCAACCGAAGGTTGGACCGTTCGACGACGCTGAACACGACGAGCTCGGCATGATCGTCGGCGGCCAGGTGGATCGCCGCCTCGATCGCGCCGCGAGACGCATTGCTGAGATCGATCGCCAGCAGGATCCGACGGGCCTGCGGCTCGACACGAGCTTCCATGCAAGCCATGGTGTTCGCCCGGGGCACACTCGTTCACGGTCCATCTGGCCGGTTGTCACGGGCCGGGTGGCACGAGGTTCGAGTGCGCCAGCCCTCTGCTACGCTCACCTCGTGAGTGGCATCGATCAGCCGACTGACGGCGGACGGGTCGTCGAGGCGTTCGACCGCGCCACTCGGGCCATCGCCGGCCTCCTGCCGCTCGAAGAGGTCCTTCAGGTCATCGTCGATGAGCTGCGTCCGCTCGTTGACGCGCGCTACGCGGCTCTCGGGATCGTCGACGCTTATGGCGTCATCGACCGCTTCATCACGTCGGGGATCGATGATCCGGTACGGGCCGCGATCGGCGCGCCGCCCCGAGGTCATGGCATCCTCGGGCTGATCGTGCGCGAAAACCGATCGATCCGGATCCCGGACCTGATGGCCGATCCACGTCGTCACGGCTTCCCGGTGAACCATCCGCCGATGCATACCTTCCTCGGCGTCCCGATCTCCGTTCGGGGCCATTCGGTCGGGAACCTGTATCTGACCGACAAGGCCGGAGGAGGGGAGTTCACCGTCGAGGACGAGGAGCTCGTCGAGACCTTCGCTCGCCACGCGGCGATCGCGATGGACAACGCCCGGCTCCACGAGGAGGTCCTGCGGTTGGCGGTCGTCGACGAGCGCGAACGGATCAGCAAGGACCTGCACGACGGCATCATCCAGAGCATCTATGCCGTGGGTCTGTCGCTCGAGGACGTGCCGGAACTCCTCGAGGATGATCCCCAGGAAGTCGCCCACCGCGTCGAGCGAGCCATCGACAACCTCCACCTGACCATCCGTGACATCCGGAACTTCATCTTCGGCCTCCGGCCTGAACTGCTGAGCGGCACGAACCTCGTGGCCGGCCTCGTCGCGATCGCCGAGGAGTTTCGCCATAACTCGATGATCGACATCGAGGTCCATGCGGAAGATCTCGCCCGCGAGCCGTCGCCAGACTTGACCGCGCACCTCCTGGCCATCGCCAACGAGGCGCTCAGCAACACCGCGAGGCATTCCGGAGCGTCGAGAGCGCTGGTCGGCGTGTCGGGCAACGAGAGCGGCGTGCACCTGACGATCACCGACAACGGTCGTGGGTTCGCCGGCTCCGCGGGGGGAAGCGTGGGCCACCAGGGGCTCAGCAACATGCGCTCACGTGCCGCGGACATCCATGCGACCATCGTCATCGATACCGGGAATGAAGGCACGACCATCCGGGTCGTCCTCCCGCCCGAGGATGAGGACACATGACCGACGCTACGCGAAGTCCGAGCCAGGCGTTGACCATCCTGGTCGTGGATGACCACGAGGTCGTTCGGCAGGGGCTGTCCGCGATGCTCGACCGCCGCGAAGGGTTCCAGGTCGTCGCGGAGGCCGGCACCGTCGCCGAGGCGCTCGATTCCGCGCGCCGCTTCCAGCCGGATCTCGTGGTGATGGATGTCCGCTTGCCGGACGGGTCGGGGGTCGAAGCCTGTCGCGAGATCCGAGCCGAGCTTCCCGAGACCCGGGTGGTGATGCTGACGAGTTATCCCGACGAGGAAGCCGTGCTCGCGGCCATCATCGCGGGCGCCAGTGGATACCTCCTCAAGCAAGTGCGCGCCCGAGATCTGGTGGCGGCCCTGGAAGCCGTCGGCCGCGGTGAATCGCTGCTCGACCCGGCGGTCACCGGCAAGGTCCTCGAGCGGATGCGCCGGATCGCGGCGTCAGACCAACCTGACGAACTCGCCGCCCTGACCCAACAGGAGCGCAAGATCCTCGCGCTGGTGGCCGAGGGCAAGACGAACAAGGAGATCGCGGCCGAGGTCTACCTTTCGGACAAGACGGTCAAGAACTACGTGAGTTCGATCCTGGCAAAGCTCAATCTGGAGCGGCGAGCGCAGGCCGCCGCGTACGTCGCCAAACTCAAGGGACCGGGCGGCGGCTGATCAGATCGATGCAGGCTGGGGCTGGATCGCACCGGCGATCTCGCGCGCCCAATCGTCGATGTCCCCCCAAACGCGGAAGTCGCCATAGGGCGCTCTGACCGCAGCGACCACCAGCTTCTCCGGTAACTTGAGGTCCGCCTTGTCGAGCCTGCCGGGGAACACCCGGTGCTCGACGGCTTCGGTGGCCAGCATGAGGGCCGCCACATCGTCTGGATCGCCGTCAGGCTTGAGTGGCTCGCCAAGTGGGCCACACGAGAAGAGGAAGACCCGGCGTTGTCGTAGCGCTGCCTCGTGCCGACTCACGAACGCCTTTGCCGGACCGAGCCAACGACCCGCGTAGACGCCGCTACCGATCACGACCGCGTCGTAGCCGTCCAGCGACGTGACCGCATCGGGTTCCATGACCTCGACCTCGAGCTCGGCTTCCGAGAGGACGACGCCGATGTGATCGGCGATCTCCGTGGCCGTCCCGTGGCGGGAAGCGGAGGTGACGAGGACCTTCATGATCGACTCCTTTGTGCGCTCGCGGGTCTCGCGCACGGTGATCGTCCTCCCGTCCCGCTCCCGATCGCAGCGCCATTCGTCGCGTTGGCGCGGTCCGATCGGCCCGTCAGGGCACCTGCGGAGGACGAGCCGTCAGAGCTGCCTAGATGAGGTGGTAGCGGCGCGCCTCGGCCTCGAGATCCACTCGGTGATCGGGGTGGGCGACGCCGATGAGCGCTGTCGCGCGCTCTCGAAGGCTCTTCCCATACAACTCGGCGACACCCCACTCGGTCACGATCGTCCGCACGTGGGCTCGGGTCGTGACGACGCCGGCGCCCTCGTGGAGGGTGGCAGCGATCCGAGACACGGTGCCACCAGCCGCCGTGGACGGGAGGGCGATGATCGATCGACCGTTCGAGGCGAGCGCTGCACCGCGAATGAAGTCCATCTGGCCACCGACCCCGGAGTAAAGACGATGGCCGATCGAGTCGGCTGCGACCTGACCGGTGAGATCAACCTCGATCGCGGAGTTGATGGCGATCATCCGGCTGAACGACCGGATGACGTGCGTGTCGTTGGTGAAGTCGACCGAGCGCATCTCGACCATCGGGTTGTCTCTGACGAACTCGTACAACCGGGCGGTGCCCATCAGGAACGCGGTCACGATCTTGCCGCGGTTGCGCTCCTTGCGTGTCCCGTTCACGACCCCGGCCTCGACCAGGTCGACGACGGAGTCGGTGAACATCTCCGTGTGGATCCCGAGATCCTTCTTGTCCCGGAGGGCGAGCGCCGTGGCAGCCGGGATCGTCCCGATACCGAGCTGGAGCGTTGCGCCGTCCGGGACCAGCTCCGCGATGTACTCGCCGATCTTCCGTTCGACCTCCCCGATCTCGCCGATCGGGATCTCATACGGCGGCTGATCGACCTCGACCGCGAGATCGATCTCGTTGACGTGGATGAAACTCTCGCCCAGCGTCCGCGGCATCGCTCGGTTGAACTGGACGAGCACGGTTTTGGCCGCCCGGACCGCCGCGTGCATGGCCTCCACGCTCGTCCCGAGCGAGCAGAACCCATGGGCGTCAGGTAGCGTCGCGTTGACGAACACGACATCGAGCGGGATCGTGCCCGAGTCGAACAGGTGGGGCACGTCGGACAGGAACGCCGGTACGTAATCCGCCCGACCCTCGTTGACGGCGGCACGTGCGTTGGGCCCGATGAACAACGCCCGATGACGGAAATGCGGAGCCATCTCCGGGGCAAGGTGCGGTCCGGGGCCCTCGATGTGCAGATGGACGACCCCGACGTCGTGCAGGTCCGCCGCCCTC
Organism: uncultured Chloroflexia bacterium; assembly: GCA_963720755.1. Classification (GTDB taxonomy): domain Bacteria; phylum Chloroflexota; class Limnocylindria; order Limnocylindrales; family CSP1-4; genus SPCO01. The sequence continues at coordinate 115,796 of CAVRGP010000015.1, forward strand.
GCCACGAGAGCGTCGAGCAGGACCGACGGCGTCGCGGCCGCGCACTGGAGATAGATCTGATCGCCCGACTGGATCGAGGCGACGGCCTCGGCGGCTGACACGATTCGCATGTGTCCAGCGTACGCGAGACGGCGATCCGGCGGTGCGTTCCTGGCGGTTCGTCCACTGAGCACGCACGCGAGGGCCGAACGGCAGTATCGGTCGCCGCTCGAGCGAGGCTACTGTCAACCGAAAGGAGATACCGCCATGACCCTACTCACACCGCTTGACCCGGTCGTCGCCCCTGTCGTTCCGCGAGGCGCGGTCGTCTGGCTCGATGGGCAGACAGCCATCGTGGCATCGACGGATGACGACGGACGGATCAACACGACCCAGATCGAACGTGGACTCGATGGCGAGCCGCCCTACCTCGCCAGGGTCGTCCACGAGATCGGCGAACGCGACCGGGTCGTGATCCTCGGACCCGGGGTGCATCGGCTCGAACTCGAACGGGAATATGTCGCGATCTTCCATCGGCCAGACCGGCTCGTCGATGTCGAGCGATCCGGCCCGGTCGACGCCAGGGACCTGACCGAGCGACTTCGATCGCTGACCGCCCCTTGATGGCCGTTCCGTGCGTCCGGTCACAGGCTCGCAGCTACATCCCGATGCCACTCGAGCGATAGCAGAAGATGCGGCCGGTCGGTATCCTGAGGCCGAAGCCCATGGATACGCCAGCGCCGACGGATGCGGACGTCCTTCGCTCAAGCAATGACCACCTCGTCCGAGGTGCGCTGGCAGCCTATCTCGCCCTGGTCGCCGCTCTCGCCCTGACCAACGGCTTCCAGCTCACCGCCGAGGTCGTGCTGGTCGGGTTCGCGCTGGTCACGATCCTGATCGGCTGGAGATTGGCCGGTGCCGGCGGTCTCCACCCGGCCCGGGATTGGCTGCCGTTCATCCTGATCGCACTCGCCTACGAACTCATCCGCGGCTTCGGACCGTTCCTGGTCCGCAATGTGAACCTCGACCTGGGCGCCGCCGTCGACCGGGCCCTGCTCGGAGGGGCCGTTGCGAGCGACCTCCTCCAGCGGGCGCTCCGACCATCCGGCTGGTTCGAACCGGTGGCCGTGGTGGCGACGATCGTGTACGCCCTGCATACCATCCTGCCGATCGTCGTGGGGTCATACCTGTGGAGGCGTGACCGCCGCCGCTTCCACGATTTCGTGGCTGCCCTCGTCATCCTCTCGCTCGCGGCCTTCGCCACGTACCTGCTCCTGCCGGTGGCACCGCCCTGGTGGGCTGCCGACTTCGGGCATATCCCGCCAATCGGGCACCTGCAGGGTGCGGCGATCGACGGTCTCGTCGGGGCTTCGGGCTTGACCGGAAGCTGGATCGCCTCCTTCGCGTTCGGCGAAATCAGCCCGGACCCGGTGGCGGCGTTCCCGTCCCTCCATGCCGCCTACCCGGTCCTCGCCTACCTCTTCCTCCGCGGCATGCCCGGGACGGCGAAAAGGCTGACTCTTGGGTTCACCGCGGTCGCCTGGTTCTCGATCCTCTATCTTGGCGACCACTATCTCGTGGATATCGCCGGCGGGCTCGCGTATGCCGTTGCGGCCTGGTGGTTCGTCACCCGCTACGGATCGCTTACCCGAGCCACGGAGCTTCGGTTGGCTGGTCTTTCGGACGCGACAGCGACCTCGGTCCGCGCTCCCTGATCCCTCAGCGCGACGGAAGGGAGCCTACGGCAGGGACGGCCTCCTCGTAACCGCGATCGAAGGCTGCCTGATCGGCGCGAACCAGTTCGGGGCGATCGCCGATCACGATCCCGAGTGCCTCGTGGACCGACGCCTGGCGCACCACCGGTCGGCGGGCGATGAGCCCACCGAGAGCGACGATGCTGACGAGCCGGTCGTCGCCGATCTCCCGGGCCAGCGCGGAGCACCGCAGTGAGGCGATCTCGATGTCCGACCGACGGGGTTCCGCCTCGATGAGCGATGTGTTGACGACGAGGAGCCCGTCCGCGACCAGGATCGATTCGAACTTCGCGAGCGACGGTGGATTCAGGGCGATGACACTGTCAGCACTGTCGACGATCGGCGAGCCGATCGGGTGGTCGGCGATGATGACGGTGCACGAGGCCGTGCCGCCGCGCATCTCGGGACCGTATGAGGGCATCCAGGAGACTTCCAGCCCGTCGATCAGGGCGGCCTGGGCGAGCACCTTGCCGGCAAACAGGAGACCCTGGCCGCCGAACCCGGACACGATCGCAGCGTGTTGCATCGTCATGCCTCCGCGTCGCGCTCGGCGCGCGACTTCGGGCGATCGACGAGAACACCGAGCGGATACGTCTCGACGACATCGTTGGCCACGTGCTCCATCGCCTCGGTCGGGGTCATGTTCCAGCCGACCGGGCAGGTCGACAGGACTTCCACGATCGAGAAGGCGCCGCCGGCAAGCTGGATCTCGAACGCCCGCCGGAGCATCGTCTTGGTCCTGCCGATCCATTGTGGGTCCGCGATCGACCCACGAGCTGCGTACGCCACCCCCGGGAGCAGTGCCAGCATCTCCGTGATCGGGATCGGGTAGCCGGCCGAACCGGCGTCGCGCCCGGTCGGGCTCGACGTGGTCCGTTGGCCGAGCAGCGTCGTCGGAGCCATCTGGCCGCCGGTCATGCCGTAGATGCCGTTGTTGACGAAGATGACGCTGATCCGCTCCCCGCGAGCCGCCGCGTGGATGATCTCGGCAGTCCCGATGGCCGCCAGGTCGCCATCGCCCTGATAGGTGAAGACGAACGCGTCCGGCCGGACCCGCCGGACCCCGGTCGCCACGGCCGGGGCGCGACCGTGCGGCGACTCCACGAAGTCGATGGCGAGGTAGTCGTAGGCAAACACGCTGCAACCGACCGAGGCGACCCCGATCGTCGTCGGCCCGAGGTCCATCTCGTCGAGCAGCTCCGCGACGAGCCGATGGATGATCCCGTGCCCACAGCCCGGGCAATAGTGGGTGGATGTGTCGGTCAGGAGGTCGGGGTGCCGGTACACGCTGCGGAGAGGGGCGGCGGTCGCTGGCTGCGGTCCGGCTGGCATCATGCGCGCTCCTTCCCGTCAGACAGCGACCATGCGCGGCGCACCGCCTCGACGACCGCCGCGGGCGTCGGGACCATGCCGCCTGTCCGGCCGTGGAAGAAGACCGGGGTCCGACCCTCGACCGCCAGACGGACGTCCTCGATCATCTGTCCGGCCGACAACTCGACGACGACCAGGGCGCGCAGGTTCGGGGCGATCGACGCCAGTGCCTCCGACGGGAACGGCCACAGGCTGATCGGCCGGAAGATCCCGACGCGCAGCCCGTCGCTCCTGGCACGCTCGATCGCGGTCCGCGCGACGCGAGCGGCGATGCCGTACGCCACGATGACGACCTCGGCATCGTCCAGATGCTCGCCGGCCCATCGCACCTCGCGCTCGGCGATGGTGGCGAACTTCGCCTGCAGTCGCGTGTTGTGGGCCTCGAGATCCTCGGAACGGAGGTTCAGGGAGCGGACGACCCTGGGCGGCCGGTCGGCGGCTCCGGTGAGTTCCCATCCACCAGTCTGACGAGCGGGCATCCGGTACTTCGGTTCGATCGCCTCCATCGCCTGGCCCATCACCCCATCGGCGAGGATCATGACCGGGGTCCGGTAGCGTTCGGCCATCTCGAATGCGTCGGCGGTCAACTCGACGGCCTCCGCGATCGACGATGGGGCGAGGACCGGGACGCGGTAGTCACCGTGGCCATGCCCCTTGGTCGCCTGGAAGTAATCCGACTGCGATGGCCCGATGCTGCCGAGCCCGGGCCCACCGCGCATCACATTGATGAGGACCATCGGGAGTTCCGATCCGGCGAGATAGCTCATCCCCTCCGCCATCAAGCTGATGCCTGGGCTGGACGAGGACACGAGAACGCGGGCTCCGGTGGACGCAGCTCCAAGGGCCATATTGATCGCGCCGAGCTCACTCTCCGCCTGGACGAACACGCGACCCAGTTCCGGCATGCGGCGGGCCATCCATTCCAGAAGCTCCGCTTGCGGGGTGATCGGGTAGCCGAAGTACGCATCGCAGCCGGCCTGGATCGCGGCCTCGGCCATCGCCTCGTTGCCCTTCATCAGGATTCGGCGCGCTCGCCCGGTTGCGACCTCCGACGGAGCGATCGCGTCGATCACCGCGGCCATGTCAGCTCCTCCTCGGTCGCGCATAGACGGCGAAGACCGCGTCCGGGCAGATCCGGGCGCACAGCGCGCAACTCGTGCAGGCGTCCGCGTCCGTCAGCTCGACGGGGTGGTAGCCGATCTGGTTGACGCGGGTCTCGTCGAGAACCAGGACATGTTTGGGGCAGATGGAAACGCACAGCCCGCACCCTTTGCACGAGTCGCTCGAGATGACCAACGGCTCGAACATATCGTGCGCGCGCGTCCCTGACCGGTCCGGCTTGACGGCGATCGCCATCAGCACCTCCGATCGAACCGTAGGTGTCGCGGTGACGCTGGGACGAGTGCCGAATGGCGCCTCGACCCAGTGCCATTCGGCCGGACGAGGTCACAGACGTGCGGTACGGTCGGTCCATGCATCGCCGTCTTCCGAAGACCGAGCACCTCCCGGCGACCGCCGACGTCGTCGTCATCGGCGGCGGGATCGCCGGCGCGAGCGATGCGTTCTTCCTGCGTCGGGCTGGGTTCTCCGTCGTCGTCATCGAGCGTGGCAGTCAACTCGCAGGGCTGACGACGAGCCAGTCGGTCGCCTGCTTCCGCGCCCAGTGGGACGACCCCGACCACGCGGCGCTCGTCCTCCCGAGCATCGACTTCTACGGTGCGTTTGCGGACAGGGTCGGGCTGGCTGGCTGGGATATCGGGATCCGTCACCAGGGCTGGCTGTTCATCACCGGGGCCGACGACGGGCCGGACGTCGTTGGGGACTTCGTGGCGGGTCATCGCCGGCTCGGGGTGGACAATTCGGAGTCGCTGAGTGGCGATGCGGCACGACAGCGGTTCCCATGGCTGGGGCCGGCCGTTCGAGCGGCGTCCTACCGTGCGCTCGATGGATGGGTATCGCCGTATGAGGTCACGTACGGGTTCGCGCGGGCGAGTGCGGCAACGTTCAGCCTGGGGACGACCGTGACCCGGATCCTCACCGACGGCGAGGCGGTCCGCGGCGTGGAGACGACGCGCGGGACGATCAGCACAGATCGCGTGGTCCTCGCCGCCGGTCCGTTCGTGGGTCGTCTGGCCGAGACCGTCGACGTCTTGCTTCCGGTGTCGGCGGTGCGCCGGCATCGAGCGATGGTGACGCCGCGAGCCGAGATCCCCGGCGATGGACCGATGACGGTCGACATGGACAGCCACGTGTACTGGCGCCCGGAAGGCGGCGGCGCGTTTCTCGGTCATGGACTGCCGGAGGATCCGAGCGAGCCGATCCTCGATGTCCCGGTCGACTGGACGTTCCCGGCCGTCGCCATCGACGCCGCCGGTCGCCTCGTCCCGTTCTGGCGAGATGTGGCTGATCAGTTGACCGGCGCAGAGGTCTCGGTCGGTGCCGGCCAGTACACCGTGACCTCGGACGGGCTTCCGATCATCGGCACGATCCCAGACGTCGATGGCTTGTTCATCCACGGTGCGGACAATGGCTGGGGCGTCGAGTCCGCCCCAGAGGCCGGACGGCGCCTGGCCGAGGTCGTGGTCGCCGGCCGGGGCCGGCCCGATGATCCATTCCGCCTCGATCGGCCGGGGATCGACCAGCCAGCCGGGAGGACGATCACCTACTGACCCTGGCGCGCCTGCCCGTCGTTCCCGAGCGACGCCCGCAGAGACGCGATCTCGGCCGTCTGGTTGGCCATCGCCGCCCGCAGGGCTGCCAATTCCTGCGCGATCGGATCGGCCGGTGTCTCGGTCCCCTCGGCGCTGGGCGTGCTCGGTTCGGTATCGGCGGCCGAGCCGTCGGGCGACGATGGCGAGACCAGCAGGCTGGCCAGGATGCTGGCGAGTGCGCCGATGATCCCGATGCCGGCGAACATCACGAAGACGCCCGTGACGCGTCCGAAGAAGGTCACCGGGTAGAAGTCGCCATAGCCGACGGTGGTGATCGTAACGATGCCCCACCAGATGGCATCGCCGCCGGTCGTGATGTTCGCGTTCGGATCCGTCGATGTGCTCTCGACCTGGAGGACCAGCATGCTGGCTGTGCTGAGCACGATGCCGGCCAGCAGGATCGTGATGAAGGTCGCGTACTGTCCGCGGTTCGCGAGCACGTCGATGACGAGGTCCTTGCCAGCCTGTCCGCGCAGGAGGCGGGTGATCCGGGCAAGCCGGCTGAGGCGGGCCAGTCGGAGCAGTGCTCCGATCTGGAAGACGCCGATGCTCGGGATCGACCCGAGCAGATCGAGCCAGCCTCGCTGGCCGATGAAGTACGCCCGTTTCGGCTTCGAGCCCGAGATGTTGAACGTGAAGTCGATCAGGAAGATGACACACACGACGTTGTCGTAGAGGTAGAGCAGGTCGTGCTCGGCCGGGCTGACCGGCAAGAGAAGCAGGACCATGATCGCGAGCGAGAAGATGGTCAGGACCAGGATGAAGATGTTGTAAGCGTTGCCGTGCTCGCGCATCCGCGGCGCCTGGGCAGTCACGCTTGCTGAACCTCCTCGTACCCGAGCTCCGATCAGGAGCTTGACGCCATCCTACCGGCCGACGATGGTCGACGTGTCGCGGCCGATGTCAACCGAGCGACCTGACGATCACCCTGCGGCCAGTGTCGCGAGGGACGAGGCGCGCAGACGGTCCTGGATCGCGGCCCTCGCCTCGGCGACGACGGCGTGTGCGGCACACTCGCCGCCGGCCAGGCAGGCGGCGTTGCGCAGGATGCACCCGCGATCCGGGTCGACGCCTTCGACGGCGGTCACGATGTCGAGCACGGAGATCTCGTCGGCCGGGCGCGCCAGCCGATAGCCGCCGCTTCGTCCCGTGGACCCGACGACGAGGGAAGCGCGGACCAGGTCGGTCATGACCTGTGGCAGGAAGGCGGGTGGGATCGCGTGCTCGGCGGCGATCGTACGGGCGCTCAACTGCTCGCCAGCGGGAGTCCGGGCCAAGGCGACCATGGCCCGGATCCCGTAACTCCCGCGACGCGTGAGGTGGAGGCGCACCGTCAGTTGTTCGGGTCGCCGTCGCCGGCCTTGAACAGCCCGATGGCGCCGCGTCCGACGAAGTTGAAGGCATGGGTGACGAATGGGTAGAGACCGTCCTGCCTCGGGCTGAATTCGATGATGGCCGCCTGCGCGGGCGACAGATCGACGGCCTGGCTGCCCCATCCGCCGGCGTTGCCCGGGATCAACCGGATGCCTTCCTTCGTGACGGTGTCGAAGATGGTCCCGACGACATGGAACGAGCTGTCGATGTTCGGGCCGGCATCGAGGACGAAGACGCGAACGCGACCATTGGTCGGCACCTCGATCGGGTTGTCCTTGTACTGGGCCGCGACGCCGTTGAAAACGACGAAGTCTGGCGCGGGGGCCGCTGCATTTGCCTTCGTGTAGTCGGCCGGCTGGCCCTGGGCACCCAGGTACCACTCGCTCTGGACCAGCGCGACCTCCTTGTCGACCTTGGAGTAGCCACCCTTCGGCTCGACGATGACCATGCCGAACATGCCATTGGCGATGTGATGGAGGGTGGGGGCGGTTCCACAGTGGTACATCCAGACACCAGCGTAGTCGGCCTGGAAGGTGTACGTGAAGGTCTCGCCCGGCTTGATGTCGGCCATCTGGCCGTTCCACGCCGTCTGACTGGCGTGGAAGTCGATCGAGTGGTTCATCTGGGTGTTGTTGGTCAAGTGAACGTGGACCGTGTCACCGAGGTGGACGCGGATCGTGGGGCCCGGCACGGTGCCACCGAACGTCCAGGTGTGAACGACGAAGCCTTCGGCGACGGTGATGTCGCGATCGATGATCGGGAAGTAGACGTCGTGTTCCTTTCCCTCCATGACCGGTGGGGCCGTCGCATCGACGAGGGAGTATGCCGGCGCGTTGGGATCTGCGACTGGTGCGGCTGTGGTGCCCGCGGCGTCCCCTGGGCCGGCCGCTGGCGACGCTACGGCGGTCGACCCCGCGACCGTCACGGAACCGGTCATACCGGCCGCCGCGTGGCCCGGGATAGAACACAGAAACGTGAGTCCGTCAGCCGGGACATCGACCTCGCCGGTCACGGTCTTGCCCGCCTCGGCCGTCAGCTTCGTCCCGTCGGAGAACGTGACGTCGTGCGTCGTCGCTCCGTCGTTGACGAAGGTGACCGTGGCGGGTCCGGGCGCGGTCACCGTGAGGGCAGCCGGCTTGAAGCCGAGGTCGAAGGCATGGATCTCCAGTGCTCCAGTCGTCTGCGCGTCGGGCGACCCGGCCGGAACCGAGTCGGCGACGATCGCTGCCTGGGCGCCCGTCGCCAGCGTCGGCCCGAGCTTCCAGGACGACTGAGCCGAGGCCGTGCACCCGGTCAGGGCGACGATGAACAGGGCGATGAAGGCGATGGTCGGGACGCGTCGCATGCCTGGATCCTCCGATGACAGAAACACTTAGTCTTTACATACTAGTTTCCGTGTCGACCTGGCCGATCGCGACGTGCCGATGGTCATGAAATCGGTGGGCTGCCCGGCCCTCGGCATGCTCCGCGACGTGCCGGGTCAGTCCTCCAGGATCGCCGCGATGGCGGTCCCGAGCGCCGGCGCGAGCGACCGTGAGAATGTCGCCGTGAGGTGGCCCTCGTCGCGGTAGACGATCAAGCCGTTGACCACGACCGAGCACGGGTCACCCACGCAGATGCGCGAAGTCAGGTCGATGCTTCTGGCACCGCTTGCCGCGACGGCGACGGTCTCGACCGCGCCGAGCCCGCCAGCGAACGCGGTGTCGTGCGCGATGGCGCACGCGTCGATGTCGCCTTGGTGCGCCGACAGGCACGCCGGGATGTCGCGCCCGGCGTTCGGAGTATCGACGATGACCGCGATCTGGCCGGGGATGCGTGCGACCATCCGGCCGACCGCCGCACCCTTGGCGGCCACCGTGTCGTCGCTCGCGCGCAGAGGATGCGTCGCCAGCCGGCTCATCGAGATCAGGGTCAGGTCGGGCTTGAGCGTCGTCAGTCGGGCGACCGTCGCCTCCTGGAAGTCGGCGCACTCGCGGTACTCGCGCTTGAGCGCGAGGTTTCGGACCGGCATGTCGATGAACGGGCACGAGACCTTGACGAACGTGACGAGGCGCCAGCCCTCGTGGAGCGCAAGGCGCTCGAGGGCGGGAAACCACTGTGCGGCGTGCGAATCGCCGACGAGCGCCACGGTGAAGGTCGCGTCTGCGACGCCGTAGACACAGTCGGGCGGGTTCGTGACACGCTCGAATGCCAGGCACCCGTCGCGACGCAGACGCTCCTCGTCGGAGCGGGCATCGACGAGCGCAGGCTTGACCCCGGCGGGAAGCGCTCCCGAGTTCGCGATATCGGTCGCCGGTGCGAGCGTGGGGGATGGGCTCGGCAATGGGGAGCCCGCTGGGGAGCCCACCGGGATGACCACCTCGGCCCGTCCGCCGGCAGGTTTCGAACGGGACGCGGGGACGGGCGTCGCGTCGATCCACGGTTCGTCTGTCATGTCGGCGCCGGCGAATTGCGCCGGGTCTGCGGCTGCGACCGTCTGGACCGGCGCCAAGCCGAGTGAGGGTCCCGAGGCGAGGATCACGAAGACGAGGACCGAGGCCAGCCCGAACGACGCGCTGCGCCGGGGACGCAGTGCGAAGTTCGGTAGCCCCCGCCGGAGCGGATTCTCAACGAGCGCCCAGATGGCGAACGCCACCGCGATCGACAGCCCGACGAGGCCGGCGCGGGCCATGTCGTTCGGGTCGCCGATCACGAACGGGGCGAGCACGAAGATCGGCCAGTGGACGAGATACAGCGAGTAGCTGATCCGACCGAGGAACCGCAGCGGTCCGACCGATAGCAGGCGGCCCGGCCCGAGTGCGCGTGAGCCTCCCGCGATGAGCGCGCCTGCGCCGATGGTCGGAACAAGGGCGGCGGCGCCCGGGTACGCGAGGCTCGAGTCGAAGACCAGGATCGCGACCACGATCGCGGCCAGGCCGAGCCAACCGGACAGCCCGACGAGGCGGTCGGGGACCCGGGCCAGGGCGCCGGCACCGACTGCGAGCAGCCCGCCCAGTCCAAGCTGCCAGGCACGGGTCGGTAGCGAGTAGAACGCCCAGTTGGCCGCGGCGTCGGTGAGGACCAGGTTGGCCGCGAACGAGGCCGCGACGAGGGCGACGAGGGCGATCAGGACCCGCCGCCGGGCGTGGGCCCCTCGCGCGACCAGCAGGATGAGGGCCGGCCAGACGAGATAGAACTGTTCCTCCACCGCGAGGCTCCAGAAGTGCAGGAACGGCGATGGTGCGGCAACGCTGGTGAAGTAGTCCCCGGCTGCCAGGGCGAACCGGACGTTGCCGATCGATAGGGCTGCGGCCGCGCCGTCGAGCCCGACCGCCGGCCGGTCCAGCGGCGCCACGAGGTTGAGCGAGATGACGAGCGTCGCGACCAGCACGAAGATCGCCGCAGGCAGCAGACGTCGCGCACGCCGAGCGTAGAACCCGACGAGACCGATCCGGCCGGTCCGTTCGTGCTCGCGCAGGAGGAGCCCGGTGATCAGGAAGCCACTGATCACGAAGAACACGTCGACCCCGACAAAGCCCCCGACCATGCCGGCCAGGCCGGCGTGGAATAGGACGACTGCGAGGACCGCGAGGCCGCGGATACCCTCGATGTCCGACCGGAAACCACCGCGGGAAGCGGAACCGCCGTCGACGGTCGCCGGTGTGGGCATGCGACGGGCCGGCTAGGGCAGGAGCGCGTCGAGCGCTCTGTCGAGCGCCCCGCCCGGGGCGCCCAGGATGGTCCGCGAGAACGTGGCGGTGAAGTGCTCCATGTCCCGAAACACCCGGATGCCCTTGACGAAGGCTGGACACGGCCATCGGGCGCAGGTCGCGCGGGTGAGATCGATCAGGCTGTCACCGCTCGACCTCACGGCCACATTCTCGATCGCTCCGAGGGCGTATGAGAGGGCGACCGACTTCGGGATCGAACGGAGCGGGTTGCCGGCGAACGGTGCGTCGACGATCACGGCGACCTGGCCGGGAACCTTCTTGAGCATCCGCCCGACGGCGAGACCTTTGGCCTTGTTGGAGCGGTCCGTCAAGCGGACCGGATGCATCGCCCGTCGGCTCGCCACGACGAGGGTCAGGGCCGGCCTGAGGGCCGTGAGGCGTCGCACGACATTGAGGTTCCAGGTCGCGCACTCCGTGTACTCACGGCCGAGCGCGATGTTGCGCAGGCGCATGTCCGCGAACGCACACGACACCTTGACGAGGACGACCAGCTTCCAATGGTGTGCCTTGGCGATCCTGTTGATCGCCGGGAAGAGATGTGACGCATGCGAGTCGCCGACGAGGGCGATGACGACCCGGCTTGTCCGGTCGCCGTAGATGCAGGCGGTGTTCGGCCTGGTGATCCGCTCCCAGGCCAGGCAGTGCTCGGTCCAGAGCCGCTCTTTGTCGTTCGCTGGACTGACTGCGCTGACCGTCTGGACCCCGACCGCGAACCCGGACGACAGGACGATCACGGCCAGCAGCGACGCAGCCCCGACCGACAACAGGCGGCTAGACAACGCGCGCAACAGGATCCTCGACTTTCGGTGGCTGGCAGGTTGGGTGCTCATTCCCGGACTCGAGAGCCTGCCGAGAAGATGCCCGGGACTCGAGGCTTCCGTTATCCCCCGAATGCCGTCGGGCAACACACGGAGGGGGACTTTCGGATGCCTTCACGAGGGGCGTCCGCGTGACGTGGTGCCGCCAGTCACCGGCATCGGCGATCAGATGGGAGGTTCGGTGTGCTCCGGCGCTACACTGCCGACTTCGCGGCGGGCCCGACGCCGCATGGAGGAGGATCTGTGGAGCGGCGCGATCCGCACGGCCGACATCGACGACGCCTGTTCGTCGCGTTCATCTCGCTCGTCTCGCTGGCTGCTTTCGCGATGCTCGCGTTCGGACCGAACCAGCCCCACGCCTTGCCGGACGGTGGGGTCCTCGGCCTGGTCAGCGAGCTGGATCCCGCTGACGCGACATCGAACCAGGCGACCTCATCGGTCCCGACCCCCGCCAGTTCGCGCTCGCCGATCCTGGAGCCGATCCAGGAGCCGCCCCTGTCCGCTCCGGTGAGCGTGCGTCCTCAGATCAGCGTCGTCCAGAAGCCGGTGCGCGTCGCGAAGGCTGCAGCGTCCGGTGCGAAGGTGGTGTTCCTGGGCGATTCCTACACGACGGGCTATAACGGTGCTGGACTCGGTGCGCGCGGATGGCCGAGGATCGTCGCGCGTGCCAAGGGCTGGCGGTCGGTCAAGCTCGCGGTCGCCGGGACGGGCTTCCTCAATCCTGGCTGGACGAACCAGCCCGTCGGGGCCCGGGTGACCGCCGCCATCCGCCAGAAGCCCGACGTCGTGTTCATCGCGGCCGGACACAACGACTCTCGTTGGACGGTGGCGGCGACCGAGCGGGCCGCGGACACCGTCATCGCCCGCCTCCACCGGGCCCTCCCAAGTGCTGTCCTGGTGATCGTCGCCCCGATCTGGCCGAGTGGAAGCCCACCGGCTCGATGCCTCGCACTTCGGGGCCACCTCCGCCGGGCGGCCGCATCGATCGGTGCGATCTTCATCGACCCATTGGCCGAGGGATGGTTCGCAGGGGGCGCCCACCGCTTCATCGGGCCCGATGCCATCCACCCGACCGACGCCGGCCACCGCTACATCGCGAAACGGGTGCTGGCCCACCTGCCGATCTGAGCCGTCTGCTCGGCGTGGTGCTCCGCCCGGATCGAAACGCGAAGGCGGTCGGCCCCGTTCGTCAGCCGGCGCGGATCGCTGACGGTCGGTCGGTCGGAGGAGAACTCTCTGGAGCGTCGCCGGACAGGGCCACTCGGTTTCGGCCCGCCTCCTTGGCCGCATAGAGGGCCTGGTCGGCGCGAGTAAAGATGCTCTCGGCGGTGTCGCCAACCTCGCCGACGGTTCCGCCGATCGACACGGTGACCTTGATGTCGCCATCGTCTGTACGGACGAGGGTGCGTTCGACCAGCGCGCGGAACCGTTCGCCAACGACCCGGAGGGTCACCGCTTCCACGTCGGTGACCGTGAGGGCGAACTCCTCGCCACCGAACCGCGCGATGTCATCGCCCTGCCGCGAAGCCGCCAGCAGGGTCCGAGCCACGGACTGGAGGGCGATGTCGCCGGTCGCGTGGCCATAGGTATCGTTGACCAGCTTGAACGTATCGATGTCCGCGATCAGCAGGCCGAAGCGCCGGTCATAGCCGGCGAGCTGGGCGATCCGCGACGACATCGCCATATCGAAATGGCGGCGGTTCGGCAGCCCGGTGAGCGCGTCGTGCATCGCCTGATCGCGGAGTTCCGAGACCTCCTGGCGCATCGTCGACAGGCCCGTGCTGTCCTGGAAGATCTCGATCGCCCCGACGATGTCGCCGACCCGGACCTGGACGGCGGCCGACCGGACCTGGACCGGGACCCGGTGTCCATCGCCAGGTTGTCGAAGCATTTGCGGCCGACGACCTCGGACGAGGCGAAGCCGGACAGCCGCTCAGCACCGTGGTTCCAGTATCGGATCTGGCGACCGCGGTCGACGTAGTAGACGCCGTCATAGAGATTGTCGATAACGGTCCGCTCGAGATGGTCGAACGAACTGTCGACCGCTGACGGTGATTGCTGAGCGTCGCCCTTGCCCGGGACGCGCTGAGGGATGGCTTCGTCCCGCTGCGCGGTTGACCACCAGCCTGGCTGGCCGATCGACCCATTCATTTGGCGGTGCCGGTCGACCCAATAGGTAGCCCTGGACGAGGCTGACCCCGAGCCGGCGGAGGGTCGCCAGCTCCCCCTCCGTCTCGACCCCCTCGGCGATCGTCTGACTGCCCGATTCCGCGGCGAACTGGAGGAGTCCGACGACGAGCGCCTGGCGGGTCAGGTCGATGTCAATTCCACGAACGAGCGTGATGTCGAGCTTCACGAAGTCGGGTCGCAGCTCGACGATGTGGTGGAAGTTTGCGATGCCGGAGCCGGCGTCGTCGATGGCGACCCGGACCTTTGGGCGGAGCCGTGCGATGGCCGTGCGAACGGCTGGGTAGTCATCGACCGGAACGTGCTCGGTGATCTCGAGGACGACCGGCCGCCCGACCTTGCGCAGCAGCCTGCCGAGCGCTGGGCCACCGGTCACGAGCGAAGGCGAGACGTTCAGGCTGAGCCAGGCGTCCTTCGGCAGGACCGCCGCCGCGCTGATCGCCGCTGCCAGTGTCGCCAGCTCGAGCTCGGCTTCGAGGCCGGCTGCGCGCGCCTTGGCGAAGACGACGTCCGGGGGCGTCCCGGTGGCGAATCGGGTGAGCGCCTCGTACCCGATACGGACACCGGTCGTGATGTCGACGACCGGCTGAAAGGCCGCCCGGAAGGCCTGGGCCCGGATGATCGCAGCGACGCTCTCGCGCCCGCGACGCAGCTGGGTTCGCGCGTCGATGTCGCGGCCGATGATCGCGCCGCTGAGCTCGGCGAACTCGACGAGCGCCGGGAGCACCTCGGTGAAGGTGGGGTCCCCGGGTGCCCGCTGGGTATCGACGACAAGGAGGCCGATCAGCCGGCCCGCCTGGTAGATCGGGGCACAGGCGGTCGAGTGGACACCCAGACCAGTCAGGAGCGTGTTGTACGGGTGCCATGGACGGTTCACCCAGGGTTCGATCCAGGTTCCCTTGGCGGCGCGCTCGGCGAGACGCCTGCTCCGCTGGACGGGCAGCCGGCGAAGCGGCGGGTCCGGTCGCCCGGTCACCGCGAAACCGAGCGCGGTCGCCCTCCGATCGAGCTCGAACATGTAGATCGAGGCGGTCATGATCTCACTGAGGCCGAGGACCTGGCGGCAGATCATCTGAGCCGTCGTTTCGACGGTATCCGCCTCGTGGATGCCGCGAAGCGTCTCGGCGATGAGGGCCCGCTCGTGGGCGATTCGGGTCGCCGCCGCCGCGTACGCCCGCTCCCGGGTCATATCGCGCTTGACGGCGAGGTAGCTCGTGATCTCGCCGGCCTCGTCGAGGATCGGCGAGATGACACTCTCCTCGAGGAAGAGGCTGCCGTCCTTGCGTCGGTTCGTGAAGTCGGCGGTGAACGATCGCCCGCTCGCGAGGGTCGCCCACATCGCCGCGTAAAAGGCCGGCTCCTGGACGTCGCTCTTGACGATGCGCGGGTTCTGGCCGATGACTTCAGCGCGGGTGTAGCCGCTGACCCGCTCGAAGGCCGGGTTGACGTACTCGATCCGACCGGCCGTGTCGGTGATCACGACCGAATCAGCCGACTGCTCGATCGCAAGCGCGAGACGGCGCGTCTCGAACTCGCGCCGATGGCGCTCGCTGACGTCCTGGACCGAGTGGAGATAGCCGTCCCCGAGCTTGGCGGCACGCAGGTCGAGGTACTGGTCGAGCGCGCCGCCCGCCGCATCCGGGTCGACGTAGTGGAAGTCGTCCGCGGCGAACGGGCGCCCGGTCTCGACGACGTCGCGATACGCCTCGAACAGCCCATTCGTGCGGTGTGCCGGGAAGAGCTCGAGGAAGGTGTGACCGACCTGCTCGGACGCCGGCACCCGACTGATGCCCGCCATCATCGGGTTGACGTAGTCGAGCCGGAAGTCGACGATCCCGCCACCCTCGTCCCGGATCGCCGAGTGGATGGCCACGCCCTCGAGCATCGAGTCGAGCGCGGTCTGCAGGCGCGCCTCTGAGACCACAAGCGCCGCAACGAGTCGGTCGCGCTCGGCGGCCCGTTCCGTGCGTTCCGTCACGTCGCGAGAGATTCCGAACGTCCCGACCACTGCGCCGTGAGCGTCCGTCTGGATCATCTTCGTCGTCGAGTCCCATGTCTGGCGGCGGTCGGGCCAGGTCTTTCGTTCCACGAGGTCGACGATGGGTTGTCCGGTTGCGATGACCAGCCGTTCGTCCCGATCCGCCAGGCCGGCCTGATCCTCCGTGAAGAAGTCGAGATCCGTCCGACCGACGGCGTCGGCAGGATCGGCCAGGCCGAACGCCGTGGCCAGGGACTTGCTGATCATCGTGAACCGGCCGTCCACGTCCTTGAAGTAGACGTGATCCAGGATGTTGTCCATCAGGGTCGCGAGCAGGTCGGCGGTCGGCGAACCATTGACGTTCAGCCGCAATCCGTCCCGATCCGCCCCGTTCGGGTGTGCGGTCATCGACTTTCCCGGAGGAGCCGCTCGAGGATGGCCGACCAGGTGGGCGGCGTGGTCATAACGGGCAATCAGCTCCACGGTCAACGTAGGTCCAGCGCGGATCCGTGTCATGACGACGCGTCATCTTCCGGCCCGACGGCGCGAGCGGCCTAGGGTAGCGATCCACCACGAGAGGACCAATGCCGGGGAAAGCAGGACCCGCGGGCACCTGACCCGGATCGGGTCGATAGGTACCATTGACCGGAGGACCGCCTCGGCAAGACTCCTGACGCGGCAACATCCGCCGCTCAGGCCCCTGGAGTCGCCCGATTACCAGGGCAGCACCGTCTGGACCAGCCTTGGGGCCATCTACCTTCAGGTGCTTCGAACAGTGAACCCGGTCCTGGCTGCTCGGGAGA
Source organism: uncultured Chloroflexia bacterium (assembly GCA_963720755.1). Taxonomy (GTDB): domain Bacteria; phylum Chloroflexota; class Limnocylindria; order Limnocylindrales; family CSP1-4; genus SPCO01. Next base: position 132,481 of record CAVRGP010000015.1, read on the forward strand.
CCGCTCGGTACGTCGAGTGGATCGAGCGGGACGGCACGTTCTGGGAGGTCACGGACACGCGCGGTCAGAACTGGGTGAGCCCGCGTTGGATCATGATCGGCGAGGAGAGCGTGCTTTGGTCGGCGGTCTTCGGCGACCTGCTCGCCTTCCCGGCCGGGACGCCGGCGTTCCTGGCGCCGCTCGCGGCGATCGCGACCGAATCGTTGCCCATCGCGGCCTAGGGCTGAGCACGAGGTAGGACGGAACCGGACGGGTTCGGGTAGTCCTCGTTTCCCGTCGGTTAGTTGGCTGGCGAGGAAGGATTCGAACCTTCGATCTCCTGATCCAGAGTCAGGCGCCTTACCGCTTGGCCACTCGCCAGTGGAGCGGCCGCGATGATACCGCACCGAGCCCTCTCGAGCCTCCTCTGCTACCCTGCCGTCCGTGGATCAGGAGGAGATCGACCCAAGCGCAGCGAGTGCCACGCCGCCCGATCACGGGTCGACGGGCGCTCCGTCATCGACCCATGGCGCTGGTCGGGCACGATACGTACCCGCTGTCCTTGACGCCCTCATTCCGGGCCTCGGTCACCTTGCCGCCGGGCGCCTCCGCCGGGCGATCCTGTTCCTGACGCCGGTCATCGTCGCCGCGATCGCCGCGGGATCGGTCATCGTGACGACCTCCCTGCCGCGACTGGCCGGAGAACTTCTCGCCTCCGAGGTCATCTGGGGCCTCCTCGCGGCGCAGGGCCTGTTCCTGATCTGGCGTCTCCTTGCGGTGGGGTCGAGCGTCTGGAACCCGTCGCTGCCGCGGCCGGGCCGGCGCGACGTCCTGCCGGTCGCGCTTCTGGTGCTGGTCATCGTCGCGCCCCAGGCATACGCCGGGTATGCGACCAATACGGCGCGCGAGACCGCCGACGAGGTCTTCGTCGAGTCGACGCCCGTCCCGACCGGGCCGATCTTCACGCCGGAGCCCGATCCCAGCAATCTAGATCCAGCGCCGGCGTCCGCGGACCCGAGCGCCTCGCTGATGCCCTCGCCGTCGCCCAGCCCGCTCACGCCAAGGATCACCGGACTCGTGGTGGGCGTGGATTCGGGCGTCGGCCGGAGCACCTACCTGACCGACACGATGATCGTCGTCTCGGTCGATCCGGTCACCGAAACGGTGTCGATGGTGTCGATCCCGCGGGACATGGTCGACGTCCCCCTCGCGGATGGCCGCAAGTACCGAGGCAAGATCAACTCGCTCGTGTCGTACGCGCGCCACAACCCTCGGCAGTTCCCTGGCAGTGACGGCAGCGGCTTCGATGTGCTCATGGGCGCGCTCGGGACGCTGCTGCAGGTACCCATCCAGTACTACGCCACGGTCAACCTGGGCGGCTTCGTGAAGGTCGTCGACACGCTCGGCGGTGTCAACGTCAACGTCACCCGCTCGTTCTGTGACCCCCGCTACCGGGAATACGGCTACCTGAGCGGGTTCGCGATCACCGCCGGCCGGCACCACCTCAATGGCTATCAGGCGCTGGCCTACGCACGAGTTCGCAAGCCGCTCGGCGAGAGCGATTTCACCCGGGCGGCCCGGCAGCAGGAAGTCGTGTCCGGGATCAGGGATGCCATCGTGCGCGGCGACTTCCTGAACGATCCGATCGGGCTGATCAAGGCGCTGGGCCAGACCGTCGAGACGAATGTGCCCCGCAAGATGCTCCCGGATCTCGCCGATCTGGCCAGCCGGGTGAACCGCAAGGCGACCTACCGGGCCGTCATCGACCACCCGCTCGTTCGCGGCGCCTATGACAGTCGCGGCTCCATCCAGGTTCCCAACATCGACCGGATCCGCAAGCTCGCCGGCCGGATGTTCCCCGCACCCGGGACCCTGCCCGCGGCCCTCTACATCGCTCGGCCGTCGAGCGGCTCGGTCAATGGGAGCGGCGTCAGCTCCTGCGGGACACCGAAACCGACCCCGAAACCGACCCCGAAGCCGACACCCAAACCGACCCCGACACCGACACCGGCGCCACCGACGCCATCGCCCAGCCCGAGCCCGAGCCAATCCCTGGCCCCGGCCTCTTCGACGTCACGGGGTCGCTCGGCGTCAGCCTGACGGTACGTTGGTCCAGGCGACATCGGGCCAGTGACCGTGTCAGGATGCCCGTGATGCCTGCCCCGCCCATCGGATCCGCCGCCGCGATCCGTCGCTTTCGCGACGGCCCGACCGCCCTCCGTCTCGTTGCGATCCTGTCCTGCTGCCTGCTCGCCGCGACCCTGACGTCGACGGTCGCGGCGGCCACGCCATTGCCGTCATGCCAAAACGGCAACACGCTCACGGCCGAGCGGACCTACGCGGATTGGTCGCGATCCATCCTCGACACGACGTTCCGCCTCAGGAAATCGTATGCGCCCTCCGACCTGCGCTCGACGGCGAACGCCGGCCTGAACGGGAGCCACAAGGTGCGGTCGCTGGTCATCGCGGACCTGCGGGCGATGGCCACGGCGGCTCGGCGAGCCGGGGCGCGGCTCGCGGTCCAGTCCGCATACCGGAGCTACGCGACCCAGAAGGCGACCTTCAGCTACTGGGTCCGCGTCCTGGGTGAGGCCGAGGCGCTGAGGACGAGTGCCCGGGCAGGTCACAGTGAGCACCAACTCGGGACGACGATCGATTTCCGCGCCTATGGCGGCCCACCGGCCTGGGACCAGAAGGGCTGGGCCAAGACCAGGGTGGCCGTCTGGCTGCGCAGGAACGCCTGGAAATACGGCTTCGTGATGTCGTACCCGAAGCATCGGAAGTCTGCGACCTGCTACACGTACGAACCGTGGCACTTCCGCTATGTCGGCCGAACGGCTGCGGCGAACGTCCACGCCAGCGGGTTGACCCTTCGCGAATACCTGTGGCGGGAGCAGACGACCCCGAGCCCGACGCCGACGCCGAGCCCGACGCCGACCCCATCGCCTTCGCCGACACCGACGTCGGAGCCCACCCCGGTACCCGGATAGGCCCGGCACGCGGCCGCACGCGCGAACGGGCGAACCGTATGCTTCGCTTCGTGGACTGACCTCCCGTTCGTCGCATCCGTCCGAGGAGTCGCTGTGGCCCAGTTCGACCTTCCACTCAGCGCGCTGCGCACCTACGATCCGGCCCTCGTCCCGCCCGACGATCTGGACGCGTTCTGGGCGTCGACCCTGGCGGATGCGCGACGCCACGCCCTGGACCCGACGTTCGTTCCGATCGACACCGGTCTGGACTTGGTCTCCACCTTCGACGTGACCTTCGCCGGGTTCGGTGGTGCGCCCATCCGCGCATGGCTCCATCTTCCGGCGGGAAGCTCGGGGCCGCTCCCGACCGTCGTCGAGTACGTGGGCTACGGAGGCGGTCGGGGCCTGGCCCATGAACGCATCCTGTGGGCGGTCGCCGGCTATGCCCATTTCGTGATGGATACTCGTGGCCAGGGATCGTCCTGGGCGATGGGGGACACCGCCGACCCGGGTTCCGATGGAGCGCCTTCACATCCGGGGTTCGTCACCCGCGGGATCCTGGACCCGGCGACGTATTACTACCGGCGGCTGTTCACCGATGCCGTTCGTGCGGTCGAGGCCGCGCGATCCCACCACGCGGTGGATCCGACGCGCGTCGCCGTCGCCGGTGGCAGCCAGGGTGGCGCGCTCGCGATCGCGGTGGCATCCCTGTCACCGGACGTCGCAGCGGCCCTGCCCGACGTGCCGTTCCTGAGCGACATCCCGCGAGCGATCACGATCATCGACACGGATCCTTACGGCGAGATCGTCCGCTACCTCAAGCTGCATCGGGACCAGGTCGAGCAGGCGCTGGCGACACTGTCCTACTTCGACGTCTCCATCCTGGCGAGGCGGGCGATCGCCCCGGCCATCTTCTCGGTCGGCCTGATGGATCAGATCTGTCCGCCCTCCACCGTGTACGCGGCCTACAACGCGTACGGGGGCCCGAAGGAGATCCTTGAGTACGCGTTCAACGAGCACGAAGGCGGCGGCGCGTTCCACGACGCGGCGAAGCTTCGGTGGCTGCGCACCGCGCTTGGTTAGTAGCCTACTGGCAAGCATTTCCGGTATGATTGGCCGGATGCCCCGATCCATCCCACGCCCTGTGCCCGCTCGTCCGCGACGATGAGCCTCGTCGCATCAGCCACGCTCGATCCGCTCCGGCGCCGGATCCGGAGCGCCGCCTATCTGCGCAAATGGGTCGTCCTCGGGGCCTTGATCGGGGTGATCTCCGGCCTCGGTGCGGCCGCGTTCTTCCTCGCCCTCGAGCTGGCGACCAGGTTCTTCCTGGGTACCCTCGTCGGGTTCGAGCCGGCGACGCCGTCCGGTGAGGGTGGGGCCGGGATCGTCGATGTCGCTCGTCCCTGGCTCCTGCCTATCGTCGTTGGTCTCGGCGGACTGATCTCGGGGATCATCGTCTTCCGGTTCGCCCCGGAGGCCGAGGGTCATGGCACCGATGCGGCGATCGGCGCATTCCACCACGGTCCGAGGGGGATCCGGTCGCGGATCCCGTTCATCAAGCTGGTCAGCTCGGCGATCACGATCGGCTCTGGCGGATCGGGTGGACGTGAGGGCCCGACCGCCCAGATCGGCGCCGGGTTCGGCTCGTACCTTTCGAGACTGCTTGACCTCGACGCGCGCGATGCTCGGATCGCGGTGGCATCCGGGATGGCGGCCGGGATCGGGGCGATCTTCCGCGCTCCCCTGGGTGGCGCCGTGCTCGGTGCCGAGATCCCGTACCGCGAGGACGTTGAATCGGAGGCGCTGGTCCCGTCGTTCGTGGCGTCCGTCGTGGCGTTCTCGATCTTCGGTTCGATCATCGGGTTCGCCCCGATCTTCGGAAAGGTCGGCGGGGCCGGGTTCGAGGACCCGCGTCAGCTGTTCTATTACGGGCTTATCGGGCTCGCTGCGGGCGTGGTCGGCCGGCTGTACATCCGCAACTTCTACGGCCTGACCGCCCGGTTTCATGCATCGCCGATCCCGAGGATGATCCGGCCCGCCATCGGCGGTTTCCTCGTGGGTTGCATCGGGATCGTTTTGCCGGGCGTGCTGGGGACCGGTTACGGCTGGGTGCAGGCGGGCCTGAGCCGGGAGACGTTGCTGGCCATCCCGCTCTGGGTGATCCTCATCCTGCCGTTCGCCAAGATCCTGGCCACGTCGCTGTCGATCGGCTCGGGCGGGTCGGGCGGCATCTTCGGTCCTGGCATGGTCGTCGGTGGGTTGCTGGGAGCGGGGATCTGGCGCCTGCTCGAGCCGATCGCTCCGTCCATCCCGCTCGATCCGGCCCCATTCGTCATCGTCGGGATGATGGCCCTGTTCGGCAGCGTCGCCCACGCCCCGCTGGCGGTGATGCTGATGGTCGCCGAGATGACCGACAACCTGGCGATGCTGGCCCCAGCCATGATCGCCGTCGGACTGGCGACGCTGATCGTCGGCGATCGAACGATGTACCGAAGCCAGCTCCGCAGCCGGAACAATTCACCAGCCCACCGGTTCAGGTTTGCCCTGCCGCTGATGTCGTCCATCCCGGCCGGCGACGCCGCCCGGATCCCCCGGCTCATGCTCGATGCCGGGGATACGGTCGCCGACGCGATCGCGCGGCTCGAGGCAAGCGACGTTCCGGGGGCCCCGGTCGTCGATCGAGGAGGGGTGTACCGGGGGCTCGTCACCCCGGAGATCCTCGCAGCCGCGAAGGCGGATGCGAGATTGCGCGACGTGGCCGAGACGGGCCTGTCGATCTCCGCCTCCGACGGTCTCGATGATGCGCTCGGAAGCCTTGCCGACCATCACGCCGATTGGGCTCCCGTGGTCGGTGACGGGCGCCTGATCGGGATCCTGTCGGCCCGCGATGTCATGAACGCCTATCGGACCGCGCTGGCCGGGAACGTCCGCCAGGTCCGCGGCCTTGGAAGCGGCGGGGTCCTGCTCGAATCGGATCTGCAGGAATCGTCGCCGCTCGTGGGCGTTTCCGTCGCGGCCGCGGCCTGGCCACCCGAGGTCGTGCTCGTCGCCATCGACCGCGGGGGCGCCCTGATCGTCCCGCGCGGCGACGTCGTCCTCAAGGCCGGCGATCACATCTCGCTGCTCAGTGCTCCCGCCTCGGAAGTGCACGCCCGGGCGCTGCTCGGTGAGGCGGGCAGGGTCGACGTCGCCGCGGATCTCTGACCGTCTCGCGTCGGTCGTCGCGCGACCGATCGTTCCCGGCGCGTCAGCGCAGCCCTGACCGCCATTCCTCGAACAGGTTCGTCAGCTGGCCCCACTCGACGAGGAAGGCGTCGTGGCCTTTCGACGAGGCGATCTCGCGGTACTGCGCCGTCACCCCGGCCGCGGTGGCCGCATCGACGAGGGCGTGGATCTGCCGGGGTCCGTAGAGGATGTCACCCTCGATGCCGACGCCCGTCAGTCGAGTGCCGCCGGCGGCCAGGCGAGCGAATGCCTCGGCAAGGCCGCCGCGTCCGGCCCCGATGTCGTGGCGGTCCATGACCCCGGCCAGGACCCGGTACGTCTGGGGATCGAACCGCTCGACCAGCTTCGTGCCCTGGTGGTCAAGGTAGCTCACGACCGAGGGCCGCCCGTCTGGCTCGACCGATCGACCGAACCGTTCTTCGAAGTCGGCCTCGCTGCGGTAGGTCGTCATGGCCAGGGCACGGGCGAGGCGCAAGCCGTCGACCCCGAGTCGATCGATGAGCTCGATCTGCAGGTGGTTCCAGGCGACCGCCATCGGTCCGGTCGCAGCGGGCGCCGCGATGGGCATGACGGTCCCGACCGCAGCGGGTCGTTCGATCGCGACCTCGAGGGCGACCATCCCGCCCAACGAACCACCGACCACGAGGTCGACTCGCTCGGATCCCGAGGGCATCGAGCATGCGCCATTGGACCCTTGCCTGGTCGCGGGCCGAGACAGCTGGGAAGGTTCCTCCGTACGGGAGACCGGTGCGCGGGTCGATGGAGGTCGGTCCGCTGGTGCCGTAGCGCCCGCCGAGCAGGTTGGCCGAGGCGACCCCGAGCACGTTCGTGTCGAGGGCACGACCCGGGCCGATCAACGGTTCCCACCAGTCACCGGCCGCGTCGGCTGATCCGGTGAGCGCGTGGATCACGAGGACCTGCGGCGCCTCCCCGGGCCGGGGCCCATCGTGCCGATAGGCGACGGTGAGCGCCGGCAGGACCTCGCCGCTGTCGAGTTCGAAGGGGCCCAGGTCGAGCGATTCGAGGCGGCCGGTCCCGGTCTGCGGCCCGGTCGCCCCGAGATCGCGCGGAACCGCCACGTCGGCGGCTCCGTTCGCTGCCTGGACGTCCACGGTCATCCGGCCGCGCCGACGAGCGTCCCGTCGGCTGGGTGCTCAGCGGTCGCGGCGACCAGCGCCTGGCCCAGATCGGCCAGCAGATCGTCGATGTGCTCCAGGCCGACCGACAAGCGGATGAGGTCGTCGGTCACGCCGGTGGCGTGCTGCTCCTCGGGATCCAGTTGCGCATGCGTCGTCGAAGCCGGATGGATGATCAGCGACTTCGCGTCGCCGACGTTGGCAAGGAGCGAGAAGATCTGCACGTTGTCGATCAGCCGGCGACCGGCCTCGACACCACCCTTGACCCCGAATGTGACGACACCGCCGAAGCCGCCCGTGAGATAGCGCTTGGCGAGCTTGTGCGACGGGTGGGATTCCAGGCCAGGGTAGCTGACCCAGGTGACCTCGGATCGGGTCTCGAGCCAGCGGGCCACCGCGAGCGCGTTCTCGCTGTGCCGGGTGATCCGCAGCGGAAGGGTCTCCAGGCCCTGCAGGAAGAGGAACGCATTGAAAGGACTGAGGGCAGGACCGAGGTCGCGCAGACCCTGGACCCTGAGCTTCAGGATGAAGGCAAGGTTGCCGAATGCGCCCGTGTAGCTGATCCCGTGGTACGACGGATCGGGGTCGACGAAGTCCTGCTTGAACCGTTCACTGGCGGACCAGTCGAAGGTGCCGCCGTCTACCACGACCCCGCCGATCGCTGTCCCGTGACCGCCGATCCACTTCGTCGCCGAGTGGATGACGATGTCGGCGCCGTGCTTGATCGGCTGGGCGAGGAGCGGAGCGAAGGTGTTGTCGACGACGACCGGGACACCCCGCGCGTGGGCCACGTCGGCGATGGAGGCGAGGTCGTGGACATCGAGCCGTGGATTGCCGATCAGCTCGAGGAAGACAGCCTTGGTGTTCGCGTCGATCGCCCGCCCAAAGGCAGACGGGTCCGATCCATCCACGTAGCGGGTGGTGATGCCGACCTTCGGCAGGGTGTGGGTGAACAGGTTGTATGTCCCGCCGTACAGGCTGGATGAGGCGACGATGTTGTCCCCTGACCGAGCGAGATTGAGGATCGTGAGGGTCTCGGCGGCTTGACCGGACGCGACGCCAAGGGCCGCCACGCCTCCCTCGAGGGCTGCCACCCGCTGCTCGAACACATCGGTCGTCGGGTTCATGATCCGGGTGTAGATGTTCCCGAACTCCTCGAGTCCGAACAATCGGGCGGCATGAGCCGCGTCGTCGAAGACGTAGCTGGTCGTGGCGTAGATCGGGACCGCTCGCGCGTGGGTGGCTGGATCGGGCTTCTGGCCCGAATGGAGGGCTCGCGTCTCAGGCCGGAAGGTGGTGGGGTCGAGTTCGGTCATGTCATGGCTCCTTACGATCGACGGGGTGGGGGAGTGGAGGCTGGCGCCGCGAGGCCCGTGGCCCTGGGAAGGCCGGTCGATTGCGGCGGTTCACCCGTCGTGTCGTTCGGAGAATCAAAAAGGCCGCAGCTCCACTTGGAACTGCAGCCCCGGGACCTCGTCTGTGGTCCCGCGCCCTGTGTCAGGTGCCGCGTGACCTCAGACCCCATCCTCCGCACGGCGGGGCCGCCAACGCATACACATGTTCCAGGAGACTTGGGTGTGGGTCACGGTCCGCGCATGGTCGCCGAAGATCGGATCTGCGTCAATGGGCGCGACCGAATCGCAACCAACGACCGGGCGTCCTACGATGAGCGGGACCGATCGAACGAGGAGCACCGATGACCGCCATCCCGCCGACCTTTCGCGCCTTCACCGCCAGGAAGACCGACGACCAGTTCGACCGTGGCGTCGTCGACTTCCATGAAGCGGACCTGCCCCCTGGCGAGGTCGAGATCAAGGTCGGGTGGTCGAGCGTCAACTACAAGGACGGTCTGGCCACCCGGATCGACGGCAAGGTCGCCCGGATCAACCCGCTCATCCCGGGGATCGATCTTGCAGGCGAGGTGGTGTCGTCGACGGACCCATCGATCGAGGTGGGATCGACGGTGCTGTCGCACGGTTACGAACTCGGTGTCTCGCGTCACGGTGGGTATGCGGCGTATCAGCGGGTGCCCGCCGAGTGGGTCGTGCCGCTCGCGCCCACGCTTTCCGCCCGGGATGCGATGGCCATCGGGACAGCCGGTTTCACCGCGGCGATGTCCGTCGTGGCGCTGGAGGAGCGTGGACTGGAACCAGGGTCCGGTCCCGTCCTCGTGACCGGAGCGTCCGGAGGCGTCGGCGGGACGGCCGTTGCGATCCTGGCCGATCGAGGCTATGAAGTGTGGGCTGCGACCGGGAAATCCGACGAGGCCGGTCGCCTCCGCAATCTCGGTGCGGCCGGGATCCTGACGCGCGACGAGGTGACCGCCGAGGGACGTCCGCTCGATCCGGAACGGTGGGCCGGCGCGGTGGACGCGGTCGGCGCCGCCACGCTGCCCTACGTGCTCCGGTCGCTCCGCGTCGGTGCGGCGGTCGCTGCATCGGGGAATGCGAGCGGGGTGAAGCTGGAGACGACGGTCTTCCCGTTCATCCTCCGGGGCGTCGCCCTGTTGGGGATGGATTCGGTCAACGTCGAGATCGGGCGTCGGAGGATGCTGTGGGATCGACTCGCGACCGACCTGCGCCCACGCGACCTGGGTGCGTACTGCACCGAAGTGACCCTTGAAACATTGCCCGAAGCGCTCGACGCGATCCTCGCCGGGGCGGCCCGAGGTCGCTGGATCGTCCGGGTCGGGGAGTAGGCGCGAAGCCGGGTCGGCGCCCGGGACCGGTTACACGATCTCGCCGCGGAGCTGGCTGATGGCGCGCAGGAGCGGGCGTTTCACCTGCTCCGGCGGGTAGTCGGGGAACGGCGTTTCGGCCAGGGCGTCGTCGACCGTCAGCTCACCGGCCTGGACACGTCGTGCCAGGCTTGCCAGCCCGGCGATCGCCGCGGCCTGGGCTTCGGCGAACGCCAGGTCGGCATGGTCTCCGTGACCAGGGACGACGACGTTGTCGACCATCTCGGCGACTCGGAAGGCGGTCTCCGGCCAGTCGATCGGGTAACCGTCGCCGAAGTACGGGACGTTGCCGCTCTCGAGCAGGTCGCCTACGAACAGGACTCCCGCGCCGGGCACCCGGACCACGATGTCATGGTCGGTGTGGCCGCGCCCCAGGAACCGCAACTCGACCCGACGCCCGCCAACGTCGATGTAGGCGGTTTCCGAGAACGTCCGGTCGGGTGGATCGATCACCACCTCCGGCAGATCGGCCGCGAGTTCCGGCTCGGTGGCGGCGATGTTCGCCCGGCGCGCCTCGCCCGTCCTGGCGATGAAATCGACGCAGCGTTCGTGGCCCCAGATCTGCGCAGGTCGGAAGACGTGGTTGCCATAGACGTGGTCGAAGTGACCGTGGGTATCCACGACGACCGACACCGGCGCCGACGTCAGATGTCGGAGATCGGACAGGATCTCCCGGGCCTGGACATGGGTCGAGCGCGTGTCGATCACCATGGCTTCGCCGTCACCGAGGACGAGGCCGATATTCTGGTCGTAGAACTCGTAGCGCCGCACGTAGACGCGATCGCCGATCTCCTCCCAGCCGGACATGCCGGCATGGTAGCGGTCGTCACCCCGCGGACGCATCTTGACAAACTACTTAGTGGTCACTAAGTTATCCCCATGAACGCCGCATCCACGACCAGTCCCTCCCGCCATACCGCCGACGAGCGGCGCGACGAGATCATCGCCGCGGCGCTCCACGCCTTCGCGGAGGGTGGCTATACCGGGACGTCCACCGAATCGATCGCGCAGGCCGTCGGAGTGTCCCAGCCATACATCTTCCAGTTGTTCGGGACGAAGCGGGCCCTGTTTCTCGCGGTCGTCCGCCACGGATTCCAGCGGACCCGATCGGTGTTCCATGAGGCTGTCCGACGCCGACCAGGCGACGACCAGACCTGCAGCGTCCTGGAGTTGATGGGCCACGCATATATGCGCCTTCTGTCGGACCAGGACCTGCTCCGCGTCCAGCTCCAGGCCTATGCCGCATGCGGGGACGATGACGTTCGTCAGATCGTCCGCGAGGAATTCGCCGCCATGTACATCGCCGTGAAGCACGACAGCGGCGCATCCAACGAGGAGATCCACCATTTCTTCGCGGAGGGGATGCTGCTCAACGTCGCGGCCGCGCTCGAACTCGGTGGCGCGCCGGAGACCTGGTCGCTCAGCGGGTTGCTCGCGAAAGAAGGGCTCACCAAGCCGTCCGAAGGTGCCGCCTGAGTCCATCGATCGGTCGTTTCTTTTTGCCCACAGTACTTAGTGACCACTAACTCAGCAAGGAAGGATGCCCGATGACCCGCACTCGATCGAACGCACTCTGGACCTTCGTCGTGACCTCCATGGCGCTATTCATGGTCGCCCTCGACAATCTCGTCGTGACGACCGCCTTGCCGGTCATCAAGGCCGACCTCGGTGCCTCGCTGGCCGACCTGCAGTGGATGGTCAACGCCTACACCCTGACCTTCGCCGTGCTGCTCATCACCGGGGCCGCCCTCGGCGACCGGTTCGGCCGCAAGCGCGTCTTCCTGATCGGCATGGGGATCTTCATCGGGGGATCGGCGCTGGCTGCTCTTGCGCCTTCGACCGACATCCTCATCCTGGCCCGGGCGATCCAGGGCGTCGGCGGCGCGATCGTGACGCCGCTGACCCTGACCATCCTGTCGGCGGCGATGCCACCCGAGCGACGGGCGGTCGCCCTGGGCGCCTGGGGCGGTATCGCCGGCCTTGCGATCGCGATCGGACCGGTCGTCGGCGGCGCCATCGCCGAGGGCCTCGACTGGCACTGGATCTTCTGGCTCAACGTCCCGATCGGACTCGTCGTGTTGCCGCTGGCAGCTCGTCGGCTGACCGAGACCTACGGACCGGAAGGGCGCCTCGATATCCCCGGTCTCGGCCTCATCAGCGTCGGGCTTCTCGCCCTCGTCTGGGGTGTCATCAACGGCAACGATCTTGGATGGGGCAGCCCGCAGGTCGCCGGCGCCATCGCGGCCGGCATCTCCCTCCTCCTCGCCTTTGTCGCGTGGGAAGCTCGTCAGGTCCAACCGATGCTGCCGCTGGGCTTCTTCAGGAGCCGCGCCTTCAGCGCTGCCAATGCCGTGTCGCTGCTGATGTACTTCGGGATGTTCGGATCTGTCTTCCTGCTCAGCCAGTTCTTCCAGGTCGCCCAGGGGTACAGCCCGTTCCAGGCCGGTCTGCGAACCCTGCCGTGGACGGGGATGCCGATCGTCGTAGCACCGCTAGCCGGCATCCTGGCCGACCGGATCGGCGGGCGACCCATCCTGGCGGCCGGCATGGCCCTCCAGGCGGTCGCGCTGGGATGGCTGGCCGCCGTCGTCACCCCGACCGTTCCGTACGAGGCGCTCGTCATCCCGTTCGTGCTCGCCGGGATCGGCATGGGTCTCTTCTTCGCTCCGATCGCCAACGTCGTCCTGTCGGCCGTCCGGCCGGAGGAAGAAGGCAAGGCTTCCGGTGCGACGAACACGATCCGCGAGGTCGGCGGGGTCTTCGGCGTCGCCGTCCTGGCCGCGGTCTTCAGCGCCAATGGCGACTACGCGACCCCGAGCGCGTATGTGGCCGGCCTTCAGCCCGCCATCGCGATCGGTGCGATCGTGGTGGGCTTCGGTGCGGTCGCCGCCCTGTTCATCCCGGCGCGGGCCGGGGCCAGGGCGGTCATGACGAGCCGTGATGACGAGCCAGTCGTGACCTCTTCTCCCCTGGGAGAACCTGCCTAGGCAGGGGCTCCCTGTCGGGATCGCAGGGTACGCGGCCAACGGGTTCGCGTACCCTGCCGTCATGGCATCGATCGTCAGCCACGTCCGATCCGGGGATGGCACCGACCTGCTCGTCCGTCACTGGCCGCCGGCCGGGGCCGGGACCGGAGTCGACCGCGTCGGCGGGGCCTGGGCCACGGTCCTGATCCTCCACGGCCTTGGTGAGCACTCTGGCCGGTACGAGGCCGTCGGCGCCCAGCTCGCCGGCGCCGGCCTGGATGTCACCGCCTACGACCAGCGAGGCATGGGTGGATCTGGCGGTCGACCGGGCGACGTCGACCGGTGGTCGCGCTACCACGACGACCTCGGGGAACGGCTGGCGGCCGTGCGGTCCGACGGCGCCGGACGTCCGGTCGCGATCTACGGGCACTCGGTCGGTGGACTCATCGCGGCCGGCTACCTGCTGTCCGAACGGCCGAAGCCGGACCTCGCCGTCCTGACCGCTCCGGCCCTGGATTCGACGATCCCGGGATGGAAACAGCGCCTGGCCGTCATCGTCGCCCGGTTTGCGCCGACGTTCCCGATCTCGAACGGGATACCGGGAGAAGCACGGTCGCGCGATCCGGAGGTCGATGCGAAGACGCTGGACGATCCGCTCTGCCTCAAGTCCAGCACGGCTCGATTCGGTGCGGAAGCGATCGCCGAGCAGAGGCGGGTCATGGCCACGGTCGGCGCCGGTTTCGGTATCCCGACGCTCGTCCTTCATGGCGAGGATGACCCGCTCATCCCGGTCGAGTCGTCCGAGGTCCTTGGCACGGCCCCGATGGTCGAGCGCCGGACCTATCCGGGCCTCCGCCATGAACTCCACAACGAGCCGGAAGGCTCAGCCGTCGAGGCCGAGATCGTGGCCTGGCTGCGGGAGCGTGCTACGCTGCAGGCGTAACCCGAACATCGCCTCCGGGGAGCGCATCGAGCGCTGAGAGTGTGGCCGGCGCCACAGACCCGCGGAACCTGATCCGGTTCGTACCGGCGAAGGAAGCAGGCCCGTCGAACCGTTCGACATCGTCCCCGATCGATCAGGCGGTGCTCGTCGGCTCGAGCGGAGGATCACGGGACGATGGCAACCACCACCACCAGCGACCCCGCGTCGGCGGTCGTGCCGGATACCCGATGGCGGACCCGCGACATCGTCGTGGCGGCGGTGATCGGGGTCGCCTTCGGGGTCGCCTTCGTCATCGTCGGCGGCATCTGGAAGGGCCTGGAGGTCCTCGGCCCCCTCCAGAATCTGTTCTACGGGATCTGGCTGCTGCCGGCGATCGTCGCACCGCTCATCATCCGCAAGCCGGGCGCCGCCCTGTTCGCCGAGATGGTGGCGGCGGGCCTGTCCTCGATCCTCGGCAGCGCCTGGGGCGTCGATACGCTTCTGTCAGGTTTCGTCCAGGGGGCGGCCGCGGAACTGGTCTTCGCCTTCACGCTGTACCGATCCTGGAACATGGCGGTCCTGGCCATCGCCGGTCTGGCCAGCGCGGCTGCCGCCTACATCCACGATGTCGTGGTCTGGTACCAGGGATATGCCACGGACGTCCTGGTCGTCATCGCGATCTCCATGGCGATCTCCGGCCTGGTGGTCGTGCCGATCCTGTCGGTCGCGCTCGTTCGAGCGATGCGCTCGACGGGCGTCCTGGATGGTTTCCCGACCTGAGCGGCCCGGTCGCCCGGATGGACCAGCCGGCAGCGATCCATGCCCACGACTTCGGGTATCGGTACGCAGGAAGCTCGTCTGCGGCCCTTGCCGGTGTCGATCTCGATGTGCCGGCAGGGGCGTGCCTCCTCGTCGTCGGACCGTCCGGATCCGGCAAGAGCACCTTCGGATTGGCGCTCTCGGGGCTGATCCCCCGCGAGATCCCGGGGCACTGGACAGGGTCGCTGACGGTGGATGGCGTGGAGACGCGATCGTTCGACCCTGGCGCCCTGGCCGCGCGGGTCGGCCTTGTCTTCCAGGATCCATCGCGCCAGATCGTCATGGATCGGGTCGGGGACGATACCGCCTTCGGGCTCGAGAACCGCGCCTGGACACCCGCGGAGATGCACCGACGCGTGCCCGAGGCACTGACCGCGGTCGGACTGGCCGGGCAGGATCGCCGCTTTGCCCGAGCCCTGTCCGGTGGCCAGCAGCAGCGCCTCGCGCTGGCCGGCGTGTTGGCCGCGCGACCGGGGGTCCTCGTCCTCGACGAGCCGACCGCCAATCTCGATCCCGGCGGGGTGGCCGCGTTCGACGCGCGGCTGCGCGAGATCAGGACCGCTCGGACCACGACGATCGTCCTCGTCGAACATCGGGCTGCCGTGGCCTGGCCAGCGGCGGACCTCGTCCTGGCCCTGGGGCGTGACGGGCGGCCGATCGCCGCAGGCCCGCCGACCGACATCCTGTCTCGCCATCGGGACCGCCTGGTGACGGAAGGAATCTGGCTGCCCGATTCGGACAGGCCGAGACCCGGTCGGCGGTTCGACGGCGGTTCGGGCACTGACACCGGATCGGGAACGGACGACGTCCTGCGGGCGACCGGCGTCGTCTATGGCTATGCGCGCGAGGCGCCCGTCATCCGTGGGATCGACCTGGTCGTTCGACGAGGGGAGCGCCTTGCTCTTGTCGGCCCCAACGGTGGCGGCAAGTCCACCCTCGCCCGGTTGCTCGTGGGCCTGCTTCGCCCGGACATGGGAGCGGTCCGACTGCTTGGCCGCGATCCGTCCAGGAGTCCCGGACCCGAGTTCGCCGACCTGGTCGGCTTCGTCTTCCAGGAACCGGAGCGACAGTTCCTGACGAACCGGGTCCGCGACGAGATCGAACTCGGTCTGGATGCGGAGCGGGTCACCGGGGCGGAGGCGTTCATGGACAGGATCGGCCTGCCACTCACGAGGTTCGGCGACCGCAGCCCGTATCGGCTGTCCGGTGGTGAGCAGCGACGGTTGTCCCTTGCCACGGCGCTCATCCGGCGACCGCGGGTGCTCGTCCTCGATGAACCCACGTTCGGCCAGGATCGACACGGGTACGAAACGCTGCTGGCCATCCTTCACGAGCACATCGCCGATGGGACAAGCCTCGTGCTGGCGACCCACGACGAGCACCTGGTCGCCGAAGTGGCCGATCGCGTCGTGCGCCTGGAGGACGGGTTGCTCAGCGAGGACGGACGATGATCGTCCCCCCGACGCTGCGTGACGCGCAGCTGGCGAGTCCGCTCGGGCGGGTCAGTCCACTCGTCAAGCTGGGTGTCGCGATCGGCTGGTTGATCGGCCTCGCGTTCACGACCGCGTCCGGCCCGCCGCTGTTCATCGCCGCGGTCGCCATCCTGTCCGGGATCGCCTTCGGACGGATCCCGATCGCGACCTTCGCCCGGGCGCTGCTGCCGCTGTGGACCATCGCCGCGGTGGTGGTCGTGGGCAACATCGTGTTCGGAGCCGCGAACACCGACCCGACGGCCGACGTCGTTGCCATGATCGGCCCGCTCCGGATCACGACCGCTGCCGTGGCGACCGCGACGGCGCTGGGACTGCGGGTCGTGGCGATCGCGTCGGTCGGAGCGGTCTTCGCTCTGACCACCGAGCCGACCCGGCTCGTCGACGCACTCGTCCAGCAGGCACACGTCTCGCCCCGGTTCGCCTATGGCGCCCTGGCCGCGTACCAGGCGATCCCACGGTTCGGCGACGACTTCGTGGCCCTGCGGGATGCTCGTCGGCTTCGCGGGCTGCGCTGGAGCTGGCATCCGCGGCTGCTGGTCAGCCTCCTGGTCCTGGCTGTCCGTCACGGGGATCGCGTGGCGCTGGCGATGGATGCCCGCGCATTCGGGTCGGGGCCGCGGACACGCTATCGGACGGTCCGGTGGGGTGGGCTTGACCTCGCCACCGTGATGGCAGCCGTCGTCATCATGGTCATCGCGCTCGGGATCGGAGCCTGAGCGCGGCGCTCGTTCCCAGTGCGATGATCGGTCCCTGCGGGCGAGCGATCCGGGTCCGATGGGAGGTTGTCGGTGAGCGACGGACGGACGGTCATCTTCTTTCCCGAGGGCGCCTATGGCCCGACCAACAATTGCGTCGGGATCGGTCGCGTGCTTCAGGCCCGCGGCCATCGTGTCGTGTTCATCGTGGAGGAGTCGTTCGCCGGGACGCTCGAAGCCCAGGGTTTCGAGGAGCGACGGATGCGCCTCGGGCCGCCACCCGAAGAGCCTGAGGTCCCCGGCCAGTTCTGGATCGACTTCATCCGCGAGACGGCGCCCGTCTTTCGGAAGCCGACGATCGACCAGCTCGGCGAGTTCATCGCGCCGACATTCCAGGCCTTGATCGATGGGGCCAAGTTCGTCCATCCGCGCTTGCTCGAGATCTTCGACGAGCTCGATCCGGACGTCATCGTCGAGGACAATGTCGTCGGTTTTCCGGCCCTCGCCGGTTCCGGGCGGCCGTGGGTCCGCATCGTTTCGTGCAACCCGGCCGAGATCAAGGACGAGGCGATCCCGCCGTTCTCCTCTGGCTACTCCGCGGCCGACCCGACCGACTGGCCGGACTTCCTCGCCGAAGTCCGGGCCACGCATGCCGGCATGTGGGCGGACTTCGATGCGTTCTGTCGTGAGCGTGGCGACGAGGGCCTGCGTTATGGCCCGCTCGGGCCTGACTTCGTCCCGGAGTCGCCCTGGTTGAACCTGTACAGCTACCCGATCGAGGTCGACTACACGCGGACCATCTCTCTCGGACCGACCTGGCATCGGCTGGATTCCACCGTTCGGACGACCGACGAGACCTGGGAGCTGCCGGCCGACCTGTCCGCCGGCGAAGGCGCGCTGATCTACCTGTCCCTGGGCAGTCTTGGGTCGGCCGATGTCGCCCTCATGCAGCATCTGGTCGACGTGCTGGCCACGACCCAGCATCGGATCATCGTGTCCAAAGGTCCGCTCGCCGACGAGATCCGCCTGCACGACAACCAGACCGGCGAGGGCTTCCTGCCCCAACCGGCGATCCTGCCGATGGCCGACCTGGTGATCACCCATGGCGGACACAACACCGTGACCGAGGCCCTCCATCACGGGAAGCCGATGGTCGTCCTGCCGCTGTTCTGGGACCAGGTCGACAACGCCCAGCGGATCCAGCAGACGGGGTTCGGGCGGCGGTTGGCGACCTACGACTTCGCCGATCACGAACTGACCGATGCGATCGACGGGCTTCTCGGCGACCAGGCGCTGGGGCGGCGCCTGTCCACGATGTCCGCCCGGATCAAGGCGGAGCCGGGGACGGTTCGCGCGGCCGATTTGATCGAGCGAGTCGCCGTGACCGGGGCTCCGGTCCGCTGACGCGTCACGTGGACGCGTCACGTGGTGGGACGGACGTCCCGGGTCGGGCTACGATGGCCGCACCATCCGAGCCCACTGGGCCAAGCCAGGCTCATCCAGGAGGCAATCCCATGACCGACGTCGCCGACCGCGTCAAGACCTACCAGCAGTTCATCGGTGGCGAATGGGTCGATTCTGCGTCGGGCGAGACGCTCGACGTCGAGAACCCGGCCGATGGCACCGTGATCGCGAAGGTCCAGGCATCCGGGGCCGAGGACGTCGATCGTGCGGCGAATGCAGCGGCCGCCGCCTTCGAGACCTGGGGCAAGACGACTCCTCAGGAGCGCTCGACGGCGCTCCTCAAGCTGGCGGATGCCATCGAGGCCCGAGCTGACGAGCTCGGCCGACTGGAGTCACGGAATGCCGGCAAGCCGGTGACGGCCGCCATCGATGAGATCCCGGTCGTGGCCGACAATCTCCGCTTCTTCGCCGGTGCCGCGCGGCTGATGGAGGGCAAGGCCGCCAACGAGTACATGGCCGACCACACCTCGTTCATCCGCCGCGAACCGGTGGGCGTCGTTGCGTCCATCGCGCCCTGGAACTACCCGATCATGATGGCTGGCTGGAAGATCGGGCCTGCCCTGGCAGCCGGCAACACAGTCATCCTCAAGCCGTCGGCGCGAACGCCCCTGACCGCCCTGATCCTCGCCGAGATCGCGTCGGAGATCCTGCCACCCGGCGTCCTCAATGTCCTTACCGGGACGGGCGCCACCATCGGCGACGATCTCGTCGGGCATCCCAAGATCGGGATGATCTCCGTGACCGGCGACACCGACACCGGCAAGCACATCGCCCGGGTGGCCGCCGACAGGGTCAAGCGGCTCCACCTGGAGCTGGGCGGCAAGGCCCCGGTCATCATCTTCGACGACGCGGATCCGGCGTCGGTCGCGGAGCAGATCAAGCTGTGGGGTTACTGGAATGCCGGCCAGGACTGCACCGCCGCGACGAGGGTCATCGCCGGCCCCAAGATCTACGACAATTTCGTCGCCGACCTGACCCGCGAGGCCGCTTCGATCAAATGGGGCGATCCGGCCGAAGGGGACGACATCGAGATGGGCTCGCTCATCGCCCAGGGCCAGGCCGACAAGGTCGAGGGGATGGTCGATCGCGCCCGGGCCGGTGCCGAGATCACGACGGGCGGCGTCCGGCCGGACCGCCCCGGCGCCTATTACGAGCCGACCGTCATCGCCGCGCCCGACCAGCGCAGCGAGATCGTCCAGGACGAGGTCTTCGGGCCGGTCGTGACGGTCCAGCGGTTCAGCGACGAGGAACAGGCCATCGCCTGGGCGAACGACGTCCGGTTCGGATTGGCCGCCTCGGTCTGGACCGCCGACGCCGGCCGCGGGATGCGGGTCGCCAAGGCGATCCAATTCGGAACGGTCTGGATCAACGATCACTTCATGCTCGTGTCCGAGATGCCCCATGGCGGCTTCAAGGAGTCCGGTTACGGCAAGGACCAAAGCATGTACGCCGTCGAGGACTACACGGTCGTCAAGCACGTGATGCTCAAGATCTGAGCGTCACCATCGGGGCCGGTCCGGGAACCAATATCGACCGGGCCCTGCCCGCTGCGGCGCTCCACGACGCCGTCCTGAGCTGGTACGCGTCCCGCGCCCGGTCGCTCCCGTTCCGGGATACGACCGACCCGTACGGAATCCTCGTGTCCGAGGCCATGGCGCAGCAGACCCAGGCCGCCCGCGCCGGTGAGGCATGGACCCGGTTCATGACTCGGTTCCCGACCGTCAGGACCCTGGCTGCCGGGACACCGGCCGATGTCCTGCGCGCCTGGCAGGGTCTGGGCTACAACCGCCGGGCGCTGAACCTGTGGCGGGCCGCCGGTCGCATCGTCACCGACTTCGATGGGGACGTGCCGGCCGATCCGGCCGCGCTCGAATCGCTCCCGGGCGTCGGACCCTACACGGCGCGAGCGGTCGCGGCCTTCGCCTATGGGGCGGCTGTGGGGGCCGTGGACACGAACGTCCGTCGCGTGCTCGGCCGGATCGCCGTCGGTGCCGTGGATGTGCTGACTGCGGCCGAGATCCAACGGCTTGCCGACGCGGTCGTTCCGCCGCTTCGATCCGGGCCGTGGAACCACGCGCTGATGGACATCGGCGCCACCATCTGCCGGCCGGTCCAGCCGGATTGCGATGCCTGTCCGGCGATGACCTGGTGCCGCCACGCCGCCGAACGACCGTCGGGTCGCGAGATGACCGTCCCGTCGCGGCCTGCGCCGTCAGTCGGTGCCGGGCGGAGGCACGTGCCCTTCCCGCAGACGTCGCGCTGGCTTCGTGGACGCATCGTCGACCGCCTGCGATCAGCGGGGGATGGGGCCTGGGTCGAGATCGACGCGCCGATCGGCGACCACGACGCGAATGCGGTGAAGATCGCCGTCGAGACATTGGCCCGGGACGGCCTGCTCGAGACCGACGGGGCGACGACGGCTGACGGCCGGATCCGGGCACGATTGCCGATCGCGTGACCGCGCGCCTGGTCGGCTACGCTTCTCGGGTGATGTCCGCTCGAACCAGGTCCACCACTCAGCCCCCGACCGGTCCGGCCGAGCCGCTGCCGGCGGACGACCCCGCGATCTTCGAGATGGACCTTCGCGGTCTGCGCGGGCGGTGGGCAGCGACCGCCGCACGGCCGGCCATCTCGGCGGAGACGATGACCGGCGCCGATCGGCGGGCCCAGGCGCTCGGCGTTCCCGAGCTACGGCTCATGGAGCATGCGGGGACGGCGGTCGCGGCCGCGGTCAAGGCGCTCGCGACCGATCTCGAGCGGTGGGGGAGCGGACCGATCGTGGTGCTGTGCGGTCCCGGGAACAACGGCGGCGATGGGTACGTCGTCGCTCGCCGGTTGGCGCTTGCCGGAGCATCGGTCATCGTCGCTGTCGTCTCATCGGACACGCGGCCGCGCGGGACATCGGCCGCCAGGAACTGGGACCGCGTCGCCTCGGACACCGGGATCGCCAAGGTCCACCTTCCGGTCGCCCGGGACGTCGTGATGTTCGGACAGGGTGTGACCAAGGCCGCGGTGGTCGTCGATGCGTTGCTCGGGACCGGTGTCCGCGGCGCCTTGCGTGAACCGATCCGGTCCGCCGTCGAGGTCATCGCCCAGGCCCGATCGGCCGGTGTGCCGATCGTCGCCATCGACACGCCGACAGCGGTCGACCTGTCGAGTGGCGAGCCCTCCGACCCTGCCGTCCAGGCCGACCTGACCGTCACCTTCCATCGGCCGAAGACCGGACTGCTGACCACGCGAGGCGCCGCCTATGCCGGCAAGGTCCTCGTCGCTCCGATCGGCATCCCGCCGGAGGCTGACCGTGGTTGACACGGACGGGAGCCGGCAGCCGGGTGCCCGCGAGGTCCTGATCGTCGCGGCGATCGCGGTAGCGGTGGTCCTCGGGGCAGCGATCCTGACGAGCGTGCTCCCGACCAACTTCCAGGAAGTCGTCTTCCATACGCCGCTCGCGATCCTGATCCTGCTGGTCGGGACGGGCTGGCTGCTCTGGCGGATCGCGCGCGGCTCGTCCGATACCGTCGACCGATGACCGAGATCGCGGTCGAGGCGCTCCCCGACGCTCCCGCGACGGTACCCGCGCCGCTGGTGCAGCGAGCCGAGTCCCTGGCCGCTCTCGAGCGCGAGACGTGGGACGTCGTGATCGTCGGTGGCGGGATCGTCGGGGCCGGCGCCCTGCTCGATGCCGTGTCCCGTGGGATGCGAGCGGCCCTCGTCGAGCAGGATGACATCGCGTCCGGGACATCGTCGCGCTCATCCCGGCTGATCCATGGTGGCTTTCGCTATCTCGAGCAGCTCCGGATCGGGCTCGTCCGGGAAGCCCTGGCCGAGCGCGCGCGACTTCTGACCCTCGCTCCCCACCTGGTTCGGCTCGAACCGCTCATGTTCCCGGTGTATGGGATGCCGTACCTGTCGAAAGCGTTCTACGACGCCGGTCTGACCCTCTATGACATCCTCGGCGCACGTCATGACGGGGGCTGGCACCGCCGGATCTCCAAGGCGGAGGCGCTCGAACTGGCACCGACCCTGCGAGCCGAGGGACTGCATGGTGCGCTCGTCTATCACGACGGCGTGGAGGACGATGCCCGCTACACGATGGCCGTCGTCCGGACGGCCACGGCTGCCGGCAGCATCGCGCTCACGCGGGTCCGGGCGACCGGGCTGCAGCTGGACCAGGCGGACGCGGCGATCCGGGTCCTGACCGCAGAGGACATCATGACCGGCGACACGCTGGCCATCCGGACCCGGGCGGTCGTCGATGCCACCGGCGTGTGGGCCGCCGAGGCCGCCCATCCGTTCCAGTCGTCGTCCATGCGGATCCTGCCGAGCCGAGGGGCACACCTGGTCGTCCCCCGTTCGCGCATCCCGAATTCGATGGGCCTCGCGATCCGGGTGCCTGGCAAGGTGGTCTTCCTCATCCCGTGGTCCGAGTACTGGCTGATCGGGACCACCGATGCGCCATTCGATGGTCCGGCCTCGAGGCCGTCCGCCGCCGGATGGGAGGTCGACCAGTTGCTCGAGACCGTCAACTCGACCATGGATGTCGGCCTGACTCGCGACGACGTGGTCGGCACGTACGCCGGCCTCCGGCCGTTGATCGCCCCATCGGATGGGTCCACGGTCAAGGCGTCTCGTGAACACCGGGTGACGAAGGAAGACAACGGCATCATCCGGGTCGGTGGCGGCAAGTACACGACGTACCGGGTCATGGCTCGAGATGTCATCGACGCGGTTCTCGGACCGGACCTGGCGAAGCGTCAACCGAGCGACACTGCCGGACGCCGGCTGGTCGGTGCCGCCGACATCAAGGCCCTCGACCGGATCGTCGCGGAGCTGATGACCATCCCGGCCATCGCCGGACTCGGCGATGACATCGCTGCCTCGCTTGTCGCCCGCCACGGGACGGAGGCCCCGGCAGTCGTGGCACTAGGCGCGGAGCATGACCTCCTCCACCGGCTCGTCCCGGACCGACCATTCCTGGAGGCCGAGGTCCTGTGGGCCGTCCGACACGAGCTCGCCCTGTCTGTCGACGACGTCCTCTCCCGTCGCACCAGGCTGGCCCAGGAGCTCCGGGATCGAGGCGAATTGGTCGCGCCGCGGGTGGCCTCGATCATGGCCGCGGATCTCGACTGGGGCGAGACACGCCAGGCCCTCGAGGTCGAGACGTTCCTGGCCGAGGCGCGTCACGAGTACTCCGTCTCCGCCCCCGACTGACCCCAGGCGCAACGCACGTTGCATTTCGGGTATTGGCAAGGCTGGACGAAGCGCGTACCATCCCGCCTGAAACGCCACGGAATGGTCCGCGGCCAGAAACGTAGCTCGACGCACGCACTCGGACTCCTCTCACGACTGACGCGAGAACCCGACGGGATCGCGTTGGCTACCCGAGAGGAGTTTTCGTTTTCGTGTACAACGACAAGAACCTGACCTGCGCGGATTGCTCACAAGAGTTCGTGTTCACCGCTTCCGAGCAGGATTTCTATTCGCAGCGTGGCTTCACCGAGCCCCGTCGCTGCCCGTCGTGCCGAGCCAGCCGCAAGGCAGCCCGGAACGCCGAGGGTGGCGGTGGCTATAGCTCCGGTGGCGGCTACAGCTCCGGCGGCGGCTATTCGAGCGGCGCCGGCAGCTACGGCGGTGGCGGCTACGATCGCGGTCCGCGCGAGATGTTCAGCGCCACCTGCTCGTCGTGCGGCAAGGAGGCTTCGGTCCCCTTCCGACCGACCAGCGGCAAGCCGGTCTACTGCAGTGATTGCTTCCGCAGCCAGCGCGGCGGCTGACCCTATCCTCTCGGTGCGGGTCGACCAACGACCCGCCGAACCAGCGTAGATCCCCGACCCGGGCCGTCAGTCGACCCGGGTCGAACGATTCCCCCCGGGTCGGGAGCGGGACGGCGCCGTCTTGACCCATTCCTCATGGCCGGATGGGACGCGCTGCGCTCAGCCCGACGGCCGGCGCCCGGCCAGCAGCCCGAGGTCGAATTTGCGCTCCTGGCCGTGGATCAGGCGATCGATGTTGTCCGCATGGGCGAGCCAGATCAGCGCGGCCCCGACGGCCGAGTAGAGGACGTACGGGAGCGGTGTCTCCGGCACCACCATCAGGACGAGCAGCATCGCCGGGAACATCGCGGCCGAGCCGAGCAGTGAGCCGAGGGACACGTACCGGGTTATCAGGATCACGCCGACGAAGACGGGGACCACGAGCAGGACGGCGATGGGTTGGATGACCAGCATCGTCCCGACCCCGGTCCCGACCCCGCGGCCGCTTCGGAAGCCGGCGAACACGGACCAGATGGCGCCGGCCACGGCCGCGGACCCACACAGGACTTCGACGAGCGGGTCGTTATCGGTGACGTACCGGGCCAGCAGGACCGGGAGGACGCCCTTGAGCAGGTCGCCGATCACGACCACGGCAGCCCACCGTGGGCCGAGGGCCCGCAGCGCGTTCGTGCCGCCGGTCCGGCCGGAGCCGATCGAGCGCAGGTCGGTCCCGCCGGCGAAGCGTGCGACCAGGACGCCGACCGGGATGGATCCCGCGAGATACGCGATCGCGACCAGCGTCACGGTCCGGAGGACGATCTCTGGATCCATCGACACGCTCCAACCGAGAGATCAGGAACGTTTCCTGAGCCAGCTCCCAAGCCGGGAGTCTAGCACCGCGGTTGCGGGAGTCCGGATCCGGCGCGTACCATCGAGCGCGATGACCCACCTGCCAAGTCCCCCTGCCGACGGTGCGCCCGACGAGCAGCCCGAGGCCCGCTGATCCATGGCGGTCGGTTCCTCGAATGACTTCGATCTGGTCGTGCTCGGGGCGGGCACGGGTGGCTACTCCGCCGCATTCCGGGCCGCCCAGCTCGGCCTCAAGGTCGCCCTGATCGACGAGGACAAGATCGGCGGCACGTGTCTTCATCGTGGCTGCATCCCGACCAAGGCCCTGCTTGAGTCGGCGGGATTCGCGGATCGCGTCCGTCACGCCAAGGACTACGGCCTGACCCTGTCCGGGGACGTCGTCGTCGACTATGCCGCGATGGCGGCTCGCCGGGACGCCGTCGTCAAGCGGATGTGGACTGGGCTCAAAACGCTGATCGACAAGAACAAGGTGACCTGGATCGCTGGGCGCGGCCGGCTCGATGGGCCCGGCAAGGTGCTGGTCAGCCAGGCAGGCGAGGATGGCACGCCGGGCGCCGGTGGCGACCGGCTGTTGAACGCCACGGACATCATCATCGCCACCGGCTCGCGGGTGAAGTCGCTGCAAGGCCTGGATCCCGACGGTGTTCGGATCGTGACGAGCGACGACGTCCTCAAGCTGGATACCCTGCCGAAGGACATCGTCATCGTCGGCGGCGGGGCAGTCGGGGTCGAATTCGCCAGCATGTTCAGCGATGTCGGGGTCAAGGTGACCCTGCTCGAATACCTTCCGCAGATCGTTCCGCTCGAGGATCTGGACGTCAGCAAGGTCGTCGAGCGTTCGTTCACGAAGCGGGGCATCACGGTCATGACCAACGCACGGTTCGATCCCGGTTCCGTGATCACGGACAAGTCGGGGATCCGCCTGATGGTCGGGCCCGAGGGCAAGGATCCCACCGAGCTGGGAGCCGAGATGATGCTGGTCGCCACCGGCCGCGCCGCCAACATCGAGGGGATCGGGCTGGAAACCACGACCGTCGAGACCGACCGCGGTGTCATCAAGGTCAATGGCCGGATGCGGACCCGAGAGCCGCACGTCTACGCGATCGGTGACGTGATCGGGGGATTGTGGCTGGCCCACACTGCGGGGCACGAGGGGATCATCGCCGCGCATACGATCGCCGGAGACCCCGACGTCCACGACATGGACTACACGAAACAACCCCACGCCACGTATTGCCGGCCGGAGGTTGCATCGATCGGCCTGACCGAGGCTCAATGCCTGGAGCGCGGTCACAAGATCAAGATCGGCAAGATGCCGTTCCAGGCCATCGCCAAGGCCCTCATCGGCGGTGAGTACGAGGGTTTCGCCAAGGTGATCGCCGACGCCGAGACGGACGAGACGCTCGGGATCCACATCGTCGGTCCTCACGCGACCGACCTCATCGCCGAGGCGTCGCTCGGCTTCGAGCTGGAGGCGACCGCCTGGGAGATCGGCGGCGCGACCCATGCCCATCCCACGCTGTCCGAGGTCCTCGGCGAAGCGGCCATGGCCGTGGACGGTCGGTCGATCAACTTCTAGCCAGGGAGGCCTGACCAGCGATGGCCGTGACCAGGGGAAGCGATCCGCACCTCGGCAGTCCGTTCGGCTTGTCCGACGACGACCTCCTCGAGATGTACCGGTACGTCGCCCTGGCACGCGCCGTCGATGAGCGGATGTGGATCCTCAATCGGGCCGGTCGGATCCCGTTCGTCATCAGCGGTCAGGGCCATGAGGGAGCGCAGGTCGGCATCGCCTGGGCGTTCCAGCGTGGACACGACTGGATCGCGCCCTTCTACCGCTCGATCGCGACCTGTATGACCTTCGGGATGAGCGCCCGAGACATCATGACCGCCCAGTACGCGACGGCCTCGGACCCGTCATCGGGCGGACGGCAGATGCCGGGTCACTACGGCAGTCGCGAACACAACATCGTGTCGGTCTCGTCGCCCGTCGCGACCCAGCTGCTCCACGCGGTCGGGATCGCCCTGGCCGCCAAGATCCGCAAGACGGGCCAGGTCGCGATGGCGAGCATGGGTGAGGGTTCCTCGAACCAGGGCGACGTCCATGAAGGGCTCAACTTCGCCGCCATCCACAAGCTCCCGTTCGTCTTCGTGGTCGAGAACAACGGGTACGCGATCAGCGTCCCCGCCGCGATGGAGGTATCGGTCGCGGACGTCGCCGACCGGGCATCGGGCTACGGCATCCCCGGGATCGTGGTCGACGGTGCCGATGTCCTGGCCTGCTACGGGGCGGCCCGCGACGCGGTCGCACGAGCCCGGGCGGGCGATGGACCGACCCTGATCGAGGCCAAGGTCACCCGCCTGACCGCCCATTCCTCGGATGACCAGCAGACCAAGTACCGGTCGGAGGAGGAGCTGCTGGCCGAGCGCGGTCACGATGCGCTGCCGCGGTTCCGGACGCAGCTCCGGGATGCCGGCATCCTGACCGAGGCGGTCGAGGAGAAGATCGCGGCCGAGATCGCGGCCGCGGTCGAGGACGCCACCGACTACGCCGAGAGCCAGCCGGACCCGGACCCGGCGACGGCGATGCGCTACGTGTACGCCGAGGATCCGGATGGCAGCGAGGCGGCCGGCTGATGCCACCCCGAACATTCATCGACGCCATCCGAGAGACGTTGGCCGACGAGATGCGTCGCGACGAGTCGATCATCGTGTTGGGTGAGGATGTCGGCAAGAAGGGCGGCGTCTTCCTCGCGACCGACGGACTGTGGGCGGAGTTCGGCGATGACCGGGTCATCGACACCCCGCTGACCGAGTCGATGATCGTCGGCGCCGCCATCGGCGCGGCCGTGAACGGGCTCCGTCCCGTGGCCGAGATCCAGTTCGCCGATTTCATCTTCCCGGCGTTCAACCAGATCGTGTCCGAGGCGGCCCGGATGCGCTACCGGTCGAACAACGGTTATGCCGTCCCGATGACCATCCGGGCACCGTACGGCGGCGGCGTCCACGGTGCGCTGTACCACTCCCAATCGGTGGAGGCGTTCTTCACCCACGTGCCAGGACTCAAGGTGGTCGTGCCGTCGACACCGCACGACGCCCGCGGCCTGCTCCGGTCGTCCATCCGCGACAACGACCCGGTGCTCTTCTTCGAACACAAGAAGATGTATCGCTCGGTGCGTGGCGACGTTCCTGACACTGACTACACCGTGCCGATCGGGGTCGCCAAGGTGACCCACCCGGGGTCGCAGGTGACGGTCGTCGCCTATGGTCTGATGGCTCACTACGCGCTCGAGGCTGCCGATCGGGTGGCCGAGGACGGGATCAGCGCGGAGGTCGTCGACCTGCGCACGCTCCGGCCGCTCGACCGGGATACGTTGCTCGATTCGGTCCGCAAGACCGGCAAATGCCTGGTCGTCTACGAGGACAACAAGTTCGGTGGGTACGGGGCGGAGGTCGCCGCGATCGTCGCCGAGGAGGCATTCGACTACCTCGACGGCCCGGTCACCAGGATCGCCGGACCGGAGGTCCCCGGGGTGCCGTACAACCACGTCCTGGAAGAATGGTTCATGGTCGACGCCGAAAAGATCGCCGCCGGGATCCGGAAGCTCGCAGCGTATTGAGCCGGTTGGCCGCGGTCCAGCGGGTCGACGGACCTGATTTCGCCAGATACGAACATCGGTCGTGCTAGGCAACGGACTGGCCGACGCCGATCGAAGTCCGTGCCAGATATCAGTGGGCCTCGTCCCCGGCAGGGCAACGGTGCCCCGGAGCCGTCACGCCGCCTCTTGTGGATCCAGCCGGGCGACCCTGACCCGCTTGCGCGCCAGCCGCGCTCGCTGACCACGAGCCTCGCTCATATGTGGCAAGAACAGGAGTCCGGCCACGGGACCGTCCGGCGCACGCAGCCACCGCCGGATGGCGACGTTCCGAGCCGGGTAGACCCGCCCGAACAGGGCCGGCCTGTCCTCGACCTGGCGCCTGATGGTTCGATGCTCGGGGAGGACGAGCAACCGTCCGACGACGCGGGCCGACCACTCGAATCGTTCGAGCGCGATCGTCGGGGCCAGTCGGACCTTCTCGTCGTGCTTGCGGAATGTGCCCTCGACGGACGCGATCTCCGTCTTGACTTCGATCACCAGCAGGGTCCGGGTATCCGGCTCCCAGCCGAGCAGGTCGATCGAGCCGCGCTCGCCGTAGACCGAGTAGGACACCTCGGGAGCCACTTCCCACCGATGGGCGGACAACAGTGAGGCGAGGTCGTCGCACAGGCGAGCATGTCCGGCATCGAGCAGGCGGTCGAGGTCCCCGCCACGCCAGCGGGCGAACAGGACCAACTCGGCGTCCATCCCGCCGAGGATCCTCCGGATCGTCCCGATGGGCATCCCCTGCAGTCGACCTCGTTCGAACAGCGAGATCTCGCCCTGGCTCAGTCCCACGCGATCGCCGAGGTCGCGCTGACGCCAGCCGAGCCGCAAGCGCAGCTGGCGCCCAGTCCGTCCGAGCCCGAGGTCGTCGACCATCCCGTGAGTCTCGGGTCCGGCCCTTATCAGCCACTTGCATGTACGTCAGGGCCTCGAACTTGCCAGATACGGATCCCGGCGCCTGAGACTTGCCATCTACGAATCAGGTTCGTGGTGTGCGAGGACGACCGAGTCATGGAGGGATCGCCCGGGGCCGGCAAGGGTGAGCCGTTGCCGGATACGAGACGCATTGCTACCAGGCACGGATCATCGGCTATCGAGGAGAGAACCATCGGCGTGGACTCGCCCAGCACGCAGTGGGCTCGTATCTGGCGGAAACAGGTCGAGGCTCGACCAAGGACCGCCGGATGGGCGACACTACGCGGAAGCAATCAACGGGCCGCCCTGCGGCCGACCGCGAAGGAGCGCCCAATGGCCAAGGTGACGATGCCCCAACTCGGCGAGAGTGTGGCCGAGGGGACGATCGGGAAATGGCTCAAGCAGCCGGGCGATCACGTCGACAAGTACGAGGCGCTCGTCGAAGTCGTGACCGACAAGGTGAACGCCGAAGTCCCGTCGCCATTCGAGGGCATCCTTCGCGAGATCCTGGTCGAGGAAGGGGCGACCGTCCCGAACAACGCCGAGATCGCGGTCATCGAGACGGCGGCCGACGGCGCCGGCGACGTCGCGGCAGCCCCCTCCGGCCCGGTCGCGACCTCTGAGCCTGCGTCCAGACCGGCCGATCCTGCCCCTGCTCCTGCCGAGGATGTCGCCGTGGGTCCCGCCGGCAGCGATGAGCGCGGACCCGCGGAGGTCGCAGCGGCGTCGTCGACCGCAGCGACCTCGGCGCCCGCGGCCACGACCGCAGCGACCTCGGCCACGACCGCACCGACCTCGGCCACGACCGCAGCGACGTCGGCGCCCGAGGTCACGCGCCCGACCCCGGCCGGCGCGGTCTCCGGTCCGCCCCCTACGACGGCCGACCCGGACGCCCGGATGACCCCGGCGGTCCGCCGACTATTGCGTGAACACGACCTGTCCGCCGGCCAGGTCCAGGGGACCGGCGGCGGCGGCAGGATCACCAGGGACGATGTCCTCCGGGTCGTCGAGGCGATCCGCACCGGCACCGCGGCTCCGTCCACACCTGCCGCATCGGGAACCGCTGCGGCGGCCACCGCGCCACGAGTTCCCGCCACGCTCCCCGTGGGCGCTCCTATCGAATTCCCCGACGGCACCGACGAAGTCCTCCTGCCGATGACCCAGATGCGCAAGGGCATCGCCGCGCAGATGACCCGAGCACTCGCCGTGCCGCACGCCTACGTCCACATGGAAGTCGACGCCAGCGCCCTCGTCCGCGCTCGCGAGCAGGCCAAGCGCGACTACCAGGCCCGCGAGGGCATCTCGCTCAGTTACGTGCCGTTCGTCATCAAGGCCGTCGTTGATTCGCTGCGAAGCCATCCGACCTTCAATGCCCATTGGACCGACGCCGGGCTGCTCGCGAAGCGGCGCATCCACATGGGCGTCGCGGTCGCCGTCGATGATGGCCTCCTCGTGCCGGTCGTCCGAGACGTCGACCAGCTCTCGATCAGCGGACTCAACCGTGCGATCGCCGACGTCGCGGCTCGAGCCAGGGTCGGAAAGCTGCGCCTCGAGGACTACGGCGGCAGTACGTTCACCATCGACAACACGGGCTGGTTCGGGTCGAACCTGACCATGCCGATCATCAACGTCCCGGAAGTCGCGATCCTGACGATGGAGGCGATCACCAAGCGCCCGGTCGTGCGCGAGACGCCCGAAGGCGACGTCATCGCCATCCGTCCGGTCATGAACATGGTCCTGGCGATCGACCACCGCGCGAACGATGGCGCGCAGGCAGCTGCCTTCCTCCGCGCCATCAAGACCTGGCTCGAGGGGATCGGTCCCGAGACGCCTGTCTACTGAGCGCCCTCGGTCGGCCCGCGACGACCGCAGCGCCCGGGAGTCGCTCGCACCGAGTCGTCGTACACTCCGCGCATGCCCCGCGAGCTTCCGGTCTTCGAGCCGACGCCGATCGACCCCGTCGGGCCGGCTCCGATCCAGCGCCGGCATCCCGACTGGATCCGTGCCCGGATGCCGTCCGGCGACGCGTATCACGACCTGAAGGGCCTCATGCGTGGCCTCTCCCTCAACACGGTTTGCGAGGAGGCCCGCTGCCCGAATATCGGGGAGTGCTGGGATCAGCGAACCGCGACGATCATGATCCTCGGCGACACGTGCACGCGTGCCTGCGGGTTCTGTGCGGTCAAGACGGGCCGGCCGACCTGGTTCGACGATGACGAGCCGCGCCGGGTCGCCGAGGCGGTCGCTGCCCTCGGACTCGAGCACGTGGTCATCACCTCGGTCGCCCGTGACGACCTGCCCGATGGCGGCTCGCGCATCTTCGCCGAGACGATCGGACGGTTGCGCGCCACGTCCCCCGGGATGGGCATCGAGGTGCTCATCCCCGATTTCGATGGCTCGGACGACCGGCTGCGGACGGTGATGGACGCCAGGCCGGACATCCTCAACCACAACCTCGAGACGGTGAAGCGCCTCCAGAAGCCGGTCCGCAAGCGAGCACGCTGGGATCGCTCCCTGTACGTCCTCCGCCGGGCGCGCGAGATGGCCGATGAGATCGGCTACCCGGCCCACACCAAGTCAAGTCTCATGGTCGGCCTGGGCGAGACACGGGACGAATTGCATGAAGCGTTCGAAGCGTTGCGCGACAACGACGTCGATATCCTGACCATCGGGCAGTACCTGCGGCCGTCGCTCGATCACCTCCCGCTCGAGCGCTACTACCACCCCGACGAATTCGCCGAGATGAAGGTCGAGGCGCTGGCCCTCGGGTTCAAACACGTCGAGTCCGCACCGCTCGTGCGATCGAGCTACCACGCTCGCGATCAGGTGCCCGGCGCGGAACTCAAGCGCCTGCGCCGACAGGCGACCATCGACGCCGAGGGGCGCGTCATCCCTCTCGCCGGCTGAGGGAGCGCACGCCGACCGAGCCATGAGCGTCGACTTCGACCCGGTCCGGCTCGGCCGGCGCCGTCGTCGGGTTGATCCGGTGGTCGTGGGCACGGTCGTCGTGATCGCCGCCCTCATCGTGGCGGTCGCCAAGCCATGGGGTGGCGACGACGGCGTGACCGCGCTCGCGGCCGGTTCGGCGTCGCCCGGCGCGACGGCCCCGGGTCCTGGCTCTCCGGGGTCGCCATCGACCCCGACGCCTGGACCGACACCGACCCAGGTACAACAGCCGACCTGGGCCGAGATGGCGGGCATCGTCACCTCGCATGATGCCTGGGGTGTGCGCGCGATCTTGTCGGAGGGTCGCGTCGGCCTGTACCCGGGCTCGCCGGGAGGCTACTCGGACCGCTGGCGGTCCGTCGTGCTGGATGCAACGGGCCGAGGCTCGGCCATCATCGAGCGAGATGAGCGGGCGATGGTGGGCCTCGGGGTCACGATCCCGAACCGGGTAGCCGCGCTCGCCGGCAGGGTCTGGCGGGTCCACGAGGGCGACCGGCTTGAATGGGTCGACACGGTCGAGATCGGCCCCGACTACGCGAACCTCGGATTCTTCTTCCTGCGACCTGGCCGCGATGGCCAGCCCTACATGGGCTGGGAGCCCGGGACGTACCGGATCGAAGTCCTGACGCTGCGCGGGGATCCGCTCGATCGACGTGGGCATCCCGGGTCGGTTCGGGGATGTGCCCCGGCCGGAGCCGTGGCCGACCGCGGCGTCAGGACTCGTACCCGCATCGGCGACCGATGCCTCGGCGATCCGCGGTGGCATGTTCGCGACCGTCGACGGCTCGACCGTTCCCCTCGGTGCGGCCGAATCCGCACCATTGAGCGGAGACCAGGCGTGGGTCGACACGGTTCGCCAGTCCGACTCCGTCGTGGCGACGGCATATCTTCCTCGTGCGACCGGTCTCGGGGTCATGTTGGGCCCGGGTGATGACATCACCGGGTCGACGATCCGGCGCCTCTCCCCGGATGGCCCGTTCGATCCGCTCGAGCCGATCCAGGGACTCTCGGACCGTCAGGGCCGGATGCTCTTCGTGCTCTACCCGGCGCCGGACGGTGCCTGGGAGCCGGGAACGTACTCGATCACAGTCGATTGGAGGGATGCGACCGGCACTCACGAGGGCACGTGGCATGTCGAGCTCCGGCCGGGGTCGAGCTAGCCATCGGACACGCGATCGTCCGCTATCCTGACGCCATGCCCCGTGTGCTCTCGCGCAAGATCCCGCTCGCCGAGTTGCACTGCCATCTTGGTGGCGCTGTGACTCCGGCGATCATGTGGGGCATCGCCCATTCGCAGGGGATCAAGCTCCCGACCAAGGACTACTGGGAGTTCCGGGACATGATCACGGTCTCGCCCCGGCGCAACCGGTCGTTTGACGGCTACCTCCAGCTGTTCCACTGGACTGAGCTCATCCAGAGCTCCCCGCTCGCCGTCGAGCGTTCCGTCTACGAGGTGATCGGCGGCGGGTACCGAAAGAACAACGTCATCTCGATGGAACTCCGGTTCAACCCGATGAAGCGAAATCGGGGTGGCGAGCAGGACCTCGACCACATCATCGCGGCCGCCGTGCGCGGCATGGACAAGGCCAGCCTGGAGTACCCGGTCAAGCCGGGGTTGCTCTTCTGCCTGGACCGGGCGTTCCCCTATGAACTCAACGAGATCATCGTCGAGAAGGCGATCGCCTGGCGCGACCGCGGCGTCGTCGGGGTCGATATCGCAGGGCCCGAATCGGCGACATTCCGGGTGGCCGATTACCGGCGCCTGTTCCGGCGAGCTCGCCAGTTCGGCCTTGGCCTGACGGTCCACACCGGCGAGTCGGGGCCGATCGAGGAGGTCGCCAGAGTCGTGGAGCTCCTCGAGCCGGACCGGATCGGCCATGGTGTCAAGGCGGCCTACGACCCCAGGGCGATGGACATGATCGCCGACCGGGGCATCGTCCTCGAGATCTGCCCGACCTCCAATCTGAACACGCGGGTCGTCAGCGGGTGGGACGAGTTCCGATGGATCTTCGACACCTTTCGCCGCAATGAGGTCCGGTTCACCATCAACACCGACGGGCCGGAGATGCTCAAGACCTACATCCGGGATGAGATGGCGCAGCTCGGTCGCCTCGGGATCCTGTCGATGTCCGACCTGGAGACTGCGGCCGCGACCTCGCTGGCCGCGTCGTTCGTGCCCAACGTCACGGATGTCCCACCGCCGCGGCTCGAACCTGCGTCGCGTGTCGCCGTGGAGCGCGAGGAAGCCTGACCGGTCGCCGAGACTCAGTCCGGCGTGGGGTCCGCGAACCGATACGAGCAGCACCGATCGCCCGACGCGATGTGCTGTTCGCGCACGACCTCGACGCCGAGGACCTCGCGGAACAGGTCGAGTTCCGCGGCGCAGGCCGCTGCCGAACCCTGCGCGATGTGGTAGATGGCGCAGTTATGTTCGCGCAGGCGGATCGTGCCATCGGCTTCGATCACCGTATCGGCCAGGTAGCCATTGTCGGCCTGGATCACGGCCAGCTCCTGGACACGCTCGGTCAGCGGGGCGTCCGGCGCGATCCGGTCGCTCATCCGTTCGCGTACACGCTCGCCGAGCTGGCGCCGGCGCGCGGCGAAGACCTGCTCGAGAAGATCGTCCCCGCCGACCGACTCGATGGCGGCGAGGAGGCCCGTCGCCAGCGCGTCGTAATTCGACGGGAAGAGTTCCTGCGCATCCGGCGTCACGTCGTACAGGTGACGGGGGCGGCCCACACCATGGCGGACCGTCTGGCGGCTGACCAGGTTGGCGTTCTCGAGTGCGCGGAGTTGCTGCAGGACGCCCGTCCTGCTGGCGCCCACTCGCGCGGCGAGCTGGTCTGGGGAGCTTGGGCCGTCGACGCGCAGGCGGAGGAGCAGATCGCGTCGCAGGCCGGACGGCCCGTTGGGTGCGGCGAGATCGCCCTTAGCGGGGGCGCGGTCGTAGGCGGCGGGCTGCTGCGTGGGCTCGCGCATCGGCTCAGGCTAGCACCGAACCTTCGACGCGTCCGTGCGGCGCTCGACGACCGTGCCGGATGGTACGGTTGCGGCGATGGATCTGGACCTCTCGCCCGAGCACGTCCTCCTGCGCGACACGATCCGGGACTTCATGCTGACGGAAGTCGCGCCGGTCATCGACGAGCACGAGCGCGCCCGGCGCTTCCCGAGCGACATCGTCAGGCAGATCGGAGCCTTGGGCTGGCTTGGGATCCCGATCCCGGAGGATGAGGGCGGGGCCGGCCTCGACACCCTCGCCTATGCGATCGCGATCGAGGAGATCGGCCGGGTGTGGGGCTCGCTCGGACTCATCGTCGCCGCGCACACGAGCCTGGGCTGCGGTCCTCTCCACCTGGCGGGCACGCCGGCGCAGAAGGATCGGTACCTGGTGCCGATGGCGCAGGGCGAGGTCATCGGGGCCTACGGCCTCACGGAACCCGGCGCCGGCAGCGATTCGGGCGGGACCCGGACGACCGCTCGGCACGAAGACGGTCCCGACGGCGGCACCTGGGTCATCGACGGCGGCAAGCGGTTCATCACCAACGCCGGGCAGGCGGGGACGTACATCGTGACGGCCCGGACCGGCACCCGGGATGACGGAGGGGCCGAGATCAGCGCGTTCATCGTCCCGGCCGACACTCCCGGGTTCAGCGTCGGACGGCTCGAGGAGAAGCTCGGGTTGCACGCCTCTGCGACCGGCGAGCTGTCGTTCGATGGTGCCCGGGTTCCCGCCGCGAACATGCTGGGCGAGCAGGGGAGTGGCTTCAAGACGTTCCTGCGGATCCTCGATGGCGGCCGGATCTCGATCGGTGCCCTCGCGGTGGGGATCGCCCAGGGTGCGCTCGATGCCGCGATCCCGTACGCGCAGACCCGCGAGCAGTTCGGGCGCCCGATCGGGTCGTTCCAGGGCGTCGCCTTCATGATCGCCGACATGGCCACCGAGATCGAGGCGGCGCGCGGCCTCGTCTGGCGGTCCGCCTGGCTCAAGGACCAGGGTCGCGACTATGGGCTGGTCGCCGCACAGGCCAAGCTGTTCGCGTCGGAAGTCAGCTCGCGGGTGACCAACCACGCCATCCAGGTCCACGGAGGCTATGGCTACGTCACCGAGTTCCCGGTCGAGCGCTACCTGCGGGACGCGAAGTTGACCGAGATCGGGGAGGGGACGAGCCAGGTCCAGCGCCTCGTCATCGCCCGCCGGATCCTCGGCCTCCGCGTCATCTGAGCCGCTCCGCTCCGTCGCCGATCAGCCGCCGGTCCCCGCGGCGACATCGAGCCCCGCCCGAAGGACCCCCTCGAACTGCGGAGCCCAGGGACCCTGGCCGGCCAGCACGAACGGCGATTGTTCCGCCGACGCGAAGGTCGCCGGATCGGTCACGAAACTCCGGGCGCAGGCATCGATGGTCGGCCGAAGGCGATCGTAGGTCGCCCGGTTCGCGAACACGTACAGGTATATCCGGACAGGGGTCGCCTGGTCGAGCCCGTTGGCGTCGAACGCGATCGCCGTCGGCGCCAGGATCCGATCGTCGCACCCAGGGTCGCCCGACACGATGTTGTCGAGATGGAGGCCGCGCTTCGCGAACTCGATCGCGATGCCGCCGAAATCGGCGGGTGTGGGCGCCGGCGGGGTGGTCTCCACGTAGTCGCAGGCGGCCAGCAGGAAGGTCGTGATGGCGAGCGCAAGGCTCAAGCCGACGGTTCGACGGGATGACATCGTGCCGGAGGCTACCACCGGTCGTCCGGGACCGCTCTGGCGCGACCATCGCGGCAGGGGAATGGCGGCTATCGTACGATGCCCCGGTCCCAGCCAGCGTGACGCCGCGTCCTGCCGTGAGGTCCAGTGCCCGAGATCCGTCCCTTCCGAGCCCTGCGGTACGACCACGCCACGGTCGGCGACCCGGCGCTCGTGGTCGCGCCGCCGTACGACGTCATCGACGCGGCCGAACACGCCCGGTTGCTGGCGCGCCATCCGGCCAATGTCGTCCGGCTGGACCTGCCCGGGGACGAGCTCGGCGACCAGCCGGATGACCGGTATCGTCGCGCAGCCCGGACGCTGGCAGCCTGGCGGTCGGATGGGACGCTTCACAAGGACCCGCACCCGTCCATCTACATCTACGAGCAGACGTATCGCGTCCCCGGGACCGAGGTCACCCGCACCCAGCGAGGCTTCCTTGCGCGACTCCGACTGGAGCCGTTCGGTCCTGGCTCGGGTGTGCAACCGCACGAGCGGACGCTGGCGGGACCGAAGGAAGACCGCTATCGACTGCTTCGGGCGACCGGTGTCAACACGAGCCCGGTGGTCGGCCTGTACGAGGATCAAAGCGGCAGCGGGCATGCCGTGCTGGATCTCGCCATGGCGAAGGCTGCCGACATCGATCTGGTCGACGACGATGGGACACGCCACCGACTCTGGGCCGTCCCGGCCGACGGCGAGGGCGCCGATGTCGTCGCTCCGCTGCTGGATGCCGCCGGGCGGGGACCGATCACGATCGCCGATGGCCATCATCGCTACGAGACGGCCCTGCGGTATCGGGACGAGCGGCGGATGAGCCGGTCGTGCGAAGAAGACCCGGCCTTCGACTACCTGCTCGCGTTCCTCCTCGAGGCATCGCCCGCGTCGTTGACGGTCCTGCCGACGCACCGGGTCGTCCGGTCGCTGGGCCAGAATGGCGTGACGACCTTGATCGCCCGACTCGACGAGTTCTTCGACGTCCAGGCCGGGACATCCTCGGATGCGCTCCTGGAGACCTATTCGGCGGCGGCCCTGGCCCCGGGTGGTGCGGGTCGCTTCGGTCTATGGACGCGATCCGGTGGTTTCGGGCTGGTCGCCCGGCCCCAGGTGTTGGAGCCGTTCCTGCCCACCGGTGGACGAGCGGTCCGAGCGCTTGACGTGACCCTGCTCGAGACTGCGCTCGAGCGACTGACGGGCATCGGCGCGGCGGCCATCGCCGACGGCGCCATCGCCTTCACGAAGTCGGCGGCGGAGGCCGTGGCCTGGGTCGACGAGGAACGTGATGGCGCCGATGCGGCGTTCCTGCTCGAACCGACGCCGGTCGCCGCCATCGAGGCCGTCGCGGCCGAAGGCGATGTGATGCCCCAGAAGTCGACCTACTTCTACCCGAAGGCCCTGACCGGCCTGGTGATCAACCCGCACGAATGGTGAACACGAATGCCCGACACGACGCCTGAGCAGATCCTCGCCCGCGCCCAGGTGCCGCCTTCCAATGGACGGCCGATCCGGAAGGATGAGATCGAACTCGACGAGCGCGGCATCTATGTCGAGTCGTGGCTGCCCGAGCGGCGTTCGCGTCGCAAGCCGCTCCTGTTCATCCACGGCGAGCTCGCCGGTTCCTGGCTGTGGGAGCGCTATCTCGGGTACTTCGCGGCCCGTGGCTGGGAGGGCCACGCGCTCAACCTCCGGAACCACTACTGGTCGCAGACCGCCGATCCGGCGACCCTGTCGTTCGATACCTACACCGAGGACGTCGTCGCGACACTCGAGCGCTTCCCGGCCGGCGTCGTCGTCATCGGGCATGGGATGGGCGGGCTGCTGGCGCTCAAAGCAGCCGAGCGGATGCCGCTGTCGGGCCTGGTCCTGCTCAGCGCGGAGATGCCACGCGACCTGCGGACGCCCGCCAGATCCCACGAGTTGCGCGGGATCCCCGAGGCGTACGGCAAGTCGCTCATCGGTTGGGAAACGCTCCCC
The DNA here is from genome assembly GCA_963720755.1 of uncultured Chloroflexia bacterium. Lineage (GTDB taxonomy): Bacteria > Chloroflexota > Limnocylindria > Limnocylindrales > CSP1-4 > SPCO01. The sequence goes on from CAVRGP010000015.1 coordinate 171,717, forward strand.
GAGCGACTCCTGCGCGATGATCGCGATCTGACCCTGGCCGACGTCCTGCGGATCCAGCACATGCTCGGACAGAAGCCGCACGAGGCCGGCGCAGCGCGTCGGCAGATGCTGGCTGGCGTTTCGATCGACCGGCGCGGCCTGGCCGAAGTCCCGCGCCTGGTCATCGGCGCCGGCCTCGACCGGACGGTGACGATGACCGATTCGGAGCGCCTTGCCGAGTGGCTTGACGCCGACTACGAGCCGTTCGGGGCGCATTCCCACTTCGGCCTGGTCGTCGGCGAGAACAGTCACCAGCAGGTGGCCGAGTCGATCCGTACCTTCCTCGAGGCCAATCGGTTGTAGCGTCCGAGCCCGGCCGATGCCGGTGGTATCATGCCGACCGGCCCGGCAGTTCCCGCCGTGCGCCATCGGGGCCGCATTCGTCTAGAGGCCCAGGACACCGCCCTCTCAAGGCGGAGATCACCGGTTCGAATCCGGTATGCGGTACCAATCTCTCCCAGGCTCCGTCGATGCCGCACCACCGCGGGTATGGCCGCTCTCGTACACTCGCCTGATGCGACCCTCCACGCCCCGCCGACTGGTGATCCTCGCCGAAGGTGCGTTCGGGCCGCACGACGGCAAGACGGCCTACGGCGTCATCCAGTACGGCCGCGACGAGGTCGTCGCCGTCCTCGACTCGACGAAGGCGGGGGAGAACGTGTCGGCGTACCTCCGGGATCGCGACGTCCCGATCCTGGCCACCCTGGCGGAGGCGCTCGCGCGACCGACTCGCCCGGACACGCTGCTGCTCGGGATCGCGCCGACGGGTGGGCGGCTGCCGGACAGCTGGCGAGCGGTCATCCTCGAGGCGATCGACGCCGGTCTTGATGTCCACTCCGGACTCCACACGTTCATCGGCGACGACCCGGAGTTCAGGGCCGCTGCGGCCAGCCGAGGCACGGCGATCGTCGACTACCGTCGCCCTCCGGAGCGCCTCGAGACCGCTGTCGGGCGGCGACACGGGCCCGGCAAGCGGGTGATCCTGACCGTCGCCACCGACTGCGCCGTCGGCAAGATGTCGGTAGCCCTTGAGCTTCGGCGGGCGGCGCTGGAGGCAGGGGAGTCCGCCTCGTTCGTCCCGACCGGGCAGACCGGCATGATGATCGAGGGCTGGGGCGTGGCGGTCGATCGGCTCATCAGCGACTTCGCCCAGGGCGTGATCGAAGACCTCGTCGAGCAAGGCGAGCGCCTTGGCGACTGGGTCATCGTGGAGGGTCAGGGCTCGCTCGACCATCCGGCCTACTCCTCGGTGACCCTGGCGTTGATCCACGGCGCGACCCCGCAGGCGATGGTGATGGTCCACAAGCCCGGGCTCCGCGAACATGACTTCGACCACCTCCCCGAGGCGTCGTTCCCGATCGCGTCCCTGCCTCGGTTCATCGCGCTGCACGAGCAGGTCGCAGGTCTCGTTGCACCGTCGGCCGTCGTCGCGGTCGCGCTCAATACCTCGCTTTATCCGGACGACCGCGATGCCCGGCGGGTGATCGAGGAGATCGCTGCCGAGACCGGGCTGCCGACCGATGACCCGTTCCGATTCGGGCCGGACCGCTTGTGGTCGGCGATCCGGGAACGGGTCGATGCGCTGCCCTGGGTCGACCACGGATGAGTCTCCACGTCAGTCACGAGGTCCTGCGCCTGGCCCTGCGCGACCCGTTCCGGATCGCCCGCGAGGACCACGGCAGCAACGACGATGTCGTGACCACGGTCGTGGTCGAGTTGCGCGACGATCGACACCCGGGTGTCGTCGGGATCGGCGAAGGTTATCCCGATCGGTACTACGGGGAGACGCCCGCCACAATGGCTGCGATCTTCCCGTATCTGGTCTCACGGATCGGGGACGATGCCATCGACTACACGACCGCGGGCGCCGGCGACGCGCTCGACCGGATCGGTCAGGCGATGGCCGACGGGATCCGCTGGAATGGGGCGGCCAGATGCGCCCTCGACATCGCCCTTCACGATCTCGTCGGCAAGGTCGTCGGGTCGCCCGTCCACGCGCTGATCCGCCTGCCGCCGAGGATCCCCCCGACCGACTTCACCATCGGGATCGACGAACCCGAGATCGTCGGACTGCGGGCGTCGCGGGCCGCTGATTTCCCGGCGCTGAAGATCAAGCTCGGTGGTCCGCAGGACCTGGCCACGCTCCGGGCGGTTCGGGCCGTCTTTGGTGGACCCATCCGCGTGGATGCCAATACCGGCTGGACCCGCGACGACGCCGAGCGGCTGCTGCCCGAGATCGTCGAACTCGGGGTGGAACTGATCGAGCAGCCGTTCGCCGCTCGCGCCTATCGGGACCTCGCCTGGCTGCAGGAACGGTCCCCGATCCCGATCGTGGCCGACGAGAGCGCCGTGACCGATGAGGATCTCGAGGCGCTGGTCGAAGTCGTCGAGGGCGTCAACGTCAAGCTGGCGAAGTGCGGTGGGATCGGCCCTGCGAAACGGATGCTCGAGCATGCCCGGGAACTCGGCTTCCGGACGTTCCTGGGGTGCATGGAGGAGACATCGGTCGGGATCGCCGGTTCCGCCGCCGTCGCGTCCCTCGCCGATTGGGTCGATCTCGACGGCTGCCTGCTTCTCGCCGATGACCCCTTCGATGGCCTCGAACTCGGTCCTGACCATCGGTGGATCCTGACCGACCGACCGGGGTTGGGTCTGGTTCGCCGGGTTTCCTGACACGGACCGTGCACGGACCGCACACCCGTTCGGTGAACGTCCGTTCGTGTGGATAACTTGGTGGATGAACTGGTGGACAAGCCCCCTTCACGGTCGGCCGTCGGAGGTCCTACGATGGTTCCTCACCGGTCGCCGCGGTCCCGAGGAGGCGATGGCGCCGGAGTCCATGAACCGTGTCCGGTCGTCGGGCCGCCCGTCCGACCTGCCGGTCCGTAGTTTCGTATTGCCTTCGGCCCGCCGTCCCAGGGTGGTCCGATGATGCTCGTCAGGAGGCACGCTATCGATGGATCCGCATCGCGCCGCCTTGGGGACCCCAGACCCAGATGCCCTCGAATTCGTGCGGTTCTGCTACCACCGGCGACGGGTCGGCTGGCCGGAGCTGTACGACGAGATGTGTGCCGTGGCGGCGCGCGGGTTGTACCGGGGCCTTGACGCCGACGATCTGTCTGCGTTCGGGATCGGGTTCAGCCTGTTCGATATGCCCGCACTGGCCGTCATCGCTCGCCAGGTGTCGACCGAGGAACTAGCTCGTCGCCGCCCGGTCGCCGTCGTGATCCGAGCCGAACCCGAGGCGGACGCGATCGTCGACCCGGCTGTCGGATCGACGCCGCATGCCGAGCCCGAGTCCAAGCCCGAGTCCAAGCCCGAGCCGACCGCCGCTCCCCGGACTTACGACGTTCCGGCGCGCCTCAAGGTGGCCCCGACGCCGGTCTGATCGGTCAGGCGCGGATCCGGCGCCGGGCCATCTCGCCCTCGATCTGGCGTTCCGCCTCGACGTATCGGTCGATCTGCTCGCGGAGCTGGTTCGCCTCAGGCGTGTAGAGGTGGACCTGGCCCTGCAGGATGTACGACAGACGCCGGCTGGTCATCCGGACGTGGTCGAGGTTCTTCATGAGGACCAGCGGGTCCATCGAGGCCAGGTCAGACGGGTGGTACATCTGCTGCATGGCCGCATTCTAGGTCACAGCGACCGCAGCGCTCTCGGTGGCCACGCCCAATCCACGTCGAGCGGCCCTGCGGCGAGGGCACGCCGCCGGCCCAGTTCCGTCGCTCCGAGGACGAGGATCCGATCCGTCTTGGTGGCCCGGCCAGCCTCGTCGCCCCACAACTTCGTCATCTTGCGACCGGCAGCGATGTCGTCGATCGCCACCCCGGCCAGACGATAGCCCTCGGGTTGGGCGGCCGATTCCCAGACACGGGCCGCCAGATCCACGCCGCCCTGGATCTGTCGGCCGCGATCGGTCTCGACGTCACCGATGACCAGGACGACGACGGCGTCGTCGGCCAGGACAGGTCGCAAGCCGGCCAGAACGTCCCGCAGGAAGGCCAGGTACGGCTCGCGATGATGGGCGTCGTCGAGGGCGGCGTCGATCGCGCGCGAATCGAACCCGAGGAACCACGTCCGCAGCCAGTTGTAATAGCCGTACTTGACGACCCGCAGATAGGGCGGCGAGGTGATGACGAGACGGGCCTGATCTGTCCGGCCACGAGCTTGCAGAGCAGCCCGAGCTCGCGGCGCCACGTCCCGTGCATCGCCGAGCAGGGCGATCCCCTCCATCGATGGTGGCGGCTGTCGGAACAGCCGATCGAGCTTCCTGGTCAGGCCGTCGAAGACGTCGCGCTCCGGCGACGAGAACCCGGTCCTCGCCGCGAACTCACGAACGTATCGAGGCGCCATCGAGAACGTGTTAGGCATCAGCTCCGAGAGGTAGCTGGCGCTCTTGCCGTGCAGGATCCCGGTCAGCGCGGTCGCCAGGAAGCGATCGGTCCGATCGTCGAGCCGCAGCATCGTCCGCACGAACAGCAGTTGGCCGAACGTCCGAGGATGGAACGCCAGGGCGACTTCGACCGGGACCGGCTCGATCCCGTCGTCAGGACCCGACCCGGAGCCTGCGGCTGGCACGAGCGCCTCGGCCAGGGAAGGGTCAGCGACGATCCGGGCACCGAGCTCCGACCAGCCGGCCGACGATGCATTCCAGCCGAGACGCAGCTGGGCGAGTCTGGTGGCCGCCTGCGATCTGGTGGCCGGCTCGACCTTGGCGGCGGTCAGGAGGTGGGCGAACGGATTGAGGTCGTTCCCGACCCCGATCCTTCCCTCGGCGCACGCCTGGAGTGGCGTCGTCCCACGGCCGGAGAACGGATCCATGACCACGTCGCCGGGTCGTGAGTAGCGGGCGATGAATGCGTGGGTGAGGGCCGCCGGGAAGCTCGCGAGGTACGAGCACATCGGGTGGAACGAGTGGCCCCACAGGCGCTGCTGGTCCTTCCACTCCGGGGCGAGATCGAGGGCAGGCAGCGCCGCGGGCAGCTCAAGGGCGAGCTGACCCTGGGTCACCTGCGTCGGTCGTGCCGACATCGGACGGTCCCGGACCTCCCTTGGCCACGCGCCGATCCCGGTCGGTGCGATGGGTCGCGGAGCATAGCACGCGGCTTTCGGGCTTCGGCCCGTGTGGAGGGCTGGCAGAGGCACGCTAGACTCTCGCCTGAGTCCCCGTAGCTCAGTGGACAGAGCAGCCGCCTTCTAGGTGTCGGGCTCTGTGCGCCATGGCTGTGAGCCTAGGTTCGCGAGCGAATCGGGCGTTGTTAGTTGCTCAGCTCAAGGACGGTTTCGCGGGCCTTGCGACGCACTCGGCGGCCGGCATCGCCCTAACCATCCAAAGAACAAGCCGACACCTCTTGCCCGCAACCGCCGAGCCTCCACCTGGTGCCTCACACTGGAAGAATTGCGCGCATTCTTCCACTGGCGGTAGAATGCTGCAGTCTCTACCGCTCACAAGTTAGCCCTCGAGCAGACGGATCTCATGGATTTCAAACTTCATCGAGACGCGCTAGTCCAGTCCCTCGACGCTCTCGAGGAGCGTCGTCGGCTGTTCAGCCATTTGCCTGTCGACCCAACACATGCCGAGTGGCTCCGCCGTCGGGCGTGGGTTCGGACCATTCACGGCACCACGCGTATCGAAGGCAACACCCTCTCCGACATCGAGGTGGATGAGCTTCTCTCGGGGTCGATGGGGCGCAATCTACCGCGCCGGGAGGCGCTGGAGATCCTGGGAACGCGCCAGGCTTTGGCGCTCGTCGACGACATAGCTCCTCGGGTCGACGTCCCTCTTGACGAGGGGCTGATCCGCGAGGTTCATCGGCGCGTCCTCGACGGCCAAAGTCCGCTCTTGACGCCCGGTGAGTATCGGAAAGGCGAGAACAGAGTGGGGGGTGCAGCGGGTGAGATCGTCTTCACCACGCCACCGTCGGGCGACGTCCCCGAGTTGATGCACGCCTTTGCTCGGTGGCTCATCGACCACGCATCGAGCGAGTCGCCACCGGTCGCTGCCGCGCTCGCCCATCTCGAGTTCGTGGCGATTCACCCGTTCAATGACGGCAATGGACGCGCGGCTCGGGCGATCAGCCGATTGCTGCTGTTGCGAGGTGGCTACGGCCTCGACGGACTCGTCTCATTGGACGCCTACCTCGACGGGGATCGCCGTGACTACTTCGCGGCGATCCGAGCTTCTATCGGTACGACGTATGCGCCTCCCTACGACGCGACGCCCTTCGTCAGCTACTTCATCGGCTCCATCCTCCGCGCGGCGGATCATGTTCTCGACCGCATCCGTGGTCTGGGCAGCGTGATGATCGCGATCCGTCGCGACGTCGTCGAAGGTCGCCTTCCGCCGGCGATGCTCGACGGGCTCGCTTACGCGTGGATCAACCGATCGATCCGCCCCGCGGACTACCAGCGAATCACGGGACGGAGCCCGGCCGCGTCGAGCCGCGACCTGGCGTCCGCTGCGAGGGCCGGCTACCTGGTCGTGTCTGGTCGGACCCGTACGCGCGTCTTCCTCCTCGGTGAGCGGCTGCTCGCCGTGCCGGCACCCGGTGAATCCACGACGACTTCGGGGTGACCCGATCCTCGTCCGCGAGCGTCATGGCAACGTCCAACCTACCGGGTTACCAGCCGTCGATGGGGTAGATTCGTGCGAGAACTAAGCAGCTAACCACGTCCCCGTAGCTCAGTGGACAGAGCAGCCGCCTTCTAAGCGGAAGGTCGCAGGTTCGAATCCTGCCGGGGGCGCCAATCGCCAGTTCTGAGCAAGAAGCGGGCATCGAATGTCGATCGCTTCGGACGTCAAGGTTTGACGCGGAGCCTGGGCGCTGGCCTGGTCGCTGTCGCGATCGTGGCCGTGCTCGTGGGTGTGGGACTGCTGACGACGACCTACATGCCGATCGTGCAGGGCTCGTCGGTCGGCGCGGTCAACGGTCCCTCCGGCGGCCGGTTCCTTCGCCAGGACTCGCTCGAGGCCCAGGAGGGCGGCGCTCGGTGGGTCTACTGCGCGATCCCGAACGGGCACTTCGCGTGGTACGTCTCGCTTCGGAACGACGGGCCCCTTCCGGTGACGATCCTCGGGGCCGACGAGCCCGTGAGCCCGGCCGACGCGAACGGGTTCCGCCTCGTCGACCTGGCCGCCAACGACATCAACGCCGACCTCGCAACGGCGCCAGCACTCGCGCCGACGATGATCGGGCCCGGGGAGGAGATAGCAGTCTGGGCCAGGTTCGAGATCGGCGACCTGTCCGGCGTGACCGAGGACGGAGCGGGCATCTTTCACGATCAGATCGGGCTTCGGTACTCCATACTGGGGATCAGCCGCTCGGTCGACGTGATGCTCCGGGACGAGGTCGGCATCGAACGAGGCGAGTGCGCTTCTTGACGATCGGAGGCATCAGGAGGCGATGAACGGGTCCCGACCCGCGTGGATCATGGCGATCGTGGTCGCGCTCGCCGGCTGTTCGGCGAGTGTCGGCACGGCGCCGCCGGGAAACGAGCTGACGACGGGGATCGGCATCGCGAACGGCACCGCCCTCGCGGTGACACTTGTTGTGAACGGGACCACGATCAGGACATTCCCGCCCGAGTCGGGAACCGGATCAGACGGGATCCCGGCCGGTGACCTGCCCGCTCTCCCGTGGATGGTCGAGGCGCGTTCGTCGAGCGGTCGGATCCTCGTCTCGATGACGGTGAATGCGGGCGACGTCTCGCAGACGACCTCGCCAGACGGCACCGTGACGCAGAGGGGCGACGGCGTCCGGGCGGATCTGTCGTGCGGCCGACTCGAGGTTTGGTCCGGCTCTCCGATGATGGGGCCCCCTCCCGCGCCGGGCACTCCCGGCGACTGCGAGCCTTGAGGAGCGCTTGCACTGCCGATCGACCGCACCAGACCGCACCCCATTGCCCCGGACCGGTCACCGGTCGTACCATCGACTGCCCGACGGCACGCGACGGAGACATCTGGCAAAGGTGTCGGCCGCGGCAGCAGATGGAGCGCGACATGACCGAGCAATCGTCAGAGATCCATCCGGACGCCCCGATGGCACCGGAAGGCGCCTTCAGTGCGAACGGGTCCGAGCCTCGTGGCTCGGTCGACGAGCCGTCCTTCCTGGCCGATCTTGCCAAGGCGATGCAGACGACGGCCGCCGCGGAACGAGCGCGCGATGTCGAGGCGACGGGGCAGCGGCGGCAGGCGCATGTCGACGGCATCCGGGCCCGCGAAGCGCTCGAGGCCGAGGATCTGCGCGAGCTGGCCAAAGAGGACGTGAGCGGGATCGACGCGTGGTCGGATGGCGAGATCCGTCGGATCAAGCTCGAGCGTGAACGCCGCATCGCGACGCGGCGCGAGGAGCTCCAGACACGCCTCGAGGAGCACCGGCGCGTCGTCGGCCGTGAGATCGCAGCCGTCGAATCGGCCGTCGGCAGCTATCAGCAGGAGATGGATGCGTTCTTCTCCCGGCTCGAGAGCGAAACCGACCCGGTCGAGATCGCCCAGCAGGCCGGAGCGCGCCCGCGGTTCCCGGTCCTCGAGTTGATCGGACCCGAGGACGCCCCGGAGGAGACAGACGCGGCTGATGCATCTGGCCAAAACGTGCCCGCGGCCACCGTCGACACACCTGACGCGACGGTCGACACCCCTGACACCGTCGGGGCCCCCACGCCGGACTCCGCCGAGGCTACGACCGACGGGTCGACCCAAGAGCAGTTGATCGGCGTGATGGGTCGCGGCCAGGACGCCGCCCCGGACGAGATTCAGCCACCAGTCGGACTCATCGGTGAACCATCGGAGGCGATCGAGTCAGTGGTGACGACGCCCGGGGCCGAAGCAACGATGGAACCCGGACGCGAGGCGCAGGTCGTGACGCCCCGAGTGGGCGCCGGTTCGTGGCTGCGCTGGCCGAACAAGCCCGAAGATCGTTCGGGTTCGAATCAGTAGGATCACCGCCCCAGGCGTCTCTCTCAGCCCTTCGACCCAGCCGGTCTCCGGCATCCTGGGCCTGATCCCGGCGTACCAGGAGGGGCCGCGGATCGCGTCGGTGGTCGCCGGGGCACACAGCCATGTGCCGGTCGTCGTGGTCGATGACGGCTCGACCGACGACACGGCCGCGGAGGCCGAGGCCGCCGGCGCGCTGGTGATCGTCCAACGGCCCAATGCCGGCAAAGGCGCAGCGCTGCGGACCGGCTTCCGATACGCCATCGAGCAGGGCGCGGAGGCCGTCATCACGCTCGACGCCGACGGGCAGCATGACCCCGCGGAGATCGCGAGGTTCCTGCTTGCCTTCGATGCCAGTCGACCGGAACTCATCGTCGGGCGCCGGGACTTCGGGGCGATGCCGCCGGTCCGGCGCCTGTCGAACACCTTGGGCGGTTGGGTGTTGTCGGCGGCGATCGGCCGACGCATCGCCGACAACCAGTCGGGCTATCGGCTGATCGGACGGGAACTCATGCGGGCACTCCTCGACAGCGAAGAGGACGGGTTCGAGTTCGAGGTCGAGATGATCGCCCGCTGCATCGCCCTGGGGCTGCCGATGACGGAGGTCCCGATCAGCACGATCTACGCTGGGGAACCGAGTCACATCCGGCCGTTCGCGCACCTGGGTAGCTTCGTCCGGGTCACCCGCGACGCGCGACGGATCGTCCGCGGCGGTTGACCGGAGCCGGGGCCGGGCACCGCTCATCGGTCGTGCTGGTACTGGCGGGCTTACCAAAGTACGGCTTGGCGCAGGCCACCCCGCACTCCTACGCTCTGCTGCACAGCAAGCCGGACTCTACCCCTGACCACAGGACAGGCCCGGACCTGCCGAACAGACCGTGCAACAGCGAGGCAATGACCACATGGCTTCGATGGCCGTCAACGAACTTGGACCGATGCTCACCGCCACCGAAGTGGCCGAAATGCTTCACCTGCACGTCAACACGGTGAAGCGGCTCGGCGACCGCGGAGAGCTGCCGTTCTACCGGGTATGCAAGCGTGGCGATCGTCGGTTTCGACTCGACGATGTCATGAAGTTCCTGTCCCAGAACCGCTAGTCGGCCCAGCCGCGACCGCTCGGCCGTCCCACGGCTTCAGCCGCGCGGGATACCGGCCAGCGTCTCTCCGAAGATCTCGATCGCCTCGGCGATCTCCGCCCCGTTGACGTCGAGCGGCGGGATCCAGCGCACGACTTCGTGCTGGCGACCGCAGGTCAAGACCAGCAACCCGGCCTCGGCGCAGTCCGCCATCAACCGGTCCGGCGTTCCGCCATCCGCGCTGCCCGTCGACGGGTCCCTGAACTCGACCCCGACCATGAGGCCCAGCCCGCGGATGTCCCCGATCCGATCATCCTCCGCGGCGATCTTGCCAAGTCCGGCCACCAGTTCAGCCCCACGTTCGACCGCGTTGTCGATCAACCGCTCCTCCCGGATCGTCTCGAGTACGGCCAGGCCGGCCGCGCAGGCGACCGGGTTGCCTCCATACGTCGACCCGTGGGCGCCGCGACCCCATCGCTCCTGGAGCGCCCGGCTCGAGACGATCGCGGACAGTGGCAGCCCGTTGGCGATGGCCTTGGCCACACACACGACGTCGGGCACGATCCCGGCATGCTCGAAGGCCCACATCCGGCCGGTCCGTCCGAAGCCCGACTGGACCTCGTCGGCGATGAGCAGGATCCCGTGGTCATCGGCTATGGCCCGCAGACCGCGCAGGAACGAGGCTGGGGCCGGGTTGTAGCCGCCCTCGCCCATGACCGGCTCGATGACGATCGCTCCGACCTTGTCGGGTGCGATGATCGACCCCAGGAGCGACTGGAGTCGAGCGAGGCCGGCGCTCGAGGCTGCCTCCTCATCACCCTCGAATTCGGGATACGCGGCCGGGTAGGCCGAGAAGTAGACACTCGGCAAGAGCGGTTCGTAGCCAGTCCGATAGTTGAGGTTCGAGGTCGTCACGCTCGTCGCCCCGAACGTCCGGCCGTGGAAGCCGCCGCGGAACGCGATGATCCCCGGCCGGCCCGTCACCCGTCGCGCCAGCTTGAGCGCGCCGTCGATGGCCTCCGACCCGGAGTTCAGGAACATGACCGAGTCGAGCGGGTCGGGGAAGGTCGCGGCCAATGCCTCCGCCAGCGCGGACACCGGCGCAGTGAAGCCGATCGCGCTGATCGGACCGATGAGCCGATCGACCTGGGCATGGATCGCGGCGGTGACCCGCGGATGCACGTGCCCGAGCGCCGTCACGGCGATCCCGTTCGCGAAGTCCAGGTAGGCCCGCCCGTCCGTGTCGTACAGCCGGTGCCCCTCCCCGTGGCTCCAGGTCCGCTCGAAGTAGCGGCCGAGGACCGGCGTCAGATTCTGGGTGGGGTCGGAGGTCATGGGCGGCTGGCTCCTCGGTTCCGATGGTCGCCGGGTCGGTCGAGTATACGAGGGCCGGGCGCCGGATCCCGGGGCGCTCGGACGGCACGCTCGGCCGCGGCCGCGTAGGATGCGGCTATGGTCGATTTCACCCTGAGCGACGAGAACCGGCTCGTCCAGCAAAGTGTCCGGGCCTTCGCCGAGGCCGAGATCCTGCCGCATATCCGCGAGTGGGATGCGAATGGCGAGGTCCACCGCGAAGTCTTCGACCGGATGGCCGGGCTCGGCTTCCTGGGGGCCCCCATCCCCGAGGTCTACGGCGGTGCGGGGATGGACTACCTGAGTTTCGCGATCCTGTGCGAGGAGCTGGAACGCGCGGACACGTCCTTCCGGGTCGTCCAGAGCGTCCACGTGGGCCTGAACTCGCTCGCCCTGCTCCAGTGGGGGACCGAGGAGCAGCGACAGCGATGGCTGGTCCCGCAGGCCCGCGGTGAGAAGCTCGCGACCTTCGCCCTGACCGAGCCCGGTGTCGGGACCGATGCGGGCAATCTCGCCACCACCGCCCGACGCGATGGCGCGGCCTATCGCCTCAACGGCCAGAAGATGTGGATCAGCCTGGCCGACCTTGCCGATCACTTCCTGGTCTTTGCGTCGGTCGATCGGTCGAAGCGGCACAAGGGCGTCACCGCGTTCATGCTCGAACGTGGCATGGCCGGCCTCAGCACCGGGACGCTCCACGGGAAGCTCGGGATCCGGGCCGGCAACACCGGCGTGATCAACCTTGACGACGTCCCGGTCCCGGTCGAGAACCGGGTCGGAGAAGAGGGCGAGGGCTTCCTCATCGCGATGAGCGCGATCGACCAGGGCCGCTTCACCGTGGCCGCCGGAGCAGTCGGACTCGCCCAGGCCTGTGTCGATGCGTCGGTCCGCTATGCCCACGAGCGCCAGACCTTCGGCCAGGAGATCGGTGAGCACCAACTGGTCAAGCAGTTGATCGCAACGATGGTGGCCGGCACCGAGACCGGCCGGCTGCTGGTCTGGCGGGCTGCCTGGCTCAAGAACCAGGGCCTGCGCAACACACGTGAGACGAGCCTCGCCAAATGGCACGCGACGGAACACGCGGTCAAGGCGGCTCTCGACGCGATCCAGATCCACGGCGCCAACGGATATTCGAACGAGTTCCCGGTCGAGCGCTACCTGCGCAACTCGAAGGCCGCGGTCATCTACGAGGGGACGAGCCAGCTCCACACGTTGATCCAGGCCGACTATGCCCTCGGCTATCGCGAGGACCGGCCGCTTCGGTGCGAGCCGTGGCCGGCCCAGGGCTGGCAGAGGCCGGGCGGATGAACGCGCTCGGACGGTTCGCGCTCGGCGCGGTCACACTCGCCCTCGTCGGTGCCGCGCTGTTCGGCGTCTGGCACGTCGTCGTCGGCGGGTTCATCAACGGCAATCCGCGTGCCGGGTCGTTCGGTCTTGGCCTGGCGCTGGTCGCGGGTATCATGTTGCTGGTGGGCTCGCGGCTGGTTCGTCGACGGCGATCGCCAGCGGCCTGAGCGGCGCCGCTTCGTCCGGCCCGATCGGTTCGGCCGCCACCGCCGCGGTCGCGGTGCGGGTCCGTCCGCGCGACGTGATGATCAGGGCGACGGCGGCGATGATCACGGCACCGGCAAGTGCGGTCCGGGCGTCGATCGCCTCACCGAGCACGACCGAGCCGAGGATCACCGCCACGACCGGGTTCACATAGGCATAGGTCGATACCAGCGGGAGCGGCGCGACCCGCAGCAGCCAGCCGTAGGTCGTGAAGGCTAGAAGACTGCCGATGACCGTCAGGTACAGGAGCGCGGCGAGCGACGCCTGGCTGACCGTGGCAGGGTCGAATGTCTGGAGCTCGCCGGTGGCGACGGCCATCGTCGCGAGAACGGCCGCTCCCAGGACCATCTGCAGGCCGGTGGCGACGAGAGGGCGCGACGGCAGGACCGCGAGGCGTGCCGCGAACAGCGATCCGGACGACCAGGCGATCGGCGAGAAGATGACGGCGACGATCCCGATGGGGTCGAGCGCCCCATCGCCACCTACGGCCGAGGGGCCGACCAGGATCGCCACGCCCGCGAAGCCGACGACGATGCCGAAGACCGCCAGTCGCGGCAGCCGGTCACCGAGGAAGATCCCGCCGAGGACGGCTACCCAAACCGGCATCATCGCCACCATCAGCGCCGTGATCCCCGATGGCACCGTCTGCTCCGCGAAGGCGACCATGCCCATGCCCCCACCGAGCAGGAGCGCCCCGACGACGGCGCTGTCGCGCCACTCCCGCCGGGTCGGGACCTGGAACGACCGCCGATCGCGAGCGACCGACCAGAGCAGCAGGATGATGCCAGCCGTGAAGAACCGCACCGCGGCCATCAGGAAGGGCGGGATGGAATCGACCGCGATCGAGATACCGAGGTAGGTCGAACCCCAGACCAGGTACAGGACGAGCATCGCGGCCGCGATCGAGGAGCGAGCCGGGGCTTCCGGCCGGGTACTTGTTGGCATAGCCTGATGGTCCAAGGCGGGAGTGTAGGCTGGGGACGGTGCGCTGTCCAGCGTGGTCTGAGCGGCCCGGTCAGGCAGCGATCGCGCCCGAATCCGGCCGGCAGGCGTGACACGGTCGATAGCCCGCGACGGTGGCCTGACCGAGCGACCGGAACGGCACCCGATGACCGTGCGTGATCCTTCTGGCGGCATGGCAGCTCGGCAGGCACACGATGTGGGTCGTGTCGGAGCCGATGTACCGGACGCCGATCCGGGCGTCGGCCTCGAGAGCGGCCGGGTCGAGGCCCTCCGAGCTCAGGATCGTCCGCTTGTTGGCCGGTCCGCCCAGCGAGTACTGACCGATCGTGCCGTCGGCCCGGACGACCCGATGGCATGGCACGATGAGCGGGACCGGGTTGTGGCCAAGGGCCGTCCCCACGGCCCGCACCGCCCGTGGTCGACCGATCTCGGCGGCGACCCAGCCGTACGGCCGGACTTCGCCTCGCGGGATCTCCAGCGCCTTGTGCCAGACGTCACGCTCGAACGACGTGTGGCCGCGCAGGTCGAGGTCGATCCGGACCCGTCGATCGCCACCAAGGCGACGGGTGATGGCCTCGCCGAGGGGTCCCGGTACCCGGTCGACGGGCGATGCGTGCCGGCCGGTCATCGCGCGATGGGACGCCTCGAAGGTCGCATCGGCTGCATCGTCAGCGACCGACGACACCCCGATCCCGTTCCAGGCCACGATCAGCGTCCCGACCGGTGAGTCGAAGCGAGCGTATCGATCGGCCAGACCGACCTGGGTCATGACCTCGGGCAGCAGGCTCGGCGGTGCGCCGGTCCGAAGGCCGGTCAACGCTGACTCGAGTTCGCGATCGGTGGTCATGCGGTCATCTCCTTGCGCTCGCGCGCCTCCGCTTCGTCGAATGCGATCCGCAGCCTCGCCAGGCCGCGATGGACCTGCGCCTTCACGGTCCCTTCGGGTCGGTCCAGCGCGGCGGCGAGCTCCGAGTACGACAGCCCGTCCACGTGGCGCAGGACCACGGCACTTCGGTAGCTCGGCGGGAGGGTCAGCAGGAGGCTGGCCCAATGGGCCGCGCTGTCGCGGGAGGTCACGGTGTCGAGGGGCCCGTGCGCCTCGTCCGATCTCGGTTCGAGGTCGACCGGGAGCCCGGCATCGAGGGACAGGGGCCGACGAGCCACGTTCCGGCGGGCCAGTCTCGAACGACACAGATTGAGGACGATCGTCGCCAGCCATGGGCGCAGGCGGAGAGCCCTGATGCGAGCCTTGTCATAGCCGACCAGCGCCCGATACGCCCGGACGAACGCGTCCTGGGCAGCTTCTTCGGCGTCGCCGGGGTCGCCGAGCATCCGGTGCGCGATCGAGTAGAGCCGGTCCTGGTGGGCGACGACGAGCGACGCGAACGAGCCGTCCAGGTCGTCGGCGAGGGCGGTGACCAGCGAGTCGTCTGTGTCCATCATCCCCTAGAACCCTGAAGCGGCGCCCACCGTTGCACGCGACCCACACGGTACCCGGCCGCCATCATCGTTCGCGGTCGCGCGTGCGACAATCGGCCGACCATGGCCCTCGACGATCAATTCGATGACCTGATCGCGAGCCTCGGCGGGTTCCACCGCTCGTGGCTGATCTATGTCGGGATCGAACTCGGTCTGTTCGCGCGCCTCCGATCGGCCGGGCCGGGTGGCCTGACCATCGGTGAGTTGGCGGCAGAGACGGGATGCCGGCCCGACGCGATCGAGACCTGGGCGTGGGGCGTCGACGCCCACGACCTGGCCACGCTCGATGGGGACCGCCTGGTCGCCGATCACGACGTCGCAGCGATCCTGCTGGACGAGACCCGGCCCGAGTACCTCGGCGGACAATTCGTCCATGCGACGGTCGCCTCGCTCGATTGGGGAGGGATGGCCGAGTTCTTTCGGTCCGGCACCCCGGTCAGTGGCCGTCCCGACCGCTATCGCGCCGCGATCGAGCGGCTGACCGCGCAGGACATCGCCGTCTTCTTCCAGGAGGCACTCGCCGCGATCCCGCAACTGGTCGCCGATCTGATCGGTGGCGGGCGGGTCGTGGATGTCCACTGTGGCGGCGGCCGCTGGCTGATCGCGATGGCCAAGCAATTCCCTGCGCTGGAGCTCGTCGGCGTTGAGTTCGAAGCGGACTCCGTCGTCCGTGCGCGAGCGAATGTGGCGGCCGCCGGGCTGGCGGAGCGGATCACGATCCGTGAGGCGGGCGCGACGGAGCCGGGAAGCGTCGGCGAGTACGATCTCGCGTACTTCCAGTACGCCCTCCATCAGCTTCCAGACGCTCCGGCCGTCCTGCGCGCGGCGTGGGCCGCCCTTCGACCTGGCGGTCGGCTCGTCGTCCTCGACTGGCCTCTGCCCTCCGCGCGGGACGAATTCCGAACGCGGCACGGTGAACTGATCGCCGGCGTGCAGCTCGACGAGTTGTACCAGGGGACCGCCCTGGTGACCCGAGAGCAGTTCCGGGGCTGGTTCGCCGAGGCCGATCTGCCGGACCCGATCCTGATCGATCTCCCGTCGGGTGCGTCGCTCTTCCTGGCCGAACGACCCTGACGACGGACGGACCGGGCGCGCGCCACGGCAGTGGTGTTGCCAGGATCGATGCGGGCACCATGCGTCGACTGCTCATCCACGAGGCTCGGGTCCATGCCGTCCCGGACCGAACGCTCGAAGATCTCGGCGATGGTCTGTTGTTGACCGATCCCGACGAGCCTGAGCCGTTCTGGAACCGGCTCGAATGCGTCCGCTGGCCGGCAGACCCGTCGGCATTCGACCGGCGCCTCACGGAGATGCTCGTCCGATTCGCCGGGCTCGGACGGCGGGCCCATATCTGGGCGTCGCCCCTGCACGACAGCCCGACCGACCTCGTGGCTCGGTTGTTCGCGAACGGCTTCCGCGACATGGGGTCCGGGAATCTCATGCTGCTCGTCGACCCGGGTCCGGCCGACCGCGCGTCCGCGTCGCCACTCGCGTCCGGACTCACCATCGAGCGGCTATCGCGACTGACCGGTCCTGTTGCCCGGCAGGCTGCGGCCGATGTCGTCCGGGTCCTGCTCGACGCGTTCGAGGTCGATCCGGGGCGTTCGCCGTCGCTCGCACAGGAGACGGAGGTATCGCTCAGCCACCCGTGGTTCACCCATTACCTCGCTCGGATCGACGGCGTCCCGGCCGCGGTCGTGCGGCGTGCGACGTTCGACCAGGCGAGCTACCTGTCCTCGATCGGGACCGCGTCATGGGCGCGCGGTCGTGGCCTGGGAGGGCTGGTCACCCGGATCGCGAGCCATGACGCGATCCGCGCCGGCTCGCGCTGGACGCATCTCGGCGTCTTCGAGGAGAACCTCGTCGCGATCCACGTCTATGAACGATCCGGGTTCGAACGGATCGGGACACCGGCACCGGATCTGGTCCTGATCTGAGGTGAGCGAGGACGCTCGACGCATCCTGGAGGAGGCCCGTCGACGGGCGGTCGAGATGCGCCCGACCGCTGGAGGCGGAACCCAATTGGACGCGAGTGGATCGCCACTGCTGGCGCTTGGCTGGGCGACGGTCGAGCTCGAGCGCGCCGCGTCCGAACTCGGGACCGACCTGCGTCTGCCGGCCGGTTCGTTCGCCGATGCGGAGGGATCGACCGCGCTCGGTGCCAGATGCTGGATCGCACCCGGAGCCCTGAACGAGGGCGTGACGCTGATCCTTCTCGAGCCATCGACCGAAGGTCGCCTCGCGGCCCGGCTTGCCCGGTTCGGTGAAGGCGTGGCGGCCGCCTGGTATGCCGCTGGCGACGAGTCGCGTGGCGGCCGTGGGCTGCCCGGACGCGGGCCGCTCGGGCCGGAGTGGCGGATCCTGGATGCACCGACAGCCAGCCTGCTCCGCTTCCTCGTCGCGCCCGAGCCGGGTACCATCGCGCGATGACTGATCATCCCGCCATCGACTTCCGCCGGGCCGGTCCAGAAGATGCCGCGGCGATCGCCACGATGTTCACGGACGAGGGGTATCCCGCTGGGCCGAGCGATATCGCTGCCCGCCTCCAGCAATTCGCGAGCGATGACGCCCAGGTCATCGTGGCCGAGCACGATTCGGTGCTCCTTGGATTCATCGCCATCCACGTCCTGCCGCGCTTCGAACACGACGACTGGATCGTCCGGATCGTGGCCCTGGTGGTCGATGCGGGTGCACGAGAGCGTGGGGTCGGCCGAGCGCTGATGGCCGAGGCCGAGCGGATCGGTCGCGAGCGCGGCGCCGCCTTCATCGAGCTGACCGCCGGCCATCATCGGCCGGAGGCACGCCAGCTGTACGAATCGCTCGGGTACGACGCGACGGTCACCGCGTATCTTCGGAAGCGACTCTGACGAACGAACCCACCGCGGTCGCCTATCCCAGCCTGCGCCTGCGGGATGGGGGCGCTCGGCTGCTTGACCTTCCCTGGCATCGGCCATTACGCGACTGGCCGACCGACACCCTGACGTTCCGGGAGTACCCGGTCGGGCCGTCCCGCCACCTGGTCCGATTCCTCGTCCTCGACGGACGGACGATCGCGCTCAAGGAGGAGCCGCCGGCGGTCGCCGCCTCGGAATTCGAGATCCTGCGGCGCCTTGAGGTCGCCGGTCTGCCGGCGGTCGCTCCCGTCGGCTTTGCGACCTCGGCGGATGGTGGATCGGCGATCCTGGCAACGGAATACCTCGCCTATTCGATCCAGTACCGGCGCCTGCTCATGCGGTTCCCGCTCGGGCCGGGACCGTACCGTGATCGCCTGCTGGACGCGATGGCGTCGCTCCTCGTCGATCTCCATCGCGCCGGCGTGTACTGGGGGGATTGCTCGCTCGCGAACACGCTGTTCCGTCGTGACGGCGACAAGATGCAGGCCTATCTGGTCGACGCGGAGACGAGCGAGATCCACCCGACCCTGTCGGCCGGCCAGCGGAACTACGACCTGGACATCCTGGTCGAGAACGTCGGCTTCGGCCTCGCGGACCTCGGTGCGATGCAGGGCCGATCCGACGCATTCGACGACGCCGTGGACGCGGCGGAGACGGTTCGGACCCGCTACCGAGGACTGTGGGATGAGCTGCACGATGAGCACGAATTGTCCGCCGACGATCGCCACGCGGTTCGCGCCCGGATCCGCCGCCTCAATGACCTGGGCTTCGCGGTCGACGAAGTCAGCCTCGAACCGACGGCCGATGGGGACTCGGTGCGTCTCCGGGTCGCGGTCGCCAATCGCCGCTTCCACGCACACGAGCTGGGGCGGTTGACCGGTCTGGTCGCGCTCGAGGGTCAGGCACGACTGCTCCTGAACGACCTTCGGGAATACAAGGCCTGGCTCGAATCGAGATCGGGAGAAGCGTTGTCGACCGCCGTCGCCGCCGATCGCTGGCGGGAGGACGTGCTCCAGCCGATGCTCGCGACCCTCGTCCCGGCGATCGGTCCGACTCGCGACCCGCTCCAGGCCTACTGCGATGTCCTCGAGGAGAAGTGGCTTCTGTCGGAGGACGCCGGCGAGGATGTGGGGCTGGAGACCGCGCTGCAAGCGTATCTGTCGCTCGGCGCACCGGCGCCCGAGGATTCGGCAAGCGACAGCCTGGTCGCCCTCGACATCGACTGGTCGACGGGCCTCGACAGGCCGTCTCAATGACCCACGATCGCGGTCGGACGGCGCCGGGGTTGACGGCGCCTGTCACCATCGGCCGATGGAAAGTATGGTGACCAGCGCCTCCGAGACGGTCATCTCGGTGCGTGGCCTGATCAAGCGGTACGGCGAGGTCAAGGCAGTAAACGGGATCGACTTCGAGGTCCGGCCGGGCGAAGTCTTCGGCCTGCTGGGTCCGAACGGGGCAGGCAAGACGACGACGGTCGAGATCCTCGAGGGTCTCCGGGTACCCGACGGTGGCCAGGCGATCGTGCTGGGCGTCGATGTCGGGACGGGCGCCGACTCGCTCAAGCCCCGCATCGGGATCAGCCTCCAGACGGCCGCCCTGTACCCGAAACTCACCGTCGTGGAGGTGATCGACCTGTTCCGCAGCTTCTACCCGACGTCGCGCCCGACCGACGAATTGATCGGCATGCTCGAGCTCGAGGAGCGGCGGAACGCGCGGACCAGCGACCTGTCGGGTGGCCAGCGCCAGCGCCTGGCCGTGGCCCTCGCCCTGGTCAACGATCCCGAATTGATCTTCCTGGACGAGCCGACGACAGGCCTGGACCCGGCCGCTCGCCGTTCCCTGTGGGACCTCATCAAGGGGATCAAGGCGCGCGGCCGGTCCGTCCTGCTGACGACCCACTACATGGAGGAGGCGGAGGTCCTGTGTGACCGGATCGCGATCATGGACCACGGCCACATCCTCGAGATGGGCACCGTGGACGAACTCATCTCGAAGCGCTTCCAGGAGCGCGCCGTTCGGTTGGACGCCATCGACGCCATCGCCGATACATCGTTCGAGGCGTTGCCGGCCGTGACGTCGGTCAAGCACGACGACGACGCGCTGATGCTCTACACGACCGACGTGGCGGCCACGGTCGGCGGGCTGATCGCCTTGACCGATGCGCACGGGCTGGAACCACAGGACCTGGGGATCCGGCGGGCGACGCTCGAGGATGTGTTCCTCGATCTGACCGGCCGAGCCCTCCGCGACTGACAAGCGAGGACGACCGATGCACGCCCTGCTGGCCCTCACCCGAGCGAACATCCGGAGCTACACGCGCGACCGGGCGGCGGTGTTCTGGACGCTTGCCTTCCCGCTCGTCTTCATCGTCCTGTTCGGGTTGATCTTCCAGGGCAGTGGGACGACCCGGATCACGTTCGGCTGGGTCGACAACGACGCCTCCGCCGCGTCGCGCCAGCTCCAGGCAGGCTTCGAGGCGCTGGACGGGATCACTCTCGTCCAGACGACGCGGCAGGATGCCATCGACCAGATGAAGGTCGGCAAGGTCGATTCGATCATCGTCGTCCCGGTCGGTTACGGCGCGTCTCTGGCTGCTGCAGGAGGTGGCGGCGGACCGGTGCAGCTCGAGGTCTACACCGATCCGTCGCGGGCACAACTCGCGGGCGCCGTATATCAGGCCGTCGGGACGGTCCTGGGCGTCGTCAATCTCGGCGGTCGTCCGCCCCTCGTGGTCCCGAGCCCACAGACGGTGCAGACGGAGAACCTGAACGCCATCAGCTATTTCGTCCCGAGCATGCTCGGCCTGTCGATCATGCAGGTGGGCATCTTCGCGGCGATCCCACTCGTCGCGGACCGGGAGAAGCTCATCCTCAAGCGACTCGCCGCGACCCCGTTGCGTCGGTGGCAGCTGGTCGGTTCCAACGTCCTGATGCGGGTCACCATCGCCTTCACCCAGGCGGTCATCATCGTCGTGGTCGGTTCTGTGGCGTTCGGGGTCGAGGTCAGCGGCAGTCTGCTCCTCGTGGCCGGCTTCGTGACCCTGGGTGCGATGGCTTTCCTGGCGCTGGGTTACGTCATCGCCTCGTTCGCGAAGACGGAAGACGCAGCGAACGGGATGACCTCCATGATCCAGTTCCCGATGATGTTCCTGTCCGGGGCGTTCTTCGTGATCGACCAGATGCCCCAGCCCCTGCAGGTCGTTGCCCGGGTCATCCCCTTGACCTACCTCGCCGACGCACTGCGCCAGGTCATGGTCGGGGGTGCCGCATTCGCCCCGCTGTGGGTCTGCGCGGCGGTCCTGTTCGGCTGGCTGGTCGTCTGCTTCGGGATCGCCTCGCAGAAGTTTCGCTGGCAGTAGCGGCGGACGACTACCAGCGTTCGGTGCGGACGATCTCCTCGAGGTCGCGACGGCCACCTTTCGTCGGCCGACGGACGAGATCGGTCGGGTCAGCGGGGTAGCCGAAGGAAAGCAGGTACTCGCAGTGCTGGTCGGCGGGGTAGCCCAGCAGGCGACGAGCCAGATCGTGCTCGTAGACGGTCGCTGGCACGCTGCCGACTCCAAGCTCCCAGGCGGCCAGCATCATGTTCTGGGCCACTTGCCCGAGATCGAAGATGATCGACAGCGGCGCATCGGGCGCGTGCGGATCCGGTGTGATCAACGCGACCGCGACGGCCGCACCGGCAAGATGTCCGGCCCACGGCCCAAGCTGGGAAAGTTCTCGAAGATGATCGCGATCGCGGCAGACGATGAAGGTCCACCGTTGCAGGTTCTTGCTGCTGCCGGAGCGCCGACCGGCCAGGAGGATCCGGTCGAGATGGTCGGCCTCGAGAGGTCGATCGTCGAATCGGCGGATGACCCGCTTCGTGGCGATGGCATCCCAGACCGGATCGCGCCCGGGCCCGCTCATCCGCCGCCTCGCGACGGCATCGTGGCGGCCAGCTCGGGTTCCTCGGTTTCCTGGCGTCTCGGCCGGGTGGCCCCGGGCAACGCGACCTGGGCGAGCGTTCGGAGGCCGCTGGGCGAACCCTCGACGGCCGCGAACTCGGCCTCGCCATCGGGGATACGCTCAGCCTTCGTCACCGCGGCGATGGTGGCCGCCGTCGCCGGATCCAACGGTCCACCGAGCGATCGACTCAGGAATCCGGCGACCGCGGCCCGGTAGTCGGGATCCTCGTACAGCCATGAATGCTGACCCCCGGCGACGAGCAGCGTCTCCACTTCGCGCTCGACGGCGGCGTCCGCCCGGGACGTGCGGGCGGCGGCCGCGAGGCGATCGAGATGACCGGGCGGAACGACGACATCGTCCGATCCGTGAGCGAGGAGCATCGGTCCGTCGTATCGGGCGGCCGCGATCGCGGCACTGATGTCCGCCACCGCGTGCCCCCGCGGGCGCAGGTAGACCCGGGTCGTCAGCCACGCGAGCGGAAAGGCGATCGGATCGGGGATCGGCAGGTGGGCGAGACGGAATGTCTGCCGGGTCAATCGATACGGGTCGGCCGGGCTGGATGTCGCGACGACTGCGGCGACTCGGGGGTCTGCGGCACCCGCCAGGAGCGCCCCGATGGCGCCCATGGAGTGCCCGGAGATCGCTCCGACCGTCACCTCCGGCCGGTCGACCAGGGTTCGGAAGGCGGCCAGCGCATCCGCCCCGAACTCGCCGGCGCTCAGGGGCAGTGCCTCGGGCGGATTGGCGCCGTGGCCCCGGACATCGAAGGTGAGGCAATGGAACCCGGCCGCGTGGAGAAAGACGGCCATCGGCAGGGTCCGATCGCGAGCGGATTCCCAGCCGTGGACGAGCACGACGCCAGGCCCCGGTGTCCCACCCCGGGCCGGGATGAACCAGGCCGGCAGCGACAGCCCATCGGACTCGACGGCGGTCGTCTCGTAGGGCAGGCCGAGGTCGCCGGGGTCAACGGTCGGAGGGTAGCGCCGCGGATAGCCGGCGCGTATCCGGTAGGCCAGGGCGAAGCGATAGGCCAGCCCGAACGGCGCGATCGCCGCGACGGTCGCCAGGCCAGCACGACGCACGGTTCCCATATGCATAGGGGACGGCACCGTGACCGGGCTGTCAAGTCGAGCCGGATGGATCCGCACGGGCACCGCCCGGACTGCCGCTCGCCTACACTCATGGGTGATGGCCGGACGGATACCGCGCGATGTGCTCGGCGTGGACGTGGACGCCACGCCGACGCAGATCAAGGCAGCCTGGCGTCGACTCGCCCGGGCAAATCACCCCGACCTGACCGGGGACGATCCGGCCGCATCGCGCATGGCGACGCGGCGGATGGCGGAGATCAACGACGCCTACGCGGCGTTGACCCGGAATCTCGGCGTCCCGACCGAGGACAACGCCGCCGATGGCGATGCGACCCCGTTCGAACCTGGCGTGGTCCGTCGGCAGGGCGGTCCGCCGAAACCGCGACCGACGCGGCCGGTCACCGGCCGAGTCGATACCAGCGAGACGTTCCGTGCCCGAAACCAGACCTCCTCGGATTCTGGGTCAGCTGCCCGTGCCGCGTTGCGCGGTCAGCCTCCACGTCGAGCGGACGTGGTCTACGGCGAACCGCCACGGGCGTCGACCCCGACCGGACCGCTCGTTCGCGGCCGAGTCCGCCATTTCCGCCGGCCCCCGGTCCCGACCCTCGCCGAGGCCGAGGCGACGGTGATGACCTTCGGCCGGTTCCACGACCACACGCTGGGACAGATCGCCGCCTTCGAGCCGTCGTACATCGACTGGCTGGCGGGGACGGTGAATCACGATCCGGACCTGGTGAGCGCCGCTCGGGTGATCCAGGCGGATCTCGACCGGCGGGATGTGCCGCGTCGGACCCATCCGGTCTCTGAACGACGGGGGCGCACGGCCTGACGACTGCGAAACCTGTGGCCAGCCGGGACATCCCGGAAACGCGAGATCGCCCTCCGATACCGGAGGGCGATCGTGACGCTGATGAAGACGAGATAAGCGCTGCCGCCCCGACGGTCACCAGGCCTGTTGGCCGAAGACCAGTTACTCGGCTCGTGAGCCGGATCCGGGATCTGCCGCCCGAACCTCCTCGGTGCGACTGTCCGTTTCCGGTTCCGTGACCGACGCCCCAGGTATCTCCCGGTTCGATCGCGGGGTGGCGTAGCAGGAACAGTAAGCTCGCCCCCGTCCGGACACAATGGTTCCCTTGTCCCTGTCGGGTGCCGTCGAAGGTCGGGCGCATCCAGGCACCATCCCGGGACGGTCGTACCAGGTGTCCGGATGCACCACCGGGCCCGTCAGGGCGGTATCGGCGGACTCCGGATACCCTTCCGCCATGCTCGTCCCCGTCCGTCGCTGCCTCCTGATCCTGCTCGCGGCGACCCTTGTTGGCGCATGCAACGGCAGCGCCTCTTCGTCGTTCGACCCCACCGGCGAATGCACCACCGACGGGCGGGCAGCGGGCGCCTACCCTGATCTGGAGGCGCTCGTCCCGGTCTCCTACATGGGCACGCCCCCCAAGACGCTCGACTCCGGCCGGAACTGCTCGGCCGCGAATCTTGGCGCTCTCACCTCGGTCGGGATCACGGAGGTTCGGTTCGCCGGTGGGACCTGGACATTCGGGGCAGAGCGAGCCGCGGTCCTCGCGGTCTTCCGGGCGGACGGTCTGACCGCCGATCGTCTGGCCGAGTTCTACCTGCAGAGTGCCCAGGCGGCGTCTCGCACCGATGTGCTCGGCCAATCCACACAGACGATCGCGGGTCGATCGGGCTGGCGGATCGACACCACGACGAGCACGCGTGCCCAGACCGTGGTCGTCTGGCCGGGGACCGAGACCGATGTGGTCGATGTGGTCATCACCAATGACCTCCCCGATGCGCGGATCCAGGACGCCATCAATTCCTTCGGGGGTCGCTGATGTACCGATTCCTGATGCGTCGCGGTCTTGCCCGCGTGATCGGCGGACGAGCCGTCCCCGCCTTGTTGTTGTGGGACCTCGCCGTCCTCGCCAATCGCACTCGGCGCATCCCGCTCGTCGACCGAAGCCTTCGTCGGGCGGCGGCTTCGACGGGCCGGCGGGTCGCCCGTGTGGTTCCCGGACGATCCGGCACCGGAGCCTCGCGTCCCGGCGAGCGGCCGCCACGCGACCCCGGCTGACCGGGAACCACCGCGTGCTACAGTCGCCGGCATGACCGACCGATCGGCCGATTGGGCCGAACGCCGGCGCGCCTGGGAGGCGGATCGCCTCGGACCGGCCCTGGACCGGGCCCCAGAGCGTCGCCCGCGCTTCTCCACGATCAGCGATCTCCCGATCGACCCGCTCTACGGGCCGTGGTCGATCGAGGACGGTGACGGAGCCGATCGGATCGGCCTCCCTGGGGAACCGCCGTTCACCCGTGGCATCCACCCCAACGGCTACCGGAGCCGGTTATGGACGATGCGGATGTTCGCGGGGTTCGGTGCCGCCGAGGACACCAACGCGCGCTTCCGACAGCTGCTCGATGCGGGCCAGACCGGGCTGTCGATCGCCTATGACATGCCGACCCTGTACGGCTACGACACCGACGATCCCGAGGCGGAAGGCGAGTTCGGGACGTGCGGTGTCGCGGTCTCCAGTCTCGCCGACATGGAGGTGCTCCTGGCCGGCCTGCCGCTCGACCGGGTGTCGACCTCGATGACCATCAATTCGCCGGCGGCGCCGATCTGGGCGATGTATATCGTCGCGGCGGAGAAGGCCGGAGTCCCCAGGGCGCGCCTCGAAGGCACGACCCAGAACGACATCCTGAAGGAGTTCGTGGCCCAGAAGGAATTCCTCTTCCCCCCGGCGCCGTCGATGCGACTGGTGACCGACACGATCGAGTTCGGAACGCGTGAGTTGCCCCGCTGGAACACGGTCTCGATCTCCGGGTACCACATCCGCGAGGCGGGTTCGACGGCCGTCCAGGAGTTGGCGTTCACGATCGCCGATGGCATGGCCTACGTCGAGGCGGCCATCGAGCGGGGACTGCGGGTCGACGACTTCGCGCCGCGGCTGAGTTTCTTCTTCAACAGCCACAGCGACTTCTTCGAGGAGATCGCGAAGTTCCGGGCCTCACGTCGGATCTGGCACAAGCTCATGACCGAGCGATATGGCGCCGAGAACGAGCGCTCCGCCTGGATGCAATTCCACACCCAGACGGCCGGCGTCTCGCTGACCCCACAGCAACCACTCAACAACCTGACCCGAGTGGCGCTCCAGGCACTGGCGGCGGTGCTCGGTGGGACGCAGTCGCTTCATACGGACGCCTACGACGAGGCGCTGGCGGTCCCGACCGCGGAGGCCGCGATGCTGGCGCTTCGCCAGCAGCAGATCATCGCCGCGGAGAGTGGCGTGGACGCGACCGTCGATCCACTCGGTGGCTCGTGGTTCGTCGAAGCCCTGACCGACGAGACCGAGCGTCAGGTCTGGCGCTACCTCGACGAGATCGACCGCCGCGGCGGCATGGTGGCGGCCATCACCGAGGGGTATCCGCAGCACGAGATCGCCGATGCGGCGTACCGCTATCAACGGGAGTTCGATGCCGGGGAACGACGGGTCGTCGGGATCAACGCCTACGTCGACACGACCGAGGTCACACCGGTCCCCGTCCTGTCCGTACCCGCCGGATCCGAGGAGCGCCAGCGGGCCCGACTCGATCGAACCCGCCGGGAGCGCGATGCGTCCGCGGTCGAGACGGCGCTGCGAGGGCTCCGGGAAGCGGCTGGACGACCAGGGTCCAGCGATGCCAACCTGATGCCGCATTTCATCCGCTGCGCCGACGCGTATGCCACGCTCGGCGAGCAGTGTCGGGTCCTGCGCGAGGTCTTCGGGGAGTACCGCGAACCGGTCGCGGTCTGAGTCACACGGCGGGGCCGGCGATCTCCCGGAACACGCTGTCCGCGAACTGAAGGGCGCTGGTCAGGGTCCGACCCGCCCAGTCGACATCGAGCTCCGCGACGACGTCCTCGTGATCCGCCAGCCGTCCGCCGACCATCACCGGGACTCGATGCGTCCCACTCGTTCCTTCACCGCGTGCGGCGCGGATCGAAGCGGCCACAGAATCCCGACGCGCCGGGTCGGAGGCGGTGATGGCGACCAGGCGAGCCTCATTCCGCTGGACGAAGCGACCCAGGTCGTCGGCCGGCACGTCGGCGCCGAGTCGGGCGACGGTCCAGCCCGACTCCACCAGGAGGTGGTCGAGGAGGATCAGGCCGATGGCATGCTGTTCCCCGGCGACCCCGGCGAGCACCGCGAGCGGCCCGATCCGGCTCTCCGGACCGACCTCGGGACGGACGTCGTCGAGCGCCCGGAGCAGGGTCTGGCTGGCGAGGTGCTCATCGGCGACCGTCCATCGCCCGGAGCGCCACCGATCCCCGACGAGGTGCATCGCCTCCGAGACGAGCCCGTCATAGACCATGGCCCTGGTGGTGTCGGCGAGGGCCTGCCGGATCGTCCACGCGGCGAGATCGTCGTCGCCGTCCACGAGCAGGCTGGCCAGGAGTTCCGGGCTGTAGGCGTCCGACATGGCCTCGGCGGCCGTGTCGTCCACGGGTGGCAGGGACGGGGCGTCGCGATCGTCGCTCACGAAGCCGACTCTACCATCGCGGTCGGTCGCGCAACCACTACCATGACGCCATGTATGTCGACTCGATGGAGTTTCTGGAGGAAGAACGCGAGGCGTGGCGACCGTTCGAGGCGCTGGCCGAGCTGAGTGACGAGCAATTGGAGGTCGCCGTCGACGACGCCCACGGCTGGTCCGGCCGGATGCTCATGGGGCACATCCTCGCGTGGCAGGGGGTCGCCCTCCAGGTCGCGACCGAGCTGGCGGTGAACGAGACGAGTCCGACGATCGCCCGGATCGATGCCGATTGGTCCGCTCGCGGTGGGGACGTCGTCAATGCCGAGATCGATGCGACCTGGGCGGCCATGTCGATGGACGATCTCCGGGAGCGGTTCCGGACCCAACCCGGCGAGCTGCGCGGGTACCTGACCGTCGTCCCCGAAACGCGCTGGCTCAAGCATGCCGAGCATCTGCGCACGATCACCGACGAGACGACCAACCACTACGAGGAGCACCGCGTCGAGCTCGGCGCGATCCTGGCCTCCGCCGGCCGATGACGCTGGGAGACCTGCTGGCCGAAGCGGCCGTCGATCTCCCCGGGATCGACGCGGTCATGGGACCGGATGGGACGCTGACCTTTTCGCGCGGCGGTCGCCCGTTCGCCGCGCTGTCGCCGGACGGGGGAGCGGCCGAGTTCGACCTGGATGCAGCGGTTGCCGAAGCCGCGGCCAGGACGCCGGACGTGACGTCATCTCCGCGGGGGTCGGGCTGGGTCAGATTCTCGCCGTCGGACCTGGACGATCGGGCCGCCGATCGTGCCGTGGCCTGGCTCGCCTCCGCGTATCGACGGGTCGAGCCCCGGAACTGACCGGGGCTCGGAGGGTCGTCAGTCGGCCGAAACGGGCGCGTACTCGGCAAGGCCGAACTCGCGCTCCAGGACCTCGAGCGGACGGAAGCCCGGCCGCCCGATCGGCTGCTTGCCACCGCCGGGGAAGAAGGCGATGAACGGGATGCTCATGACGTTGAAGGTCTGCGAGGCGCGCGGGTTCGCGTCGACGTCGATCTTCACGACCTCGATGATCCCGTCGTACTTCTCCGCGGCCTTCTCGATCTCCGGAGCGACCATCTTGCAGGGCTGGCACCAGCCGGCCCAGAAGTCGACCAGCACCGGCTTCTCGTTGTTCAGGACGAGCTCCATGAAGTTCTCGTCGGTCGCGTGCTTGATCTCTGCCATCTGGGTCCGGTCCCTTTCCTGTGCGCTACCGCGCGATGTCCTGGATGAGTCGATAGGCCTCGAGGACCCGAGGGTCCGCGAGACGATAGAGGATGGTATTGCCGTCACGCCGGCTCGTGACCAGCCCGGCATTGCGCAGGACGGCCAGGTGCTGGCTCATGTTGGGAACCTGGCAGCCGACCCGTTCGCTGAGGTCCGTCACGGAGAGTTCGCCGACGGCGAGTGACTCCAGGACGCACAGCCGCTTCGGGTCCGCAAGGGCTCGACCGACGGACGCATAGCGTTCCCGTTCGAACTCCGCGGAGACTGGCAGGCGATCCAACATCCACAGACTGTATCAGCATTTGCGCAAACACGCAAGCAGAAGATGGCCACGGGGTGTTGCCTCGACGCTGGCATACTCGTCCCGATGGTTACCGACGATCATCTCGTTCCGTCAGCTGCCTTCGACACCGCCCGCGATCGGATCGCCGGGTTGATCCACCGGACGCCACTGCTGACGTCGTCGACGGCGGCGACCTGGGTGACCGCCGCGACCGGCGTCCGGATCGGCGACGGCCAGCTCTACCTGAAGGCGGAGCACCTCCAGAAGACGGGCTCGTTCAAGGCCCGCGGCATGTCCAACCGGATGATGACTCTGTCCGACGATATCCGGCGCCGCGGAGTCATCACGATGTCGGCCGGCAACGCGGGCCAGGCCTACGCCTGGGCCGGACGGACGGCCGGTGTCGAAGTGACGATCACGATGCCGGCGGCCGCCGTCCAGGCGAAGGTCGATGCCTGCCGTGGCTACGGGGCCAGCGTCGTCCTGGTGGGTTCGCACATCGGCGAGACCTTCGCGGCGATGGAGCGGCTGCGCGACGAGCGAGATCTCGAATTCGTCAGCCCGTTCGACGACCCGGCCGTGATCGCCGGCCATGGCTCGATCGGCCTGGAGTTGCTCGAGGATCAGCCCGACATCGACGTCGTGGTCGTCGGCGTCGGCGGTGGCGGACTCATCTCGGGGATCGCCGGGGCGATCAAGGAACGCCGTCCCGCGACGCGGGTGTACGGCGTCGAGCCCGAGCGGTCGAACGCGGTCAGCCTCGCCCTCGACAGCGGCGAGATCACGACGATCCAGCCGCACAGTGTCGCCGACGGATTGAATGCGCCGTTCGCCGGCACCTGGACGCTCGCGATGTGTCAGCGCTACCTGGATGGGATCGTGCTGCTCGATGAACCGACGATCCTGGCGGGGATGCGGTTCGCCAATGAGCGGATGAAGCAGGTACTCGAGCCGGCGGGAGCCGCCGCCCTGGCCGCCGTGCTGGCCGGCCGGATCCCCGTTCGCGAGGGCGAGCGCGTCGCGGTGGTGGCCTCGGGCGGCAACGTCGAGGTCGGCCGGATCGGCGAATTCCTGGCCGGGGCCGGGACGTTGCCCGGGGCGCTGGCCTGATCGTCGCCAGGCCGCCGGTGGTCAGTCGACCCCGAGTTCGTGCAGGCGTTCGTCGTCGATCCCCAGGTGGTGGGCCAGCTCGTGGACGACCGTGATCCAGACCTCGTCGGCGAGATCGTCGGGGTCACGGAAGTCTTCCTCGAGCGGCCGCCGGAAGAGCGTGATGCGGTTGGGGATGGCCGCCCAGTCGGCGCCCCACTCGGTCCGCGGGACCCCTTCGTACAGGCCGTAGAGGGTCTCGTCGTCGGGGACGTCGTTCTCGCGACGTTGCTCCGGTGATGGCTCGTCGGCGATGACCACGGCCACCTCGTCCAGCGCCGCTGCGAACGGATCCGGGATGGACTCGAGCGCGAGATCGACGAGCTCTTCGAACGGGCGGCGGCGCGTGCGGAGGTGAGCGGCCCGGGATCCGCGGCGGTGTTTGACCATGGCGCTCGTATCCTAGGGGCGATGCAGCCGATCCCGCCGCCTGACCCTGTCGCAGCGCCCGACGGTTTCGTGGTGGTCGTCGATCCCGGCGACCGGATCCACTTCCTCGACTGGGGCGGGCCCGGCCGCGCCGACGACCCGGGTCGCGCGGGCGTCCTGCTCATCCACGGCATCTCGGCCACCGCCTGGTCGTGGGCGCCGGTCGCGCGCCGCCTGCGTGCCATCCGCCATGTCGTCGCCATGGACCTGCGTGGGCACGGGCTGTCGGATGCGCCGGTCGACGGCTACGACGCGACATCGCTCGCCGACGACGTCGTGGCGGTCGCGGAAGGCTCGGGCCTCCTGGCCACCACCGATGATCGGCTGATCCTTGCCGGGCACGGGTTCGGGGCGATCGTGGCCGCATGGGCCGCGCTCGCACTCGGCGAGCGGTGCGCCGGGCTCGTGCTCGTGGACGGCGGCTGGGAGTCCCTCGAAGAGGCGAGTGGCCTGGACATCGACGAATTCCTGCGCGGTCTCGATGAGCCGCCTGAGGTGATGCGCTCCATGGACGCGTTCCTGGCCGACCGGGTCGCGTTCGATCCGGCCACCTGGGACGTCGACCAGGAGCGGGCCGCGCGGGCGACCGTCGTCGAGACGCATGCCGGCAAGGTCGTGCCGGCCACGCGGCCACACGCGCTCGAGGCCAGCGTGCGGGCCATGTTCGCGTATGAGCCGGTGTCGGCCCTGACGAGCGTGCCCGGGCCGATCGTCGCGCTCGTCGCCGCCAGCGACGCGGCAGGTCCCCGAGTCAGGGCCCTCGCCTCGGTCTCTACGGCCCGTGCGGACCGCGGCCTGACCCGGATCCGAGCCTCGTCGTTCCCCCACACGGGCCACAACCTGATGCGCTACCGTCCGGATGCGGTGTGCGCGGCGATCCTGTCGGTCGACGACGCCGGCGCGACCCCGGAGGTATGACCAGCGCGATGGACGTCGTCTACTCACCAGCCCACCTCGGGCACGACATCACGGTCGAGACGTACATGGGCGTCCCGGTCCCGGCCAACGAGGTCGCGGAGCGGGCCGAGCGGATCCGGACCACGCTCGAGGCCGACGGAGGGTTCGAGACCGTCTCGCCCACCGCCCATGGCGAGGACCCGATCACAGCCGTTCACGAGCCGGCCATGGTTCGCTTCCTCGAGGTCGCCTGGTCCGAGCTTCGAGCGCAGTCGATCGACCGGCCGTTCCTGACCGCCGATACGTATCCCAATCGAGCCATGTTCGAGGGGATGTCCGAGGCGGCCGTGGCGACCTTCGTGCGGGAGCCCGTCCACGTCGGGGGGCGGGCCGGGTTCTGGGGCCTCGATTCAGCTGTGCCGCTGGTCGCGGGAACCTACGTCGCCGCCCGATCCGCGGTCGACGTCGCCCTGACCTCGATGGACCTGGTGCTCGGTGGCGCACCCGCGGCCTACGGACTCTGCCGGCCGCCTGGTCATCACGCCGCCCGCTCGATGTACGGCGGGTACTGCTTCTTCAACAATGCGGCGATCGTCGCCGAAGCGGTCACCCAGGCGACCGGTGAACGAGTGGCGATCCTCGACCTGGATTACCACCACGGCAACGGGAGCCAGCAGATCTTCTGGCGACGCGGCGACGTCCGCTACGTCTCCATCCACGTGGACCCCGATCACGAGTACCCGTTCTTCCTGGGCCGAGCCGACGAGGTGGGCGAGGGCGAGGGCCGTGGCGAGAACCTCAACCTCCCGCTTCGACCCGGGACGACCAACGCGGGATACCTGGCTGCCGTCGATCGAGCGCTTGAGGCGATCCTCGCGGTGCCCGGGTCGATCGTCGTCGTGTCCCTCGGATTCGACACGTATGGCCTGGACCCGATCGGGACATTCGCCCTGACGACGGATGTCTACCACGAGGTGGGCCGGCGCACGGCATCGCTCGGCCGCCGTCTGGTGATCCTCCAGGAGGGCGGCTATCACCGGCCGTCGCTCGGCGAGAACGCACGCGCCTGGTTGCGTGGCGTGGACGGGCGTCCGTTCGACCCGCTGCCGGCGGCCGGGTTCGGGGCGGATGGCACAGTCGCCGGCTAGACGGGCGCCCGAAGCGCCGCTGTCCAGGGCAGGTCTGGCCCGCGCGGTCGAGGCACTGGCGGATCGGGACCGCGATCTGGCGGCGATCGTCGCCCGACACGGCGTTCCGCCGCTGTGGGACCGGCCGCCGGGCTTCGCGACGCTGCTCCACATCATCCTCGAGCAGCAGGTCTCCCTCGGGTCGGCGAGAGCAGCGTTCGATCGGTTGCGGGTCGCCGCCGATCCGTTGACGGCAGCGAGGTTCCTCGAACTGTCCGATGAAGAACTTCTGGCCGTCGGTTTCAGCCGGCAGAAAGCCCGGTACGGGCGCGCCCTGGCGGCAGCCGTCCACGAAGGGACGCTCGACCTCGACGACATGGCCTCCCTGGATGACGACGCCGCCGATCAGGCACTCCAAGCCATCCCCGGCATCGGTCCGTGGACCTCCACGATCTACCGGATGATGGTCCTCGGACGACCCGACGTCTGGCCCGTCGGCGATATCGCCCTGGCGGCCTCGGTCGGAACGGTCAAAAGGCTCGACCACCGACCGGACGCGACCGAGTTGGCGACACTCGGTGAGGCCTGGCGACCCTGGCGATCCGTCGCCGCGCGCCTGTTCTGGCACGACTACCTGGCACGACGCGGTCGCGAGGGCTAGGCCCGTCGCGCAGCCTCGGCGCAGGGGATCGGCACCCGTCGTACCATCGCCGCCTGCACAGGAGCCCATCCGTGTCCAGCCCGTCCGACCTTCCCAGTCACGTCCAGCGCATCGTCGATGAGATCGAGAGCGAGATCGGCGACGAACCGCTGCGTCCTGCGGCCGTCATCGAGGGCAACGGCAGCGACGGCCATGGTCCGGCGGGGCCGGTCGAATCGGCGGTCCGCCAGATCCTGGTCGAGATCGGCGAGGATCCGGAGCGCCAGGGTCTGACCGGGACGCCCGGCCGGGTCCACCGGATGTACACGGAGCTCACCGCCGGCTACCACGTCGATCCAGATCGGTTGGTCAACGACGCGATCTTCGACATCGCCTACAGCGAGATGGTCCTGGTCAAGGACATCCCGTTCTATTCGCTCTGCGAGCATCACCTGCTGCCGTTCTTCGGGACGGCCGCCGTTGCCTACATCCCGCGCGGGCGAGTCATCGGCCTGTCCAAGATCCCGCGGGTGGTCGAGATGTATTCACGTCGTCTGCAGGTCCAGGAGCGGTTGACCCAGCAGATCGCCGAGTTCCTGCAGGACCGCCTCGATCCACAGGGGGTCGGGGTCGTCTTGGAAGCGACCCACCTGTGCGCTGCGATGCGCGGCGTTCGCAAGCCGGGCACGATCATGACCACCTCGTCCGTCCTCGGCTTGTTCCGGACTCGCGACCGGACGCGGGCCGAGTTCTTCGCCCACCTCGCCCGCCACTCGCCCGAGGGCTGACCGTGGACCTGGGGCTCGCCGGTCGCGTCGTCCTCATCACCGGTGCCGGTGGCGGTGCCGGCCCGACGATGGCCCTGGCCTTCGCCGCCGAAGGCGCGTTCGTCGCCCTCCATCAGCGGACCTCCGGGCAGGAGACGG
Source organism: uncultured Chloroflexia bacterium (assembly GCA_963720755.1). GTDB lineage: Bacteria > Chloroflexota > Limnocylindria > Limnocylindrales > CSP1-4 > SPCO01. The sequence continues at coordinate 206,273 of CAVRGP010000015.1, forward strand.
GTGCGCCGACCCGTGCCGAGTCGACCGCCGCCGAGATCGTCGCGGGTGGTGGGCGCGCCATTGCGGTGGCGGCCGACCTGACCTCATCGGACCAGGTCGACGCCGGCATCGAGCGGATCGCCCGGGAGCTCGGCCCGGTCGGCGTGCTGGTGACCGCGACGTCGGCATACCGGACGGAGCGGTTCGCGGAGATCTCCGATGCGTCCTGGACGTCGGTCATGGACGACCTGATCGGGGCGACGTTCCGGACATGTCGGGCCGTCGCGCCGGGGATGCAGGCAGCCGGCTGGGGCCGGATCGTGAACATCGCGGCCCGGTCCGGGCAGGTTGGCGTCTCGCGGGCCGCGCATTACTCGGCGGCGAAGGCGGCCATCGTGGGCCTGACCGCGTCGCTGGCAAAGGAACTCGGACCGTCGGGGGTCCTCGTGAACGCCGTGGCGCCGACGCAGATCCTGACCGTGAAGGCTGGCGTTCCGTCGATCCCCGATGAGCGCGCGGCGGTGCTGACGAAGTCGATCCCGGTGCGGCGACTGGCGACGCCGGACGACCTGGCCGCACTCGTGGTCTGGCTCGGCTCGGCGGCCAATACGTACGTGTCCGGCGAGACGATCGCCCTGACCGGCGGTGATCAGCGCTGATCTTCGCGTCCCGAGGCGACCGCCACGGACCTCGGCGCTGGCTATCATGGGCGGATGACCGACCGACCGATCAAGGTCCTCATCGCCAAACCCGGCCTCGACGGCCATGACCGGGGCGCCAAGGTGCTCGCCCGAGGGCTGCGTGACGAGGGGTTCGAAGTCGTCTACACCGGCCTCCGGCAAACCCCCGAGATGATCGCGACCGCCGCCCTCCAGGAAGATGTCGATGTGGTCGGCCTGTCCATCCTGTCGGGTGCCCACATGACCCTCGTCCCGAGGGTGACCCGGCTGCTGACCGAACGCGGGATGGGCGACGTCCTCGTGACGGTCGGCGGGATCATCCCGGACGACGATGTCGTCGCATTGCGGGCCGCCGGCGTGGCCGAGGTCTTCGGGCCAGGCACGACGATCGGCCAGGTCGCCGACTACCTGCGGGCGAACGCACGATCGCGCGGCTAGGCGTGGGCGCGGACGTCGCGACCCGAGCAGCCGCACTCTCCGATGCCGCGATCGAGGGAGACCGGCTGGCCCTGGCCCGGTTGCTGACCGCGGTCGAGAACCGGACCGGGGTCGCCGAAGCGGCGTTGCGCCGGCTCTATCCGCTGGCTGGCCGATCCCACATCGTCGGGATCACCGGACCGCCGGGTTCGGGGAAATCGACCCTGGTGGCGGCGCTCATCGCCGAGGTCCGGCAGGCTGGCCGCACCGTGGCGGTCATCGCCGTGGACCCGTCGAGCCCGATCACGGGTGGCGCCCTGCTCGGGGATCGTGTCCGGATGCAGTCCTATGCGGACGACAACGATGTCTTCATCCGGTCGATGGCGTCGCGCGGTCACGCCGGCGGTCTTGCGTCGACATCGACAGCCGCGGCGGCGGTCCTCGCGGCTGCCGGGTTCGACCTGATCCTGATCGAGACGGTCGGAACGGGCCAGAGCGAGGTCGAGGTCGCCGCCGCCGCGGACACGACCGTGGTGTTGGAGGCGCCCGAGATGGGCGACGAGGTCCAGGCGATCAAGGCCGGACTGCTCGAGGTGGCGGACCTGGTCGTCGTCAACAAGGGCGACAAGCCCGGAGCGCAACGGACGGCCGCACAGCTGCGGGCGATGCTGGTCGCCAGCGCGCCGCGCCTCGACCCGGCCGAGAGCAGGTCCGGTCGGCCACAGCCGAAGCGGCCCGAGGTCCTGATCACGACGGCGGCGACCGGCGACGGGGTTCCTGAGCTGCTCGCGGCACTCGATCGACACCGCGAAACCGGCCGGGCAGACGTTTCGGCCGCCGCCAGGCTCGCTCGGGCCGAAGCCCAGGTCTGGGCCATCGTCGCGGACCGCCTGCGCGAGCGGCTCCACGACATCGACCACGTCGAGGCGACGGCGTCGGTCCTCGGGGACGTCGCGGAGCATCGGATGGACCCGTATACGGCCGCGGATCGCCTGCTCGACGACGCTCGAGGCTGATCCACGCCGCGCCGACGCGGCGCCGGGCGACGTACCATCGGGGTCATGACAGATCCCATCGAGCAAATCTTCGTCGCCGGCGCCGGCCTCATGGGTCACGGCATCGCCCAGGTCCACGCCGCCATCGGCCTGCCGGTGACGCTGTACGAACCCGAGTTGAGCCGGGCGGAAGCCGGGCGCGACCGAATCCTGGGGAACCTCGAGCGGGCCGTCGCCAAGGGCAAGCTGACCGCGGACGATCGCGACGCGATCATCGCCCGGGTCGAGCCGAGCGACGACCTGTCCAGCGTCGCCGACGCCGACCTCGTCATCGAGGCGGTCTTCGAGGACCTGGCCGTCAAGACGACCCTGTGGCGCCAGCTCGATGGGTTGGCACCTGCGAGCGCGATCTTTGCCAGCAACACCTCGTCGATCGCGATCCATCGGCTGGCCGAAGCGGTCGGGCAGGACCGGCGCAACCGCTTTCTCGGGATGCACTTCTTCAGCCCGGTCCCGGTCATGCCGCTCGTCGAGCTGATCCGCGGCCGTGACACCGCCGACGACACCGTGGCGGCGATCCGCGAGCTGTCCGAGGCGTTGGGCAAGCAGGTCATCGTGTCGGCCGATCGACCCGGATTCATCGTCAACCGGACGCTGATGCCGTTCCTCGCCGAGGCGATGCGGGCGTTCGAGGAAGGCCTCGGCACCGCCGAGGACATCGACACCGGGGCGCGCGTCGGGCTCAACCACCCGATGGGACCGCTTGAGCTCGCCGACTTCATCGGGCTCGACGTCTGTCTCGGGGTGATGCGCGTCCTCGACGACGGGCTCAGTGGCGATCAGTTCCGTCCCCCGAGGGTCCTGATCGAGCTGGTCGACGCCGGGAAGCTCGGCCAGAAGACCGGCGAGGGCTTCCACACCTACCCGCGTCCGGCGAAGGGCTCATGACCGCGCCGACGGCCGGCGCGAACGGCCAGGTCTTCATCGTCAGCGCGGCCCGAACACCGATCGGACGGTTCGGCGGGGCGTTGAGCACGGTTCCCGCCACGGAGCTCGGCGGGGTCGCCATCCGGGCAGCCGTGGAGCGTGCCGGCGTGGACCCCGCGACGGCCAGTTTCGACGAGGTCTTGATGGGCCAGGTCCTGCAGGCCGGTGTCGGTCAGGCGCCGGCCCGCCAGGCGGCGCTCAGCGCCGGCCTGCCCGACGGGACGTCCGCCACGACCATCAATCGAGTCTGCGGTTCGGGCTTGAAGTCGATCATGCTCGCCGCCGCGGAGATCCGGGCAGGCGACTCGGAGCTGGTCGTGGCTGGCGGGATGGAGTCGATGAATCGGGCGCCGTATCTCGTGCCCGGGGCACGCTTCGGCCTGCGTCTTGGCAACGGCGAGCTGATCGACGCGACCGTCCACGACGGCCTGTGGTGCGCCATCGAGGATTGCCACATGGGCACCCACGCGGAGCGGGTCGCCATCAGCAACGAGGTCAGCCGGGAGGACCAGGACGCGTTCGCCCTGGAGTCGCACCAGAAGGCAGTCGCGGCCATCGATGCCGGCCGGTTCGATGCCGAGATGGCGCCGGTGACGGTCCGGGACGCCAAGGGGCGCGAGACGATCGTCGCCGTCGACGAAGGTCCGCGGCGTGACTCCACGATCGAAGCGCTGGCCCGCCTCAAGCCCGCGTTCGCGCTGCCCGACGGCGAGGATCGCGGGGCGGCCACGATGGGGACGGTCACCGCCGGCAACGCGCCCGGCATCACCGACGGCGCGGCTGCCACCGTGGTCGCGAGTGAGCGGGCGGTCGAGCGTCTCGGACTCGTCCCGATGGCGCGGATCGTCGGCTACGCCCAGGCCGAGGTGGCACCCAAGTGGCTCTTCCTGGCACCCATCGAGGGGGTTCGCCGCCTGCTCGAGCGTGTCGACCTGTCGATCGACGCGTTCGACCTGATCGAGATCAACGAGGCGTTCGCGGCGCAGACGCTGGCCGATGGACGGGCCTTGGGCTTCGACTGGTCGAAGGTCAACGTCAACGGCGGTGCGATCGCCATGGGTCATCCGATCGGCGCCAGCGGTGCGCGGATCGTCGCCACGCTCCTCCACGAACTGGCGCGCCGCGAGGGTCGTTACGGTCTGGCCACGCTGTGCCTCGGCGGTGGGGGATCGGTCGCGATGGCGGTCGAACGGGTCTGATCGTGCCGTACGATGGATCGATGACCGCGACCGACGGCGAGACGCCCACCTACCGCAACTTCATCGCCGGGGAATGGTGCGAGTCGACGTCGGGCCAGACGTTCGAAAGTCACGACCCCGCAGACAGCCGACGCGTCATCGGCCGCTTCCAGCAGGGGACGAAGGCCGACGTCGCGATGGCCATCAAGGCCGCCGAGACAGCCTTCCCGATGTGGCGGCGAACGCCGGCACCGAAGCGCGGCGAGATCCTGTACGCGTTCGGGGCGCTCATGGCCCAGCACAAGGAACGGCTCGCGAAGGCGATGACTCGCGAGATGGGCAAAGTCATCGCCGAGGCGCGCGGCGACGTCCAGGAGGGGATCGACATCGCCTACCTGATGGCCGGCGAGGGTCGGCGGATGGCCGGCGACACCGTCCCGTCCGAACTTCCCGACAAGTGGGCGATGAGCATCCGCCAGCCCATCGGTGTAGCCGGGATCATCACGCCCTGGAACTTCCCGATGGCCATCCCGTGCTGGAAGACGATGCCGGCCCTTGTGACCGGCAACACGGTCGTGTTCAAGCCCTCGTCCGACACGCCCCACTGCGCCACGCTCCTGGTCGAGCTGATGGCCGAAGCCGGGTTCCCCGCGGGCGTGGTCAATCTGGTGACCGGGTCGGGCGCGGAGGTCGGCGACGCGATCGTCGACAGTCCCGATGTCGAGATCATCTCGTTCACCGGGTCGTCGGTGACCGGCAAGGGGATCGCCGCCCGGGCCGGCCGAAGGCTCAAGCGCGTGTCGCTCGAGCTCGGCGGCAAGAACGGGGTCGTCGTCCTGGCCGATGCCGACCTCGACCTGGCGACCGACGGCATCCTGTGGTCCGCCTTCGGGACGACCGGCCAGCGCTGTACCGCCGCCTCCAGGGTCATCGTCGACCGGTCGGTGGCCGATGCGCTGCTGGAGCGTCTCGAGGCGCGCGTCCGGAAACTCCGGCTCGGGTCGGGCCTGGACCCGGCGGTCGATGTCGGCCCGCTCATCAACCCCGGCGCCGTCGAGAAGGTCTCCTCGTACGTGGAGATCGGACGCAGGGAAGGGGAGCTGGTGATCGGCGGCGGCCGCTCGACCGAAGCGACCCTTGCCGATGGCCACTTCTTCGAACCCACGATCTTCGCCGGCGTCGGCGCCATGGACCGGATCGGCCAAGAGGAGATCTTCGGCCCGGTGCTGTCAGTCATCCCGGTCGACGGGTACGGCGAGGCGATGCTGGCGCTCAACCAGACCCAGTACGGCCTGTCATCGAGCGTTTTCACCCGCGACGTGAACACGGCGTTCCGGGCGATGCGCGATTTCGAAACGGGCATCGTGTACATCAACGCCGGGACGACCGGAGCCGAGGTGCATCTGCCGTTCGGTGGCTGGAAAGAGACCGGCAACGGCCACCGCGAGGCCGGTCACGTCGCGCTCGACACGTACACCGAGTGGAAGTCGATCTACGTCGACTTCAGCGGCCGGCTCCAGCGAGCCCAGATCGACAATCAGCCCGACTGACCATCGGCCACGGTGGGATCGACCATGCCCGGCGCCTGACTCGAGGCGAGGTCGAGGAGCTGGGCCAAACCGGCTCGGGTCGCCGCCACGACGACCTCCTCTCCAGCGTCCATCCGCTCGTCAATCGGGAAATCCCAGCGCGCCGTCTCCGACCCGGGGTCCGCGACGGCCAGGATCCGAAGCGCGCCGACCGTCCCCAGCGACGACGCCAGCCGACCCTCGAGGCGAGATCCTTCCGGGACCCGGAGGCGGGCGAAGAGGATCACCCGATGATCGCCGACCGGCACCGTGGCGATGACCTCGGAGCCCACCGCCGCCGCCGCGAACGCCGGGGCCGCCAGGTGCGAGACGCTGCGCGTGAACCGGATCCCGAAGCCGCGTTGCACGCGCAGTGCGAATTCCGGATCGAACAATCGGACGACGACCCGCAGGTCGGGCCGAAGCTTCCGGGCATTGAGCGCGGTCGACAGGTTGACCAGATCGTCGCTCGTGGCTGCGATCAATGCCCGGGCGGTGTCGAGGTGGAGCTCGCCAAGCACATCGCCGTTCCGTGCATCACCGACGAAGACCGGGATCCCGGCTGCCCGGGTGGCCGAGATGAATCGACCCTCGTCGCTCACTTCGACGGCGACCACCGGCACGCCGCGGCTTGCCAGGCCGAGGGCGACCCGATAGCCGATCGAGCCCAGGCCCGCGACGATGACGTGGTCGTGGATCCGGCCCGGTACCGTCCGCCGACCGAGCGTCTGGAGAAGGCGCGATCGGATCAGCGCGTCGGTGATGAAGGCGTACACGATGGCGACGATGGCCGCCCCGACCAGGCTGAGGAAGATCGCATAGATCCGCAACGCGCCGTTGCTGGCTGCGCCCGAGATATCGGCCGGCAGCGATGCCCCGGTCAGGAGCGTGATCGCATAGGACACGGCATCGAGCGGGGTCAGCCCCGCGACGACGTCGAAGAACAGAGCGGACCCGACGGCGAGGATGAGCAGGATCGTCGCGAAGCGGAGCAGGCGCTCCTCCGGTGCCCGCATCCGGGCTCGAAGTCCGTCGATGGTCCGCCCGAGCCAGCCGCTCGCGCCCGTCGATGGCGAGTCGATCGGCTGGCTCGCCGCGGTCGTCGCGGCGTCGCTCGGGTCCCGGACATCGACGACGATGAGGTCGGCTTCATGGGGCTCGGCCTCCGGCAACAAGTCGACCGATCGGTCCGGGTTGAGACGGGCGATCGGGATGGACCGATCCGAGCGGGCAGGCTCGGCGGACTGGCGGGACGTGACGAGTCGTCCGGCCAGCGCGAAGGTGACGCCGGTCTCGCCGTCCAGGGCTGCGGATACGAAGCCCGGGGCGGCCAGCGCCGACGAAGACAGCGCGACGGCATCCGGGAACAGGTCCGGGATATGCGCCCCCAGTTCCTGGTCGAACATCCGGATGACGACCCGTATCGTCGGGTTCCGCTCGGTGGCGACGAGAGCGGCATTCAGGTTGGCCAGGTCGTCGCCCCCGGTCAGGACGATGACCCCGGCGTTTTCCACGCCAGCCTCGACCAGGGTCCGGGCCAGTCGCTGATCGCCGATGACCAGGCGGACCCCGATGGCCTCGAGTGACTCGACCGGATCCGCGGTCGGGCCGATCGCCACGACCGCCTCGTCCCGGAGGCGCAACTGGTCGATCGTGCGCAGTCCAAGGTGTTCGAGCCCGCACACGATGACATGGCCGGTCGACAGCATCGACCGAGTCTACGAGGTGCCAGCCGACCGCGACGACCGGTCTTGCGGTATCATCCCGGACTCGTGGGCCCGTAGCTCAATGGCAGAGCAGCTGACTCTTAATCAGCGGGTTGAAGGTTCAAGTCCTTCCGGGCTCACCATCCCAACAAGCACGAAATGACCCCCGGAGGCCATCCCCCGGGGGTCTGTGATTCTCATCGTCCGGGCATGGCCAGCGGCACGCTACGAAGGGACGACGAAGGCGCCGGAGACGATCACCACAAACACCAGCACGAACAACATCACGGCGAACGTCAGAAACGCGACGAGGCCCGCCAGGATCCACCGACTCGGCGTCGTGGCCCTGATCACCAGGCCGGCGACGAGCGTGCCAGCTGCCAGGCCGACCAGGGCGGAGGCGAATCCAAGGGGGCTGATCCATGGCAGGCCGAGCGTCGCCAGTCATCCGACCGTCCCGCCGGCCAAACTCGCAACGATCCAACGCAACGGGGATACGGCGCGTGGTCTCGGTTCTTTCGTGGTTTCGGGCGAGGTCATGTCCGCTTCTCCCTGGCTGGCTCATGCAACGGTACTCGGGGAGGTCAGCATTGCCAGAGATGGACGTCCAAGGCGCCTCCTGAGCAGGAACCACGTGCCTCGCATCACCCGCAGCCATCGGGGTTGCGTGGCGGCGTAAGCTCAGCGCGCAGCGCGACACTGGTCAAGCACGAGGAGACACCGTGGACGGCATGCTGGCTCCACTCGCGCCACTCATCGTCGTCGGGAGCCTACTGTGGGTCGGTCTCGCCGTCGGCATCGGACTCCTCGCGGAGCGGCGCGGGTCGTCCGGGTTGCTGTGGTTCGCTCTCGCGGTCTTCACGACCCCCATCGTCGCACTGCTCCTCCTCTTGATCGTGACTCCGCAAGGTGGACGGTCGGGTCGTCGGTAGGTGTTCGGACCGTCGCGTTCGGCGATGACGAAGTGAGCATCGCTGACCCTCCAGCTGCACATCCCAACCGGCCTTAGAGCCCGGCGTGCCGTTCGGCGGGGTCTTTCGTGGCGGATGGCCGTTGCGCAGCAGCGGACGTCGCCATACGGTGGTCGGGGTGATCCACATGAGACGCCGCGCCGCGAGTCTGGTTCTCGGTCTCATCGTGGTGGTCGGTTGCTCGAGCGCGCCTGCAGATCCACCGACCATGCGTCCGTCGCCGGGCCCGATCACGTCGCCGATGACGCCGCCGGTCAGGACGGCCACGATCCCAAGTTCACCGCGAACCGTCGCTCCGACCGCACCACCCACGGCCGGTCCGACGTCTCCGCCGACCGCCACTCCCGCGCCGACCTCGAACCCGCAGCCGACGGCGTCTGCTCCGTCCAAGGCACCTCCGGTGAGCAAGGTCGTCCGCCACGGGCCGCGCTCGAGCGGGGCCGTCGCGTTGACCTTCGACATGGGGGGCCGGGTCGGTGACGCCCTCGCGATCGTCGACTGGCTCATCGACCACGGGGTTCACGCCACGATCTTCATGACCGGGGCGATGGCCGACAACGTGAATACCGCTGCCGGACGAAAGGTCCTCGCTCGGATCGAGGACCATCCGGATCTGTTCACGCTCGGCAACCATTCCTATTCGCATCCCGATTTCCGGACGCTGACCGCGTCGGAGATGGTCGCTGAACTCGAACGGACGGAGGATGCCATCCGGCCGTACTGCACCCAGGATCCGGAGCCGTTCTTCCGGCCGCCGTACGGGGGCTACGATGCAGACGTCCTCGCCGCTGTCGGAGCCGCCGGTTACAGCCGGACCGTCATGTGGGACGTCGACACGATCGACTGGCGCCCGGTGGCCAACGACCCTCCAGGCCCGACCACCGACGAGATCGTCGCGAAAGTCCTCACCGGAGCGCAGGGCGGCTCGATCGTCCTGATGCACCTCGGTGGCTACAACACGTATGCCGCGCTACCTGGCATCGTTGCCGGCCTCGGGGCCGCTGGCTATGTCCTGGCCGACCTCGACCAGCTCCTCGGCGGCTGACAAACCGGCGACGACGGCCCGGCTACCTACTTGTAGACGAGCGTGCCGCTATCGGTCAGCGTGATCGTCAGTTCGTTGTTCGCGATCGCGTAGCTTGCGGCATTCCCCAGGCCCGCGACGTACTGGTTGGAGAGCGACCCCTCCGGGCACGCGGCGAGCGTCATCGGGCCTGGCGTGATCGTCAGCCCGTTCGATCCCGTCGTCGTGTAGCCCCCACTCACGAGGTTGCAGTCGGCCTTCGCGGAGAACGTCCCATCGGTCGCGAACTCGATGGTGTAGTTCGCCTGCTGGTCGGTCGGGACGACGCCCTGGAAGGCCGGCACCTGTTCGGTGATCGCCGTCAGCTGCCAGGTCTTGCCAGTGAGGCTGCTGCCGCTCGAGCAGGCAGCGACCAGGAACACCGCGACGACCGCAAGCGCAAGAAGCGTGCGATGACGGGTCATGAGATCCCCCTGTCAAACGTGCAAGTGATGAGGGATACGCTAGCAGGAGGCGGGTCCGGATGCTGGAGTCCTGTGCGCCGCACGAGGACCGCACCGACCGGCTGCGGATGCTACTCTGTGGCAGTCCTTTCATGGCCCGTCCTGTGAGGCTGGCGTACCGGTCCTGTGAGGCCGGCGAAGGAGGCACCTGATGTCTGCGCACGCGTCCGCCCACCGAGCCCAAGCGGCCGGTGGGTTCGTTTTGTCCGGGGTGATGTGATCGCCCGACCCGTTCCGCCCACGCCTCGCAACAGCGCGATCGTCGATCCCCGGATCGGCGATCTGGGACCGGCGCTCCTCGCGCTCGAGGATGGAAGCATCTTTGCGGGGGTAGCGTTCGGTGCTGCGGTCTCGGCGGGTGGCGACCTGGTCGTCAACACGAGCCAGACCGGCTACCAGGAAGTCTGTACCGACCCCTCGTATGCCGGCCAGGTCGTCGTCATGACCTACCCACTCATCGGCAACTACGGGCGGCTGGCCGCCGACGACCAGTCGGTCCAGCCGTGGCTCCGGGCGCTCGTGGTCGCCAATGCGACGGCCGCGGTCCTCGACGACGCCCGGCAGCTGGCCTCACTTCTGCGCGACAACGCCATCCCGGCCATCGCCGGCGTGGATACCCGGGCGCTGGCGCGTCATCTCCGGGCGAACGGCAGTCTGCGCGGGATCGTGACGCGCCCAGGAGAGACGGATCGGGACAAGGCGGTCGCCGACGCCCGGGACGTGACCCGCTGGGAAGAACAGGACTTCGTGAGCCAGGTGTCCCCGCCGGACGTCACCGACTATCCGGCCCGCGACGCCGCTTCCCCGCGCATCGCCATCGTCGACCTGGGACTCAAGAGCAATATCGTCCGGGCGATGCGCTTCCGCGGCGCCGGAGTCAGGGTGCTGCCCCACACGGCGGCGGCGGACGATGTCCTTGGCCCCGAGATCGACGGCGTCATCCTGTCGCCGGGCCCTGGAGACCCGGCCCGGCTGGCGGCCCAGGTGGCGCTTGCCCGCGCCATCATCGAAGACGGTCGACCACTACTTGGGATCTGCCTTGGTCACCAGATCGTGGCTCGCGCCGCAGGTGCCGAGACGACTCGCCTGCGGTTCGGCCATCACGGCGCCAACCACCCGGTCCTCGACCGCGAGCTCGGTCTCGTCCAGGTGACGGCGCAGAACCACGAAGTGCAGGTCGTCGGCGACTCGCTCCCGGCGTCATCCGGCTTCTCGGTCAGCCAGGTCAACCTCAACGATGGGTCGGTGGAGGGCTTGCGTCACCGGGACAAGCCGATCGAGACGGTCCAGTACCACCCGGAGGGCGCGCCCGGCCCACTCGACGCGCTGGCGGTCTTCGACCGGTTCGTGGCCGCCGCCACCGCCGAGAGGGTCCGGCGATGACCCGATCCGCTGCGGGCCGATCCTCGCCGCGTAGGACTCGATCCGCGCCGGCCACGACCCTTTCCGCGCCACATACGACTCGTGCTCGTCTTGGGCGAGACTTGACGGTGGAGACCGGCGTCGGGCTCCCGCCGCGAGCACGGATCACGATGCGGGGCCAGGGTCAGATGCCGGCGGCCACGGCGGTCCATCGCAGAACACGAGCCAGGCTCGTGTGTGGCGGGAAACCGGCCGCCGCAACGGGGATCCCTCGCAGAACACGAGCCAGGCTCGTGTGTGGCGGGAAACCGGCCGCCGCAACGCGGCTCCCTCGCAGAACACGAGCCACGCTCGTGAGTGGCACGAAACTCGCCGCCGCGACGTGGTTATCCCGCAGAACACGAGCCAGGCTCATGTGTGGCGGGAAACTCGCCGGCACGAAACCGGCCGGCACGAAACCGGCCGGCACGAAACCGGCCGGCACGAAACCCGCCGGCACGCGTGCCGGCGGCACGACCCCCGCCCACGGGTGGCCCTCGTGACCTCGCCCGGCCCGAAGCCCGCCTCGGTCCTGATCCTCGGGTCCGGCCCGGTCGTCATCGGTCAGGCCGCCGAGTTCGACTATGCCGGGACGCAGGCCTGCCGCGCCCTTCGGGCCGAGGGGGTCCGGACCATCCTGATCAATTCGAACCCGGCCACGATCATGACCGACCCATCGGTCGCGGATGTCATCTACCTCGAGCCCCTGACCGTCGAGGCCGTCGAAGCGGTCATCGCGAAGGAGCGACCCGAGGGACTCCTCGCCGGGCTCGGGGGCCAGACGGCGCTCAACCTGACGGCCGCGATGGCCGAGGCCGGCGTGTTCGATCGGCACGAGATCCGCCTCCTCGGCACCCCGCTGGAGGCGATCCGGATGGCCGAGGACCGCGAGGCGTTCCGCGACCTGCTCGATCGCCTGGGCCAACCGTATGCCCCGAGCGCCATCGTGGAGGGCGCGACCCAAGCCGAGCGCGATCGATCGGCGGACGTGGCACTCGAGACGATCGGCCTGCCTGCCATCGTTCGCCCGGCGTTCACGCTTGGAGGCACCGGCGGCGGGATCGTCGGGACGGAGGTCGCTTATCGCGAACGAGTCCGGGCGGGTCTGCGCGCCAGCCCGATCAAGCAGGTCATGGTCGAGAAATGCCTGGTCGGCTGGCAGGAGATCGAATACGAGGTCATGCGCGACGCCGATGACACGTGCATCGCCGTGTGCTCGATGGAAAACGTCGATCCGCTCGGGGTCCACACCGGCGATTCGATCGTCGTCGCGCCCGTCCAGACGCTGACCGATGCCGTCCACCAGCGCCTCCGCAGCGCCGCGCTGGCCATCATCCGGGCGCTCGGCGTCGAGGGCGGCTGCAACGTCCAGTTCGCGCTCTCGCCGGACTCGACCGAGTACGCGGTCATCGAGGTCAACCCGAGAGTCAGCCGAAGCTCCGCTCTGGCATCCAAGGCCACCGGCTACCCGATCGCCCGGGTCGCCGCCCAGATCGCCATCGGCCGCCGACTGGCGGAGATCCCGAATGTGGTCACCGGCACGACCGTGGCCGCCTTCGAGCCTGCGCTCGACTATGTGGTGGTCAAGTTGCCACGCTTCCCGTTCGACAAGTTCCCCGGCGCCGATCGTTCGCTCGGAAGCCAGATGAAGGCGACCGGCGAGGTGATGGCCATCGATCGGACCTTCGGATCGGCACTCAACAAGGCGCTTCGCGGGCTGGAACAGGCGAGTGTCGGCCCACTCGCCGAAGATCCGGCCTGGAGCTCGAGCTTCAGCTATCTCGCCGCGATGTACGCGGGTGCCCCGGACGACCAGGACGACGGACCGATCCGCTGGCTGGATGCGTCAGGGGAGGCATGCGAATCGACCCGCCATGCCCAACGGTCGGCCGCCCCCATCGTGCTCCGACAGTTCCTCGAACCATCCGACAGCCGCCTGTGGCGGATCCTCGGGCTCATGCGTCGGGGTGTCCCCGAGCCGGCGATCGGGGAGGCGACCGGGATCGCCCCGTGGTTCCTCGCGGAGATGGGCCGGAACGTCGCGCTCGAGGCGGAGGTGGCGACCTTCGGAGAGCGGATGACGGATGCCACGGACGCCGAGGCGGCGGAACTCCTGGCCACGGTCAAGCGGGCCGGGTTCGGCGATCGCGAGCTGGCCGACCTGTCGTCGACCACGGCCGATGCGATCCGTGCGACACGACTGACCCTCGGGTTGCGTCCGGGCTACGCGATGGTCGACACGTGTGCGGCCGAATTCGCCGCCGAGACGCCCTACTTCTATTCGACCTATGCGGCGTCGGGATCGACGCCCGAGGCGCCCCCGGTGGCTCGCCCCGGGGCACTGGTCATCGGCTCAGGCCCGGTCCGGATCGGCCAGGGGATCGAATTCGACTACTGCGCCGTCCAGGCCGCCGACACCCTGCGCCGCGCCGGTTGGAGCGCGGTCATGATGAATTCGAACCCGGAGACGGTCTCGACCGACTTCGACGCATCGACCCGCCTCTATTTCGAGCCACTCGATGCGGAGAGCGTCCGGAGCGTCATCGACGCCGAGTCGCCGGATCAGGAGGAGCTCCTCCCGGCCGTCGTCGCCTACGGCGGGCAGACGCCGCTGAATCTTGCCGCGGCGCTGGCCGATGGTGGCGTCCCGCTGCTCGGTTCGAGTCTCGAGGCGATCGATCAGGCCGAGGAGCGGACGCGGTTCGCGGCACTCCTGGACCGGCTTGGGATCCCGCAGCCAGAAGGCGGGATGGCCCACAGCATCGAGGAGGCGCTGACCCTCGCGGATCGGATCGGCTACCCGGTCATCGTCCGACCGTCGTTCGTGATCGGCGGCCTGGCGATCGACTTCTGCTACTCGCCGTCCGACCTCACCCGGCAGCTGGCGGCAGCCACCATCGTCGATCCCGACCGCCCCGTCCGGATCGATCGTTACCTCGAAGGCGTCGAAGTCGATGTCGACGCGGTCTCGGATGGGGAGCGGGTCCTCATCCCGGGTCTCCTCGAACACGTCGAGCGGGCCGGCGTCCATTCCGGCGACTCGGTCGGGATGTTCCCGCCCCAGACGGTCTCGGAAGGCGACCAGGCGCTGATCGTCGCGACGATGGAGCGGATCGTCCTCGCACTCGAGGTCCGCGGCCTGGTCAACGCGCAATTCATCGTCCGCGACGACGGTGTCTACCTCATCGAAGTCAACCCGCGTGCGTCGCGCACCGTCCCATTCCTGTCAAAGGTGACCGGGGTCCCGATGGTCGAGTTGGCAGTGCGGATCTCACTCGGCGCGACGCTTCCGGAGCTTGGTTGGGCCGGCGGTCACCTGCCGCCGCCCGACTTCGTCGCGGTCAAGGCGCCGGCCTTCTCGACAGCGAAACTGCGAGGGGTCGATCCATCCGTCGGTCCCGGGATGCAGTCGACCGGGGAGGTCATCGGGATCCACCACGATCCGCGCGTCGCCCTCGCGAAGGCCCTGCTCGGCGCCGCCCTCGTCCCTCCGCGTCCTGGCGAGGACGGGGCGCTCGCGCTCTTGTCGATCGCCGATCGCGACAAGGCCACGCTACCCCGACTTGCGGTTGCCCTCGCCACCGCCGGCTACCGCTTCGCAGCGACCCCAGGGACGCGATCGGCGCTCATCGAGGCGGGCTATGAGGCTGAACCCGTGTCCAAACTGGGGGCCGATGCAGATGCCGCGAGCGGTGAGACTCCGATCCTCGACCTGATCGCCACGGGCGAGGTCCGCCTCGTGGTCAACACGCCGACCCCGAGGTCGGGGGCCGTCCGCGATGCCGCCGAGATCCGCCTGGCCGCGACGGCCGAGGGCATCCTTTGCCTGACGGCCATGGAGACCGCGGTCGCGGCTGCCGAAGCGCTGGACCCGGCGATCGCGGATCGGCTATCGGATGTCCGGTCGCTTGATCAGTGGGTCCCATCAGGGATGTTGACCACAACGCCGGTCTGAACGGCGTCAGCGCTTGCCTGGGGGCTGACGACGATGGCCTGGCCAAGCGACCAGAGGGTCAGCGTCGTGAGGCTGACCATGACCACGGCAAGCGGGATCTGCCGGCGACGCAGCGCCTGCGTCGTGAGATCGGGAGGAGCATCCTGCACGGCGACCACATGCCCGCCCCAGGCTCCGAGCATATGACCCCCGACGACGGCCGCGAGCTGGATCGTCCAGACCAGACCGGGCGGCAGCCATGCGCCAGACGGCGTGAAGAAGGCGGTGTCGAACAGGTTCCAGCCCCGCTGGAACGGGTCGGAGATGGCGATCATGATCCGCTGGCCGTCGATCAGCAGGTAGGTCAGGTAATGGGCGACCAGGTAGCCGAGCGCGATCGGCAGCAGGCCGGCGCCGATCGCGCCGAGACCGACCGTGCGACTGACGAGGAACGCGAGGAGCACGACGATCCCGAGAAAGGCGAAGAGCAGGACCGTCCGCCCCGGGATCCCCGGAGCTCCGAACAGGTCGAAGAACGCCTGGGTCTGCGACAACCCATCGAAGATGATGGACGAGACGCCCAGCGCGACGAGGGTGACGTCTGCTGCCGTCCAGCCCGGCTCGAGCAGTCCGCTTCCGAACGTCCGGGTCTGGACACGCCCCTCCTCGTCGACAAGCCGCCAGTGCGCCAGCCGACCGAGGAGGCGAAACCAGACGGTGAACGTTTCGCCCTGTGAGCGCCACTCGTCGCGTCCGAATTGGGCCATCATCACGAGGGTGAGAGCGGTGTAACCGACAAGAACGATGAACAGCGTCGAGGGACCGGCCTGGATCACCAGCTCCAGCCAGACGAAGAAGGCGAACCCGATCACGGCCGGCCAGCGACCCAACCGAGCTGGATAGGCCGCCGGGGCCCAACCCTGGATCCGCAGGCCGCGAAGGATGGCCGCCGCCAGGTCGTGCAACGTGGAAAACGGGTCGAGGAACTGCCAGGCCGGGCCGACGGCGGCGCAGATGATCGCCAGACCGACCCAGCCGTAGACCCACAGGAAGAGGGTCGCGACGGCTCCGTCGCTCTCGTTGCCGGCGATCCCCTGGGCGACGATCCATAGCCAGCCGACGAGCCCGATGATCTGAAGTCCGCGCCGGATCAGGGCCGGCGGCAGGACGCCGGGGCCGTCCATGACGGGAGGAGCTGCCCGGACGTCGCGGACGATGACGAACGCGAACGATAGGGCCACGGTCAGGGCCGCCCCGACCAGGTAGACGGCCAGCGGCAGCCGGCTTTCGTAGGTGGCGTTGAGGGTATGAGCCGCGACCGTCGCCGGACCGATGATCGCGATCAGGGCGGCCAGGCCGGCCGCGAACCCGACCCGGGGGCCGAATATCCGACGGGGACCGCGGATCACGCCGGGTCGGTCGGGCGGTTGCGTCGCACGAGGAGGTAAGCCGCTCCGGCCCCGAGGATGATCAGGGCGACCACGATCGGCAGGATGACGTCGTTGCCGCTCGCCGTCGTGCTTCCATCGGCCGAGGGTGCGGGGGTGGGTTCGGCCGACGGACTCGGTGTCGCCGGGACGGGCGTCGGACTGGCCGTGGCCGCTGCGCTCGCGCTCGCGCTCGGCGTCGGCGTCGGCGTCGGCTCCGGTGTCGCCGGGATGGCGACCGTGAAGGTCCAGGTCGTGTGCTCGATGTGGCCATCGGTGGCCACGGATGTGGATTCGACGCGGTACGTGCCGTCGCCGAGCGGGGTCGCGGGTGTCGCCACCATCCGCGTGTCGTCCGCCGGATCCACCGTCCCGCTGGCCACCACGTCGCCGTTGGAGTCCTTGACCACCAGGCTGCTGCCGTCGGGCGTCATCGCCTCGCTGTAGGTGCCGGACACCTCCGCAACCGGCTCGGTGACGGTCGACTTGTCCGCTGGCGTCGCGGTGACGAGCTCTGCGTGGCCGAGGGCCATTCCCGGCAGCAGGAATGTCAGCATGACGGCGGCCAACCATAGCCCGCCGGCACGGCGGACGAACCCTCGTGAGAACCTCATGGTCAGCGAGTCTACAAGTCTTCCCCAGAACCCGCCGTGATGGGCCCGACGTCGGATCGGCACCTCTTGCGGGTCGGACACGGTACGATCGTCACCAGCATCCTGACGCGGCCGCATCGCCGCCAAGCCCCACAGCCTCGAGGTCCAGCGTGCCCACCATGGTTCCTGAGGTCGCCTTCAGCGACCAGCGTCTCGGCAACGGCCTGCGCGTCATCGTGGCGGAAGATCACCTCGCGCCCGTCGTCGCGGTGAACCTCTGGTACGACGTCGGATCGAAACATGAGGTCGCCGGCAAGACGGGCTTCGCCCACCTCTTCGAGCACGTCATGTTCCAGGGGTCGCGTCACGTCGCGAAGGCCGAGCACATCGCCCTGGTCCAGGCAGTCGGGGGCACGATGAACGGCTCGACCTGGTTGGACCGCACGAACTACTTCGAGACGCTGCCGGCCCACCAGCTCGAGCTCGCCCTGTGGCTCGAGGCCGATCGGATGGCCACCCTGCTCGATGCCCTCAGCCAGGAGAACCTCGACAACCAGCGCGAAGTCGTCAAGAACGAGAAGCGCTGGTCCTACGACAACCGTCCGTACGGGTCGTTCCAGGAGAAACTCCAGGGGCATCTGTTCCCGCCGGATCACCCCTACCATCACTCCACGATCGGATCGATGGACGATCTCGATGCCGCGTCGGTGGAAGATGTCAGCGCGTTCTTCCGCACGTACTACGCGCCCAACAACGCGGTCCTTTCGATCGTCGGTGCGGTCGAGACCGACGCGGCGGTCGCGGCGGCGGAGCGGTACTTCGGATCGATCCCAGCCAACCCGGACATCCCGCGACTGGGCGACCTGTCGCTGCCGATGACCCTGGGCGGCGAGGTTCGCGAGACTGTCTACGACAAGGTCCCGCTGCCACGAGTGCACGTCGGGTTCCGTTCGCCGGTCTTTGGCGACCCGCGCCTCGAAGCGCTCGACCTGGCCGGCCAGATCCTGTCGGGCGGGAAGGGGAGTCGTCTCGATCGTCGGTTGGTTCGGGACGAGCAGATCGCCCAGGACGTCGCGGTCTTCACCATGGGGTTCATCGGCGGCGCGTCGGTCACGGCGGGCTGGGCCACGGTTCGTCCGGACGTGTCGGTGGCCCGGGTCGAGGCCGCGTTCCACCAGGAACTGGCCCGCCTCACGACCGAGCTGGTCAGCGATGACGAGCTTGATCGCGCGAAGGCACTGACCGAGGCGGACGAACTCGGCTCGCTCCAGCGGGTCGAGGAGCGGGCCGACCGCCTGTCGATGTACGCGACGTTGTTCGATGAGCCGGAGATGATCAACCGGATGTTGCCGCGCTACCTCGCGGTCACGCCGGAGGCGATCCGGGATGCGGCTGCGGCGGTGTTCCGGCCGGACAACCGGGTGGTCCTGACCTATCTCCCCGAGGAAGACGGCGAAGGCGCGGCAGCCCTCAGCGACGACGACGAGGCGGCAGCATGAGCGCGACGCCGGATCCGCGGATGGACGGCCCGGTCGTGGCGGATCGACCGAGGCCCGGGGCGCCCACGGCCTATGCCTTCCCTTCGGTCGCGACCACGGAGCTTTCGAACGGCCTGTCGATCGCGATCGTCGACCTGCCGGGACGTCCACTCGTGTCCGCCTCGCTGATCCTGGTCGGTGGTGCCGCGGAAGAGCCGGAGGACGCCGCCGGTGCGACCGTCCTGGCCGCTCGAGCCCTGACCGAGGGGACCGACCGATACGATGCCATCGCCCTGGTCGAGGCAGGCGAACGACTTGGCGCGTCGCTCCACGCCTCGGGCGGCTGGGATTCCCTCACGATCGGGGTCGACGTCCCGGCGGCGAGGCTGGAGCCTGCCCTCGAGCTCGTCGCGGAGGTGCTGCTTCACCCGACCTTCCCGACGGACGATGTCGAGCGTCTCCGTGACGAGCGCTTGAACGACCTGCTCCAGGCTCGGGCGGATCCCCGCCGACGGGTCGAGGAAGCGTTCATCGGCACCATCTATGCGCCGGCATCGCCCTATCACCGACCCGCCGGTGGCACCCGTGAAACGGTCTCGGGGTTGACCGCCCCGCTGTTGCGCTCGACGTTCGAGCGCCTTCGCCGGCCGGATCGAGCGACCCTGGTGGTCGGCGGGGATCTCGGAGGACTCGACGTCGTCAACGTCGCGACCCGGCTGTTCGGCGACTGGACCGTCGCACACCCCGTCGGGACCGAGGCCCGAGCGGTGGTGGATACCGGGACGGACGCCGGTCGGCTCGTCCGGGTCATCCACCGACCTGGCGCCGTCCAGACCGAGATCCGGGTCGGCCATCGAGGCATCCCGAGGCGGATCGACGACTTCCACGCCGTGTCGGTGATGACCGCCATCCTCGGTGGGGTGTTCAATTCGCGGCTCAACATGAAGCTCCGCGAGGAGAAGGGCTATACGTACGGAGCCGGGGCCGGCTTCGACATGCGCCGCGGCGCGGGACCGTTCTCGGCGCGAGCCGCCGTCAACACGGAGGTGACCGTCCCCGCGATCGTGGACATGCTCGCGGAACTCCGCCGGATGCGCGACACGGATGTCGAGATGAACGAACTCGTCGCCGCCCGTGATTTCCTCGTTGGCGTGTTCCCCCTCCGCTTCGAGACCCCCGCTGCGGTCGTCGGTGCACTCGGCAGTCTGGCGGTCCATGGGCTGGACGCATCCGAGCTGATCGGCTATCGCGCGGGCATCGAGACCGTGACGATCGACGCCGTCGCCGCCGCTGCCCGATCACACCTGCATGTCGATACCGCGTCGGTCGTGCTGGTCGGTGACGCCGATGCGTTCGGCCCAGCCATCGAGAGCGCAGATCTCGGACGTGTCGTCATCGAACGGGATGACGACACGACGCCACCGGCCGCAACTGGACCAAACTGAAACTATTCGCCCTCGGACCGCCTCAGGGAAGTAGTCGCTGATCAGGTGATCGGTCCTTGAGGGAGAATTCGTTGATTCGCCATGACGCCAGGCTCGTTCTGGACCGAGTGAGGCTTCCAGCGTGACATCGGCGACATCTGACGATGGATCCGCTGGTTGTCCCTCATGATTGCGTCCAGCGGGTCAACTGCGCCGGGCGCGGACGGCCTGCCAGGAACAGGGGAGCCAGGCGATCCATCCACCCACGTCAACCAGTGCTCCGGGCGATGAGCCGACCGATCGCACGATCGTCGATGCCGTCATCGGCGGCGACCGTGACGCGTACCGTCACCTCGTCGATCGAGAGGCCGCGTCGGTCGTTCGCGCCTGCCACCGGATCCTTGGCGACCTGCACGAAGCTGAAGACGCCTCCCAGGAGGCCTTCGTGACCGCATACCGGTCGCTGGCGAGCTGGCGTGGCGACGGCCCGTTCGGCGCGTGGTTGACCCGGATCGCCGTGCGTATCTCGCTCCGCAAGGTCAGCCAGCGTCGCTCGGTCGTCTGGCTGGAGGAGGTCGGGCCTTCCGACCCCAGGACGGGCGCCCCGGGCGAACGCGGTCTTGCCGGCACCCTCGCGGCCGGGCAGGGATCCGATCCAGCATCGCTGGCGATCCGATCCGAGCGTGCCGCGTCCCTCAGGCGGGCCGTTTCGGCATTGCCAGAGCCGTATCGCGAGGTGGTGACGCTCCGCTTCTTCGGAGAGTTGTCGCTCGATGAGATCGCGCGGCAGACCGAGCGCCCGCTCGGGACGGTCAAGACCCATCTTCGCCGCGGTCTGCTCCGACTCCGTGCGACCGTCGAGCCGGGGGACGAACGATGAGTGGGCCGGGTCGACGGTTCGATCCCGCCGAGTTGCGGTCGCCGGGTCAGGCCGATCCGTCCGCCGCCGAACTCGCGGATGCGCTTGCCACGGCCCGTGAGCTCGAGGCCCTGGCGTCCGACGCCCTGATCCGACCGACCGAGGATTTCGGCGATCGGGTGATGGCCGCGATCGCCCAGGAACCAGCTCCGAAACTCGTCGTCCGACCCGGATCGACGGTTCGGGGCGGTCGGCTCGGAGCGTTCCTCATCGCCGTTCGTGAGTCATGGGGCGTGGCGATGAGTGGCGGCCGACCGATGGCGGTCCGCGCCCAGGCCCTCGCGTTCGTCCTGCTGGTGGTGTTGGCCGCCGGAGCCCTGACCGGGCTGACTGCCGTCACTGTCGGCGGGCTGCTGAACTCGGGCCCGACGCCGATCCCGACCACCGAGGCCCCTCCGACGACGACACCGACGCCGACCCCGGTCGAGCCGACGGCGAGTCCTTCCGACACCGCCGAACCGTCCGACACCGCCGAACCGTCCGACACCGCCGAACCGTCCAATTCGGCCGAGCCGTCCGACTCCGCCGACCCGAAGCCGAAGCCACCGTCAACGCCGACCAGCACGCACAGGCCCGGCGCGACCGAGACGCCCGATCCCGGCGAGACGCCCGATCCCGGTGAGACAGCCGAGCCGACCGACAGCCTCGGGGATAGTTAGGTCGAACCAGCGTGAGCGCCCCCCGGCCGGCCCGGACGTGGCCCGCGGTCTGAGTGGGGCGGGTACCCTCTCAGGATGATCGTGGTCATCGGAACGCCCCGGGTACGTGACGACGATGGCATCGTCAGTGCGACCGGGACCGCAGCTCGCATCGCGCTGGCTGCCGCCGGGGCTGGGCGCCGCGTCCAGCTCGTGGGCAAGATCGGCGACGACCCGCTGGCCGACGCGCTCGTGATCGACCTGGCCCGCGGTGGGGTCGGTCACGTAGCCGTCCTCCGCGACGCGGGACGGTCGACCCCGATCCAGCGTTCCGATCTCGACGACGAAGCACCCGGTGGCGCGGATCACGACGACGCGACGAGCGACGCGGTCGACCCGTCCGTCGCCGATGGCCCCGTCCTCGACGCGGCCGACGTCGATCTGGGTCTGCGCTACCTGACCGACTTCCAGGTCGTCGTGCTGGCCGAGTCCGCACCACCTGACGTCATCTCGGTCGTGGCCGAGGCGGCGGAATGGGGCGACGCCCGGATGATCCTGGTCGTCGGTGCCGATGACGCGGTCCCGGGCGGGCTGCCGGCCGATGTCGTCGTGTTCGCAGCGCCTTCCTCGGACCCGGATGGCGTGTTCGCCACCCTCGTCGGCGTCTTCGCCGCCGCGCTCGATGACGGCACAGAACCGGAAGCGGCCTTTCGGGCCTCGATCGCCACCGACGGCTGGACCGACGCCGTGGCCGAGTGACCCGCCGACCCTAGAACGGAACGATCAGCTCCGGCCCGTCGCGCCGGACGTCGTTGACTGCCCGACTGACCGGATAGATATCGAGACTCACGGTCGAGTCCGGCACCAGCAGTCCGAGCAGTTCGGATCGGTCTCGTTCGCCCGTCTCCAACCAGCGGTCCCAGGCGTCCTCCGCGACGACCACCGGCATCCGGTCATGCAGATCGGCCAGCGCGTCATTCGGTGTCGTCGTGATGATGGTGAAGGTCCGTCGGACGATGTCGTCGGACGGATCGCGCCAGCCCGCCCACAGGCCCGCCAGTGCGAGCGGCCGCCCGTCGCGCTGCGCGACCCGGTACGGCTGGCGGATCGTCCCCTCGCGCTTCCACTCGTAGAACGAGTCGACCGGGACCAGGCAGCGCTTGCGCGCGAAGGCATCGCGGAAGGCCGGACTCGTCGTGATCGTCTCTGCCCGGGCATTGAACATCCGGGAACCGACCTTGGCCTCTTTCGCCCAGTGCGGGATCAGACCCCAGCGATACGCGGTGACGGCGCGCCGGTCGTCGCGCTGCACCACGACGAGTGCGTCATCAGTCGGCGCGACGTTGTAGTGGTGACCGGGGTCGTCCACGAGCGGCTCGGCGCCGAAGATCTCGGCCAACTCGGACGCGGGCCGCTCCTGGGTGAACCGTCCGCACATGCGACCAGTCTAGTATCGTCCGGACGATGGACGATCCGCCGCGCCCCGGGGCACCCGATCTACGCTCGACTGGACCCCTGTCGCGCGATGAGGCGCTCGCGCTCGTCACTCGGGGCGATGAGTTGCTGGCGTCGGGCGACTATGCAGAGGCCGGCCAGCATTTCTCTCGAGTCGTCGGGTTCGACGATGCGGCCATCACCGCCTCCGCACTGCTCGGCCTCGGCGAGGCGCACTACCGACTGAACGATGAGGTCGGGGCCGTCCAGACCTGGGCGGCGATCCTCAAGCTGCCAGACACACCGTCGACGTATCGAGCGTGGCGAAACCTCGCGGCGGCGCGGGTCCGCGATGGCGATCTCCCTGGCGCCATCGATGCCTATCGAGAGGCGGACCGGCTGGCGCCCGATGCCGATAAGGCGGAGATCGCCAACCGCCTTGGGTGGCTTGCGAAGGAGACGGGCAATACTCGCGCCGCGAAGCGGTACTTCGCGAGGGGTCGTGGTGACGGGCCCCGGGTGCCGCTGACCCTGCTCATCATCGCCATCACGTCGATCGTCTCGCTGACGGCGCTCTTCGCCACTGAGGGCCAGGCGATCTACGACCTCCTCCAGCTCGACAAGCCGGCCGTCGCAGCGGGTGAGTACTGGCGATTGTGGAGCGTGACCCTCCTGCACGGCGACCTGCTCCACCTGGGCTTCAACATGTATGCCCTCTACCTCGCGGGAACGATCGTCGAGCGGTGGTACGGCTCGATCCGGTTCCTGATCTTCTACCTGGCCTGCGCCGCGGCCGGCTCGACGGCGAGTTTCGTGTTCGGCGGCGACATCCCGTCGGTCGGGGCGTCGGGGGCGATCTTCGGGTTGTTCGGGATCCTGCTGACGGCCAGCTGGCTGCACCATCCGGTCGATCGGCAGGCGCGCGGGCTGATGAACCAGCTGGTCTTCCTGGTCATCCTCAACCTCTTCCTCGGTTTCTCGTCGGGCGGGTCCATCGATAACGCCGCCCACGTGGGTGGTCTCGTGGCGGGGCTTTGGTTCGGCGCGCTGATCCCTCCGAGCGGGGTGCCGACGCTGTCGTCGCTCTGGAACCGGCCGGGGGTGGCGAGGACCGGCGCCGGCACGGCGAAGACCCCGTTCTACGTCGTCGCCCTCGGGGTGGTGGTGGTCGCTGTCGTCGTGGTCATCGGCCTTGCCGTCGGAACCAACGATCGGGTGACGGCGACGGAGCGCGATCCGACGCTCGTCCCGGCGGTCGTCTACAGCTCGCCGAAGACGACCTGAGGTCCCGGCTCACCGGTCGCCCCGCCGATCGGCTCGAGCGTGACCATCGCGGCCGTGCTGCCGGCGAGATCCACGCCGAATGGCGCCAGGAACGGTCCCGTTCCGGAATACCTGAACGTGGCCAGGGCATGGACACCCTGGGCGTCCGCATTCCATAGCTGGTAGACCATCCCGTCCGGCGTTGCCGGCAGGTGATCGGCCATCAGGAAGGCCTCGTCCGTGCCGGGGTGATAGACGATCATCGCGTCCGCGCTGGGCGCCGCCGGCTCGGCCGACAGACTCGCCGTCCGATGCGCCGGGTCGAGGATGACCGACATCGCCGCCGCCTGCGTCCGTAGCTGGTCGCTCGCGACGGCCGCGTCGTCGGTCAACTGGACCGTTCGAGCGGCGAGGCCCGCGGTCACGACGGCAAGGACGGCGGCGACCGCCAGCGCGGCCCAGGTCGGACGCATCCTGACCGGCGCGCGACGCTGCTCGATCCGCGCAGGTGTCAGCACAGGATCGGGCACGGCCTGGACGCGCGGCAACGCTCGCAAGGTCGCGCCGAGGAGGATGTCCGGAGGTGTCCGCTCGGGCGTCGTGAGAGCGAGGTCGGCGAGGACGTCATCGAGCGACACGGCCAGTTCGGCACACGAGGTGCATCCCTGGGCGTGCCGGTCGAAGACGCGTCGCTCCGAGGCATCGAGATCGTCGAGCGCGGCTCCGGCCGCTAGTCGACGGAAGGTTGCGTGGTCCATCGGGTCGCTCCATCAGCGACATCCTCGTCCTCCGAGACCGTGGTCCCGAGGACATCGCGGAGCCGGAGCAGGGCGCTCCGGATCCGGGTCTTGGCGGTGCCCAGCGGGATCCCGAGCTGGTCCGCGACCTCGACGTGGGTCAGGCCCCCGAAGAACGCCAGTTCGAGCGCGGTCCGCTGCGTGTCGCTCAGCTCGGCGACGGCAGCTCGGACGCGATCGCGGCGCAGATTCCGCCAGGCCTCAAGGTCGACGTCGTCGCCCGCGACCTCCAGCTCGAGGTCCACGTCGGCCGTCCGCTTCCGGACATTCGCCTCACGACGGACGAGATCGATCGCCTTGTGGCGGGCCAGGCTGAACAGCCACGGACCGACCGACCCCCGCGTCGGGTCGAACCGGGCGGCGTCCTTCCAGACCGCGATGAACACTTCCTGAACGACGTCCTGGGCGAAGCGATCGGCTCCCGTGACCCGATAGGCGAGCGAATACAGGGGACCGCTGTATCGGGCGTAGAGCGCCTCGACCGCTCGTTCGTCGCGATCGACGATCCGAGCGAGCAGGTCAGCTTCCTCAGCCCGCCGGGCGTCCTTTTCAGCCTGGATCGGGTCGATCGGATCGTCGCTCCTGGGCAGTGCGCTCGCCTCCGCCTTGGGCCGCGCGGTCGCGGCGGGGTTGCCACCGATCGAGGTGACTCGCGAGTCTCGATGATACCCGCGAGCAGGGGTGCCGAGAGCCGGGAACAGGATCGCCGGCATCGCAGAAGTGTCCACGACTGGTGTTCGTCCGCCGCCGCCGCCCGGATTGGCGGATGCGAGCGATCGCTTGCTCAGGCGGTCGGCTCCTCGGGTTCCGGATCGCCGTCCAGGGCCGTGGCGAGCTGTCGGAGCGGCGTCGCGGCGGCGATGTCGACCGACAGGTAGCACTGGTCTTC
This sequence comes from uncultured Chloroflexia bacterium, assembly GCA_963720755.1. Classification (GTDB taxonomy): domain Bacteria; phylum Chloroflexota; class Limnocylindria; order Limnocylindrales; family CSP1-4; genus SPCO01. The sequence goes on from CAVRGP010000015.1 coordinate 232,478, forward strand.
GCCGATGAGCGACATCAGCCCAGATCGGCGCATCCGATCTCGAACCGAACCGCGGACTTGCGCCAGGCGCAGTTCGATCGCCCGGTTCCGAAGGTCCGAGTACAACAGGGTGAGCATGTCGATCGTTGCCACATCCAGGTCGGCCGTCGCGGAGATGTCGAGGATGACGGCCCGTGGCGCCGATGCCCGCCCGGCGATCAATGCCGTGATCTGATCCTTGGCGACGTCGGCGTTGACGAACGTGAGCGGCACATTGGGACGCAGGATGAGGAGATGCGGGACCGGCTCGGCGGAGGTGTGGCGATCCGTGTCGCCGAACACCGGTGGATCGCCCGGGATCCGACCGAGCGTCGCGATGTACGGTCGGCTGGCCTGGTACAGGATGGCCAGCAGGGACAGGGCCACCGCGATCGCCATCCCGGTCAGCGCCGTCGTGAACACGACACCAGCGAGCGCGGTCATCGCCAGCAGGAAGTCGGTTCGCCGCCAGGCGAAGTAGCGCCGCAGCTGGCCGAGGTCCACCAGGCCCAGGACGGAGCTGATGACGATGGCCGACAGGACCGCCATCGGCAGGTTCTTGAAGAGCGGCGCCAGGAAGATCGAGGTGGCCAGGACGAGACCGGCGGTGAACAGGGACGATACCTGGGTCCGGTTGCCGGACGCCTCGCCGGTCGCCGACTGGCTGAAGCTCGCGTCCACGACAAAGCCGCCGAACAGACCGGCGCCGAAGTTCGATGCTCCGAGGGCGATCAGTTCCTGGTCCGGGTCGATCTCGTAGTCGTGCCTGGCCGCGAACGACCGGGCCGCCCCGATCGACTCGGCGATCGCCAGGAAGACGATCCCGAAGGCTCCGGTCACGACCAGGACGAGATCGCCGAACGCGATCCGCGGCATGGTCGGGAGCGGGACGCCGGTCGCGACCTCCCCGACCACCGCGACGCCGTAGCCTGCGAGGTCGAACGCCGTCGACAGGCCGATGCCGACGAGCAGGGCGACGAGCGCCCCCGGGATCCGAGGGGCGATCCGCTTGAGGATCAGGATGCCGACCAACGATCCCACGCCGAGCATCGCGGTGTACGGCACGGTATCGGTGAGCTCGAAGATCAGCGCGATCAGGCGTTCGGGGACGGTCCCGTCCACTGTTGGGATGCCCAGCAGCCCGGGCAGCTGGCCGAGGGTGATGGTGACCGCCAGGCCGATCACGAACCCGGTGACCACCGATGCGGCCAGGAATTGGGACAGGAAGCCCAGGCGCAGGGCTCCGGCCACGATGAGGATGATCCCGACCGTCAGCGCCAAGGCGGCGCTGAGCGCGACATAGGTCGCCATATCGGCCGATCCGGCGCCGGCCCCGATGACCGAGGCGGACAGGATCGCCACCGACGAACTGGCAGTGACCTTGACGTGGCGCGACGTCCCGAACACGGCGTAGGCGGCAAGCGCCGCGAACGCCGTGACCAGGCCCAGTTCGGGCGGGACCCCGGCCAGGCCCGCATAGGCCATGGCGACCGGGACCATGACGCCCCAGCTGACGAGACCGGAGATCAGGTCGAAGCGCAGGTCGGCCCGGTCGTAGCGCGGGAGCCAGCCCAGGATCGGCACATAGTGGGTGATGGCTTCGCGCACGGCCGACGCCTCGTGCGGTCGAGTCGGTCGCGGTTCGGGCGTTTCGATCGGGGTCTCGCTCATGCGCCGCAGGCGCGGCGGAGGCTGTCCGGCCGATCCGCCATCGTCGCGGGCTGCAGCATGCGGGTCATCCACTCCCCGTCGATCAGGACCCCCATGCCGGGAGTCGCGAGGCCGCCATCCTACCAACCGCCTGCCGGGCCGAGTACGCTGCGTCGGTGTTCGCCACGCTGCTCGGGGCGCTGCCTCGGCCACCGGTCCCGGAAGACGCCCCGATCGACGCGATCGTCGAGGCCGTCGTCGCCGCCCAGGACGCAGCCGGACTGGAGCCCATCACCGACGGTGGCTTCCGCGACGGAGCCGATCCGGTCGGGGCGTGGCGATCGACGTCGAGCTCGACCGACCGGATGGTCAAGCAGGTCCTGACGGGTCCGTACACCTTCGGCCGGTCGCCGTCCGGGGCCGTCGCGAAACCCGCGGACCGTGCAGGTGTCACCCTGGCGCGGGCGTCCGCATTGCATGGTGTCATCCGCGACCTCGCCGACGCGGGCTGCGTGCTGGTCGAGATCCACGAACCGGCGGCGACGTCGATCGGAGAGGATCCAGATGAGCGGGCGCTCTTCCGCGAGGCCCATGAACGCATGGCCCGGGATCTGGACGGGGTCCACCTGTCACTCGCGATCACCGGCGGGGACGCGGACGTCGCGGGCGTCGACACGCTCCTTGCGGCGCCCTATGCGAGCCTGGCGGTCGACCTCATCGCCGGTCCGGAGAACTGGCGACTCGTCGTCGCGACGCCGCAGCAAGTCGGCATCGTGTGCGGAGCCATGTCCGCGGCCGACGACAGCTTCGACGGACCGGAGGTCCTGCTCTGGGCCGCCGGCTACGCGGCGTCCACGAAGGGCCGCGGGCCGCTCAGGGTCGGCCTCGCCACCGCGTCCTCACTGGCCCACCTCCCGTGGGCGGTCGCGGCTCGCAAGCTCGAGCGCCTCGGGGAGGCCGCGCGACTTGCCGAGCTGCCGGTCGACGAACGCAACGCCCGGCTGGATCCGCGAGCCGTCAGCATCCGGAGCGCCGCGCTCGGGCGGGTCGGGCCGGCGCGACCGAACCGTCCGGTCAAGGATCACGACGCGACTTGATTCCGTGGCCCGGCGGTGCCACCATCGGGCAACCTCTCCACCGTCCTCGACTCGGCCACCGGATTCGTCGAAGGAGGTTCTCGTCCGTGAGCGAACACATCGCGTTCGTCGTCAATGGGACACCCCGCGAGCTCGATGTCGAGCCGAGACGGATGCTCGTCCAGGCCCTCCGTGAGGACCTCGACCTGACCGGGACCCACATCGGTTGCGACACGAGTCAGTGCGGCGCCTGCACCGTCCATGTCGACGGCCGGCCGATCAAGTCGTGCACGATGCTCGCGGTCCAGGCCGACGGCGCCGAGGTGCTGACCATCGAAGGTCTGGCCGACGGCGAGACCCTCCATCCGATGCAGAACGCGTTCTGGGAGAAACATGGCCTGCAGTGCGGATTCTGCACGCCGGGCATGATCATGACCGCGGTCGACCTGCTCGATCGGAACCCGGACCCGACCGACGACGAGATCCGCCACGCGATCGAAGGAAACTTCTGTCGCTGCACGGGCTACCAGAACATCGTCGCGGCCATCCGCCACGCCGCCGAGACCATCCGGTCCGGCGCGGCTGCCAGCGCATAGGGCGAGGAGGCACGACATGACCACCGACGTCCTGGGGGCCCGGGTCAAGCGAGTCGAGGATCCGCGCTTCATCACCGGCGAGGGCAACTACGTCGACGACATCAAGCTCGCGTCGATGGCCCACATGGCCATCCTGCGCAGCCCGTACGCGCACGCCAACATCCGTTCCATCGACATCTCGGCCGCCAAGAACATGCCGGGCGTGGCCGCGGTGTTCGTCGGCGCGGACATCCCGTACAACCCGCTGCCGATGGCCTGGCCGGCGGGCGGCAGTGCCGGGATCCAGAACAACATCAACATGCCTCGCGTGCTCGCGACCGACAGCGTCAAGTGGACCGGCGAAGGCGTTGCTGCGGTCGTCGCGGACACGGCGGCCCAGGCGTTCGACGCGCTCGAGGCCATCGTGGTCGACTACGAGCCCCTGCCAGCGGTCGTCGATGCGGAGAAGGCCATCGCGCCGGGGGCTCCACAGCTCCATGAGAACGCCCCGAATAACGTCGTGTTCGAGTGGAGCGTCGGCGACAAGGCGGGGACGGACGCAGCGGTCGATGGCGCCGAGGTCGTGGTTCGCCAGCGGATCGTCAACCAGCGCCTGATCCCGAACCCGATGGAGACCCGCGGCGACATCGGCTGGTACAACCCGGGCACGGACGAGTACACGGTCTGGATGTCCAGCCAGACGCCACATATCCAGCGGTTGCTGCTCACCGCGTTCGTCACCGGGATCCCGGAACACAAGGTCCGCTGCATCGCCCCGGACGTCGGTGGAGCGTTCGGGACGAAGATCTTCTGCTACGCGGACATGGCCCTGACGATGTTCGCCAGCAAGGCCATCGGTGGGCGTCCGGTCAAGTGGGTCGAGAGCCGGCGCGAGAACTACCAGAGCACGATCCACGGCCGCGATCACATCACCTACCTGGAGATCGCCGGTACCCGCGAAGGCGAGATCACCGGGGTCCGGGTCAAGACCCTGGCCAATCTCGGTGGCCGCCTGTCGACGATCGGACCGGGCATCCCGACGACCCTCTACGCACGGGTCCTGAGCGGCTGCTACAAGATCCCGAACGTCTATGCGGAAGTGACCGGCGTCTACACCAACACGACCTTCGTCGATGCCTACCGCGGCGCGGGTCGGCCGGAAGCGACCTACGTCATCGAGCGGGCGATGGACCTGTTCGCGGCGGAGATCGGGATGGACCGGGCCGAGATCCGGCGCCGGAACTTCATCGCCCCGGACAAGTTCCCGTACGAGAACCCCTCGGGCCTCGGGACGGCATCGGGTGGCGCCAAGATCTACATCGACTCCGGGAACTACGAACCGGCGATGGACAAGGCCCTCGAGATGGCGGGGTACGCCGGTCTGGAGGCAACGAAGGCCGAGGCGAAGACCCGCGGCAAGCTCCTCGGCGCCGGTCTGTCGACCTACCTCGAGGTCTGCGGGGTCGCCCCATCCAAGTGGATCGGAGCCGTCGGCGAAGGCTGGGGCGCTGCCATGTGGGAATCGGCCAACATCCGGGTCCACCTGACCGGCAAGGTCGTCGTGACCATGGGAACGTCGCCCCAGGGTCAGGGTCATGAGACGACCTACGCGCAGGTCATGAGCCATGAACTGGGCGTGCCCATGGACGACATCGTCATCCAGCATTCGGACACCCAGGGGACCCCATTCGGCTACGGCTCCTACGGCAGCAGAACGTCGTCGGTCGGGAGTACCGCGGCGATCAAGGCCGCCGTCAAGATCCGGGAGAAGGCACGACGGTACGCGGCCCACATGCTCGAGGCCTCGCCCGAGGACATCGAGATCGAGGGTGCGAACTACCGGGTCAAGGGCAGCCCCGACAAGGTGAAGACCCTCCAGGAGATCGCATTCGCGCTCGACCTCGCGTTCGATACCCCGGAGGGGATGGAGCCGTATCTCGACGAGACCGCTTACCACGACACCCCGAACTGCACCTGGCCGTTCGGGACTCACATCGCCATCGTCGAGATCGACGAGGAAACCGGACATGTGGAGCTCGTCCGGTATGTCGCGGTCGATGACGTGGGCAACAAGATCAACCCGATGATCGTCGATGGCCAGCTCCATGGTGGCATCGCCCAGGGCGTCGGCCAGGCGCTCTGGGAGGGGGCGATCTACGACGACCAGGGGCAGCTGCTCACGGGCTCGATGCTCGATTACGCGATGCCCAGGGCGTCGTTCTTTCCGCATCTCGAGCTGGATGAGACGGTGACCCCGTCGCCGGTCAATCCGATCGGGGTGAAGGGCGTCGGCGAGGCCGGCGCGATCGCGAGCACGGCAGCCGTGGCCAATGCGGTCGTGGATGCGCTCAGTCCACTAGGCATCCGACACCTCGATATGCCCTACACACCACAGACCGTATGGCGCGCCATCCAGTCCGCGAAGGGAGGCCAGGCGTGATCCCGGCAGCGTTCGACTACCAGCGGCCGTCGACGGTCGACGATGCGCTCAAGGCCCTGGCGGGCGCCGGGGACGGGGCCAAGGTCCTGGCCGGCGGCCAGAGCCTGCTCCCGCTCCTCAAGCTCCGGCTGGCGAGCGCGGACACGCTCATCGACATCGGTCGCCTGTCGGAATTGAAGGGCGCCGGTCCGACTCCTGACGGAGGGTTCGAGTTGGGGGCGCTGGCAACGTACGCCGAAGCCCTCGCGGCGTCGGCCGACGACTGGACCGCAGCGGGCATCGAGCAGATCGGCGACGTCCAGGTTCGCAACCGCGGGACCGTAGGTGGGTCGGTCGCTCATTGCGACCCGACCTCGGACCTGCCGGCGATGGGCCTCGCGCTCGACTACTCCATCGTCCTGCGTTCGGTCCGCGGCGAGCGGGTCGTGCCGATGGACGGATTCTTCGAGGGTCCGTTCCAGACTCGAATGGCTCCGGACGAGCTGGTCGTGGCGTTGCGTCGCGGCCCGCTTCCGCCCGGAGCCGCCGGTGCGTACCGGAAGCTGGCACAGCCGGCATCCGGCTATGCGACGGTCGGGGTCGCGGCCGTGGTCGCGATGTCCGGTGGAGCGATCAGCCACGCTCGCGTGGCGTTGACCGGGGTGGGCGAGGCGCCCTACCGAGCCAAGGGGGTCGAGGACGCCCTCCTTGGGACGGATGGCTCGGCAACCGCGGTCGCGGCAGCGGCCGAGCACGCGATCGACGGACAGACCGTCAACAGCGATATCCATGCGGATCGCGAGTACCGGGGTCGGATGGCCGTCGTGTACACACGACGGGCGATCGAGGGTGCGCTCGGGCGCTAGGTCGCGCGACCGACCGTCCCAGCCACATCGTGCAGGTCCAGCGCGTCACGCCCGGGCGGCGGGTCCCCGCTCGCCTGGTGGGTTCGGTGCTTGCCCGCGATGTGAGCGTGGCCGGCCGGCGTTGGTCGAAGGGCCGCCGGCTGACCGCAGACGACCTGGCCGCGCTGGCGGCCGCGGATCCGGGCACGCCGATCAGCGTGCTGGTGCCAGAGGCCGGCGAACTCCATGAGGACGATGCCGCCACTCGGTTGGCGGACGCGGTCGGTGGGTCCGGGCTGACCCGGCGCGGGCCGAACCAGAGCCGGATCGACTTGCTGGCCGCGGCGCCGGGCGTCCTGCACGTGCGGGTGGCCGACCTGGAGCGACTCAATCGGATCGATCCACTCGAGGTGTTCACGGCGTTCGACGGCCAGATCGTCGATCGTGGCGATCTCGTCGCGAGCGTCAAGGTGGCCCCGCACCTGGTGGAGGCCGCGATCGTCGACGCGGGCGCTCGGCTCGCCGGGTTCGGCAACGATCCGCTCGTCTGGGTGGCGCCGTTCATCCCCGGGCGGGTCGGGGTCATCGTCAAGGGATCCGTCGGCGCCACGGCGCGCGAGCGGTTCGAGACCAGTGTCCGGGCCAAGATCGAAGGTCTCGGTTCGGTCCTTGACGCTATCGAGTACGTCCAGGACGACCCCGAAGCGGTCGAGGCGGCCCTTGCGGACTTCGTTCGACGACCCGATCCGCTCGATCTGATCCTGACTGCCGGAGCGGCCAGTACCGATCCGCTGGATGCGTGTTTCGTTGCCATCGCCGCCCTCGGCGGCCGCGTGGTCCGCCGGGGCGTGCCGGCGCACCCGGGGTCGATGCTCTGGCTCGCCAGGATAGGCAGGACGGCGATCGTCGGTCTGCCGACCTGCGGCGCCTACTCGAAGGCCACCGCCGTGGACCTCCTGCTGCCCCGCCTCCTGTCGGGCGAACCCGCATCCGAGCGGACCGTGGCTACGCTCGGACATGGCGGGATCCTCACCCGCAGCCAGCGCTTCCGGTTCCCGCCGTACGCCCGCGAGCTGGATGCGCCCGAGGGGTAGGGCGGCGGTGGCCGAGACCTCGGAGACACACGACGCGCCGCGCGATGGCGCAGGTAGGTAGACCCGTTCTGCCGCCGCGACTGGCGGTCGCGATCGGCCGCGGCGACGTTGTTTGAGTATTTGCCCTGCCCGATCCGTCATGACAGGTAACACGGCCCGACCTGGGCCGTGCCGGAGATGGAGCGTTTGATGAGGCGCGAACTTGTCGAGGCGGCGGGCCGTGGAGACCACGAGGCATTCGAGATCCTCGCGACCTCCGCTGCCGATCGCCTTCACGCGGTCGCTCGCCTGATCCTTCGGGACTCGGCCCTGGCGGAAGACGCGGTACAGGAAGCGCTTGTCAACGCGTGGCAGCAGCTTCCCTCGCTGCGTGATCCGGATCGGTTCGACGCCTGGCTCTATCGCCTGGTGGTCAACGCCTGTGCCGACCAGGGCCGACAGCTGCGGCGCCGGTCGCAACAGGTGCGACTGCTATCACTCGATGTCCCGATCAGCGACGACACCGGTGATGTCGCCGATCGGGAGCAACTGGAACGGGGGTTCAATCGACTGAAGCCCGACCAGCGGGCCGTGGTCGTCCTCCACTTCTACAGCGGGTTCTCGGCAGCCGAGATCGCACCGATCCTCGGGATTCCCGAGGGAACCGCACGATCCCGACTTCACTACGCGACCGAGGCGATGCGGGCGGCCCTCGAAGCCGACGCACGACCGCCGGCGGCCGCCCATGACAGGACTGCGTGATGGCCAACGACAGGCAGCTTGAACGGACGATCAGCCGCTGGCTCGAGGCAGAAGCCCCGACCCAGTTGCCCGATCGTGTCCTGCGCGCGACGTTCGAACGCACGCGCACCTCCAGGCAGCAGCGAAGCTGGCGCGCCCTCCTGTGGAGGAACCGAATCGTCATGAACAGATCCATCCCCATCGGCCTCGGCAGCGCCGCCGTGGTCATCGTCCTTCTCGGTGGCGTCATGCTCTTCGGTTCGTCCGGCGTCGGCGGACCAGGCCCATCGCCGACACCCAGTCCAACGCCGACAGCGACCTCGACACCGACGCCGGCGCCGAGCTCGACCGCCGAACCGACACTCTCGATCGGCGGCGGACTGCCGTTGGGCCCGTACCAGATCGGCCAGGAAGTCGTCCCCATTACCGTCGACATCCCGTCTTCAGGGTGGATGCCCATCACCGAACTCCAGGCCCTGTCCAAGGCGGACGACGGTCTGGACCCGCCGGATACCGTCGGTGGCGCGTTGCTCGCGTGGGCATGGCCTGCCGGAACCGGGTTCAACGTGTACGGGGATGGCTGTCATTGGGCGACGACCATCCCGGAGATGCCGGCCACGACGCCCGACGAGATCGCCGCGGCTCTCGCGACCCAGACGTCGAGCGACCCGACCGCGCCAGTGGCCGTCACCGTGGGCGGCTACGCCGGCAAGGCGATTACGCTGACCGTGCCGATGACCTACGACCTGCCGAACTCGACCCGCGAGCAACGATTCGCCGATTGCGATCAGTCGCAGTACGGCTTCTATGCAGGCGGGGCAGACACCGAACCGACGCGCAACGCCCAGGGAGCGGGCCAGGTCGACGAGCTGTGGATCCTGGACGTGAACGGTGTGATCGTGATCCTCGACGCGACCTACGGCCCTGCAGCATCGGCGGAGCTCGTCGGTGAGCTGCGAGCCATGGCCGAGTCGGCCACTTTCGGCGGCTAGACCAGTCGGTGGGCGGCCGTTGTGGCCGCCCACCGATCCGTTCCTCGGGGAGGCTCTCGATGATCTGCCGTCGATCCATGCGCGGTCTGTCGGCCGCGATCGTCCTCGCCATCGTGGCCGGGTGTGCACAGAGCGCCACGACACCTGCGTCGTCGCCATCCTCATCATCGTGCGGCAGCCAGTCGGTCGCCGGAAATCCCCGCGCATCCGAGGCCGGAAACCTGCTCATCATCGGCCGGATCCTGACGATGGACGAGCCGCCCATCGCGGAGGCGGTCCTGGTCGAAGACGGAGCCGTTGTTGCCGTCGGCGGCCGGGCCGAGCTGTCGGAGCTCGCCTGCGACGACGTGCCGGTCATCGACCTCGGCCAGAGCGTCGCGTACCCTGGGTTCATCGATGCCCATGCGCACTGGATCGGGGACCGCGACCGCTACGGTATCCGCTCGCCCGAGGAGGCGATGGATGCGGCCATCTCCCGGGGCTGGACGTCGATCTCCGAGCAATGGGTCAACCCGCAGCGTCTCCTCGAGCTTGAGACCCTCGCGGCCGATGGCGCCATGCCCTTCCGTGTCGACGCCTATCTCGCCCTCAACTACGCGACTGCATTCCTCGGGGACTGGTATGTCGATCGCGAGCCCGGCCCCGTCGGCGACCACCTGCGCGTCCGTGGTCTGAAGATCCACCTCGACGATGGCCCGGGCAAGATCATCAACTGGGAACCGGCGGAGCTGACCGCGACCATCGGACGGGCGAACGAGGCCGGCTGGCAGATCTCCGTCCACTCCGTGAGTGCGGCGGCCCTGGACCTGGCGCTCGATGCGTTCGAGGCGTCGATCGGCCCGACCGGGCCGAACCCTCTCCATCATCGGATCGAGCACCTCATCCAGGTGACCGATGACCAGCTGGCTCGCGTCGTCGCGATGGACATCGCTGCCGTGATCCACCTTGACGGAGCCGCCGACTGGATTCTCGACCCGAGGGTGCTGGCTGAATTCGATCGGGACGATCCCGGCGAGGCAGCGGAACTGCTCGCCCGCTGGCGAGATCTCGTGGACGCCGGGCTGCATGTCGCGTCGGCGACCGACGCGCCATGGACCTTCGAGGACGGGCTGGTCGATGACATCGGTCGGCCCTTCGACCAGATCGCGGCCGGGATGGACGGGCGAGTTCGTACGAGGCCGGACACACCCGATTGGTTGCTCGACCAGTTGCTGACCGCGGAGCAGGGGCTCCGGGCGGTGACCTCGGACGCTGCCTGGGCCGTCGGCGACGAGGAGCGTCGAGGCCACCTCGCCCCGGGCGCCCTCGGCGACGTGACCATCCTGTCCGGCGACGTCACCTCCGCCACTCCCGACGAGATCCGGGCGATGGATGTCGTCGCGACGATCGTAGGTGGGACCGTCATCCACTGTTCCGACGCCGAGGTCTGCGGCAAGGACTGACGCACACCGAGAGCTGCGGATCGCCCATTGCATACCGGGTCGCGCGTCGAGTCGAGGAGATGGCGTGCATGCGACCCGGTCGCGACGTGTAGATTCCCCTGATGACCGACCGCGATGCCCGGCCTGCCGGGACCCGATCCATCGAGGCGATCCAGGACGACTTCCGGGGCCGCGACTACATCGCCGATCGGTCTCTCGCGACCGCGGTCTTCCTGGCCCTCGAGTTGGGTCGCCCGCTGCTGCTCGAAGGCGAGGCCGGCGTCGGGAAGACGGAGCTTGCCAAGGTGCTCGCGGTGTCGCTCGGCGCTCCGCTCATCCGGCTGCAGTGCTATGAGGGCCTCGACGTCAACACGGCCGTCTACGAGTGGAACTATCCACGCCAGATGCTGGAGATCCGCCTGCTCGAGGCCCGCGGTGAGGCGGATCGCGCCACCGCCCACGACATCTTCGGGGCGGACTTCCTCATCCGACGGCCTCTCCTCCAGGCCCTGGAGGCGCCCGAGGGGATCGCCCCGGTCCTGCTCATCGATGAGATCGACCGGGCCGACGAGGAGTTCGAGGCATACCTCCTGGAGATCCTGTCCGATTTCCAGGTGACGGTCCCGGAGATCGGCACGATCAAGGCGCTGACACCGCCCAGGGTCATCCTCACCTCGAACCGGACACGCGAAGTCCACGATGCGCTGAAGCGCCGATGCCTCTATCACTGGATCGACTATCCGACCGCCCAGAAGGAATACGAGATCGTCCTGGCCAAGGTCCCGGACGCTCCGGAACGCCTCGCCCGCGAGGTCGTCGGCTTCATCCACCGGCTGCGCGAGGCGGATCTGACCAAGGTGCCCGGGATCGCCGAGACGCTCGACTGGGCAGCAGCCCTCCTGTCGCTCGGTGCTCGCGAGCTTGCGCCCGAGTTGGTCGACGAGACCCTCGGCGTCATCCTCAAGTACGAGGAGGACATCCGCCAGGTTCGGGGTGACGGGACCCGCCGCTATCTCGACGAGGCCGCTGCCGGCTGACCAGCCGGCACGATCGCCCGATGTCTGATCCAGCCATCATCCGCGCGCCGTTCGGCCCGGAGGTGGATGGCCGGCGCCTGTTGCGCGAAGCGGTCGGGTTCGGCCGGTCGTTGCGCGTCGCACACCTGTCGATCGATCTCGGCGCAGCCGTCGATTTCGCTCGCGCACTGACGCTCGTCGACCTGTCGGATCGGGAGCAGGTCCGGGCGGCCGGTGCTGCCGTCTTCGTCCGGCGGCGCGACGAGCGGGCCGTCTACGATGCCGCCTTCGATCGGTGGTGGCGGCAGCGCGGATCGGCCTTCTCGGACGAGTTCCAGCCGCCGACCCTCGGGATGCCCGACGATTCCCCGGCGGAGGACGAAATGCCCGGGGCGACACCGCCGGAAGACGGTCAGCCGCGAGGGCAGATGGCCCCCGACGAGCGTGGCATCCCGATCCCGACCGGCGAGGACGGCGACGACGATGAGGACAGCCCCATCGAGGGCGTGGTCGTGGCTCCGGACGCGTACTCGCAGGGCGAAGTCCTCCGGCACCGGGAGTTCGACCGCATGACGCCGGCCGAGTTGCGCGAAGCCGAGCGCCTCGTCGACCTCCTCGTCCCGAGCCTGGAGCGGCGCCGGACGCGTCGATATGAACTCCACGCACACGGTCGCCGACTTGCTCCGCGGGCGATGTTCAGGAGGAATCTCGGGACCGGCGGCCAGATGCTCGACTGGGTCTGGAAGCGACAAGTCCGCGAACCCCGATCGCTCGTGGTCCTGTGCGACATCTCCGGTTCCATGGAACGGCATTCGCGTCTGCTGCTGCGTTTCGTGCAGGCGTTGTCCGCGGCGTCGGAGGTCCGGACCGAGTCATTCGTGTTCGGGACGCGCCTGACCCGGGTGACGCGCCTGCTGCGCGATCGCGATCGCGACCGGGCGCTCGCTCGAGTCGCCGACTCGGTCAACGACTGGGCCGGCGGGACCCGGATCGGGGAGTCCTTCCGCACCTTCAACCAGCAATGGGCGCGGCGGTCACTCCGAACGTCCGGGGTCGTGATCGTGGTGTCCGACGGGTGGGACCGGGGGGATCCAAACCTCGTTGCCACCGAGACGGCCCGACTCCGGCGGAATTGTCACCGCCTCATCTGGCTCAATCCGCTCGCCGGCACACCTGGGTACCAGCCGCTGGCCGGCGGGATGCGGGCCGCGTATCCCTATGTCGACGACTTCCTGCCGGCCGGGACGGTCGCTTCGCTCGAGCGGCTCGGCGAGATCCTCGGTGGTGTCCGGGCCAGTGACACGCGACGAGGGAGCGAAGCCGCAGCCCATGCGGCGATGCCCGGGACCGGCGGCCCAGCCGTCGGCCTTCCCCCGTCATTCGTCGGCGGTGAGACCATCGATCGGAACGCAGCGAGGCCATTGCGGTGAAGGAACTCCTCGATACGCTCGACGGCTGGGGATCGGTTGGTATCGATCCGACCGAGATCGGCCGTGCGGTGGTGGTCCGGACCTTCGGGTCCGCCCCCCGACCGGAAGGGGCCGTCCTCCTGTATGCGACGGATGGCCGGATCGCCGGCTCGGTCAGCGGCGGGTGCGTCGAGGGCGCAGCCGCCGAGGAGATCGACCGGGCGAGGGCCACCGGCCACGCTCGAGTCATCCGGTACGGGATCAGCGACGAGGAGGCATGGGACGTCGGCCTGGCCTGCGGCGGCACGATCGACGTACTCGTCGAGCCGGTCGTGCCGATCGCCGTGATCGAGGCGGCGCGTCAGTCGGTCGGGGCGGGTGGCCATGGTTCGGCCGTCATCACGCCGCTCCCCGCCGATTCGCCACCGGGCGCCTTCGGTCCCCACGCACCGGGCGACGGCGCGCCGCCCGAAGCCGGTTTGGTGGTGGCTGATGATGGGGGAGTGGCGGGGACGACCGGTTCGGAGGACCTGGACGCGACCCTGAGGGATGCGGCGATGACGGCGCTGCAGCGAGGTCTGTCACGGACCGTGGACCTGGGCGATCGCTCGTACTTCATCGAGGTCTTCCCCGTCCGGCCGAGACTCGTCATGGTCGGCGGTGTGGAAGTCGCTCGCTCGCTCGCGCGCCTGGCCGGCGAACTCGGGTTCGAGACGGTGGTCGTCGACGGCCGTGCCGCCTTCGCGACCCGGGAGCGGTTCCCCGATGTGGATGAACTGGTCGTCGGGTGGCCCGATGAGGTAGCCGAAGAGATCGGCCTCGGTCCGAACGATGCGGTCGCGGTCCTGTCGCATGACGTCAAGTTCGATGAGCCGGCAATCGTCGAGGCGTTGCGACGCGGTTGTCGGTACGTCGGCGCGGTGGGGTCGCGCAAGACCCAGGCGGATCGGCGTGCGCGGCTCCTCGCGGCGGGTGTCACCGAATCGGAGCTGGCACGACTGCGCGGCCCGGTCGGTCTCGACCTCGGCGGGCGGGCGCCCGCGGAGACCGCCCTGGCCATCCTGGCCGAGATCGTCGCCGAGCGGTACGGCGGTTCCGGTCGGCCGATGCAGGAGCAGGCGATCGCGACGCCGGGCGCGGCGGTGTCACCCGGCTGAACCGTCGGCAGGTCGGGCGCTCTCCGGGCCCGCGGGTATCCCTGCGCGGTTGCTCACCGGGTAATCCCTGATCGCAGTCGCGGGTGTGCCCCGATGGCATCAACGGGCTGGTCCACGACGCTGTCCAGGCACCGGGGATACCGGGGCAGGACATGGAGTCGGCCTTCACACGACCTCCGGATCGCAGAGAGGTCCCTATGGATACACCCCGCATCCCCGGCCGGTCCGCCGGGCTGGCTCTCTTGGTCGTGGCGCTCGCGGCTGCATGCACCCCGGCTGTCTCCCAGTCGCCGTCCCCGACGGCTTCGTCGACTGCCGCCTCGTCGGCGCTGCCGATGACCACCCCAGCGGTCTCGTTGGTGGTTGCCGCCGGCGCTGTGACCGTGGACATCTCCGATGGATCGGGGACGCTGGTCGAAGCACGATCCGGGACGCCCGGGGACGGCGCATCGGTCGTCCCGTACGAGGTGGCGGTCACGAACGTGGACGCTTCCACGTTGCGGCTCATCTGGAGCGGCGGTCCATGCGACGTCGAAGACAGCCTGTCGATCGATGCGTCCGGGCGCGCATTCCTGCTCGTGGAGCCGGAGTGCCCGGGTGACGACGTCGCCTTCGACCGGATCCTCGACCTCCGATTCTCGCGGGCCATCGACGCCTCCGACGTCGAGGCCCGCCTCCAGGACGGCGTGGATACGTCGTCCTGACCCACACCCAACGAAGCCGGATCGCCGATCGGGGCGATCCGGACGGAAGGAGCGAATGAATGAACCGCATCATCGGCATCGCGACCGCGATTCTCCTCGGCCTGTTCGTCCTGCTACCGGTCGCCGCCGCGGCCGAGCCGTGGGACCACGCGGACCACATCATCATCAGCACCGGTGGGGACATCACGCTTCCAGCCGGTCACCACGTCGACCTGCTGGTTGTCAATGACGGCGCAGCGACGATCCTCGGCGATGCCGACGGCGTCGTCGTGGTCAACGGGTCGGCTGCCTTCGTTGGGTCGACCGCATCCGGGATCGTCGCTGTGTCAAGCACGGTGACCCTGGACAGCGCGACGACCATCTCGGGTGACATCCGTACGTTCGAGTCGTCCGTCGTGCAGGCGCCCGGATCGGTCGTGCAAGGACAGATCGTGGAAGGTGCCGACGGCGTCGACTGGCCCGGCACAGCGGCGGTTCTTGCCTCGGTGGCGATCCTGATCTACCTCGGCTTCTACGTGCTCGCCGCGGCGACGGGGCTCGTGGCGGCTGGAGTGGCCTCGCGCCAGCTCCGGGCGGCCGGGGCCCTGATCCAGGGTGAACCGGGTGCGACGATCGTCGCCGGTCTGGCCGGATCGATCGGCGTCGTGCTGGCGGCGTTCCTCGCCATGGTGACGATCGTCGGTATCCCGCTCGGGATCGCGATCCTGATCGGCGTCCTGCCGGTGCTCGCGTTCGCCGGGTACCTGGTCGCGGGCGTCTGGCTCGGCGATCAGATCCTGGCGCGGCTGACTCCGACGGTCACTCGCGAGCGTCCGTATCTCGCCGCGGTCGTCGGTCTGGCGGTCCTGCAGCTGGTGAGTATCGTCCCGTTCATCGGTGGTGTGGTGGCGTTCCTCGGGTTCGGGGCCGTCGTCCTCCTGCTCTGGCGGACGTTCCGGGCGACGCCCGAAACGGGTGCTGTCGAGGCGACGGGGATGGCCGGCGCCGTCAGCTGACGACTCGCGGAACTCGGACTGGCCCGGTCGACGTCAGGTCGGCCGGGTCCGTCGGCGTGCGCCCGGTAGGCCGAATGGCTCTGGCGTCGGACGGCGGTCCGGGTCGACAGTCTGGGCGAACGGTGGGCGTCGCTGCGCTCCTGGGGTATGGCGTGCAGGCCCCCGAGCCGTCGCCCGAACTCAGACAACGGGCGGCATCCGAGGAGGAACCCGATGCACGGCACCGATCACCTGGCGCAGGGCAGGATCGCGAGGGTCACTGGAGGGCTCTATCTCGGATTCATCCTGACGTCGGTCCTCGCCGACCTGCTCGGGCACATCGGCCTCGGTAGCGCGGAGCAGGTCCAGCAGGCGATCGCCACGAATGAACCGTCATTCCGCCTCGGTCTGGTGGTTGCCCTGATCTCGGCATTCCTCTTTGTCATGGCCGCCTGGGGCCTCTTCGTCCTTCTGCGACCGGTCAACCGGGACCTGGCCCTGCTCTTCCTCGTGCTCAACGCCATCGGCGTGGCGATCCAGTGCGCGAGCATGCTCCCGCTGGCCGCCGCGATGCTGATGGCGGACGGCACCAACCACCTGCAGGGCTACTCAGCGGGTCAGCTGGAGGGATTGGCGTTCCTGTCCATCAGTGTCTACAAGACCGGTTTCGTGATGGCGCAGCTGTTCTTCGGGGCATGGCTCTTCCCGCTCGGCTATCTCGTCTACAAGTCCGAGTTCCTTCCACGCGTCCTCGGGGCGCTTCTCCTCCTTGACGGGGTCGCCGTGATCGTCTGGTTCGTCCAGGCCCTGATCCTGCCGGACTATCCCGCGATCCATGTGCCGGGCCTCGTCGTGAGCGTCCTCGCGGAGGTCGGGCTGGCGCTGTGGCTCCTCGTCAAGGGCGTCACCATCGTCGACACCGGGAGCGGTGGGGCGACGGCCGATGCCATCGGCGCGAGTCGTATCTGAGGTCCCGTCGCCCGGCCACCAACCTGGATCCCGGGGCGGCACCTGGCCTTCGGGGTCAGCCTCGGAGATAGGCCAGCACGGCCAGGACCCGACGGTGATCGTCGGGAGCCGGCAGCAGTTCGAGCTTCGAGAAGATGTTGGCGATATGCGCTTCGACCGTCTTCGGGGCGAGGAACAGCTGGTCGCAGATCGCCTGGTTCGAGCGGCCCTCGGCGATCAGCGACAGCACTTCGCGTTCTCGCTCCGTCAAGTCGTCGATCGGGGACTTCTCGCGTCGGCGCCCCACGAGCTGGGCGACGACCGCCGGATCGATGACCGACCCGCCCTTGGCGACCCGGCGCACGGCGTCCGACAGTTCGTCAAGGTCGTCGACACGGTCCTTGAGCAGGTAGCCCATGCCACCCTCGCCATCGGCGACCAGGCGCAGGGCGAAGGTCGTCTCGACGTACTGCGAGAGGACGAGGATCCCGACCGACCTCCCGTGCTCGGCGCGGATGGCTTCCGCGGCGCGCAGACCCTCGTCGGTATGAGTGGGTGGCATCCGAATGTCGGTGATGACGACATCCGGCTCGTGCTCACGGACCGCTTTGATCAGGTCCGTTGCATCGCCGGCCTGGGCGACGACCTCGAACCCGGCCTCCGCCAGCAGGCGCGCGATCCCTTCGCGCAACAGCAGGGAGTCGTCGGCCAGGACGATGCGGAGCGTCACAAGGCGGCGACCATACCGAGGATCGCCGCCCCGGACAATTCATCCTTCGGGACGAAACCGACAACCGGGCTGCCGCTGAGTCGGGGGCCGTACTCGCTGGCCGAACGACTCGAGGTCAGGACGACCAGCGGCTTCGGATCGCCGGCTGCGAGTCGCAGGGCGACCTCGAACCCGTCGATGTCGGGAAGCCCGATATCGAGCAGGACAAGGTCCGGCCGCAGGGAGCGGAACGCCGTCAGGCCCGAGGCGCCGTCCACCGCCTCGCCGACGACATCGAGGCCGTCGGCTTCTAGTATTGCCCGCGCCTGACGGCGGAAGCCGGGATTGTCATCGATGATCAGGATCGTCTTCACCGCGACATCGTCGCAGGTCCGGTCGTGGTCGACCACAGGGATAACCCGGATGGACCGTGCGATCTCAGGGTCAACCCTGCTGTCCCGGCAGGAGGTCGTGTGGCACAGTCACGCGATGCACGGTCGAACCCTGCGCGTCGTCATCGCGGTCGTCGGCACACTGGTCTCGGTCGGAGCCGAGGTGCTCGCCATCAACGCCGGCGAGCCAGCGCGGGTGGCGTTGCTCCACCTCGCGATCGGTCTGACCTACCTGTACGGCGGCCTGGCGATCTGGGACCACGCCCCGGCCAACAAGACCGGGATGAAGATGACGGCGGTCGGTCTGACCTGGTGGTTGCAGGCGATCGCGATGACCGGCCTCCCTGTTTGGGCAGACATTGGGAACGCGCTGTACGACATCCCGACGGTGTACATCTTCGCCCTGGTCCTGGCCTATCCAAGCGGGCAACTCAGGCCTGGTGCCGACCGTGTGGCGATCGCCATCCTGCTGATCGGCACGACGGCGTTGAACATGGTCCAGTTCGTCCCTGCGCCCCTCGTCGTCAACGAAGGGATCAATGGTCTCTTCGTCGGGATCGCGCTGGTCACGTTGACCATCGTCATGATCCTGCGCCGCTGGGTCACGGCGCCTTCGCGATCGCGCCGAGAGCTCTTGCCCGTCCTCGTCGCCGGGACGGTCTTCATCGTCAGTCTGGCCATCAACCTGGGTCGCCGGATCTTCGACGTCTCGGACACCCTGGGCGACGTGCTCGTGGCGATCAACGACCTGGCACCAGCGGCCATCCCGATCGCGCTGCTGATCGGCTTCTTTCGCCAAAGCGAATACCGGATGCAGGCCCTGATCGACGCCATCCCGGACCGGATCATCCGGATCAGCCGGGACGGCACCCCGACCAACGTCCGAGGGGTCGGGGCTGGCCCCGGCGCGTCGCCGACGGCCGTGTCGGTGGCTAGGACCTTCGACCGCATGCGGGGGTGGGTCGGCGTCGAGGCGCAATCGGCGACCCAGCGGGCGCTCGACCAGGGCGGCGTCCAGACGTTCGACTTCTCGATCGACACGGAGATCGGGCGTCGCGAGTTCGAAGCTCGGGTCACGGCCAGTGGACCGGATGAGGCCACCGCCATCATCCGGGACTTCACCGATCAGCGAGCCATCGATGCCGAACTCCGGAGGTCGCGGGCGCGCATCGTCGAGGTCGCCGATGCCGAACGACGACGGCTCGAGCGAGATCTGCACGACGGTGCCCAACAGCGCCTGGTCGCGCTGTCGCTGTCGCTGCGGCTGCTCCGCTCGAAGCTTCACGACACACCGGAGCTGGACCCGGCGGCAGCGGCCGCCGCGGACGATGCGGCCGAGGAGCTCAGGGTGGCGATCGCCGAGCTGCGCGAACTTGCCCGCGGCATCCATCCGGCGATCCTCACCGAGGCTGGACTCGGGCCCGCCCTGACGAACCTGGCGGAACGGTCCGTGGTCCCCGCGGTGGTCACCGACCAACCCGATCGTCGGCTCCCGGCTCCGATCGAAGCGACGGCCTATTTCGTCGTGTCCGAGGCGCTCGCGAATGCGGCCAAGCACGCCGCGGCAACCAGGGTCGGGATCGGCGTACGGTGCACGGCGACCTCGTTGCGGGTCGAGGTCAGCGACGATGGCGTCGGTGGCGCCGACCGTGGCCGCGGCACCGGGATCGAGGGGCTGCACGATCGAGTTGCGGCACTCGGCGGGACGCTGACCGTGGACAGCCCGCCCGGCCAGGGCACCCTCGTGGCGGCGGACATCCCGATCGCCTGACCCTGCCCGGCGACCGGGCAGGGTAGACCCTGCCGGCGTTCGCGGGTGGTCCCCGATGCCGGTACGCGGCTCCGGCCAGAGGCTTGTGGCATGCCAAACCAACCCTCGGAGCAAGGAGTCCCACCGATGACGAACGCCATCTCGACGGTCGGCCTGACCAAGCACTATCGCGACGTCCCGGCCCTGACCGACCTCACCCTCGACGTGCCCGCTGGCACGATCTTCGGCTTCCTCGGCCCGAACGGGGCCGGCAAGACGACGGCACTGAAGGTGCTTGCCGGCCTGACCCGTGCAACGGCTGGCAGCGCCACCATCGCCGGAGTCCCGGTATCGGCCGCGGGCGACCACCGCCGACATCTCGGCTACCTGTCACAGGATCCGCGCTTCTACGGCTGGATGACCGGTCGCGAGACGCTGCGCCATGTCGCTCGCTACCGCGCCCGCGACGATGGACGCGAAGCGCGCATCGACGCGCTTCTGAAGCGGGTCGGACTCGCGGATGCCGGGGACCGCCCGACTGCCGGCTATTCGGGCGGGATGCGCCAGCGACTGGGCATCGCCCAGGCCCTGGTGGGGAACCCCGCGGTCATCCTCCTCGACGAGCCCGTCTCGGCGCTCGATCCCATCGGCCGCAAGGACGTCCTGGACCTCATGCGTGAGCTCAAGGGCGAGACCACGGTCTTCTATTCGACCCACATCCTCGACGACGTCCAGCGGGTCAGCGACCACGTCGCGATCCTCGATCACGGCCGGCTCGTCAAGGCGGCACCGACCCAGGTCCTGCTGTCGTCATTCACCCAGAACGTCCTGCGGGTCGTCGTTGATGACGCCGGGCCCGAGACTGCGGCAGGGATCCGGGCGATCCCGGGCGTCGCCTCGGTCGCGCTCATCGCCGAGGTACCCGGACGGACCACCTACGACGTCGGTACCCGCGAGGGTGCCACCGTCGACGTCCAGCGCTCGATCACGAGGTTCGCGGTCGACGCCGGACTGACCCTCATCAGCAACCAGCCGGAAACGCTCGATCTTGAAAGCGTCTTCCTGCGCCTCATCGATCAGAAGGAGGTGGCGGCATGACCGCCCGTTTCATCACCATCGAGTCTCCATCCGTGAACGAGCCCGCCGGCGGGATGTTCCTCGGCTTCGGCAACACGTTGCGCAAGGAGCTCGCCGAGTGGCTGCACGGCCCCAAGATCCTCGTGATCGCGGGTCTGTCGATCGCCATCGCGATCTTCACGACGATGCTCACCCGGATCGAGCAGGCGACGGTCGAAGGCGGATACGCCCTCGACGTGTCGACCGATCCGACGGCCAACGTGCTGCTCGGCTGGAGCGGCCAGGTCGTCGCCCTGATGGCGATCATCGCGACGATGACCATCATCTCGGTCGAACGCGATCGAGGAACGCTCGCCTGGAGCCTGACCAATCCGGTCTCGCCGACGAGCATCCTCGCAGCGAAGTTCGCAGCCTCGATGATCGTCTTCAGCCTGGTCGCCGTGATCCTGCCGATGACAGTGGCGGTCGGCGTGGCGACGGTCGCCTATGGATCCCTGCCGGACCTCGAGGTGGTCGGATCGTTCACCGTCCTGTTCCTCGCGGTGCCGGCCCTGTTCCTGTCCCTGACGATCGGTCTCGGGGCGGGTATCCGCTCCACGGCCGGGATCGCAGCGGTCGCGCTCGCGGTCCTGTTCGTGCCGCAGATGCTGGGCGGTATGGTGCCGTGGTTGGACGAGCTGTCGCCGACCGCCATCGGACGGTGGGCGCAGGCGGTCGTCGTGGGGGAACCGGCCCCGTTGACGATCCCTATCAGCTGGCTGGTCTCGATGCTGGTGATCGTCGTCGGCGCGAAGCTGGTGTTCGATCGACAGGAGTTCTGATCGACCGGGGCCGGCGCGGTCGGCCTCGCCACTCAGTGACGGCCGGTGCATCGCCTGCACCGGCCGTCAGTCCGTGTCCGCAGCCCCTCGTACCACCGGCCGGGCAGGGCTAGCCCTGCTGAGAGTCTCGGGTGCGCCCCGATGGCACGCGACGGTCCGGACCCGACCCTGTGGGCACGCAGCCGGTCGATGGGATCGGCCGACAGACGGGAGGGACATCATGCGGATGCTCCGCGAACTCGGTCGACGCAGGCTCCGGACGAGCCTGACCATCGTCGGCATCGCCATCGGGATCTGGGCGCTCGTCGTGTTCAGTGCGATGGCCAACAAGATCAACGCGCTGGTCGACGGCGGGAGTGAGTACTACGCCAACAAGATCGCGGTCAGCGACGGTGGGCTGGCTGGCTTCGGTGGTGCTCCGATGCAGCTCAGCCTGCTCGACACGCTGTCCACTGTCGAGGGCGTCGATGTGGTCGTTCCGAGCGTCAGCATGCTGGCCGAGAACGTCGCCGGCGTGTCGTTCGGGACTCCTGAACAGATCGTGGCCACGCCGATCGGCGCCGACCAGGGTCGTGAGACGGTCAAGCTGCATCTGGCGTCCGGTCGCGACCTGGAGGCCACCGACGAGGGCCATGACGTCGCCGTGCTGGGCTCGACCTTCGCCAGCAAGCACCACGTCGTGGTCGGTGACGAGGTCACGACCCACGGTCGCTCGTTGGAGGTCGTCGGGATCCTGGAACCGACGCTGACCAGTCCGGACACCACGGTCATCGTCCCGTTCACCACGGCCCAGGACCTGCTCCACGAGGACCTGCCCCCGGTGATCCGCGATCGGGTCGCTGCTGCGGACATCGCCAGCCAGTTCATCGTCTACCCGGCGCCGGGCTCGGACCATCGGGCCGTCGCCACCGCCATCGAGGCGGCGCTGCCCGACCTGTCGGCGATGACCGGTGCGGAGTACGACCAGGCTATCGGCAGCTCGGTCAGCATCTTCAACGCCGTGATCATCGGGATCGGCCTGATCGCCCTGCTCGTTGGTGGCATGTCGATCATCAACACGATGGCGATGTCGATCGCCGAGCGGACCCGCGAGATCGGCGTCCGTCGGGCGATCGGCGCCAGCCGGCGACGGGTCGTCCGTGAACTGATCGCCGAAGCCGGCGTGATCGGCGCCATCGGCGGCCTGATCGGCATCGCGTTCGGCGTCATCGTCGTCCTCCTTGCCAACGAGGCAGGACGGGCCGCCGGCACGGTCCTGTTCGAGCTGACGCCGGGGACTGTCCTCTTCGCCTTCGCGTTTTCCACGATCCTCGGCGTGATCGCCGGGATCTTCCCCGCCTGGAGCGCGGCCCGGCTCGACCCGGTCACCGCCCTCCGCTACGAATAGGAGTCCGAGATGACCATCCTGGAAGCCACCAACCTGCGCAAGTCGTACAAGCTGTCCCGGACCAATGTGATCGAGGCCCTCCAGGGCGTCGACATCTCGATCGACGAAGGCGAGATGGTCGCGATCATGGGTCCGTCCGGTTGCGGGAAGTCGACCCTGATGCACGTCCTTGGCCTGCTCCACTCGCCCGACGAGGCGGACGGACCGGCCCCGGACCTCCGGTTCGGCGGACGGTCGATGATCGGCCTGTCGGATACGGAGCGGACCCGGATCCGGGCGACGGACATCGGCTTCGTCTTCCAGTCGTTCAACCTCGTCTCGACGCTGTCGGCGGCCGAAAACGTGGCCCTCGCGGCCGAATACGCCGGATCGTCCCGGGCACAGGCCCGGACGGTTGCGCTCGAGTCACTCCACCTCGTCGGTCTCCGCGACCGGGCGGGTCACCGCCCGGCCGAGCTGTCGGGTGGTGAGCAGCAGCGTGTCGCCATCGCCCGGGCGCTCGTCAACCGGCCGCGCCTGGTCATCGGGGACGAGCCGACCGGCAACCTCGACAGCGCCCGGTCGGCTGCGGTCCTCGGACTGTTGCGTCGACTGAACCGTGAGTCGGGTCAGACCTTCATCATCGTGACCCACGATCCCGCGGTCGGGGCGGCCTGCGACCGGACGATCCGGATGCGGGACGGACGCGTCCTCACCGACGTCGATGCCGCCGAGCTTGCGATAGCCTCCTGACCGCGCTCGGCGACGCGCCCGGGTCCGGCACTGCCGGACCCGGGCGTTGCCATGTGGTCAAGGCGCGGGTCAGCATGCAGGCGCGGTCGCTGGACACCCATGAACCGCTCGCGCCCGATGGTGGGAAGATGGCTCGGTGATGCAACGGATCGCGACCGTCGTCCTCGCCGCGGGGGTCGGGTCGCGGTTCGGGGGCGGGAAGGTGCTCGCCCGGCTCGGGGGGAAACCGCTCCTGCAGCACGTCCTCGATACGCTGGCGGCGGCCGGGTTGACCGAGGTCGCGGTCGTGCTCGGCGACGACGCGCCGGCGGTCGAGTCCGCGATCTCCTGGCGGGCCGAACGGCGGATCGTCAATCCGCGGCCGGATGACGGTCTGTCGAGTTCGCTCCGCCTGGGGATGGACATGGTCCGTGGCGACGCATCCGCCGTCTTGATCGTTCTGGGCGACCAGCCGTTGCTCTCGGTCGACGTCATCGCGTCGCTCATCGGGGCCGCGGGGGACGAGGCCCGGCCGATCGTGGTGCCGGGGTTCGACCATGGGCGTGGACGAAATCCCGTTCTGATCGGGCGATCCGCGTTCGGCATCGTGGCCGACGCGACCGGCGACCGCGGGCTGGGTCCGATCATCGACGCCCATCCCGACCGAGTGCTCGTCGTGCGCGTCCCGGGAGATAATCCGGACGTGGACACGCAAGCCGATCTTGCCAGCGTCGCCGAGGAGGCGTGGGCATCCCGGGTCCGGGCCAATCGCGATCAGGTCGATCGGGTGCGCGAGGTCCCCGACGGCACCGACTTCTATGCGCCCGTCAGTTCGATGTTCCGGGCCGACCCGACGAGGACTGACGACCCGGTCCTCGATCTCCTCCTCGGGATGACCCGACCGGGCAAATCCTGGCTCGACATCGGCGCTGGCGCCGGTCGATATGCCCTCCCGGTGGCGCGTGCGCTCGCTCCATCTGGTGGCCGGGTCATCGCGCTCGATGCGTCGGCGTCGATGCTCGGCGCCTTGCGAGAGATCGCCGAGGACCACGGGATCGAGAATGTCACGACGATCGAAAGTCGCTGGCCGCCGTCAGACCTTCGGCCCGCGGAACTCGCCGCCGATGTCGCCCTGATCGCCCACGTGGGATATGACATCGAGGCGATCGGACCCTTCCTCGACGCGATGGAGGCGGCAGCGGGTCGCGCCTGCGTGGCGGTCATGATGGAGCAGATGCCGGCCTCGGCCGCCGATCCGTTCTGGCCCCCCGTGCACGGCGAGTCCCGAGCGGCCCTGCCCGCCCTGCCCGATCTGATCGACCTGCTCGTCGCTCGTGGGCGCCACCCGACCGTCCAGTGGGTGGCGGCCGAGACGCGCCGCTACGAATCCCGCGACTCGCTCGCCGCATTCGCGGTCCGTCAGCTCTGGATCGACCCGGCGGGCCCGAAGGGCGAGGCGCTGCGATCGACCCTCGACGACCTGGCCGTCGAGGACGATCAGGGGTGGACCATCCGCGGTCGCGGCCCGATCGATCTCGGGGTCGTCACCTGGGAACCGGGCTGACCGGCGGGTCGACCGGCACGACACGGTCTACGTTGACGCCCGGCTGATACCGGGTCGATACTGTTCGGCAACGCTTCCCCCGAGTCGCGGACCCTCCTCCGTCGCTGTCAAGGACACCGCGAGGGACCGTGGTCGTCGCCAACCGCTCTGCGCCCATCCGGGCCGGATGGGCCGACATCGAACCCGCCCGCGGCGGGGAGGAGGTCCCAGCGCGATGATTCCAGCCCAATTCGATTACGTCCGACCGGCGAATCTCGACGAGGTGTTGCGGATCCTCAAGGATCGGGAAGGGGAAGCGAAGATCCTGTCCGGGGGCTACAGCCTCCTGCCCCTGATCAAGCTCCGGCTCGCGCAGCCGGCCCTGCTCGTCGACCTCCGCGACATCGACGGCATGGACACCATCATCGAGACCGACGATGACCTGCGGATCGGGGGACGGGCGACCCATCGCCAGATCCACGAATCGGCGATCGTCGCCGACCACTACCCGCTTCTTCGCGACGTGACCGCGGTCATCGGCGATCCCCAGGTGCGCAACTGGGGCACGATCGGTGGGTCGGTCGCCCATGCCGATCCGGCCTCGGACTGGCCGGCCGTCCTCCTCGCGACGCGCGCCTCGCTGGTCTGTCGGAGCCAGGCGGGCGAGCGTACGGTCGCGGCGCGCGACTTCTTCGTCGACACGTTCCAGACCGCCATCGAGCCGACCGAAGTGCTGACCGAGGTCCGGTTGCCCAGGCGCCCGCCGGGCGCCGGGGGCGCCTACGAGAAGCTGGAGCGCAAGGTCGGTGACTTCGCGACCGTCGCCGTGGCCGCGTTCGTCGCCCTCGGCCCGGATGGCCGGATCAAGCGGGCCGGGATCGGGATCACCGGTGTCGCCGAGGCGCCCTTCGCCGCGACCGATGCCGAGGCGGTCCTCGAAGGCAAGGCACCATCCGACGCCCTGTTCCGGGAAGCCGGTGCCGCCGCCGGGGAGCAGAGTCGCCCGTTCGGCGATGTTCGCGGTCCGGTCGAGTACAAACGAGCGATGGCGGCCGAGTTGACGCTCAGAGCCCTTCGACGCGCCACCGAGCGCGCGCAAGCGTACGCGTAAGGAGGCCACCGATGACGACCCAGCGCATTTCGGTCACGGTCAATGGCGAGACCCACGAATCGGACGTCGAGCCTCGCCTCCTGCTCGTCCACTACATCCGCGACACGCTCGGCCTGACCGGCACCCACGTCGGCTGCGACACGAGCAATTGTGGCGCCTGCACCGTCCACGTCGATGGGAACAGCGCCAAGTCCTGCACGATGCTCGCCGTCCAGGCCGATGGCCGGGAGATCACGACGATCGAGGGGATGGCCACCGAGCCGACGCTTCACCCGCTCCAGCAGGCCTTCTGGGATCAGCACGGGCTGCAATGCGGGTTCTGCACCCCGGGCATGATCATGCAGTCAGCCTGGCTCCTCGCCGAGAACCCCGACCCGACCGAGCAGGAGATACGTGAGGGCATCAGCGGCAACCTGTGCCGCTGCACGGGGTACGTGAACATCGTGAAGTCCATCCAGCAGGCGGCCGCGGAGATGGCCGCCGCCGCCGAGACCCAGACCGGTTCGCCGGTCGCGGCCGGCTGAGCGGGGAGTGACGAGATGACGACACAGGCAGAGCCCCGTACCAGCGCCGCGATCGGTGGCATGGGTCACTCGGTCAAGCGCAAGGAGGACCCGCGGTTCATCCGCGGCCAGGGCGAATACATCGAAGACGTGAACCTGCCCGGCCAGTTGTGGCTGGACATCGTCCGCAGTCCGTATGCCCACGCCAAGATCAAGAGCATCGACGCATCCGAGGCCCTCAAGATCCCGGGCGTCGCCGCCGTCGTGACCGGCAAGGACCTGGAGGGCTACAAGCTCCACTGGATGCCGACGCTGGCGGGCGACATGCAGATGGTGCTCCCCGTGGACACCGTGATGTACCAGGCACAGGAGGTCGCGGCCGTCATCGCGACCTCCCGCTACGCCGCCGCCGATGGTGTGGCCGCCGTCCTCGTGGACTACGAGCCGCTGCCGGTGATCGTGGACCCGTTCAAGGCGCTCGAGCCCGACGCGTTCGTCCTCCGGCCGGACCGTGGCCCGGACAAGCAGACCAACCATATCTGGCACTGGGAATCCGGCGACCGGGAGGCGACCGACGCCGATCTCGCCGCGGCCGAGGTCCACCTCGAGCAGGACATCTATATCCCGCGGATCCACGTCGCCTCGATCGAGACGTGCGGCTGCGTGGCAGATTGGGATCCGGTCCGCGAGCAGCTCACCCTCCACATGACGTCACAGGCGCCCCACGCCATCCGGACGGTCCTGGCCCTCGTCGCCGCCGGAGCAGGCCTGCCGATCTCGGAGCAGAACATCCGGGTCAAGACGCACGACATCGGCGGTGGCTTCGGGGGCAAGGTGCCGGTGTATCCGGGCTACGTCCTGGCCGTCGCCGCGTCATTCCTGACCGGAAAGCCGGTCAAGTGGATCGAGGAT
The DNA here is from genome assembly GCA_963720755.1 of uncultured Chloroflexia bacterium. Classification (GTDB taxonomy): domain Bacteria; phylum Chloroflexota; class Limnocylindria; order Limnocylindrales; family CSP1-4; genus SPCO01. Next base: position 260,412 of record CAVRGP010000015.1, read on the forward strand.
CGCTCGGAGAACCTCCAGGCTGACTCGTTCGCCCGCGACTACCACATGCACGTCGAGATCGGCGCGACCAAGGCCGGCAAGATCACCTCGCTCAAGGCGAAGACGATCGCCGACCACGGCTACACGGACGCGGCCGCGGACCCGTCCAAGTATCCGGCCGGCCTGTTCAACGTCATCACCGGGTCGTACGACTTCCCGAACGCGTTCGTCGAGGTCGACGGCGTCTACACCAACAAGCCGCCTGGGGGCGTCGCCTACCGCTGCTCCTTCCGGGTGACCGAGGCGGTCCACGCGGTCGAGCGGATCGTGGACATCCTGGCCCACGAGATCGGCAAGGATCCGGCCCAGCTCCGGATGGAGAACTTCATCCAGCCCGAGCAGTTCCCGTACAAGACACCGACCGGCTGGTCGTACGACTCCGGGAACTACCCGGCGGCGCTCCAGCTGGCCATGGACATGATCGACTACCCCGGGCTTCGCAAGGAGCAGGCGGAGAAGCGCGCCAAGGGCGAGCTCATGGGCATCGGCATCAGCAGCTTCACCGAGATCGTCGGGGCCGGGCCGTCGCACGACTTCGACATCCTCGGCATCAAGATGTTCGATTCGTGCGAGATCCGGGTCCACCCGACCGGCAAGGTCATCGCCCGGATCGGTGTCCAGTCCCAGGGCCAGGGCCACGAGACGACGTTCGCCCAGATCATCTCCGAGGAGCTCGGCTTCCCGGTCGGTGACATCAAGATCGAGTACGGCGACACGGACACGGCACCGTACGGCCTGGGCACCTACGCGTCGCGGTCGACGCCGGTCGCCGGGGCCGCGACGGCGATGGCCGCTCGCAAGATCCAGGCAAAGGCCCGGAAGCTTGCTGCGCACCTGCTCGAAGCCAACGAGGACGATCTCGAGTGGGAGCCCGGCAAGTTCAGCGTCAAGGGCTCGCCCGACCGCTTCAAGACGATCCAGGAGATCGCCTTCGCGGCCTACACCAACCATCCGCAGGGGATGGAGGCCGGCCTGGAGGCGGTCGACTATTACGACCCGCCGAACCTGACCTTCCCGTTCGGTAGCTACATCTGCGTCGTCGATATCGACAAGGGGACCGGCCAGGTCCACGTCCGTCGGTTCGTCGCCGTGGACGACTGCGGCAACATCATCAATCCGATGATCGTGGACGGCCAGATCCACGGCGGCCTGACCATGGGTCTCGCTCCGTCGCTGTACGAGCAGATCACCTACGACGAACTCGGCAACAACATGGCCGGCACGTTCATGGACTACCTCCTTCCGACCGCGGTCGAGGTCCCGTCATGGGAGACCGGCAAGACGACCACCCCGTCGCCGCATCATCCGATCGGTGCCAAGGGGGTCGGCGAGTCGGCCACGGTCGGGGCGCCGCCCGCCATCGCCAACGCGGTGGTGGACGCGCTCTGGCATCTCGGCGTTCGCAACGTCGACATCCCGATGACGCCCCAGAAGATCTGGGCCATCCTCCACGAGAAGGGGATCAGTTGACCGACGGTCACGGGACCGACGGGACCACCTGATGGACGGCTCGGTCTTCGCCAGGGCTGCCGAACTCGAGGCTGCGGGTCGATCGTTCGCGGTCGCGACCGTCGTCGCGGTCCGGCGGCCGACGTCTGCCCGTCCGGGCGCATCCGGGATCATCCATCCGGACGGAACGATCGAGGGCTGGGTCGGCGGGAGCTGTGCCCAGCCGGTGGTCGTCCGCGAGGCGCTTCGGGCGGTCGCGGATGGGCAGCCGCGCCTGCTCCGGCTGTCACGGGATGGCCCTGGCGAGGGTCGCCGCGCTGACGGGGTGATCGAGCTGGTCATGACCTGCCACTCGGGCGGCACATTGGAGATCTACGTGGAACCGCATCTACCCAAGCCCATGCTGTGGGTCGTCGGCACGACCCCGATCGCCGGTGCCCTGGCCGGTCTCGGGTCGGCGGCGGGCTGGCAGGTGACCGTCATCGACCCGGTCGCCGACCCTGACGCGTTCCCGATGGCTCGCGTTCACCAGTCGGCCGATATCCGGGGACTGGACCCGGAAGCGACCCCGTACGTCGTGGTCGCGAGCCAGGGGATCTGGGACGAGGAGGCCGTCGGACTCGCCCTGACCCGGGATGTCGCCTACGTCGGTCTGGTGGCGTCGCCGACCCGGGCCGCCGTGGTCCGTGACTGGCTGCGTGAGGAAACCACGGTCGGTGACGACCGGATCGCCGCGTTACGAGCCCCGGCCGGTTTGGACCTTGGCGCCGAGACAGCCGAAGAGGTCGCCCTGTCCATCCTCGCCGAACTCGTCCAGGTTCGGCGCGGCCGCGCCGACTTCGTCGCCGCGCCCGGTCCCGCGACGATCGCCGGTGCGGCGGCCGCCACCGCCCCGATCGAGTCCGTGGTCGATGACATCGTCCTGCTCGATCCGGTCTGTGGCATGACCGTCGAGCGCGCCCACGCCCGCCACCTCGCCGAGCACGACGGCGTCGTCTACGCCTTCTGCTCGATCGGATGTCGGACCCGGTTCATCAAGGAGCCGGCCACGTTCCTGGAGGCGAACTCCTACTCATCGATGCACGACTGACCAGCAGCCGGAGGCTCCATGCATTTCGAAGGTTCCGTTCCGATCAAGGCATCCCGCGATAAGGTCTGGGCCTTCGTCATCGACCCGGAACAGGTCGGGCAGTGCGGACCGGGCGTCGAGAAGATCGAGGTCGTCGATGCGACCCACTTCAAGGCGACGGCCAAGGTCGGCATCGGCTTCATCAGCGCCCGCTTCGTCGTGGACATGACCTTCGCCGAGCAGGAACCGCCGGATCGGGCTCTCATCAAGGCCCACGGCCAGGCACCCGGGAGTGCGGTGGATGCGACCGCGGAGATGCGTCTGTCGGACGGCCCGGACGGTGCCACGGTCATGGATTGGAACGCGGACGTGAACCTGTCGGGCACGCTGGCGAGCGTCGGCGCGCGACTGATCGAAGGGACCGCCACCAAGATGATCGGCCAGACCTTCGACTGCATGCGGACGAAGCTCGAAACGCCGGCCTGATCGCGGATCTGGATCGGTCACGGTGGAGCGCCTGCATCGGGTCGTCGGTCCGGCGTCGACCAACGTCCACATCCTTGCGGATCCGCGCTCACGCGAGGCGATCGCCATCGATACCGCGACGCCGTCGCTGGCATGGATCGCGGACGAGCTGGCCCAGCGGTCGTGGACGCTGAAGTTGATCGTGTCGACTCACGGTCACTGGGATCACATCGGGGACAACACGGCGGTGGCCACGGCGACCGGGGCAGAGATCGCCGTCCATCCGGCCGATCGACAACGGCTCACCGATCCGCAGCCCCTGTGGGCACCCTTCGAGATCGTGCCGTCCATCCCGGCCGTCGAGCTGGCAGAGGGCGGGTTCATCCGGTTCGGATCCATCCGACTCCGCGTCCTCCATACGCCTGGCCATACGGAGGGATCGGTCTGCCTGTCGGCCGATGACGACGGCCTGTTGTTCAGTGGCGACACCTTGTTCGAGGGTGGATGGGGTCGGATCGACCTGCCCGGTGGCAACGCGTTGGCCATGGCCGAGTCGATCACCCGTCTGGCCGGCCTCGAGGACCACGTCGGGGTCATGCCCGGCCACGGCAACGAGACGACGATCGGTCGCGAACGCGCCTGGATGGACCTGGTTCGCGACGGAGGCCGCCTCTTCGCCTGATCGAACGCGGCGTCCACCCGGCGGGGCCAGGCGAGTCAGCGTCCGCGTTTGGTCCGCGTTTGTTCCCCGTCCGTAGGGTCCGCATCTCCGGCGCCCGTCAGCGTCGACGGGGATGCGAATCGGAGGGTGGCATGCGACGGACCGTGATACTCACCATCGGGGCGATGCTGATCGTCGCCGCCTGCTCATCGAGTGGCAGTACCTCGGAGCCCGAGGCATCCTCGGCGCCAGGCGCCGGATCGTCCACGCCGGCGGTCCCGCCCGTGGCCAGCGTTCCAGGGGATCTTCCGAGCGTCGATCCGTCCGACCCGCTGGCCGGTTTCCGCGACAAGGACGCTACGGCGGTCGTCGTCATCGGCGATCAGCGCTATGAATTCAGCGGGCTCTATTGCGTGACCATGGGTGGCGCCCTCGGCGCCAAGAGTGTCGGCGGCGATCCGACCGTCAGCATCGACCTCCCGCCCCAGGATTGGGAGACATCGGCAGAGGGGTGGGACCCGCCGGCCGTCGTCGTGTCGATCGACGATCCGTATGCCAAGTACAGCGCCGACCCGCAGGCCGCCGAATACCTGACCAACATCAAGCCCGGCATGAGTCAGGTCGACAGCTTCACGACCGACGGCTATCAAGCCTCAGGGGCGGCTTCGTTCGTGGACGTCGCTGACTTCTCGTCGGGTCCCGTGTCGATCACAGGCACCTTCGAAGTCAGCTGTCCACGGCCCTAGCGCGGCACCTACGAGAGGCTCCACGATGGCCGATCCGTCGAGCTCGCCTGGCCGGGACGAAGCCACCGAGAAGTTGCTCGACGCTGCCGACTCGCTTGGGGTCGAGATCGACCGCGACGAGGCGGAGCGTTGGATCGAGGCCATGTCGGCCGATGCGTCCGGGACCGTCGAGATCGACGTGAACTCGGGCGTCTACGGCCACCGGGTCACGATGGTGGACTACGACCCCGTCCATCTCGCGAGATTTCGTCGGATGGCGGCGATCGTCGGGTTCGAGGACCGGCCACCGCAGGTCACGACGGCGCTCGCATTATCCGGCTCGGCTGCACAGAGCCGGATCCAGCGGTTCCCGGCCGACGCCGACTTCTTCGAGCGGATCCACATCCGGGCCGACACCCGGGAAGCGGCTTGCGACATCCTGGCGACGGTCATCCGGGACAAGGCACGGTCGACGGTCGGGCACGACGGGCACCGGCTCCAGGAAGTCAAGTTCGGGAGCTGGCCGGAGGACGGTGTCGCGGACGGCGTGGCCGTGCGTCGCGGATCGCCGGTCTCGTGGACAGCGAAGCAGGTCGAGGCCGGCTTCGTCGACGTCGTGCGATCCGATGGCACCAGCGATCGATTGGGTTGGGGCGACGTCGCGCTGGATCCGGGCTGGTGCAAGCTCGACTGGGTCATCGCGGATCCAGTCGGCGGTGGCCTCGCCAACGTTTCGAACGTTCTGGATCCGACCTGGGAAGCCCCCGACGGGACGATCACCCCGCTGGATGGCTACCTCGATCCGTACTTCCAGGAGGTCTACCTCGAGACCGATTCGATCCCGCTGTTCACAAAACTCGTCAAGGAACTTGGCGCGGACTCGGTCGCCGAGTACGTGGAGCGGCTGACCGAGGAGGTCTACAAGTACACGGTCAAGGAACCCAATTACGGCAAGGCGGCCAGACGGATGTACAACATCTTCCGGTTGACCGGCCGCTACGTCGAGGCTGCCTACGTCCGCGAACTGTTCGACGAGCCGGTCACGGCGCTCTACCAGGTCGCCGCACTCCTCCGGACACTCGACGAAGCGGCCGACGCGGGCGACACGTTCGAGACGGACGCGATGGTCGGCCAGCTCGATCAGCTGATCATGTCCGCGATCACCGCACTCGAAGGGCGTGACGAAGCCGAGATGGTCCGCCGGCTGCTTCACCTGCGCGACGCGATCAGCCGTCGTGCCGACGCCTCGGAACGGGCCGCCGACATCGCCGCGGTCCGCGACGACGCCATGACCGCGGTCAACGTCTATTTCGAACGGGTGCTGACGGCCGTTCCCAGTATCGCGGCGTATCTGGATGACATCGCAGACCTGCACGGAGGGAGATCGGGATGAGACAGCGTCGCAAGTTGAACGGGTCCGTGTTCCTCGGCATCGTGTTGATGGCCGGTGCGTGCAGCAGCGGATCGACGACCGAACCGTCGGCGGCGCCGGATCTCGGAGCCGGTCCGTCTCAGCCGACCTCGGTCTCGACGCCGGGCAGCACGGCCGCCCCGGCATCGGATGGCCCAGCGGCCGACGGTGCGCTTGGGGCGGTCGTCAACGTCGCCGGCCACACGTACACGTTCCTGCCCGGACCCTATGGTGTCTGTGGTTATCGAGACGACGGCGCGATCACCTTCTCCGGCGGCACGAGCGACTTCGACCCGGCGGTCGGCGGTGGGGCGAGCGCAGCATTCTTGATCCAGATCGACGGCTGGCAGGATCCCGATCCGGACCTGGCCAACGACGGCGACCCCTACATCAATATCAGCGACTATGTCGATGGCCTGCACTGGAACTCCGGCCTTGGCCCGTTCACAGGTGGTGTTACCTACGCGGATAGTCACATCGAGTCGTCGACGCTCGTGGGCGGCCGGGCCGAAGGATCGGCCCTGTTCGTCGAGCTGCAGAAAACGTCGGGCCAGGAGCCGCCCGTGTCGATCCCGGGGACGTTCGAGATCACCTGCGAATGAGCTGGCGTCGATATCGGGTGGCTGACGTGTCGCTGACCGGGGGCTTTCGGACGTGGATGATCATCATGGCCTGCGCGCTGGCCGCCTGCGGGGGGACGTCTGATCCGGCCGGTGGCGGATCGGCCTCCGATCCGGGTGGGCCACCCGCCTCACCCGAGACGACGAACGACAGCAGTGGCGATAACGCGCCGGTCACCGCCACAGTCGACGGCACGACCTACGGGTACCCGGCCGGGACCTGTGACGTTGGCGGCGATCGGGTCCAGGTCCATGCAGCCCGAATGGACGTACTGGCCACGGTCGATGTCCGATGGCTCGGCGACGGCGGCAGGGAGACGTTCGATGTCGTCCACACGGGTGGACAGGACCCGCAGCCGCCGACCCCGTTCGACCTTCATGCGAGCCCGAACGATGCGGACACCACCTGGGACGTGAGCGTCGACGGGAATAGCGCGGTGATCGTGGCCCGGATGCTCGACCGATCGCCTGCAGGAGCCGGCGGATACCACGACGTCACGATCAACGTCCAGTGCAACGAGCGTGGGTTCGGCGGCTTTGAGGCACCCGAGACGAATGTGCCTCAGACGGAGCTGCCGGTGGCGACGTCGGCGGGCGAGAGCGCGATCGCTCTCGAGCTGGGCGGCACGACCTACTCGTGGACGTACCCCGGCTGTGCGGCGGCCGAAGCCAGCGGGTTCGTGGCCGTGAACCCGGCGCTCGACCGGCTGTTCGTGACGGCCGGTGAGATGACGCTGAGCCTGGCCGATGGCACCACCTGGACGGCGACGGGCGCGCAGCTCTCGATCTCCGGTGGTTCGGCGACCTGGACGGGGACGATGGCTTCGACCTCCGGCTCACAGCCGGCGACCCTCACGATCGCTTGCTGAGTGTGTGCCTGACCGGGTAGGTCAAGTGGAGCAGGTCAAGACTGACCGGCGATGAGCCGCAACTCCTCGACCAGCCGGCCGGCGAACACGGTCGTCGGGATGGAGCTGAGTTCCGGCCGCTCGCCCGTGGCAGCCAGACCGGCGGCGATCCGAGCTCGGTAGCCGGGCGTGGCGGCGTGGCGATCATCCAGCGGGATCCATCCGTACTCGCGATGGACGCGATCGAACTGGTCCAGCAGTTGTGCCGCCATCTGCCAGGCTTCCCGGTCGATGAGGAGCGGAAGCGCGCCAAAGGCATTGAGCACGAAGTAGATCGCGTGCTGCCGTGCGGTGAGATCGAGTGCTTCGACGATGGCCTTCGCGGCTTCGGCCGGATCGCCCCATTTCGCCTCGACGAGACCACGCTGGGCCAGGGCTCCCGACCGGACCCGGCGGTCGTTGGCCCGATCGGCAAGGATCAGCGCCCGGTCGAGGTGCGCTCGCGCTGTCGCCTCATCGTCGTCGTGCCAGGCTGCGAGTGAGAGATGCCGATGGCCGACCGAGGCGATCCGCGGGTAATCCTCGGCCTCGAGGAAGGCGGTGGCGCCGATCAGGATGGCCTCGGCCAGATCCCGGTCGGCCCCATAGGCGGCCTGCATCCCGATGACCACCCGGCACTCCGCAGCGGCGACCCGGTCGCCAGCCGCCTCGTAGGTCGAGATCGCCTGGTTGATCAGCGAGACACCTTCGCTCGGCCGACGGTGGATCTGGACGCGGCCCATGCCGTACAGGCCGCGCGCTTCGCGACGCCGGTCGCCCAGTCGGATGGCCAGGTCACGAACCTCCGCGCTCATCGCTGCCGACTCGTCGTAGTGGCCGACGAAGAACGCCATCCCACTCGCTGCGGCCAGGATGTCGATCCGGCTCGAGTCGTCGCTGGCGAAGGCGAGACACTCCCGGAGCCAGCGCTGGCCCTCGGAAGCGAGGAAGCGACTGATCCAGAACTGCGCCAGGCCGGCCGCGATCTCGGCCGCCTGGGCGGCCCGATCAGTGTCGAGGAGGTGGCGCATCGCGATGCGATGGTCGGCGATGCTGGCCTCGACCTCGTTCAGTGCGGCTGCTTCCATCGACGTGAAGGCAGCGGCATCGGTCGCTCGGGCGGCCGCGACGGACCAATCGGCATGTCGGTCGCGGGCGGCTCGCGACTGACGCGAGGAAGTCAGTCTCCGGAGCCCGAAGTCGCGCACCGGCTCGAGCATCCGATACCGCACGGCACCGTCGCGGGCTCGTTCCGGCACGAGCAGTGATGCCTCGACGAGTCGACACAGCGTGTCGTCGATCGTCCTGGGGTCGTCGGTATCGACGCAGACGCTGCCGAACGCGCCCGCCGTGAACGTGTCGACGAAGGCGGACGCCCTCGCCAGGACCTGTCGATCCACGGTGTCGAGCAGCGCGACACTCCGGGCGATCGCGTCGGCAACCGACGCATCGTCGTCGGGGCCTGACCCCTCCGGGCGTGCGCCGGCCGGCCTCTGTCGGCCGGCGAAGGTCAGACCGGCCGCTCGGTGCAGATCGAGCGAGACGACCCGCCGTGCTGCCAGTTCCACGGCGAGCGGCATCCCACCGGTCCTCCGACAGAGGGCGAGCAACTCCTCGGCGTCGGCAGCCCTGAGGTCGATCCGTGGATCCGCGTCCCGGACTCGATCGGCCATCATCTGGAGCGTTGCCGACTCCCACATGCCGTCGGTCATCTCGGGCAGTGACAGCGGTCGGAGCGGCCAGACCGTCTCGCCGGCGATACCGAGACGCCGGCGGCTCGTGGCCAGGATCCGCACCCGGTCGCCGTGGAGTCGCGTCCCGAGCAACCGGCGGACCTCGGCAATCACATGCTCGCAGTTGTCGATGATGATCAATGCCGGACGCGGCGCAAGGAGTCGGTAGAGCTCGTCGAGTTCGTCGACCCGGTCATCGATCGCCAGGACCGAGGTGATCGTGGATAGGACATCGGCCTCGGTCCTCGTGCCCGAAAGCCTGACTAGCCAGACGCCGGCATGGTGTGCGTCGAGACGTCGGGACCCGAGCTCGATCGCGAGTCTGGTCTTGCCGATGCCGGGTGGTCCGGTGATGGTGACGAGATGATGACGGTCTGCGGCCGCGCTGACCGCGGCAAGGTCGCCCTCGCGGCCGACGAAGGTCGAGTCCACGAACGGGACGTTATGCGCTCCGCTTGCGCCGGGCAGGTCGATCAACGCAGGATCGTGGTTGTGGACCCGCGTCTCGAGCGCCTGGAGACGCGGCCCGGGGGTCACCGCCAGCTCCGCGTCGAGCGTCTCGCGAGCCGTCTTGAGCGTCGCCCGGGCGTCGGAGGCTCGGCCCGCCATGGAGTAGGCCAGCACCAGTTCCTCCCACAGCGACTCGTTGAGCGGCTGTTCGGCGACAAGCTGTCGGAGGAGCGCGATCGATTCCGACACGCGGCCCTGCAGGTTGAGCGCACGCGCCTGGGTGGTCCGAGCAGCGATGAGCAACTCGACCAGGCGGTCACGCTCGCCGCGTGCCTCCTCGACGTCGGCCAGCTCCGGGTATGGCTCACCGCGCCACAGTCGTGCCGCGCGGGCGCCGATGTCGCCGGCATCCCGGAACCGGCCCTGGGCCAGATGGCGTCCGGCGCGAGCGACCAGGGTGGTGAACTGGCGGACATCGAACTCATGTCCTTCCAGATGCAGCAGGTACCCGTCCCGATGGAGTTGGATGACACCGGGCACCCGGCGTCGGAGGGCGGACAGGTGGACGTGGATCGCCCGGCCCGCGGTCGCCGGCGGTGTCTCGCCCCACATCCGGTCGATCAAGGTATCGATCGGGAGTGGCGCCTCCGGGTTCACCAGGAAGGACGCGAGGAGGCGTCGGTGGGCGGGACGCAACGGGATCGCCTGTCCGTCAGACAGCACGATCAGGGTTCCGAGGGCCTCGAATCTCATGTCATCGCGCCCGCGGCGTCGTAGCCCCTGGACGCCTGCATCGAGGATGCGCGGCGGCACGGTCGCGGGCAGGAGCGGGCCGGTTCCATGCCTGATGATACCTAGGTCGGCGGGACCCTCGACGCTACCTGGCGAGCGTTCGCCGGTACGCCGCTGCCCGACTGTGGACCTCGAACCCAAGGCCCTCGTACAACCCCAGCGCGCCGTTGGGGTTCTCCGAGTCCACGCCGAGCATCGCTTCATCCAGACCAGCGTCCCGGAACCGCCTGAGGGATTCGGCGGTGATCGCGCGAGCGAGACCACGACGGCGCCACGGCCGACGCACGCTGATGTGTTCCAGCCAGCCGCGCTTGATACCCAGCCGTTGGTTCTCCTCCGCCCAGACCCAGTTCTGGACGACGCCGGCAACCTCGTCGCCGTCCCAGGCCACGACCCACAGGTTCGTGTCGAGACCATCCCGTCCGAACGTCTTGGCGAAGTCGCTGTCGCCCATCTCGCGGTGGCCCCAATGGTCCCGGAACGCCTCGTTCTCCGCATCGACGACCTGGCGACGCTGGTCCTCGCGGATCGTCCGGACCTCCAGCCCATCGGGGAGGGGAGCGTCGGGGATGTCATCGAGCGAACGTCGGCGCATCAGGAAGAAGTGCCGGACCGGCTCGAAGCCGGCGTCCGCCAGGAGCCTGCAATGGCCGATCTCGGCATCCTCGGCAAAGGATCCAAGACCGACCTCGGTGTCAGCATCTTCGACCGCGGCCCTCGCTCCGGCTCGCGCGATCGCCCAGGCCTGGAGCCAGCGACCGAGTCCGCGTCGACGAAAGCCCGGATCCACGGAGCCCCAGATGTCGTAGATCGGGACGTCATCCCGGATGACGCGCTCCAGTCCCGTCGCCGCGATCACCCGACCGTCGACTTCGACCAGGATGACGTCGTCGGCCGGGTCCACCCCCTCCGAGCTCTCCATATCGATCTGCAGATCAGAGGCGGTCGGCAGGTACGGGATCTGGTCGAACGCGTTCGCGGTGGCGATGAGATCGGCGAGTCGCGCGTAGTCCGAAGCGTCGCCGAACCGGCAACCGACCGCGCCCTCGACGGGCGACGCCTGGAGGTCCGTGATCGTCATGCCTCGAATGTACGCCGGTAGGCGCCCTCGCGTCGGTAGACCTCGAAGCCGACGCCCTCGTAGAGCTGCACCGCTCCATTCGGGTTCGTCGCATCGACACCGAGCATCGCCTCGGTCAAGCCCTTCGCCCGCAACCGTTCCAACGAGGTGACGGTGAGCGCGCGCGCCAGACCACGACGACGCCACTCGCGCCGGACGCAGACCGTCTCGAGCCATCCGCGTTCGACACCGAGGTCGGCGTTCTCGTCGGCCCAGATCCAGTTCTCGACGACGCCGGCGACCTGATCGCCGTCCCACGCGACTGCCCACAACGAGGTGTCGATCTCCTTGTGGGCGAAGCTCACCTCGAAATCGTGGTCCGTTCCCTCGCGATGACCCCAATGGTCGCGGAAGGCCTCCACCTCGGCGTCGTAGATCGCCCGATGCTGGTCTGGCGTCACCGCCCGTACCTCGAGACCATCGGGCATCGCCACGGGCGGGATCGACGCGCCGAGGTCGCGACGCATCAGGTAGAACTGCCGCACACGTTCGAATCGTTCGTGGGTGAGCAGGGCGATCGCGCCATGCTCACCGTCATCGGCGCCCGACTGGACGATGATCGGGCGACCCGGCTGGATGTCGGCTGCCCGGTCGCGGACTCGCTGGAGGTTCCACGCCAGCAGGGCACGACCGATCCCACGCCGGCGGACAGCCGGATGGACATGGCCGTAGACCTGGAACATCTGCTCGCCGTCGCGAACGACCGATTCCGATCCGGCCGAGGCGACGACCGTTCCGCCGAGTTCGACCATGACGAAGTCGCGGACGGGGTCGAACCCCGGGTCGCCTTCCTTTCGGAGACGCAACTGCTGTGCGGTCGGCAACCACGGGATCCCGTCGGCCCGGCTCGCCGTTCGGAGCAGGGACGCGAGCGGTTCGTAGTCGTCCACGCCCATCCAGGCCCGAGCCTGGAGGCCGGGGATCGGCGGCAGGCCATCCACGATGGGCGGACTGGTCGGCACATTCGTGGTCGTGGTCGTGGTCGTGGTCATCGGTCCCTCCCGTATTTTCGTTCCATGTGTTCGCCGACGGACTTGCTGATGAGCTTCCATGTGCGGCGGTGCTCCGCCCGCGCCCGTGGGTCACCCTCGCGGGCGAGTCGTGCCGATTCACGTTCGAGCTTGCGGTGGCTGGCGAGGCGATCCTCGGTCAACCGCCCATCGGCCAGCGCGGCCTGGATCGCGCAGCCCGGCTCGCCGTCGTGCCCGCAGTCGCTGAAGCGGCAGGTGGCGGCGATGTCGACGATGTCGTCGAACGCCTCGTCGACGCCCTCGTCCGCTCCGAGCACTTCGAGGGCCCGGATCCCGGGGGTATCGACGAGCAGGGCGCCATCCGGCAGTTCGAACAGTTCGCGATGGGTCGTCGTATGCCGGCCCCGCGAGTCGGATGCCCGGACCTCGCTGGTCGCCTGGCGATCCTCGCCGAGGAGTGCGTTCACGAGGGTGGACTTGCCGACCCCCGACGATCCGAGGATGGCTGCCGTCGTGCCCGGCCGGAGGTGGGTGCGGAGCGCATCGAGGCCCTGGCCGGTCCACGCGGACACGGCGACCACGGCGACACCGGCAGCGATCGCGTCGACGGCCACCAGGCGACCGTCGACGTCGTCGGCCAGGTCCGCCTTGTTGAGGACGACGACGGGGGTGATCGCACTCGACCAGGCGACGGCGAGATAGCGCTCGATCCGGCGCAGGTTGAAGTCGTTGTCGAGCCCGGCGACGAGGAGGGCGACATCGACGTTGGCCGCCATGACCTGCTCGTCATCAAGGCGGCTCCCGCGCCTCGAACCGTCCGCGGCCATCCGCTTGAAGACGGTTCGTCGAGGCAGGATGGTGGCGACGACGTCATCCTGGTCGACGCTCACCCAGTCACCGACCGTCGGGAAGTCCGAGTGCGCGAGGGCATCGAACCTGAACGACCCTGAGACCGTCGCCGGTCGATCCCCGCGGTCGTCCCGGACGATGGACGTCTCGCGATGGACGGCCACGACGCGCGCCGGACGGTGGCCGGCGCGCGCGACGGCCGCGAAGGCGTCGGCCCAGCCGGTGTCCCATCCGAGCGCGTCGAGCCGGTCGGTGGCCACCACCTCAGCCCACCCGCTTGAGCTTGCCGGTCCGCTTGGCGTAGTGCTCGGCACGGCCGAACGCCCACAGCCCGAACGGGATGAACACGACGCCCATGACGATGAGTGGCCAGACGAGCGAGGTCAGGTCACTCACGGGCGTTCCGTCGATGAGTCCGGCTCGGACGCCCTCCAGGACGTAGGTCGCCGGCGACAGTCGCGACAGGACCTGCATCCACGGCGGCAGGATGTCGACGGAGTAGTACACGCCGCTGACGAGCAGCAGGACCGACTGCAGGACGAACGTCATCTGCGCGCCACGCTCGACGTACAGCAGGGGCAGGATCGCGGCGATCATGCCGATGCCGACGAAGCTGAACGAGCCCAGGATCATGAACGCGACGACCGTCCCCGGGTTCGCCTGGCTCAGGTCGAGCTGCGGGAAGAACAGGATCAGGGCGACGAAGATGACCGACGTGTGGACGAGGCCGTAGACCATCGCGTAGGCGACCGACCCGAGCAGCTGCGACCAGCGCTGGATCGGCGCCATCATCGTGTATTCGAGGGTGCCCTCCCAGCGTTCGACCGTGATCGTCTCGGCGATCCAGCTGAACACCACCGACAGGTAGTTCCAGAAGATCGCCCCGATCATCAGCGACAGCAGCAGCGTCTCGTTGCCCTGCGACGCACCGATGAGCGAGATCGAGAGCGCGCCCGCGACCGAGTAGACCAGGAACGCGAGTTCCCAGCCCCAGTAGCGGCGAGTCAGATTGAAGTTGCGCTCGATGAAGGCGTACGAGGCCTTCAACTCATGGGTCACGACGGTCATCGGGATGATCTCCAGGGTGGTGGAGCCGGTCCGGCCCTAGCGGGACCGGACCGGCTCGAGTGCGGGCTCCGCGGCGAGCCGGGCACCGAATGCGATGATCCGGTGGCCGACCGCCTTGCGGATGGATGGGGATGGCTGACGGACGCGGCGCAGGAGAGCGGCATGGGCGATCTCGCGCTCGATCCGCTCCCTGGCCAGCTGGCCGTGCAGTTCCGGGGAAAAGTTCATGGGTATCACCTCCTTTCAGTCGGTCTCGGCGTCGTCGTCCTCGATGTCGTCATCGAGTGATCGGCCGGTATAGGTCATGAACACGTCTTCCAGCGTCGCGGGACCCGTCACGCGATCGCGGATGAGGGATTTGAGGCCGGACGGTGTGTCCTCGGCCACGACTCGAGCGTCGTCGATGATCGTGATCCGGCCACACAGCCGTTCGGCTTCGGCAAGGTCGTGGGTCGTCAGGACGATGGTCGCGTCGTGGGTCTGACTGAGCTCCTCGATGAACGACTGGACGTCCAGCTTGGAGCGCGGATCGAGACCCGTGGTCGGCTCGTCCAGGAGCAGCAGCGTCGGGCTGGTCAGCAAAGCTCGCGCGATGGCGACCTTCTGCTGCATCCCCCGGCTCATCTGCTCGATCGGTCGGTCGATCCGCTTCTCCGAGATGCCCAGTCGAGCCAGGATCCCGATCGCCTCGCGTTTCGCCCTCGGACCATCCAGGCCATACAGGCGGGCTGCGAAGAGAAGGTTCTCCATCGGGCTGAGCTTCTTGAAGAAGGCAGCGTCCACGCTGACCCGATTGATCAGGCGCTTGACCGCCATCTCATCGCGCACGATGTCGTGGCCGAAGACCTCGATCCGACCCTCGTCGAGGGTCAGCAGGCCGCAGATCAACCGGATAAGCGTCGACTTGCCGGAGCCATTGGCGCCCAGGACCCCATGGATGTCGCCGCGCTCGAGGCGCATCGACACGTGCGAGATCGCGGTCACCGGTGGCTTCTTCCGACCCACGACGAACCGCTTGCTGACATCCTCGACGAGGAGTGCCGGCACGGCCGACGGCGCGGGTGCCGGCGGCTCGACCACGACCGACATCGACGGCCGGTCGGCCGGGTCGTTCTTCAGTTCGGGGCTCAACAGAGCGGTCACGATGGTCTCCAGGGTTGACGGTGCAGATGGGCTGACATGACAAGAGCCGCGGGTCCTCTCCGACCTGTTCGTCGGCGGGCCTCGCGGCTCTGGTGGCTCGGCTGCCGGCGGGGCAGTGCGAGACATCAAAAAAGCCGGGGGCCCGATCTGGCCCACGGCTCGTGGTTCGTCCGGTTGGCGGTCCTGCCGCCTGCGGCTAACTCGAGTGGGGCACAGATCTCCCGCGTGCGCGACCCGTGATGGGCGCAACGCATCGGGTAAGAAGGAACGGTGTCGTCATTCGAGCCGCCTCCTTCATCGCCTGATCCATGCCCGCGACGTGCGAGCCGGTCGGCAGTCTAGCCGGGCTCGGGAGTCGCTGTCAATCCCAGCCGGACGATCGGTCGGATCGGGCTGGTCGCGTTCCACTGGCGCCGTTCGACGACGGTGAATCCGGCCCGCTCGAACATCGCCAGCGTGCCGTGATAGGCGTTCGCGCCGGGGACACGGCCGCCGGCAGTGTCGATCGGATACGCCTCGAGGGTCATGGCGCCGTGCGACGTCGCGAATTCGATCGCCGCGGCCAGGAGCGCGGTGGCGACGCCCTGCCCTCGCGACCGGCGCGATACGACGAAGCACACGATCGACCAGACGGGCACGTCGTCGAGCGGGGCGAGCAGTTTCGAATGGGCCAAGCGCTCGTAATCCTCGCGAGGCGCGAGGCTGACCCAGCCGACCGCGCGTCCATCGTCGTAGGCGACGAGCCCGGGCGCGGGTTGACGGTTGGTGAGGTCCTCGAGTGCCGCGCGGTTCCCGGCGGGGGTCGAATTCGTCCAGTCCCGGCCCCGGAACCGGAAGTAGGTGCACCAGCACCACTTGGGATCGCCGCCTTGCTCGAACACGCCGGCAAGGTCCGCGAATCGATCAGGCGTGAGCGGTCGGACGTCGAGTGCCATGACCTGTCCAGTCTCGCCCAACTCCCGGGGCGACGTTTGACCCTGGATCGCGCCACCCCTACGCTCCGAACGTGGCTTCTGAGGCGCGCTCGATCGTCGGGCTCATCGGCGAGGGGACGCTCGACGGAGAACTGGCGTCGCAGCTCTGGTTGTTGATCGAGGGCCGGGTCCCGATCATCGTCGCCTCCGACGACGATCCGACTGAAGCATCGATGGTCCTGACCGCGCTCCTGGACTTCCTGCCTCCGACGGTGTCGGTCGTCGAGCTTGCCGGGTCGACCGAGTCGTTCTCGTGGCTGCCGCAGGCGTCGGAACTCGGGTGGCCCGGCACCGTGGATCTCAAGGCGGACGCCGACCCGGTCAGGCCGGATCGGACCGTGCTCCTGGCAGCGGGCCTGGCGGATCGCGGGAAGCGCAGCACCCCGGGCCCGGTCGCCAGGATCGCCGTTCGGGCAGCATCGATCGGCTACGGTCTGGCCGCCACGATGCGAGCCGGTTCGCTCGAGGCCGTGTTCACCGCGCTCCGGCAGGCACCGGTGGGTCTGTCTGATGACGAGTGTTCGCACCTGGGTGTGGTCCTCATCGTGCAGCGCGTGGACGATGGATCCCGCCGCGTCACGGCCGCGCATTTCGTCCGCCCGATGGCCCGGGACGTGCACGGTCACGTGCAGCGGCTGGGGCCGGCCGTCATCGCGACCTGGGACCCGGGGTCTGCCGCGTTCGCGCACTTCGGGTGGGGGGTGACGCCCGAATTCGCCCGTCGGGTCGGTCGTCACGCAGGTGACTTCGAGGTCGAGGTGGAGCGTCGCCGCGACTACCTCGAGCGACTGGTGGCGGGTGATGTCGGCGACTCCGACGGAGTGCGCCGAGCCATCCGCGGCTATCGGCCGGCGGCGGCGTTTGACGCTCCGCGGATGGACGCTTAGGCTCGCCCTCCGAGCCCTGCCACCGCACGGGAGCACGCCGTGGATCCCATCGAACCGACCGATCCCCAGCCAGCGACGCTCGGTGCCCTCAAGGCCTCAGGCTGGCGCTCTCGATCGGTCAAGGATGAACTCCGGAGCAATCTCCTCGGATTGCTCGGGTCGGGCGAACCGATCTTTTCCGGCGTCGTGGGCTATGAGGATACGGTCGTCCCGGCGATCGAGAACGCGATCCTGGCCGGCCACGACCTGGTCTTCCTCGGCGAGCGGGGCCAGGCCAAGACGCGGTTGGCCCGGACCCTCGTCGGCCTGCTCGATCCGTGGCTCCCGGTCGTGCACGGTGGCGAGCTCAACGATGACCCTCTCGCGCCGATCAGTCCGGCCGCCCGCTCGATCGTGGACCGCGACGGCGACGCGACCGAGATCGCGTGGCTGCCTCGCGACCGGCGCTACGCGGAGAAGCTGGCGACGCCGGACATCACGATCGCCGACCTGATCGGCGAGGTCGACCCGATCAAGGTCGCCGAGGGCCGCTACCTGTCGGACGAATTGACCCTCCATTACGGGCTCATCCCCAGGGCCAACCGAGGGATCGTCGCGATCAACGAGTTGCCCGACCTCGCCGAGCGGATCCAGGTCGGGCTGTTGAATATCCTCGAGGAGCGCGACGTCCAGATCCGTGGCTTCGTCGTCCGTCTGCCACTCGACCTGTACATGGTGGCATCGGCGAACCCCGAGGACTACACCTCTCGCGGCCGGATCATCACCCCGCTCAAGGATCGCCTCGGCTCGCAGATCCGGACCCACTATCCACGGTCGCTCGAGCATGAGATGGCGATCGTGCGCCAGGAGAAGCAGCGGTTCGAGGCGGCCGATGGCGTACCGGTCGTCGTGGTCCCGGCGTTCATGGAGGAGCTTGTCGCCGAGTTGACCCACCTTGCCCGGCGCTCACCCGAGATCAGTCAGCGGTCGGGCGTGAGCGTCAGGGTGTCGGTCGCCAACGCCGAAGTCCTGGAGGCGACGGCGCTCAAGCGGGCGGTCCGGCTCGGCGAATCGGTCGGGTCCCCCCGGGTCTCGGATCTCGGAGCGGTCGTCGCTTCCACCGTCGGCAAGGTCGAGCTCGAAACGGCCGGGGACGATGCGCCGGAGGAGCGGGTCGTCGAGCGGCTCATCACCCGCGCCCTCCATGCCACGTTCAACCGTCACGTCCAGCTCGACGACCTCGACGGCGTCGTGGAGGCGTTCGAGGACGGGTTCACCGTCGAGACCGGCGAACGGATCCCGTCGCGCGAGTATGTCGCGTGGATGCGCGAGGTCCCTGGTCTATCGATGGCAGTCGATCGCCTCGGGGCGCTCGACGTCACCGATGGCGCCGAGGAGCCCGCGGTCGTCGCCTCCGCGGTCGAGTTCCTCCTCGAGGGCCTCCATCTCGCGAGGCGCCTGAACAAGGACCGGGTCCCCGGCGGGACGGTCTACCACCGGTGACGGCCTACAGCCCGGACCCCGGCGATATCGGACCGGAGACGGTCGGGTCCGGATCCGAGGCAGGGCCGCCCGACGACGGCCGGGGCGGGACGGGATCGGCAGCCGGTGCGCTAGCACGGTCGGCTCGCTACACCGCCTGGGACGGCAGCCAGCGGGTGGCCGACCTCGAGGCCGACGAACTGGTCGATGCCCTCGCCGACGACATGATGGCAGAGGGCGATCTCGCCGAAGCCCTGCGCCGGCTTCTGGAACGCGGGTGGCGCACGGGCGATCCGACCCGTGGCGACCTGCCCGGTCTTCGCGACCTGATGGACCGACTCGAACGCCGTCGCGAGGAGATCCTCGAACGCTACGGGTTGGGCGATGCGCTGGGCGACATCCGACAGGAGCTGGACGAGATCGTCGACCTGGAGAGAACCGGGGTCGAACGCCGGCTCGACGACGCTGCGACACCGGACGCGAACGCAGGATCGGATGCGGCGATCGCGCAGGACGCGGAGCTCCGGTCGATGCTTCGGGGAGCGGCCGCCCGGCGGCTCGACCAGCTCGACACGTTGCCGCCCGACATCGGCGATCGGATCCGTGGTCTCCAGGACTACGACTTCCTCGAGCCAGCGGCGCGTGAGCGCTTCGATGCCCTGGTCAAGCGCTTGCAGGGCCAGGTCCTCGATCAGTTCGTGGCCGGCATGTCGGACGCCATCCATTCGATGCGGCCGGAGGACCTCACCGCGAATCGGGAGATGGTCCGGGACCTCAACGCCCTCATCCGCGAACGGATCGGGGGCGGGGACCCGGATGCCACCGAGTTCCTGGCCAAGCACGGCCGGTTCTTCCCGGGAGCACGCACGTTCGACGACGTGATCGACCAGCTGGCCCGACGTATGGCCGCGATGCAGTCGCTGCTTCGATCGATGTCGCCCGAACAGCGCGCCGAACTCCAGTCGATGACGGACGCGCTCCTCCGCGACGACCGGCTGCTGGTGGACCTTGCCGAACTCGCCTCGAACCTTGACCTCCTCGTCCCGGGCGGCCTTGGCGACCGGGTCCCCTTTGCCGGCGAGGAACCGCTGGGGTTCGGCGGAGCTCTGGCCGAGATCGGCCGGCTGGAGGCGATGGATCGCCTGGGCGACGCTCTGTCCGACATCGGGTCACCGGCCGACCTGGCCGCCATCGACCGGGCCGAGGTGCGTGACCTGCTGGGCGAGGACGGGCTGCGCGATCTCGATGCGCTCGACGACATCGCCCGTCGCCTTGAGGCGGCCGGATACCTGACCAGGGACGGTACCCACCTCGAGTTGACGCCGCGCGGCAGCCGACGGATCGGCCAGAAGGTGCTCGACGACCTGTTCGCGCGGCTTCAGCGCGACGCGTTCGGTGGGCACCGGCTCGATCGGGCGGGGCGGGGAGGGGAGCGCACCGAGGCGACCAAGCCGTATGAGTTCGGGGACCCGTTCCACCTGGACCTGCGCGGGACGATGTTCAATGCCCTGGGCCGCGAGGAGAACGCACCGGCGGCCCGGGCCGCTGCCGGCCGGCAGCGGATCCAGCTGCGGCCGGCGGACTTCGAGGTGTTGCAGACGGAGCAGCTGACCCGTACCTCCACCGTGCTGCTGGTCGACATGAGCCGGTCGATGCTTCTTCGCGGCTGCTTCCTGGCAGCCAAGAAGGTGGCGGTCGCACTCGACACCTTGATCCGGACCCAGTACCCGAGCGACCAGCTGACCGTCATCGGCTTCGCCTACTACGCCCGCGAGATCCGACCCGGGGCCCTCGCCGAGCTCACCTGGCACGGCTACGAATACGGCACGAACCTCCAGCACGGGCTGCTCCTCGCCCGCCGGATCCTCGAGCGGACGCCGGCCGCGAACAAGGAGATCGTCGTCATCACGGATGGCGAGCCGACCGCTCATTTCGAGGACGGCCAGGTGGAATTCAACTATCCACCGACTCGGCGGACGATCCAGGAGACGCTCCGGGAGGTCATCCGCTGCACGCGGTCGGGCATCACCATCAACACGTTCATGCTCGAGCGTTCGCCGGCTCTTGCCGACTTCGTCGCCTACATGACGAAGCTGAATCGGGGACGGGCGTTCTACGCGACCCCGGAACGCCTCGGCGAGTACATCCTGGTCGACTTCGTCAACCGTCGTACGAAGCGAGTCTCGTAGGCCTTATCCTGCGAACGACGAGCTCATCGAACGTGGGATGAGCGCATCTCGGACATCAGCGGAGGAATGCCTTGGAACTCTCGCAACTGGTCCCGTACCTGCTCTTCCTGCACGTGATGGGGGCGATCCTCGCGTTCGGGCCGACGTTCGCGTACTCGATCATGGGGGCGATGGCCGGGCGTGAGCCGCAGCATGCCAATTTCAGCTCGCGCCAGGTGGCCGCGATCGGCAACGGCCTGGTCTATCCGCTGGCGATCTTCCAGGGGATCACGGGTGTCCTGCTGATCATCTCCGGCCAGTTCGATGTCAAGAACCTCTGGTTGGGTCTCGGCATCGTCCTGTATGCGATCGCGTTGACGTACGCCTTGACGGTCCAGCGCAACGCGCTCCACCACCTGATCGAGCTCACCTCGACCCCCCCGGCGCCAGGCTCGCCGCCGTCGCCCGAGATCCCGGCAACGGTCAAGAAGGTCCAGCGTGGCGGCATGTTCCTCGGCCTGTTGATCGTGGTGATCGTCTTCCTGATGGTCGTCAAGCCGACCCTCTGATCTCCGGATGGGTCCGGTCGGGCAGCGGTCGCTACCATGATGGCGACACGATCGACAGGAGACCCATCGCGATGCCACACGTTTCGAACTCCACCTCGGATCTGCTCGGGAGCCTCAGCCCGAGCGCCCATCTAGCCGCCGACCGACTCGTCATCGATGACGAGTCGGCGTTTCGGTCGACGACCATCCGCGACCTGGCCTGGACGGCGGCGTTCGCCAACGACGAAGCCACGATCGCAGGGGCCCAGTGGCTCATCTGGGAAGCGAGCCAGGCTCTGGGCGCGCGGTCGGCCAGCATCCAGGCCTTGTACGACGCCCGGGCTCGCGGCGAGGTCGGCGGCTTCACCGTCCCGGCGATCAACCTCCGGGCACAGACGTTCGACATGGCCCGGACCGTCTTCGAGACCGCCGCAGCCGCGGAGGTCGGGGCCGTGATCCTCGAACTCGCCCGGAGCGAGCAGACCTATACGTTCCAGCGCCCGGTGGACTACGCCACCTCCGTCCTCGCCGGTGCGATCGCCGCGGGCTGGCAAGGCCCCGTCTTCATCCAGGGCGACCATTACCAGTTCAACGCCAAGAAGTACGCCGCCGACCCCGAGTCGATGACCGAGGAGATCCGGCGCGCCTGCCGGCTGGCCATCGACGCCGGCTACCGGAACATCGATATCGACTCCTCGACCCTGGTCGACCTGTCGAAGCCGAACGTCGACGAGGAGCAGCGCGAGAACTACCGGCGGGCCGCCGAATTGACGGCGCTCATCCGGACGCTCGAGGTCGACGGTGTCACCGTCAGTGTCGGGGGCGAGATCGGCGAGGTGGGGACCCAGAATTCGACGGTCGCCGAATTGCGAGCCTATCTCGATGGTTACCGCCGGGAGCTGGACAGCCTGGCCCCGGGTGTTCGGGGTATCTCGAAGGTCAGCGTCCAGACCGGCACGTCCCATGGCGGGATCCCGTTGCCCGGCGGGGGCGTCGCCGAGGTGAAACTCGACTTCGAGGTCCTGCGTGAGCTCGGCGTAGTCGCCCGCGAGTACGGTCTGGCCGGTGCGGTCCAGCACGGCGCGTCGACCCTTCCGGACGAGTTGTTCCACCGGTTCCCGGCCGTCGACACTGCCGAGATCCACCTGGCGACCGGCTTCCAGAACGCGCTCTATGAGCACCCGGCCTTCCCGGAGTCGCTGCACCGCCAGATCGAGGCGTGGTGCTTCGCCAATGCTGGCGCTGAACGCAAGGTCGACCAGACGGATCAGCAGTTCGTCTACACCACCCGCAAGAAGGCGATCGGGCCGCTCAAGCGGGAGCTGTGGGACCTCGACACGAAGGATGAGATCCTCGCCTCGCAACGACGCAAGATCGAGTATCTCTTCACGGAGTTGCGGGTTGACGGTTCTCGATCGATCGTCGACCGGTACGTCGAGCCGGTCGAACTGCACCGGCCCATGCCGGACACCCTGCGCACGCCAGCTGCCGCCGGCTGATCCCGCGCCGGCGTGGACGCTGCCGAGACCGTGGCCGACGATCCGCGCGATCCGCTCGTCCGCGCCCTGGCCCGGGTGCCCGAATTCGCCGCCCGGACGGTCCGGCTGACCGCCCTGTCGGGTGGCATCACCAACCGGAACTTCATGGTCGAAGCGGACGGGACGAGTGATCGATGGGTCATCCGCCTGGCCGGTAACGACACCCACCTGCTCGGGATCAGTCGCGAGGTCGAACACGCGGCGACCGTCGCCGCGGCGGGCGTCGGGGTCGGTCCGGAGGTGACCGCTTTCATCCGGCCGGAGGGGTACCTCGTGACCCGATTCATCGCGGGTACGCCGGTCGACCTGGAGACCGTTCATCTGCCCGAGACGCTCGCTCGGATCGCCGATTCGCTGCGACGCGTCCACGACGGACCGGCGATCCCTGGTCTGTTCGTTCCGCTCCGGATCGTCGAAGCCTATCGTGCCCTCGCGATGGCCCGGGATGTGCCGATCCCGGCCGCGTACGAGCGGGCGCTGGCCGTTGCCAGGCGGATCGAGGGGGCGCTCCTCGCCGAGCCGATCGAATTGCGGCCGTGCCACAACGATCTGCTCAACGCCAACTTCATCGATGACGGCGTTCGCATCCGGATCATCGATTGGGAGTACGCCGGGATGGGTGACCCGTTCTTCGACCTGGGCAACCTCAGCGCCAATCACGAGCTGTCGCCCGACGAGGACGCGATCCTCCTGGCGGCCTATGGCGGCGGCGCCGACGCGCGACAGCTGGCACGACTGACCCTGATGCGCATCGTGTCCGACTTCCGCGAGGCGATGTGGGGCGTGCTGCAACAGGCGATCAGCACGCTCGAGATCGATTTCGTCGCCTACGCAGATGCGCGCTTCGACCGGCTCCTGACCGAGGCGGGATCCCGGCGTTTCGAGCGCGCAATCGCCGCGATGACCGGGGAGTGATGGACGACGGACCCGATCCGCCCGCCGGATCGCCAGCCCGCCGTGTCGCCCTCGGCGCGATCGTCTTCGTCGCGACGCTCGCGTTGCTGTTCGGGATCGGTTCTCTCGTCGGGGGCAGCCCTTCGGGTTCGGAGGGACCGGGTCCATCGACTGGACCGGCGAGTGGCGTCTCGTCGCCACAGGTATCGGAGGCCGTGCCGTCGGCGACGACCGGTCCGACAGGCACGGCCACATCTGGCCCGACCGTCGGGCCGACGCCGTCCGCGGTCACTCCGACCGCAGGGACGGATGCGGTCCTCGTCGGGGCCGGCGATATCGCGGATTGTGGGTTGCCCGACGATGGCGCAACGGCGGACCTCATCGCCGGGATCCCCGGCACGGTGTTCACGGCCGGCGACAACGCCTACCCGACCGGATCCCGGACGCAATTCGGCGATTGCTACGACCCGACCTGGGGGCGCTTCCTCGAGCGAACCAGACCGGCGCCAGGCAACCATGACCACCTGACTGCCGGCCTCGCTGGCTACCTGGACTACTTCGGATCGTCGGCCGCGCCGAATGGCACGAGCTGGTACTCATACGACGTCGGGACGTGGCACATCATCGTGCTCGACTCGTCGTGCGACATCGTGGGCGGATGCGGCCCCGAATCGGAGCAGGGTCGATGGCTCGCCGCCGATCTGGCAGCATCCGACGCCCGGTGCACGCTGGCGGTCTGGCATCACCCGCGCTGGAGCTCCGGACTGCACGGCAACGATCCGACCGTCGCGCCTTTCTGGCAGGCGCTCTATTCGGCCGGCGCCGACGTCGTCGTCAACGGCCACGATCACGACTACGAGCGGTTCAAGCCCCAGGATCCGGCCGGCAACGTCGACGATGCCGCGGGGCTGCGGGAATTCGTCGTGGGTACCGGCGGAGCCGCCCTGCGGTCGTTCTCGTCGACCGCGGCGAACAGCGTGGTGCGGGTCGCCGGGGTCCACGGGGTCATCCGGTTCGACCTGCGACCGAATGGGTATGGGTGGCGATTCATCTCCACGACCGGCGAGGTTTCAGATACGGGCCAGGGGACCTGTCACTGACGCTAGCGCACCTCGTCGACGTCCGTCCACCACTGGCGTCGATCGCCGATCCGGTCGCGCATCCGCCAGGCCATCGGCTTCGGTTCCCCGTCGATCCTGGACTTGACCGCGCGAGTCGCGGTCACCACGCGATCGCGAGCACCGGCATCGAGGTGGGGCTGGGTCAGCGCCACCGTCCCGACCTTCTCGAGGTTCTGGGTCAGGGTCCGCCAGAGGCCCCAGTCGGCAGCAGCCAGACGGGCGATCCGCTCCAGATCGATCGTGTCGCCGTCGCGATCGCCGAGCGGATGCTCGAGCAGCAGCATGATCACGTCGACGATGTCCTTCTCGTTGATCTTGACGATCTGGAGTTTGGACAGGAGCAACTCGGCCAACGGGATCGTCGGGCGCTCGATCTCGAGTCTGCCGGCCAGTGGGATGACGTGGCAGAACTCGAGGCGGTCGTAGAAGACATCCAGGTGGACGCGCCGGTCCGCGTGGAAGAAGATCGACCGGGCGCCCTCCGATGCGGCATACACTTCGCGGTCGTCGACGTAGCCGTGGCGGACGAGCAGCTCGGTCAGCTCCTTCGCGCCTCGCCGGTACGCGACCATGTCGATGTCGGCGTAGGTGCGCCTGGACGGGGCCAGCAACGCCGTCGCCGCCGGACAACGCAGTGAAACGGCGATGGAGCCGAGGACCCGGAAGGGTATCCCGGCCTCGTCGGCGAACTCGATGATCCGGGCCACCTCCGCTTCCAGCGTCGCCCGGTCGATCGCATACGCCGCCTGATCACGGGAAGCGGTCACTGCGCGATCGTAGCGGAGCCGATCGGCCCGTGCAGGAGCGCCGCGCGGCCGTCGCTCGGAGGCCATATCGTTTCTGGTCATGGCGACGGATCAGGCTCGGGTGGTGGTCATCGGCGGCGGGATCACCGGTTGCAGCGTGGCCTACCACCTCGCCCTCGAGGGTTGGACGGATGTCCTTCTGCTCGAGAAGGCCGAGCTGACGGCGGGTTCCACCTGTCAGGCCGCCGGTCTGGTCACTGCATTCAACCCGTCTTCGACGATGATGCGGTTCCGCCGGTACAGCATCGACCTGTACCGACAGCTCGGCGTGTTCGATACCGTCGGAAGCCTGCGATTGGCGTCGAGCCACGACCAGCTCCGGGAGCTCGAGCGGGCGGCCAGCCGAGCGCGCGGGGTCGGTCTCGATGCGGGGGTCATCAGCGCCGAGGAGGCTCGTCGGCTGATGCCGGCGATCTCGGACAAGGCTCTCTACGGTGCCGTCCACCTGGCCGGGGACGGTCACCTGGACCCACACGGTGCGACGCATGCCGTCGCCGACGCGGCTCGGGCGCTCGGGGTGCGGATCAAGACCGGGATCCGGGTCACCGGGGTGGAGCTGGGTCAGCGCCGCGAGGTGACCGCGGTGATCACCGATTCCGGCCGGATCGCGACCGACGTCGTCGTCAACGCGGCCGGGATGTGGGCGCCGCAGGTCGCGGCGATGGTCGGTGGCTTCATCGCGTCCACCCCGGTCGATCATCAACACGTCGCGCTGCGCGCCGTGCCCGGGCACGAACTGCCCAGGGACATGCCCTGTTTCCGCGATCCGGACAACCTGGTCTACGGCAAGAGCGAGCAGGGCGGGATGCTCTTCGGCGGCTACGAGCTCGACCCGGTCTCGCGCTGGGAGGATGGCGTCCCGTGGGACCACGCTGCGCGCTCCATGGCCCCCGATTGGGAGCGCTTCGCCCCGCTCATGGCCGGCGCGATCCGACGGTTCCCGTTCCTGGCCGATGCCGAGGCCATCCGGCTGGTCTGCCATCCCGATGCCATGACCCCCGATGCGAACCCGCTCCTCGGCCCGCTCCCCGGCGTGCGGGGGTTCTGGGTCGCCGCCGGTCTGTCGCTCAACGGGTTCGGCGGCGGCGGTGGCATCGGTCGGGCGATGGCCGGCTGGATCACCGCCGGCGATCCGGGCGTGGATGTCGGGCCTTACCGGGCCTGGCGGTTCAGCGACACCTACCGAGACCCGACGTTCGCCGCGGGCCTGGCCCGCGAGATGTACGCCGACTACTACCACCTGCGATATCCGTACGACGCGGACGTGACTGGTCGGCCCCGGCGGCTGTCACCGCTGCACGGCCGCCTCCAGGAGACGGGTGCCGTGTTCGGGACCAAGGCCGGCTGGGAGCGCGCCGACCACCACGAGCCCGGCCGACCGTGGCGCCGGGCCGGACGAGATCAGGCCGGCTGGGGTTGGTCCGAACCGCCCTGGTTCGGACGCGTCTGCGCCGAGGCCCGGAGTGTCCGGGAGCGAGTCGGGATCATCGACCTGTCCTCGTTCGGGAAGATCGACGTGGACGGTCCGGGCGCCTTGTCGCTGCTCCAGCGGGTCGCGGCGAACGACGTCGACCGTCCGGCCGGCAGCGTGATCTACAGCGCATTCCTCGACGCGTCGGGTGGCATGGTCGCCGACGTCACGATCACCCGGCTGGCGGCCGAACGGTTCCGGGTCATCACCGGCGCCGGCACCCTCGCATCCGACCTGGCCTGGCTGCGCAACGCCGTCGATGACGATGACGTGCGACTGCGCGACGTATCAGCCGACCTTGCCACCATCGGGCTGTGGGGCCCGCTCGCACGAGACGTGCTGGCCGAGATGGTCGTCGACCCGGACACGGTCGCCGATGCCGCCCTGCCGATCCGCCAGGCGCGGTCGATCGTCGTCGCGAACATGCCCGTGTTGGCGGCCCGGATCAGTTACGCGGGCGAGCTCGGGTGGGAGCTGACCATGGCTGCGCAGCATGCGGTTGCGGTCTGGGACGCGGCGATGCGGGCTGGCGCTCCCGTCGACCTCGGTCCGTTCGGGTATCGGGCGCTCGACTCGCTCCGGCTGGAGAAGGGGTATCGCTACTTCGGGACCGACATGACGATGTCCGAGACACCGGATGCGGCGGGGCTCGGCATGTTCGTTCGGACGCACAAGGGCCTTTTCATCGGGCGGGATGCCGTGCTCGCGGCGCGGGCCCGATCCGCCGCGTCCCCGGATCCCGAGGCCACCCGCCTGAGCACATTCGTGGTCGATGATCGGGACGGCTATCTGCCTGTGTTCGGGGGCGAAGCGGTGCGTTCGGAGGGGGAGGTCATCGGTCGCGTCCGAAGCGCTGCCTACGGAACGACCCTATCGCGAACGATCGGCTACGTGTATCTTCCTGCGAGACTCCAGGAGGGATCGCCACTCACGGTGGATGTCTTCGATCAGCAAGTCCCGGCGACCGTCACGGCCGACGTCCTCGTCGACCCGCGCGGTCTCCGGATGCGCGGCTGAGGCGCGACGACCGTGCCCCTGTTCGGCCGGCGTCCGCCGGCCCATGAGACCACGATCTTCTTCGCGACCGACGTCCATGGTTCGGAGCGGACGTGGCGGAAGTTCGTCAACGCCGCCGCCTTCTACGGCGCGGACGTCGTGGTGATGGGCGGCGACGTCATGGGCAAGCTCGCGATCCCGATCATCCGGTCGAGCGGCGGCCGCTATCGGGCGACGATCCACGGTCGGGTGGAGACCCTGGAGACGGACGCGGAAGTCGCCCAGACCCGCGAGCGGATCGCGTCCCTCGGCTTTTACGACACGGTCATGGACGAGGACGCCTACCAGGCGACCCGGGACGACCCAGACGCGGTCGATCGACTGTGGAAGGATCTGGCGACCGAGCGCCTCGAACGCTGGATCGCGATCACGGAGGAGCGCCTCGGGCCGTCCGGGATCCAGTGCTACGTCTCCGGCGGCAATGACGACCTGCTCGAGGTCATGTCGGCGCTGCCGTCGACGGGCACCCGCTCCTTCGTCGGTTGCGAGGGACGGGTCGTGCCGCTCGACGACCGGCACGCGATGATCAGTCTTCCGTACGTGAACCCCACGCCCTGGAGCACGCCCCGCGAGGCGTCCGAGGCGGAGCTGGCGCAGATGATCGATGAATCGATCGGCGGCCTTCCGGATCTCGAACACGCGATCTTCAATTTCCACGCGCCCCCGGTGGAGTCGACCCTCGACACCTGCCCCCAGCTCGACTGGACCACCGACCCGCCATCCCAGATCGTTCGCGGCGGGCAGCCCGTCCTCTACGGGGCCGGGAGCACGTCGGTCCGCGCCGCGATCGAGGAGCATCAGCCGATGCTCGGCCTCCACGGCCACATCCACGAGTCGCAGGGTGCGGCGAGGATCGGCCGGACCCTGACCGTCAACCCGGGCAGCGAGTACGGCGAAGGGGTCCTGCGGGGTTGTCTGATCAAGATCGCCGACGGCACGGTCAAGGGATACCAGATGACGACCGGCTGAGTCGGACCGGGCCAAGACGTCAAGGGTGGGGAAGGGAGGGCATGCATCGAGGATCGGAGGAGGGGGACGGAAGCGGCCTAGCCGCGCGGCAGCCGAGCCCTGCCGGATCCCGGCTCGAACCTGCAACGAGGTCAACACGTATGGCGACAGCTACCGCCCCGGCGGCGCCCGAAGTCTTCGTGCGCAAGTCGTCGGGTCTCGTTCGCGTGATGTCTCCGTCATCGGCGTTCATCTACAACGTCCTGACTATGGGCCTGATCTTCCCCTGGACCTACCTGTGGGCGCCGGGGGCTCTTCCCGGCGGCCAGCTGGTGTGGGGGATCCTCCTGGCGATGCTGCTCGAGATCCCGATCGCCCTGTCGTACGTCTGGTTGTCGACGACCTTCCCCAGGACCGGCGGCGACTATGTCTTCCAGAGCCGGGTGTTCGGCGGCGGCATCGCCTTCACCGTGGTGTTCTCGGGCTTCGTGATCTGGATCCTGCAATGGGTCGCCCTGTCGGGCTGGCTCCTGGCGACGCTCGGGTTCGCACCGCTCTTCCTCGGGTTGGCGGCATCGACCGGGAACGCGTCCCTGGTCGACATCTCGACCTGGTTCACGACGCCGACCGGGATCATCATCACCAGCGTGGTCAACGCGGCGTTGGCCCTGGTCATCCTGGTGTCCGGGTTCCGCAACTACATCCGTCTCCAGCGGGTGATGTGGATCGCCATCCTCGTCTCGTTCGGGACGATGCTCCTGACCCTGTTCCTGACGCCGACGGCAGATGTCCCGGGCAAGCTGGACGCGTTCTCGGCGGCGATCGGGGGTTCGGCCAATTTCACCGCCGACGCGACGGCCGCTGCGACCGCAGCAGGGGTGGACCTCAATCCGGCGTTCAGCCTGCTCGCCACGCTGCTCATCGCGCCCATCGCCTGGACGTCGCTGCAGTGGGCGACCTATAGCAGCCAGCAGAATGGCGAGATCAAGAGCGCAGGCTCGTTCCGTGACCAGGCGTACATCATCATCGGGTCACTGATCCTCACCGGCCTGCTCCTCGCTCTCCTTGCCTTCGTCCTGGAGAACACCGTGGGCACCCAGTTCCTGTATGTCGCAGGGGCCGGCTACTGGAGTGGCGTCGGGGAGGCCACCCTGGCCGGGTCCTACCTGTGGCCGAACATCATCGCGACCGCCCTCGCCAACAACGTCATCGTGACCTTGCTGATCGCCTTTGGGTTCATCCTCAACGGCCACCAGATCGTCCACAACTGCTATATCGGGATGACCCGGGTCATGCTGGCGATGTCGTTCGACCGCCTGCTCCCGGAGTGGATCAGTCGGGTGAGCGCCCGGCTTCATACGCCGGTCAACGCCCATGTCGTCTACTTCCTCGCGAGCATCCCGGTCATCCTCCTGTACAACCTCTTCTCCTACGGGGAAGGCGACAACGCCACGAGCTGGGCGTCCCTGACCCTTGGCGTGACGTTCGCCTGCGGCTACGTGTTCGTCGTCACGGCGCTCGCGGGGGCGTTGCTGCCGTTCCGTGCGAAGGCTGCGTATGAGGCCTCCCCGGGCGCGAAGTACACCGTCGGCGGGTTCCCGCTGGTCACGATCGTCGGCCTGCTCGGCGCCGCCTTCGGCGTCGTCTTCCTGTATCTGTTCCTGACCAACGACCAGCTCGGCCTCGTGAGTCAGCTGGCCTACACCGTCGTGGGCGGCGTGCTGCTGTTCTCCGCCGCCTGGTACTTCATCGCCAAGCAGATGCGCAAGTCCAGCGGCATCAACGTGGAGTACGCGTTCAAGGAGATCCCGCCCGAGTGAGCCCCGCTCGCTCCGAGCGCGGCGGCCCGGCCGACCGATGTCGGCCGGGCCGCTTCATGTCCGGGGACTATCCGCGGACGTCGCGCAACCAGGCCTCGAGATCCGGGCCGTCGAGCATCCCGGTCGCGCGGGCCCAGCGTTCCTCGGCCCAGCCGGTGAAGTCGAAGTCGATCGCGGAAATGGCCGCCTGGATGGCCGCCCACAGCGTCCAGCCGACGTCGGACATGATCATCTGCAGATGCATCCTGGCCAGCAGGCCAGCGGTGACCCGCCCGAAGTAGGCGGCACAAAGCTCCTCCAGGCGGGCCTCGTCGAAGCCCAGTTCCTGGGCCGTGTTGCCGAGTTCGAAGGTCGGGTCGCCGTTGCCGCTGTATTCGAAGTCGACGATCCACAGCCGCGTGCCATCGTCGATGTAGTTGTCGGCGAGCAGATCGTTGTGGCAGGGCACCGTGGGGAGGGGGGTGGCCGCCAGGGCAGCCTCGATCCGGGGGAGGAGTCCGAGGTGCTCGCGGTAGCCGGATGGGATCGCGATCGCTCGCTCGTCGACCAGGGCGAGGTATCGCTCGGACAGTCGGAACATGTCGAAGTCGTCGCGGAAACGGGGACCGGCGTGGAGGCGGCGGAGCGCCGTCGCGATCCGGGCCGGCTCGCCGGGCGCGGCGAAGGCCTCGTTCGACATCGTCCGTCCCTCCAGCCAGTCGAGCACGAAGACGTCCCATTCGGGCAGGCTGTAGGTGACCCGCGGTGCGACGCCGGTCTCCGCCGCCGCCCGGGTGTTGTGGAGTTCGTTCGCCCGATCGACGGCCAGGAGTTCCGTCGCCGCCCCGGGGATCCGGACGAAGTATCGTCGGTCGCCGACCTCGACCCGGTAGTTCGTATTGGTCAGCCCGGCCTCGATCCGCGTGGCCGCGACCGCGTGACCGGACCAGTCTGGGATGGCGGCGATGACCTGCTCGAGCGTCGGAGGCACGGGCGGAGGGTAGCGCACCGCGGCCCGGTCGGGGAGGTGCCTAACCGCTACGCTGAGCGCTGTCAGCCAAACCGCAGGCGGAGTGGACAGGGTCGATGGCAGAGCACGCTCGGGCGGTCGTCATCGGTGGCGGAGTCGGCGGCACCTCCATCGCCTACCATCTTGCCGAGCGAGGCTGGACGGACATCGTCCTGGTCGATCGCGCCGAGCTGACGTCCGGGTCGACCTTCCACTCGGCCGGGCTGGTCGGCCAGCTTCGCGGTTCGGTGACGTTGACCAAGATGATGATGTACGGCTCCGACCTCTATCGGCGCCTTGCCGCCGAAACCGGCATGGATCCCTCGTGGCATGAAGTGGGCTCGCTGCGCCTGGCGTCGAGTCGGGAGCGATTCGAGGAGCTGCGGCGCCAGGCCGGTTGGGCCAAGACGTTCGGTCTGCCCCTCGAGCTCATCACCGCAGATGAGGCGCAGGCACGCTTCCCGTTGATGTCGACCGATGGCGTGCTCGGCGCGGTCTTCCTGCCGACTGACGGATGGCTCGACCCATCCGGCCTCGCCAACGCGCTGGCAGCCGGCGCACGCCAGCGGGGTGTGGCCATCCGGACCCACACTCGGGTGGTTTCTATCGGCGTGGAGCGTGGCCGGGTCACCGGCGTGACCGTCGACGCCGGCGGCGAACGCATGGAGATCCGGGCCGACGTCGTGGTCAACGCGGGGGGCATGTTCGCTTCCGAGATCGGTCGGATGGCCGGGGTGAACGTGCCGATCATCCCGATGGCCCACGAATACCTGTTTACGGAGCCGATCGAGGGCGTCCACGCGGGTCTGCCCCAGCTGCGCGATCCCGACAATCTCGTCTACTTCCGGGAAGAGGTCGGCGGCCTGTGCATGGGTGGGTACGAGCGCCATCCGGCGCCGTGGGGACTCGACGGCATCCCGGCCGACTTCAACGGTCGGCTCCTCGCCCCCGACTGGCCGCGGTTCGAGGAGATCATGGACGGTGCGGTTCGGCGCGTCCCCGCCATCGCCGATGCCGGGATCAACCGGATGATCAACGGCCCGGAGGCCTTCACCCCGGACAACGAGTTCATCCTCGGCGAATCGGAGGTTCGCGGATTCTTCGTTGCCGCCGGGTTCAGCGCTCACGGGATCGCCGGGGCCGGTGGGATCGGTCGCCAGGTGGCGTCCTGGATCGTGGACGGGGAACCCGAGCTCGACTTGTGGAAGATGGACATCCGCCGGTTCGGACCCGCCTTTCGAAGCCAGGACTACACCCTCGCTCGCACGACCGAGGTGTATGCGACGTACTACGACATCCACTACCCGAACGAGGAGCGCCAGGCCGGCCGGCCTCTCCGAACGTCCCCGACGTACGAGACGCTGATCGGCCTCGAAGCCGCATTCGGCGAGAAGTCGGGCTGGGAACGCCCGAATTGGTTCGACGCGAACGCCGATGACGTCTTCGAGCCGCTCCGCCCCACCGGCTGGGCCGGGATGCACTGGTCGACCGCGATCGCCGCCGAGGCACTGGCCACCCGCCGGACTGCGGGCCTGTTCGATGAGACGTCGTTCGCGAAGCTCGAAGTCGTCGGACCAGGGGCGCTCGACTTCCTCCAGTACCTGTGTGCCAACGACATCGACGGACCGGTCGGTCGGATCGTCTACACCCAGCTCCTCGACCGCCGCGGTGGGATCCAGTGCGATCTGACCGTCACCAGGGTCGCCGCGGACCGGTTCCTGCTGGTGACCGGGACCGCGGTCGGCCAACACGACCTCGCCTGGCTCCGTCAACACCTGCCGGACGACGACAGCGTGTCCATCTACGACCTC
Organism: uncultured Chloroflexia bacterium; assembly: GCA_963720755.1. GTDB lineage: Bacteria > Chloroflexota > Limnocylindria > Limnocylindrales > CSP1-4 > SPCO01. Next base: position 294,355 of record CAVRGP010000015.1, read on the forward strand.
ACCGCCGGCCGCGTCTGCTTCGGCCTGTGGGGACCACGTGCCCGCGACATCCTCGGTTCGATCACCCGGGACGATGTTTCGGATGCGGCCTTCCCATTCCTCACGGCTCGCGCGATCACGGTCGGATCCGTCCCCGTCCTCGCCCTCCGCGTGACCTACGTCGGCGAGCTGGGATGGGAGCTGTACGCCCCCACGGAGTTCGGGCTGACGCTGTGGCGGACGCTGTGGACTGCCGGTCAGCCGCACGGGATCGTGGCGGCTGGCTACCGGGCCATCGACGCACTCAGGATCGAGAAGGGATATCGCGTCTGGTCGACCGATATCACCCCCGACGAGACGCCGTTCGAGGCTGGTCTCGGGTTCGCGGTCGCGCTCGACAAGGAGCCCGAGTTCATCGGTCGGGATGCGCTCGTCGCCGCCAGGGCGGCCGGGCCGACCAAGCGCCTCCGCTGCCTCGTCCTCGATGATCCACGGTCGGTCTGCCTCGGCAACGAACCGGTTCGGATCGGCGGGGTCGTCGTCGGCCGGGTGACGTCCGGTGGCTACGGCTTCGCGGTCGAACGGTCGATCGCCTACGCCTATCTGCCGCCGGACCAGGCGGCCTTCGGGCTTCGAGGCGAGATCGAGGTCTTCGGTGACTGGATCGGGTTCGAGGTCGTCCGCGAGCCGTTGTACGACCCGGACGCGTCGAGGGTCCGGGCGTGACCGGATCGTCCGACGACGCCTCCGTCGCCTTCGGACCGGCGTGGTCGGCGACGCACCGTCGTGGCAGCGACTCGGAACTTCGGGGCTGGCTCGATGACGCGATGGAGATCTGCGACGAGGCCGATCGGATCGCCCGTGACCACTTTCGTCGCGACCTCCAGATCGACACGAAGCCCGATCGGACCTTCGTGACCCAGGCCGATACCGCGATCGAGACGATGATCCGCGAGCGACTGCTCGACGCCTACCCGGACCATGGCCTGGTCGGCGAGGAGTACGGCACCTCGGCCGGCGACGCATCGGTCCGTTGGTACATCGACCCGATCGATGCGACCCACAACTTCATCCGCGGGGTCCCCCTGTTCGGGACGCTGCTGGCCGTCGAGCGGGACGGCGAGCTCCAGGCCGGGGTCCTCTCGGCGCCGGCCCTCGACGAGCGCTGGTGGGCCTGGCGGGCGGGCGGTGCATGGGCCCGCAACCGCGGAGAACCCGTACGCCGGATCCAGGTCTCGGCGGTCAGCGAGCTCGTCGATGCCCAGGTGTTCCATGGATCCGGCCGGGACATCGTCGCTTCGGGTCGTGCGCCCGGGTTCGACGACGTCCTCAGCCGGGCCTGGCGTGAACGTGGGTTCGGGGACTTCTGGGGCTACGCGCTGCTCGCCGAGGGGGCGGCGGAAGCGATGATCGAGGTCGACCTGTCCGCATGGGACACGGCCGCACCGCTCATCCTGGTGGAGGAGGCCGGCGGGCTGGCCACCGACTTCGACGGTCACCGGGTCCTCGACAGCGGCACATTCCTCGCCACCAACGGCCGGCTCCACGATGTCATCCGACGACGAACGATCGGGGAGGCGACGTCCTAGCCGGTCGATCTCCCGAGGCGGCGTGCCACGGCGGCGATCAGGGCAAGGCCGGCGACGAGGATGAGAAGCCCGAGACCGATGTCGACGATCGCTCCGATCCCCGCGCAGGCCACCACGAAGACGACGGCGACCATCGTCAGCGGACGACCATCGACGACGGTTCGGTCCGGGGTCGCGAGGGTCGACAGTGAGCCTGGGGTCGACATGCCGGTCGATTCGGCGAGCTCGTCCGCGGTCGCCCGAAGGACGGCGAGGGTATCCGGATCCGCGAGGTCGTCGACCACGGCGGCCATGGCCGCCTCCTCGAACGCGGCGGCCGCCGCGACGCGATCGTCCGCGCGGGCGACGGACACGGCCATCTCGGTCAGTGCCCAGGTGCCGCTGAAGCCACTCCGGGAGAACAAGCGCATGGTCGCGTCCTGCGCCGCCACGACGGCTTCGTCGAACAGTTCGCCTCGACCAGCTGCGATTGCGGCATTCCTCGCCGTGGCCTCCGCAGCGCGACGCTCGGCATCGGGGCGGGCGACGACGATCACCTGAAGGTCGATCCGGGCCATTCCCTCGAGAACGTCGGCGACCCGAGCCCGTGCGGAAGCGAGGCCGGCGTCGTCCTCCCGCACCCCGGTCATCGCTCAGGCGCCAGCGGCAGCCAGGCTCTCGTCGAGGATCGAGATGGCGAGGTCAACTTCCTCGCCGGACGTGACCAGTGGGGGGATGATCCGGATCACATTGGCGTAGGTACCGGCCGTGAGGACGATGAGGTTCCGGGCGAGCGCCTCCGCCTGGATCCGCTTGGTCAGCTCCGGATCTGGGACGCGGCCGTCGCCGATCCCGGGCTTGATCAGCTCGATGGCGACCATGAGGCCGAGACCGCGGACATCTCCGAGCGAGGCGTACCTCGAGGCGAGATCCCGGAGCCCGGCCAGGAACTGCATGCCACGCGCCCTGGCGTTGGCGACGAGGCTCTCCTCCTCGATGACATCCAGGGTGGCGTTTGCGGCGGCGCAGGACACGACGTTGCCGCCATACGTGCCGCCGTGCGTCCCGGGCTTCCACCTGGCCATCAACTCCGGGTGGGCCAGGATCCCGGACAACGGCAGGCCGGAGGCGATCCCCTTGGCCATCACCAGGATGTCGGGCTGCACGGCCCAGTGCTGGACGGCGAACATCTCACCGGTCCGCCCGAACCCGGTCTGGACCTCGTCTGCGATGAGCAGGATCCCGTGCTCGCGGGTGATCTCGCGGAGTCGGGGCAGGAACTCCGGCGGCGGGACGATATAGCCACCCTCGCCCAGCACGGGCTCGATGATGATCGCGGCGACCCGGTCCGGGTAGATGAACTGGTGGAACGTGAGCTCAAGTTGCTCCTCCCAGTCGCACGAACAGGCGTCGGGCGCGTGCCCGCCGCCCGGGGCCCGGTAGCAGTACGGGTATGCGGTGTGGTAGATGGATCCGGGCAAGGGCTCGAAGGCGGCGCGGTAGACGTCCTTGGCGGTCGTCAGGGCCATCGTCTGGGCGGTCCGGCCGTGATAGCCGTAGCGGAACGCGATGATCGCCGGCCGGCCCGTGGCCACCCGCGCGAGCTTCACCGAGGCCTCGACCGCCTCCGCCCCGGAGTTGGACAGGAAGGCCTGCCACGGGCCACCTGGAAGGACGTGCTGCAATCGCTCGTACAGGCGCAGGCCGGGCTCGTGGTACAGGATGTTCTGCTGCCCGTGGAGGAGCTTCTGGGCCTGGACGGCGACCGCGGCGGCCACTCGCGGATGAGCGTGACCGGTGTTGGTGACCCCGATCCCGGACGAGTAGTCGAGGTATCGCTGCCCGTCCCGGGCGATCAGCCATGAACCCTCGCCGCGCTCGATGTCGAGGTTCGTGATCCGGCTCCAGACGGCCGGTACGACGGCGTGGTCGGGCAGGGGATCCCCGTCGGCGCTGGCAGGGGACTTGACCGTGTCGACCATCGCCGTCTCCTCCTGGTCAGGCCGGCCGGTCGCCGCGTCGCTGGAAGATCACGGACAGCGCGACGAGGACGACCGCGATGACGAAGATCGAGGTGCCGATGACATTGACCTGGACGGGGATCCCGATCCGGGCCGCACCCCAGATGTACATCGGGAAGGTCACGGTCCGGCCGGCGGTGAAGTTGGTGATGACGAAGTCGTCGATGGACAGGCTGAAGGCCAGCAACGATGCGGCCAGGATCCCCGGCAGGATGAGCGGGAAGGTGATCCTCCAGAAGGTGACGAGCTCGGTCGCCCCCAGGTCCATCGCGGCTTCTTCGAGGTGGCGATCGAGCCCCGACAGGCGGGCCCGGACGGTCACCACCACGAAGCTGATGTTGAACATGATGTGCGCGATCAGGATCGTCAGCTCGTTGAGCGGGAAGAACGGCGGACGGCTGATGGCCACGAACATCGTCAGGAGCGACGCACCGAGGACGATCTCCGGGGTGGCCATCGGCAGGAAGATCAGCAGGTTGGCCGATCCGGAGGCCCGGAATTGGTAGCGCACGAGTGCCAGGGCGATGAGCGTGCCGAGGATGGTCGCGATGATCGTGGACAGGAACGCGATCTGGAGCGACACGATGACCGCGCTCCCGATGCCCGGTACCCCGAACGGGTCCTGCCAGTACTGCAGGGTGAAGCCGCGCCAGACGAGATTGCTCCTGCCGATCGGGTCGTTGAACGAGAACAGGGCGATGACCGCGACAGGCAGGAGGAGGTAGATGATCGCGAGGATCGCGTACAGCGGCAGGAGGTAACGATCGAGGAAGCGCCGGACCCGGTCACCGAGGGGTCGCGACGCTCGCATCGGTGCGGTGGAAGCCGTCGTCGCCGTCATCCCCTAGACGCTCCGACCGGCGGTGAGGTTCTCGGTCCCGAGGGCGCGGGCGTACACGGCCACGATCGCCAGGATGCCGATCATCAGGATGAAGCTGAGCGCGGACGCCGTCGGATAGTCATTGTTCGTGAGGAAGCGACTCTGGATGACGTTACCGATCATGTTCGTCGACGGATTGCCCAGCAGCGACGCATTCACGTAGTCGCCCATCGCGGGGATCAGGACCAACAGGGATCCGGCGAAGACACCCGGCAGCGACAGCGGGAAGGTCACCCGGACGAACGCCTCGTTGAGGAAGACGGTCCCGCCGATCCCACCGGCGATGGCGCCCGCGGAGATGGCTTCCGGCAGCGAGAAGTCGAACGCAAACCCCATCAGCGCCCCGACGATCGCCCCGCCGAGCCCGCCGGCGATCGTGCCACCCGGCCGCCACGGACCCGCGTACAGGTCCTCAGCGGCCTCGGTCAGGCGTCGATCCATCTTCTCCAGGGAGACGTAGATCGGCAGGGTCATGAACGGGAGGAAGTTGTAGGTGATCCCCGAGATGACCGCGATGGGCGTGGCGAGGACCCGGAAGCCGGGGTCGAGGATGCCCAGGTCCTTGAGCGGACCGAGGACGAGGCCGTCGTCGCCCAGGATGATCTTCCAGCTGACCGTTCGCAGCAGGAAGCTCGTGAAGAACGGCGCGACCACCAGGAACAGCATGAGGTTCCGGTATCGGCCGCCACGGAAGGCGATGGCGTAGGCGAGGGGATAGGCGATGAGGAAGGTGAGCAGGGTCGCGGTCAGCGAGTAGACGATCGACCGGCCGAACTGGGTCGAGTAACGATCGAGTGCCTCAGGGTACGTCGTCCAGTTCGACAGCGAGAAGGTGAAGCCGGTCTCCACGGTCCCCGACCAGAACGAGGTGATGAACATCTGGAACGCCGGGTAGACGTAGAAGACGAGCAGCCACAGCAGGCCCGGCGCCAGCAACAGGTACGGGATCGCATGGCGATGGCGGTGCAGGAACGTGCCCACTCGGCCTCCGAAGGTCCGGACTCGGGATGGTCAGCGCTGGCGAAGCGCGGTCACACGCCGGTGAGCGTCGAGAACTGGTCGTTCATGTACGTCTCTTCCTCTTCGGACAGCGACTTGAACGGCTTGACCAGGGTGAGCATCTCCGGCGTCGGGAAGATCAGGGGATTCTTGGCCAGATCCGGGTCGATCTTGGCCAATTCTGCCTGGGCTCCCTTGACCGGGCAGATGTAGTTCACCCAGGCGGCGATCTGCGCCGCGACCGCAGGGCGGTAGACATAGTCGGCGAAGATCGAAGCCGTGTACACGTTGGGACTGCCCAGCGGGATCATCATGTTGTCGTACCAGAGCATCCCGCCCTGGGTCGGGATCGAGAACCGGAGACTGGCCTTCTCGAGCTGCTTCTGGATGATGTCGCCCGACCAGGCCATCGCCAGGACGACATTGCCGGCCACGAGATCCTCCGCGTAGTCGTTGCCGGTGAACGCCCGGACGATGCCGTCGTCGACCGATTGCTGGAGCTTGGCGATGGCCTCGTCGAATTGATCGGTCGTGACCGTCAGCGGGTCGTATCCCAGGTTCTCAAGGGTCAGGCCGACCGCGTCGCGCATCTCGGACAGGTAGGTGATCCGGCCCTTCCACTGCGGGTCCCAGAGGGCGTCCGAGCTGGTGAGGTCACCGGTGACCTTGCGGTCGAAGCCGAGGCCGGTCATCCCCGACTGCCACGGGGCGTGGTACTCGTTCGTCGCGTCGAAGTCCGGAGCCAGGTAGACGTCCTCGAGGTTCGCCGTGTAGTTCGGCATGTCGGCGACATCGAACTTCTCCGCCCAGCCCAGGCGGATGATCCGGGCCGCCATCCACTGGGTCAGGACCATCAGGTCCCAGCCGGTTGGCTGGCCCGCTTCCAACGGTGCCTTGATCGTCCCGAAGAACTCGTTGTTGTCGTTGATGACCTCGGAGTACTTCACCACCGTCCCGTACTCGGCCGTGAAATCCTCGAGCGTCTTGTGCTTGGTGGAGTCGTTGTCATCCGTATCGATGTACAGCGGCCAGTTGGCGAACTGGAGCTCCGCCGCCATCGTCTTGTCGATCGGGGTGGCGCTCGGCGCCTCGGTCGGCGGTGTCGTCGCGGCCGCGCTGGAACTGGTGGGCGCCGCGGCCGACGGGCTGCCCCCCGTGCCGCTCGTCCCGCAGGCGGCGAGGAAGGCCGCGACGCCCGTGAGCGTCGTGCCCTGGAGGAATCGCCGACGGGTCAGTTCCAGGTGTGTCTGGGTCGGTTCGGTCATCGGTTCTCCTCCTCGCGCGGCTGGGGATTCATTCCTCGGTCGACTCGGCCTCGGATGTCGCATCGTGGACGACGAAACTGTGGTCGGGTGACCAGGTGAGTCGGACCTGTTCGCCGGGCGTCCACAGCTCGGACCGTGTGGCGCGCTCGACGTTCTGTTCGTAGACTGTGACGATCGCGCCGCCACTCGCCTCGATCTGGTACTGGGTGCTGACGCCAAGGTACGAGGCATCGCGGACGACGCCGGTCAACTGGTTGTGTCCGGCCGGGGCATCGTCGGTCAGCTCGCGAAGTCGGATCTTCTCGGGGCGCACCCCGACGCTGACTTCCGTCTGGCCATCGATCGAGGCATTCGGGGTGCGGACCAGCGTGTCGTCGCGCAACCGGACGGTGGCGTGCTCGCCGTCCGTCCCCTGGACGGTCCCGGGCAGCAGGTTGCTGATCCCCAGGAAGCCCGCGACGAATCGGGTCGTCGGACGTTCGTACAGGCTCGCCGGATCGCCGATCTGCTCGTAGTGACCCTGGTGCATGACGGCGATGCGATCCGACATCGTCATCGCCTCTTCCTGGTCGTGGGTGACGTAGATGAAGGTGATCCCGACCTCCTGCTGGATCCGCTTGAGCTCGACCTGCATCTGGCGACGCAACTTCAGGTCCAGCGCCCCGAGCGGCTCGTCGAGCAGCAGGACGGCCGGTCGATTGATCAGGGCGCGGGCGAGGGCGACTCGCTGGGCCTGCCCACCGGAGATCTGGTTCGGCTTCCGCTTCTCGAACCCGGGCAGTTCGACCAGGTCGAGCATCGCGCTCACCCGTTGGCCCACCTCGCTCGAGCTGACACCCTTCCGCCGGAGACCGAACGCCACGTTCTCGAAGATGGTCAGGTGCGGGAAGAGCGCATAGCTCTGGAAGACCGTGTTGACGTTGCGCCGGTACGGCGGCAGCCAGGTCACGTCCTGGCCCTGGAGCTCGATCAGCCCTGATGTCGGCGCCTCGAACCCGCCGATCATACGGAGGGTGGTCGTCTTGCCACAGCCCGATGGACCGAGGAGGCTGAAGAACTCGCCATCGACCACTTCGAGGTTGATGTGGTCCACGGCGACCGCGTCGCCGAACTTCTTGACCACATCCACGAGCTTGACGTCGACGGTGGGCACGTTCAATTCCGCTCCTCGTGGGGGAGTGAGCGTGATTCATTCCGCTCGGGTCTCGCGAGGATATGGTCGGGTGCATGCGAGTGTCAAGGAATGGGCGCTGCTCTGCGCGATACACGTATCCTGCGGACGCGAGCCCCTACGAGATTCGTTCGCTGCCCAGCCCGGAGTCACGAATCTCGCGCCCGCGCGCGCCGACAAATGGCCGTTGACGCGTGCCTTCCGGGCTCGCGGTACGATGGCGAGCGAATCCTCCCGCAGGGCACCAGGCCCTGTTCCGCGACGTGAAGGGACCCGCCCACCGATGTCCGACCTGACCCACGATGCCGTGATCGAAGCGATGCGCACGGTCCAGGAACCCGAACTCGGCCGCGATCTCGTCGCGCTCGACATGGTCAAGGACGTGGTCATCGATGGTTCGACCCTGTCGATGAAGATCGAGCTCACGACGCCGGCCTGTCCGCTCAAGGATGAGATCGAACGGACGACGAACGAGGCCCTCGGTGCGATCGGTGCGACCAAGGTCGAGATCACCTGGGGGGCGATGGTCCGCCGGGCGCAGCCGCGACAGGCCGAACAGCTCGTCCCGGGTGTCAAGAACATCATCGCGGTCGCATCCGGCAAGGGCGGGGTCGGCAAGAGCACGGTCAGCGTCAACCTCGCCGTGGCCCTCGCGCAAGCGGGCGCCTCCGTCGGTCTCCTCGACGCCGACATCACCGGTCCGAACATCCCGCTCATGCTCGGGCTCGAAGGGCAGCCGAAGGCGAGCGCGAACAACAAGATCACCCCGCTCGAGCGCCACGGGGTGAAGGCGATCTCGATCCAGTTCTTCGTTCCGGAAGGCCAGCCGATCGTCTGGCGAGGGCCCCTGGTCGGCGGCGCGATCCAGCAATTCCTTCGAGACGTCGACTGGGGAGACCTGGACTACCTGGTCATCGACCTGCCGCCCGGCACGTCCGACGCGCAGCTGACCCTGGCCCAGGCGGTACCGATCTCCGGTGCGGTCCTCGTGACCACACCCCAGGCCGTCGCGCTGGCAGACGTGGGCAAAGCCCTCGCCATGTTCAACCGGATGAGCGTGCCCATCATCGGTCTGGTCGAGAACATGACGTCCTTCGCCTGTCCTCATTGTGGCGAACTGACCGAGATCTTCGGCCGCGGCGGTGGCGAGCGCTTCGCGACCGAACACGGTCTGGAATACCTGGGCGGCATCCCGCTCGACGTCACCGTCCGCCAGGGTGGCGACGTTGGCGTCCCAGCGGTCGCCCAACGCGAACCGGGGCCGGCCGGACAGGCCATGACCGCCATCGCCAGCCTCGTGGCAGCCCGGATGAGCGTCCGCGCGGCCCAGGGCGCGACCGCGCCGGTGCTGACGATCTCCTAGGCAGGAGAGCTCGGGTCCCGCTCTCCCGACCCGGCGACCCGCGGCAGTGTGTCGAGCAGGACCGCCGCGGCGGCGAGGGCCGCCCGCGACCGACCGATCGGCCCCGACAGAAAGACGTCTCGCCGCACCTCTCGTCGGTCGTCCGGCGTGACGACGGCGATCGAGACGGTCAGATCGCCCGCTCGAACAAGGGCTCGCACCGCAAGGCCCACGTCGCTTCGCATGCGCCGGCGCACCCGTTCTGCCGCGGCGATCAGGTCGGACCGACCGCTCCGAACCCCCTCTGCGTCGCTCCCGTCGACCGTCTCGCCCGTGGGATCCGGGTCGGACGCGATCGACTCTGCGAGGTGAAGCCGGCCGACATCGGCCAGTAGTCCACCCACGCTTCCGCCGGTTCCGATCTCGACCAGGGCCAGACTCCACCCGAGTTCGTCGAGGCGGGCGCCGATGGCCTGGGCCCAGGTCGTCTCCCCGGTCGCCCAGACGTACGTTCCGACGCGTTCCTGGACGATCGCGGCGATCTCCTCGACCAGGGACTCCGCCGTTCGTCCATCGCGACCGACGGCCGAGATCCGGACGTCGACGGCCTCGGCCCGGGCATACGTGGCGACGATCGGATCGGTCGAGCGAAGCAGCGGTTCGCCCAGGCGTTCAGCGACCTGCGACTCGCCGATCCCGGTCAGCCGGTAGGTCCGCGCCACGACGTCCGCACCGAGGCCGATCGCCCCCAACCGCGGGAGCGCCTCGTCCGCCCACATCGGGCGCATCTCGCGCGGGGGCCCCGGCAGTGCGACCGCAACCCGACCGTCCGCGCGTGTCACCAGCCACCCGGGTGCCGTCCCGTTCGGGTTTGCCAGGGCGACGGCCGACGGGATCAGCCAGGCCTGCTTGAGATTCATCTCAGGAAGGGCCATGCCTCGCCGGGCCCAGAGGTCCCGCAACCAGGCTTCGAGAGCCGGGTCGGTGACCGGTGTCTCCCCCCAGACGTCGGCGATGGCCTCGCGAGTCAGGTCGTCGGGGGTCGGTCCAAGTCCGCCCGTTGAGACGACGAGGTCGACCCGATCGAGTGCGCTGCGGAGTGCTGCGGCGACCGTCGCTCGATCGTCCGGCAGCGCGGTGATCCGAGTGACACGGACGCCGGCCGCGGTCAGCGATCGCGCCAGCTCCCCACTATTCGTGTCGCGGGTGTCGCCGACGGTAAGTTCGGTGCCGATGCTGAGCAGTTCGGCCACGATGAGCTGTCGAGGCGGTCGATCCATCACCTGCCAGCCTAGCGCGCCGCGCCTCGGACGGCCGGGGCCTGGCCGATCGTCGCTGCTATCATCGGGCGGACGCGCCGCTTGCCCTATTCGGAGTCACTGCCCTGGACGATCCGACGGCCACCCCACCGCCGCCACCCGATCCCGCACCGGCCGGGGGTCGTGGTGCGCCCGGTACGGACTCGGGCGGCAAATCCGGGGCGACCGGCGGATCCGAAGGCAAACGCCGTCCGGGCCAGCGTCCGCCGGGCCTCGGCGCTCAGATCGGTGCCACCCGCGAGGCCCTGGTGGCGCTGGTGGTTGCCCACATCGACCTGGCGAAGGCGGAGGCCGGGGCGATCGCTGGCGAAGTCGGTCGGGTCGCGGCACTCGCCGCGCTGGCGCTCTTGTTCGTCATCTTCGCGGTCTTCCTCGCGGTCATCGGCATCTCCCTGTCGATCGGACAGGTCGTCCTGGGGTCGATGGGTTGGGGCGTCATCCACGGCGTCCTGATGTTCATCGATATCGCCGTGGCGGCCGTCCTGGTGGCCATCGGCGTCGCGGCCGGCCGGATCGGTCGGGCATTGCTGGTGGCGATCGTGGTCGGGGCCGTTGTCGGGATCGTTCTCGGCTTGAACCTGCCGAACCAGCTCTACACCTCGATCGGCGAGTCGTTGAAACTCGCGGTCGACCCGGGCAATCTGCCGCTGGCCGTGGGGACGGCGATCGGCGGGCTCGTCGGCCTGCTCGCTGGTGTCATCGTCGCCATCCGGATGACCGGATCGGCGGGCGGCAGGATCGGAGTGGCCGTCCTGCTGACCCTCCTCGGCGCGGCGGTCGGGGCGTTCACGGCCATCACCTTCGGACCGCAGGTCGGGGCGGGGATCGGGATCACCGTCGGCTACCTCACCTGGATGGTCCTCATGGCCATCGACGTGTATCGCACCGGGATCGACACCGAGGCGTTGCGACTCCGGTTCTACCCCACGCAGACCATCGATACCAGCAAGGAGACGCTCGAGTGGCTACAGAAACGGATGCCGCCCGGGATCGGGTCCTAGCGGCTCGAGCCACGCTCGGCGACGAACTGGACACGCTCGAGGCGTCTGCTCGAGCGGCAGTCGACATACCGGCCAAGATCCGGAGGAGCCCCGCCAAGGCGGCAGCCGTGGCGGGTGGCACCGCCTTTGTCGTGCTGCGCGGCCCACAGCGCGTCTTCCGCGCGGGCAAGCGGGCCGTCTTCGGCGCGCCGGATCCACTCCCCGAATCGATGCTTCCCGACGATGTGGAGCGGGCGATCCGCGCACTCGGCGACGATGGGGCCAAGGTTCGGGGTGCCCTGGAACGAGATTTCGCGGCATATGCGAAACAGGCGAGCCGGGATCGCGCCGGGCTGCGCAACCTGCTCCTGCTGTCGGTCGCCCGGCCGATGTTGCAGAGTGCTGCGAAGTTCGGTGGAAAGTGGCTGTTCAGGACAGACGACGAAGGGTTCCAGGCACGCTTGGAGCAGATCCGCGAGCGAGCGGGTCAGATGGGACCGTCCGGTTCCCCGAAGCCGACTGAACCCGACACCGTCCCGGGCGAGGGCACCGCGCTAGACTGACCGACGGGCGAGTGGCGGAATGGCAGACGCGCCGGCCTTAGGAGCCGGTGCCGCGTGAGCGGCGTGGAGGTTCGACCCCTCTCTCGCCTACCAGTAACGTCGTGGCCATCTCAACACCTTGGTGGGCCGCGCCAAGTGGCGGCCGGGCCCGCACCGGGCTCCCGCCCTATACTTCGCGGGCGATGCAGATCACCCGGACCCCAGGTCCCAATTCCACCGTCCTGCTCGAGATCGAGCTTCCCCCCGACCGGTTGGCCCGCGCGACAGACGATGCCGTGCGCCGGTTGTCGCGTCGGACCCGGGTGCCCGGGTTCCGGCCTGGCAAGGCCCCTCGGCCCGTCCTTGAGCGCCACCTCGGCCCGGGCGTCGTGCTCGATGAGGCAGTCGAGCACCTGGTCCAGGATGCCTACCGCGACGCCCTCGTCGAGGAGGACATCCTGCCGCTCACCAATGCTGACGTGGAGGTCGTCCAGGCCGAGGAGGGCGAGCCGCTCATCTTCAAGGCCACCGTCCAGGTCCGCCCGGACGTCGCGCTCGGCGACTACAAGCACTTCAACTTCGAGCCGGAGATCGACGTCATCGACGACGCCCGGGTGGATACGGTCCTCGAAGAGCTGCGCGATCAGAACGCGACCCTGGCCGCGGTCGAGGGCCGCGGCGCACAGGACGGCGATTATGCGGTCATCTCATTCGTCGGGACCCGCGACGGCCAGCCCTTCGAGGGTGGGACCTCGGAGCGGATGCCGCTGATCCTCGGTCAGGAACGCCTCATCCCCGGATTCGAGGCCAACCTGATCGGCCTCGAGGTCGGCGGTTCGACGGAGTTCGACATCACCTTCCCGGACGACTACCCGGAGGCCGAACTGGCCGGCAAGCCGGCCCACTTCGAGGTCGTGATCCGGGAACTGCGGGAGAAGATCCTGCCGGAACTGGATGACGATTTCGTCGGGACGCTGGGCGACTTCAGCGACCTCGCCGCACTTCGGGCGGATATCAAGATCCGCCTGGAACGTAACGCCGTGGATCGCGCTCGCCACGAGTTCGCGGACAAGATCATCGACTACGCGGCCGCCAACGCGACCCTGGAGCTGCCGGAGATCCTCGTCGACCAGGAAGTCGAGGTCATGCACGACGAGTTCCGGGCGACCATCGCCCGGCAGGGGATCGCCGAAGAGGCCTATCTCAAGGCGGTCGACAAGACCGATACGGATCTCCACGCCGAGTTCCGGCCCGGCGCCGAGAAGCGGGTGCGGACCCTCCTCGTCCTGTCCAAGGTGGCCGAAACCGAGGGGGTGGTCGTCCCCGACGAAGACGTCGACGCCGAGGTCGCCCGGGGTCGCGAGCGCTACTCGGAGGATCAGCGCCTGCTCGCCTACTTCGACTCCGAACGGGGTCGTGCCTACATTCGCAGCACCCTCCGGCGAACGCGGGTCGTCGAGGGCCTCATCGATGAGTGGCTGGCCGATCACCCCGACCATGCCCCAATGCCGCATCTCGAGGATGCACCGGGCTCGGCGATCGATGACGGCCAGGCCTCGGCCAACGCGGCGGTGGATGCGACCGATCCCGGCACCGTCATCGACGACGTCCCGACGCCAGCCGGCTGACCACCCGATCCGTGCCATTTGAACCAGGGAGTCCCAAGATGCTCGTCCCCATGGTCATCGAAACCTCGAGTCGAGGCGAGCGCGCCTACGACATCTACTCTCGCCTGTTGCGTGAGCGAATCATCTTCCTGGGCGACGCCATCGAGGACCATCTCGCCAACCTCGTCATCGCCCAGCTTTTGTTCCTCGAATCCGAGGACCCGGAGAAGGACATCAGCCTGTACATCAATTCGCCCGGCGGTCAGGTCACCTCGGGCCTCGCCATCTACGACACGATGCAATACCTGCGGGCCCCGGTCAGCACGATCTGCATCGGCATGGCGGCATCGATGGCGGCCGTCCTGCTCGCGGCCGGCGCGAATGGCAAGCGCTACGCCCTGCCCAACAGCCGGATCATGATCCACCAGGGCTCGGGCGGCTTCCGCGGTAACGCGGCCGATGCGGTCATCCAGATGAAGGAGTGGGAGTACCTGGTCCAGCGCAACCACGAGATCCTGGCACGTCACACGGGCCAGACGATCGAGACGATCGTCAGGGATACGGAACGCGACAACTTCATGAGCCCCGAGCGGGCCAAGGACTATGGCATCATCGACGCTGTCTACGCGGTCGAGAGCAGTTCGTTGATCGCGCAGGCGCATGACGCCGCCATCGGCGGCGGTCGGGGTTCGAAGGCGGCCGAGGATCCGACGGAGTCGACCGAGGCACCCAAGAAGAGCAAGGACCAGTAGCGGCCGGGGACATGCGATCGTGACGACGTCGGGCAGCAGCACCAAGGGACCCAAGGTCCCGTATCGGTGCTCGTTCTGTGGGAAGAGCCAGGAGCAGGTTCGCAAGCTCATCGCGGGGCAGGGCGTCTACATCTGCGACGAGTGCATCAACCTGTGCCAGGAGATCATCGAGGAGGAACTCCTCGAGACACCCAAGCCGAAGCCATCCAGCACCAAGCTGCCCAACCCGCACCAGATCAAGGACGCGCTGGACCAGTACGTCATCAGCCAGGAACGGGCCAAGAAGGTCCTGTCGGTCGCTGTCTACAACCACTACAAGCGGGTCAATGCCGGCCACCAGATCGATGAGGTCGAACTCCAGAAGTCGAACGTCCTGCTGGTCGGGCCGACCGGCTCGGGCAAGACCCTCCTGGCCCAGACCCTCGCCAGGGTCCTGGATGTGCCGTTCTGCATCGCAGACGCGACCTCACTGACCGAGGCGGGCTACGTCGGCGAGGACGTCGAGAACATCCTCCTCCGACTCATCCAGGCGGCCGATTTCGATGTCGCCCGCGCCCAGCGCGGGATCATCTATATCGACGAGATCGACAAGATCGCCCGCAAGGCCGACAACCCGTCGATCACCCGCGATGTCTCGGGCGAAGGTGTCCAGCAGGCTCTGCTCAAGATCCTCGAGGGCACGGTCGCGAACGTCCCGCCGCAGGGAGGACGGAAGCACCCACACCAGGACTTCATCCAGATCGACACGACCAACGTCCTGTTCATCTGCGGCGGAGCATTCGATGGACTCGAGCGGATCATCGAGGAGCGGGTCGGCAAGCGCTCCATCGGGTTCGGTGCGGAATCGGTGATGACCGCGGTCGAGCGGGGCCGCCTGCTCGAGCGGCTCATGCCCGAGGATCTGCTCAAGTTCGGCCTGATCCCCGAATTCATCGGTCGGCTGCCGGTCATGGTCACGCTGTCCGCGCTGTCGGCAGACGATCTGGTTCGAGTCCTGACCGAGCCAAAGAACGCGGTGACCCGTCAGTTCGAGAAGTTCCTGTCCCTCGACAAGGTGGAACTCGTGTTCACTCCGGGTGCGCTCCGGGCTGCGGCAGAGGTCGCGCTCGATCGGAAGACCGGAGCCCGGGCCCTGCGGTCGATCGTCGAGGAAGCGCTCCTGGAAGTCATGTACGACATCCCGGACCGGTCCGACGTTCGCAAGTGCATCATCACCGAGGAAACCATCCGGGCCGGTCGGTTGCCACTCCTGTTGACGAAGACGGACGTCGACAAGGGCGTCGACGAGACGAACTACGAGGAGTTGTTGGCGGAGCGCGGCGCGAGCGCGTAGACTCCGACAGCTGACCGAGCAGGTTCAGGCGACCGCGGTCGGCATTGCCGGGTCCGATTCGACGGGGAGGAACGCCCAAGCCCACAGGCTAGGCGGGCAGGGACGATCCCAGATCCGACGTCGCGGCGTCGTAGACCGAGTCGATCACCATGTCGAGCTGATCCTCGAGTCCAAGCCAGAGCGGCAGCCGTACAAGTCGTTCGCTGACCGACTCCGTGATCGACAGGTCACTCGCCTGCCGTCCGACCTTGCGGCCGAACGGTGCGGAGTGCAGCGGCACGTAATGGAAGACTGCCTGGATGCCCAGTGTCCGGAGCCGCTCGATGAACGCAGTCCGCGCATCGAGACTCGGCAGCAACAGGTGATACAGATGTCCGTTCGGGACACGATCGGGCAGGACGACCGGCCGGCGGACGAGCCCGGCAGCTTCGAGATCGGCGAAGGCCTGGTGGTACCTTCGCCAGATCGCCAGGCGCCTTGCCGTGATGGCGTCCCCCTGCTCCATCTGTGCCCACAGAAAGGCGGCCGTGATCTCGCCAGGGAGATACGACGAGCCGAGGTCGACCCAGGTGTACCGGTCAACCTGACCTCGGAAGAATTGACTCCGATTGGTGCCTTTCTCCCAAATGATCTCCGCCCGCTCGGCGAACCGCGGGTCGTTGATCAGCAACGCACCTCCCTCGCCTGCGATGATGTTCTTCGTTTCGTGGAATGAAAGCGCCGCCATGTGACCGAAGCTGCCGAGTGGTCGGTCGTCGATCGCGGCCAGCAATCCCTGCGCCGCATCCTCGATGACCAACAGGTCGTGTCGACGCGCGATGTCCATGATCGCGTCCATCGCGCATCCGACGCCGGCGTAGTGGACCGGCACGATGGCCTTGGTCCTTGGCGTGATCGCTTCCTCGATCCGCGTCTCATCGATGTTCAGGGTGTCGGCCCGGATCTCAACGAACACGGGGGTCGCCCCACGTAGCACGAATGCATTGGCCGTCGAAACGAACGTGAATGACGGCATGATCACCTCATCGCCGACACCGAGGTCGCCGAGGATCGCGGCCATCTCCAGGGCGGCCGTGCACGAGTGGGTCAGGAGTGCACGATGACTCCCGATCCGGGACTCTAGCCAGCCGCAGCAGCGCTTGGAGAAGGCTCCGTTGCCAGCCAAATGGCCGTTCGCGTGAGCCTCCGTGATATAGGTCAGTTCGTTACCGGTCAGGAACGGTCGATTGAACGGGATCACGTCCCGGCTTCCGATCTGGGCCGTGTTCTTGCCACCACGAGCAGCGAACCTCCAGCCGGAAACGAGATTCCGAGCTCGATGAGGGACCGCTCCAGGCGCATGACGGACCCGAGCATGGCGTCCGTGACGGGGTGGATGCGTAACTCGTCCATGACGTCGAATGACGGGTCAAGCCGTCGACGTCGGATGCGGGACCGCGAGATGAATTGCAATGGCAGGAGCAGTGAGACGAACGAGGTCATCCGGATCACCTCGAAACCAGCATGCTCCAGTCTGCTTCTGAGTCCCGCCGCCGTGTATCGGCGCACATGGTACGCATGGTCATCCTGCGGACTCCACAGGGCCGGATGCTGCGGCACGGTCAGGATGAACCGGCCCTCGGGTCCGAGCGCTGTGCCAACCTCGGCCATCACGTCAACATCGTCCTCGATGTGCTCGAGTACATCGAATGCGCCGATCGCGTCGAAGTGGTCACGGAATGGGATCGACCGCGCATCCATCTGATAGAAGTACGCCGACGGAACACGCGATGCCGCGAAGGCCAGCCCTGCGCTGAAGATCTCGGTCCCCGTGAGCTCGGCATCCGGGTAGGCGGACCGGATGGCGTTGAGGACATAGCCGGTCCCGCAGCCGAGTTCGAGGAAGCGCGCGAGATCAGGGACCTCGGTTCGCAATGCCCACAGGATCAGCTGATTGCGCGCTCGAAACCAGAAGTTGCGATCCTCCAGGGTGGCCAGGTCCGCGAAATACGAGGCCTTGAACCCGTCGTTGTCCAAAGCCGCCGACGGCGCGAACGCGAGGACCCCGTTCATCACGACGGGCCGCTCACCGCAGTCGGGACAGTCCCAGTCGTCCGGGCTGGCGGAGGAGCCGCAGACTGGACAACGCTTCACCTGATGACGAGCCGGTGGAAGGTCATCTGCGCGCTGGAGAAGGTGAACCCAAGGCGAGCGTACAGATTGACCGCGGCGAGGTTGTGAACGGAGATTGTGGTCTCGATCGAGGTCGCACCCTCGGCGGCGTGCCGGCGAAGCATTGTCTGCCACAGGCTGAGGCCGATGCCCATGCCCTGTCGGGCGGGCGAGATCGCTGTCAGATGCCAGTAGGCAAGGCCATCCGGCCGGGCCTCGACGATGAAGAAGCCGACGAGTTCGCCGTCGAGTTCGGCCTTGAGGACAGACTGGACGGATCCGTCGAATGCTGACCGGACCCACCGTGCATAGCGGCGTCGACCCAGCTCGGGTGGCAATCTCTCGTCGAGTACGAATTGTCCGGTGCGGAACGCCTCGAACGCAACGGCTTCGATCACTGGCAGATCAGCTGCCGTCGCCGCGGCCACCGCGATCGAGTGGCGTGGCGCCTCGACTAAGCCTGGGTCGTCGCGATGGGGCCGGAACACCATCTCGACGAACCGGAACCCGTGTGCCTCGAGTGCCATGGATTCGACGAGACGGAGATGGTCGAGGCGAGCCGACACGAACCGGACGTCCCGCTCCGTGCACCATCGGTCGAATGCCTCGAATGCGACCTCGTCCGGAATCGTTCCCGGTTCGATCTCGGCTCGACTGATCTCCGCGACCGGGAAGCCGAAAGCCGCCGTATCCCACGGCACCAACGAGCACTCGAGGATCGTCCCGCGCGAACCTATCGTGGTCGTGGCGACGTCGGTCGGATGTGCCGACGTCGGCGAGGGGGCCTCGGTCATGCGGGCGCTGCGATCTCGTCGTCGGTGACCTCCCGAACGACGTACGTCGGTCGATCCATCGATCTGAAGTGCATCCTGGCGAGGTATTCGCCGATGATCCCGAGGGCGAACAGTTGTGCGCCACTGAAGATCGAGATGATCGACGCGAGGAAGGCGAAACCCGGGACGCTGCTGCCGCCATTGAGGACATAGGTGGCGAGCACGAGAACGAGGACTCCGAACCCGAACAGGGTGAAGAGGAACCCGATCAGGCTCGCGATCTGGAGGGGTAGCGTGCTGAAGCCGGTCATCATGTTCAGCGCATGGGTGACGAGCATTCGTATCGAGTAGTTGGACGCCCCGCTTTGCCGCGGCTGATGCTCGACGGCGACGTGGTCGAACCGGGTCGACCCCCATGTCAGGAGCACGTCGATCGACACGAACGGTCCCTGAAACCGCGCGAACGCATCGCGGATCTGCGTCTTGAAGGCCCTGAACGAGCTCACGTGCCGTGCTGTGTCCGCACTCATGGCGCTTTGGAGAGCCAGCTTCGTGATCCTCGATGCCTGGTCGCGCAGAAGACCGTGCTGCTCGACCTCCGGAGCCCCGTACACCACATCGACGTCGTCGGTCAGCCGCGCCAGCAGCTTGGGGATCTCCTCCGGTGGGTTCTGGAGGTCGTCATCCAGCGTGACGATGACTCCGTATCGGGCGGCCCGGATGCCACACAGCAGCGCGTTGTGTTGGCCGTAGTTGCGGTTCATCCGGATGCCGCGCACCCGATCGTCACGACGCGCCAGGTCCTGGATCACGCCCCATGAGCCGTCACCCCCGCCGTCGTCGACCATGATAATCTCGCCGCGCTCGGCGAGATTCGGCAGGATGGCAGCGAGCCGTCCATGGAGTTCCGGAAGGATCGCAGCGGATCGGAACACCGGGACCACGATCGACAGTGACGGCACTTTGCGCGGGGACCATTCGGCCTGGCGCGTCGCCTCCGGGAGGGTCACCATAGGTTCTGTCACGCTCCTCCAGCCGCCAACGTTCCGTCACACTTCGGACCCGACTGTACACCGCTCCCACAGGCCCGGTAGAAGGCGGGATCTCGGTCGGGACGCGCCGATCACCTGGCCGATTGTCTGAGATCAGCGCGGCGCCGCGGGGACGGGCCGTCGACGCAGATGCCGTTCCTTGGGTCCCCGTCTGGCGCGATCGGGTCGCGATCGCGCTCGTCTACGCCCTCGCCTGGGGGATCCTCAACGTCAATCGCGGCTTCTATTGGGACGACTGGACTCTGGTCGGCGTTGCACCATCGGACCTGATCCACACATTCACTGAACTCGGGATGCCATGGATCGGCTACTTCTACGCGGCACTTCTGGCGCTACCGCTGCCTGCGCTCGTCGGCCATGTCGTCGTCTTCTGGACCTACCTGTTGGCCGCGATGATGTTCCACGCGGTGCTCTGCCGGATCCCCGGACTCAGCCGGCTCGACGCCCTCGTTGCGGCGCTCGCGTTCGCGGTGCTGCCGGTCAACTACGCGCGAGTCGCCATGATCGACCTCACCTACGGCCTGTGTCTCGCGGCGTTCCTCACCGCGACGTGGATGTTGGTCCGCTACGTCGCGGTTGGCGGGATAGGCCTTCGACTCGCCGCGCTCGGGCTGTTCATCATCTCGTTCTCGACCGCATCGATGCTGGTCATGTTCGTGGTGCCCCTGGCACTGGCGGGCGGCTTGGTCTGGCATGCCGGCAAGGTGCCGGTCCGGTCGTTTGCGATCCGGCACCTCGACTTCGTGCTCTTGCCGGTCGTGTATTGGGTCGTCAAGTCGACATTCTTCAGCCCTTCTGGGGTCTACTCCGGGTACAACGCCCTGACTGTCCCGGGGCTACTCGCGGTTCCATCCGCGTTGCTCGCGACCCCGGACCAGGTTCTCGTCGAGCCCATCTACCGGGCGGTCTCGGTCGCCGGCATACCGGGCCTCGTCGCCGGCGGCGCGTTGGCAGGGTGGCTGCTGTGGCGCAGTCGGGCGCCCGAGGGTGGAGAGCGGATCAGTGCGCTGGTGCTCGCGGCAGCGGGTGTCGCCCTCGTCGGCCTCGGGGTGTCGGCCTACCTCGCCGTCGGGCGCGTCCCGACCATTTGGGACTGGTCGAGCCGACACCAGCTGCTGGTGCCCCTCGGCGCGGCCCTGTTGGCGGCGGCCGTCATGCGCGGCGTCCACTGGGCAGGACGAGCTGGACCGGTCTTCGGTGTGGTGGTCGGGATGGTCCTCGGGATCGCCATCGTCGCGGACGCACGGACCCTGGTCGCTTACCAGATCGATTGGTACAAGCAAGTGGCGTTCATGGATACAGTGCGTGACCTTCCCGACGTGCGCGCCGCTCACCACATCCGGATCGTCGACCAGACAAGGGGCCTCGATGCATTGCGGCGGCGCATCCGCTTCTACGAATACAACGCCCTTCTGAGCCAGGCGTTCGGGGACACCAGTCGTCTCGCCTCCGAGGGTTCCGATGAACCCGCCCCAGATGAGCTGGCCGGATACATCGCACGGCCGGCATACCACATGGACCGGTACATCCCCTCGAGCATCGATCTCGAGCTTCTCATCGGCCACGACGGCCAGCCACCGGACGTCCTTGAGGTCGCCAGGCTTGTGGTCGCAGAGGCACTCGGTTGGCCGTCGTTCGAGCACGATGTCTCGCGAATGGTCGATCTCACGCCAGTCCAACTGCCCGGATCGGTCGTCTCGCCGTGACCCGTTCCACGCTGATCCCCGTGATAGACTCCGGCCCTCACGGCATCGACCGGGAAGAGTAGCGACGGGATGGCCGAAAGCGAGCGCGGAGACGGTGTGAGCCGCGCGGGTCCAACGTCGCGAAGGTCGCTCGCGAGCTGTGCGGGAGACGCCCGTTAGCGCGCCATGAGGGCTCCGGGTCGGCCGGCCGCGATGAGCGGATCGGCCCCGGTCGGCCGAACCAGCAGGTGGTACCACGACCCGTTCGTCCGCTGGACGAGCGGGCATTTTCTTGTCGAGGGGCGATGATGTCGGACCTGCCGAAGACCTATACGCCGAGCGACGTCGAAGGCGCGATCTACGAGCGCTGGCTGGCGGCCGACGTCTTCGCGCCGGACGGAGCTGGCTCGACCGCCGATCCGGATCTTCCGACGTTCACGATCATCCAGCCACCACCCAATATCACCGGGTCGCTCCATCTCGGACATGCGCAGCGGACCGCGGTCGAGGACCTGATGATCCGGCACGCCCGGATGCGCGGCCATCGTGCGCTTTTCCTGCCGGGGCTCGATCACGCCTCGATCGCGGCCCAGTTCGTGCTCGACGGGATCCTTGCCGCCGAGGGGGAGAGCCGTCAGACCCTCGGTCGTGAGCGCTACCTCGAGCGGATGCAGGCATTCGTGTCGACGACCCGCGAACTCATGCTCGGGCAGCAGCGGCGCGTCGGCGCTTCGGCGGACTGGGGACGGCTTCGGTTCACGATGGACGACCGATCGGCCACGGCCGTGCGGACCGCCTTCGCCCGCCTCTACGAAGCCGGCCTCGCCTACCGATCCGAGGCGCTGGTCAACTGGTGCCCGGGCTGCCGCACGAGCGTCAGCGACCTCGAGGTCATCTCGACCCCGGAGTCCGGCACGCTCTGGTCGGTCCGCTATCACCTCATCGACCCCGCGACCGGAGAGCCCGACGGCGCGGCGAGTATCACCGTTGCGACGACCCGACCGGAGACGATCCTGGGCGATACGGCCGTCGCGGTCCACCCGGACGATCCTCGCTACGCCGCCCTGGTCGGACGGTCGGTCCGGATCCCGTTCGTCGACCGTGACGTCCCGATCATCGCCGACGAGGTCGTCGACCGTGCGTTCGGCACCGGGGCTGTCAAGATCACACCGGCCCACGACCATGACGACCACGAAACGGGTCTCCGTCATGGGCTCGCCGCGCCCTCCATCCTCGCCGATGACGGCTCGATCGAAGGGACGGGGACACCGTACGACGGGCTCGACCGGTTCGAGGCGCGGAAAGCCATCGTCTCCGACCTCGAGACGGCTGGCGACCTGGTCGGGACCACGCCACACGAGCTCGTCCTCGGCCGCTGCCAGCGCAGCAACGATGTGGTCGAACCGCGGCTGAAGACGCAGTGGTTCATCCGGACCGGCCCTCTGGCCGAGCGAGCGCTCGAGGCGACCCGGTCCGGCCGGACCCGGATCCTGCCCGATCGGTTCGAAAAGACCTGGGAGCACTGGCTGACCGGCATCCGCGACTGGAACGTATCGCGCCAGCTGTGGTGGGGTCACCGCATCCCGGCCTGGTACTGCCCGGATGGCCACGTCACGGTCTCATCCGTGGCGAGCGGTCCCGACGCGTGCGCCGTCTGCGGCCGGCCAGCCGACGTGCTGCAGCAGGATCCGGACATCTTCGACACCTGGTTCAGCTCCGGACTGTGGCCATTCTCGACGCTGGGTTGGCCGGAGGACACTGCCGACCTCGCGATGTACTACCCGACGTCGGTCATGGAGACCGGCTACGACATCATCTTCTTCTGGGTCGCCCGGATGATGATGCTCGGACTGGCCCTGACCGATCAGGAACCGTTCCACACCGTCTACCTGTCCGGACTGATCCGCGACCCGCTGGGTCAGAAGATGTCCAAGACGAAGGGCAATGTCGTCGATCCTCTCGGCGTCATCGACGAAGCTGGCGCCGACGCGCTCCGGTTCGCGGTCATCCACGGTGCGACCCCGGGCAACGACCAGCGGTTCGGTCCGGCCAAGCTGGCCCACGCGCGCAACTTCGCGAACAAGCTCTGGAATGCCTCCAGGTACGTTCTGGGCGCCCGTCCCGTCACGGTCCCGCCCGATGCGGTGCGCCGCGATCCCGGGGCCGAGCACCTCGGTCCGGCTGAGAGATGGCTCCTGTCCCGTGCCGCCGCCACGACTGCGGCCGTCGATGATGCGATGCGCGGGTACGCCTTCGGCGAGGTCACGCGGCTCATGTACGAGGCGATCTGGAGCGAGTACTGCGACTGGGGCCTTGAGCTGGCGAAGGTCCGACTCGGTGATGAGCGCCTGGATCCGGCGGCGCGCGAGGCCACCTGGTGGACGCTGGTTTCCGTCCTCGACACGTACCTCAGACTTCTGCACCCGGTCATGCCGTTCGTGACCGAGGCGATCTGGGCCGCGTTGCCACACCGGGTCACGGACCCGGACCTGCTCATCGTCGCCCGCTGGCCCGGAGTGGGGGAGCGCGATCTCGAGGCCGAAGCTTCGGTCGGCGCAGTGATCGACCTCGTGTCCGAGATCCGCAATGCGCGGTCCACCGCCAAGCTTCCGGCAGCCGACTGGCTCCTGACGCTTGTCGTCGTCCCGATCGACCTCGGACCGACCTTCGAGATGCTGCGTCCCGCCGTCGAGCGCCTGGCCCGGGCGCGACCGCTGCTCCGTGAGCTCACCCCTGAGTCGCTTGCCGGGGTCACGATGCCTGGCGACCTGGTCGTCCTTGTCCGTGGCGGCCAGCTCGAGGCGGCCGTTCGCCCGGGCACGCTCGATGCGGGCGCCGATACGCTCGAGCGCGATCGACTGCGACGCGAGCTCGAGGAAGCCGAGGGCTGGCTGGCCGCGGCGCGTGCCCGACTCGCCGATGAGGCCTTCGTGACCCGCGCCCCCGCGTCCGTCGTCGAGGGCGCCCGCGCCCGTGAGGCGGAGCTGGCCGAACAGGTCGAACGGCTGCGCCAGCGCACGGAGGGCTGACCGGGCCGGATTGCTTTGTCAACCGACTTGACAAAGCAATACCTCGAACGCAACATGGGACTTTGTCCAGTCCCTTGCCAAAGCCGCCTGCGGCAAGGTGACATCGGCTGGAGGAGGACCCGCCCGGATGAGCACCAGCGCGATGGTCCTGCCGGAGAAGGCAACGCACCAGCGGACGCGGACGTTCAACCAGCAGTTGGTCTTGCGCGCACTCCACGATCAAAGTCCGCTCTCGCGGGCCGACCTGGCCCGGCTCACGGGGTTGACCCGTACTTCGGTCGGCGGCCTCGTCGGCACGCTGATCGACGACGGCCTGATCGAAGTGGTCGGTCGTGGCCGGTCGACCGGAGGCAAGTCACCCATTCTGTTGCGGGTCGCTCCAGACGGCCGCCACCTGATCGGACTCGACCTCGGGGAGGCGGAGTTCAGCGGCGCCGTGGTCAACCTCCGTGGCGAGATCCTACGCTCGATCCACTTCCCCCTGGATGGACGGGACGGCGATGCCGCCGTCGAACTCGTCTTCCGACTTGTCGATGCCCTGCGCGCCGATGACCGGCCCCGCCTCCTCGGGATCGGCGTCGGCGCGCCCGGCATCATCGACACGAATACGGGGACGGTGCGCTGGTCGGTCCTGAATTGGGCCGAGCTCCGTCTCGGGCCACAGCTCGAGGCGCACTACGGCGTGCCGGTCGTCGTCGCCAACGACAGCCACGCTGCCGCACTGGCCGAGCTGACCTTCTTTCGCCGCCCTCGGCCGAACAACCTGATCGTGATCCGGGTCGGTCGCGGCGTCGGCGCCGGGATCATCCTCAACGGCCAGCTATTCCAGGGCGATGGGTACGGCGCGGGGGAGTTGGGTCATGTATCGACGGGCCGCGGGAACGCTCCGTGCCGCTGCGGGCGGGAAGGTTGTCTCGAAACGATCACCAGCATGCGTGCGTTGGTCGACGCCGCAGGCGTCATCGAGCCATCGATCACCGACGAGACCAGCCTCGTGGCCGCGTTCCGGACCGGGATCAGTGGCATCCGGCGGATCGTCCTCGACGCTGCGCGCGACCTCGGCATCGCGATCGGCTGGCTGATCGGAGTGCTCAACGTTCGGCACGTGCTGTTGGTCGGTCCGGTCGCGGCGTTCGGCGACGACTGGCTCGACGAGGTCCGGGAGCACGCCCGTTCGGGCGTCCTCGCCCTGCTCGCTCGAGACACCCAGATCGAGTTCGGCCATGTCCACGACGACGTGGTCGTGCTGGGTGCAGCGGCGCTGCTCATGGAGCAGCAGCTGGGCCTGGGGTTGGTGCGATGATCGCGACCCGGGAGCGCTGGCTCGACGGCCCGCTGGTCGAAGGAATCGACGTCGGTGGCACCGAGACACTGGTCGTCGTCACGGACGAATTGGCCCGTTTCCAGGACGAGCATGTCGCACCGACGGACCGGACATCGCTCGTCGGTCAGATCGCTCGCCACGACATCGGCGCGCCTGAGCGAGAGGGGGTGGGCGAGCGATAACGTACGGATGCGTTCGCCGGAGAGTCGGCTATCATGCCTGAACCAGGGAAAAACACGCACCGGTGTGGGGCGTGTGGAGGAGGAGAGATTCATGGCCAAGAGATTATGGACAACGTCCGTTCTAGCGGTCGTTGTCGCGATGCTTGTCGTCGCATGCGGCTCGAGCACCACGACGCCCGCGCCGAGCGCGGCCGCGCCGAGCGCGTCCGCCATGGCGAGCGAACCGGCGCCGAGTGAGTCCGCCATGGCGAGCGCTGAGCCGACGGCCCCGCCGCCGGCAGCCGTGCCGACGGTCCCGACCGGGTACACGGAGCTTGATGCAGCCCTTGGTGCTGACCAGCCGTACAAGGGCAAGAAGGTCACCGTGCAGGTCCAGTGGACCGGCGGCGAGCTGACGAACTTCCAGGCCGCGATCGCCGACTTTGCTGCGGCGACGGGCATCACCATCCAGGTCGACAGCGTCCCCTCGAGCAACGAGACGGTGCTGAAGAGCCGGATCGAAGGCGGCTCCCCGCCGGACATCGCGCAGCTCGCCCAGCCGACGCCGGTCCTGTCGTACGCAGCCCAGGGCAAGGTGCTCGACCTGGCGACCTTCATGGACACCAGCAAACTGAAGGCTGAATACCCGGCCACCATCGGCCTGATCTCGACGGCCACCTCCATCTGGGGGATCCCGTACAAGGCCGATAGCAAGTCGAACGTCTGGTACCCGGTCAAGGCGTTCGCCGCCAAGGGCTACGAAGTTCCGAAGACCTGGGACGATCTGATCGCCCTGTCCGACAAGATCGTGGCCGACGGCAGCAACCCGTGGTGCATCAGCGCCGGCGGACCCGGCGACGCGACGGGCTGGCAGATCACCGACTGGATCGAGGAAGTCGTCCTCAAGACGAAGGGCCTCGACTACTACAACAACTGGATCAGCCATTCCGTCAAGTTCCAGGATCCGGGGATCAAGGCCGCGTTCGACGACTATGTCGGCAAGATCTTCTTCACCCCGAACTATGTCTATGGCGGCCCGACGGCGATCATCAACACCGACCAGAAGACCACCATGGATCCGATGTTCAACAACAACCTGCAGGACCCGCAGTGCTGGATGCAGAAGATCGCGACCTGGTACGGGCCGGACTTCTTCCCGGATCAGCGCGACAGCGGGCAGCCATCCCAGTACACCATCGGCGCTGATGGCGACATCGGGTTGTTCGCCTTCCCGACGATCGATCCGAACCAGAACAACGTCGAGGGTTCGGCAGACACCATGATGGCGCTCGTCGACCGACCCGAGGTCCGGGCAGTCATCGAGTTCTTCGCCACGCCGCAGGGCCTCCAGAACTGGATCCTCGCCGGCAGCGCGATCTCGCCCAACAACACCACCCCCGCCGAATGGTATGCCGGCTCCTACAAACTGCAGGTCGCCGCGGACATCATCAACAATGCAAGCGGCGTCGGCTTCGACGCGTCGGACCTCATGCCCGGCGCCGTCGGTTCCGGAACGTTCTGGACCCAGACAGTCGACTGGGTGAACAACAACGGCTCCAACACGGATGCCGTCCTGAAGGCCATCGACGATAGTTGGCCGAAATAGGTTCGTAAGTCAGCAGTGACCTCTTAGCGATCAACGGGGCGCGCTACCCATCCTGGGTGGCGCGCCCCGTTTACTATGTTCAGGGAAGGGAGGACCGATGACTGCCGTTGTGGGCACCGAGAAACCCGGGCTGTCGCGATTTGTCGTGCCGATCGCCGGCCTCGTCGCCGTCGCCCTGTGCATCGTCGGCATCCGAATCCTCCTCGATCCGCAGGGTGCCCAGAACCTGCTCGCGTTGATCTACGACGCGCTGGGTAACGCCTCGGGCGCTGACGAGCTGCGCAATGGGCTAGGTGACCAGGGACTCTCCAAGATCCTTCTGGCGATCATCGCGATCGCCGTCGGCGTGGGTGGTATCTGGCTGCTGTTCATGGGCTTGGGGTCGTTGGTCGGCAAGCTGCAGCCGAAGTGGCGCGATCGGATCCTGCCATGGGTGTTCGTCGGCCCGGCGCTGATCCTGCTGACTGTGTACCTGCTGTACCCGGGCATTGGAACGGTCTGGCGCAGCCTGTTCGACGCCGAGGGTGCGTTCACGCTCGACAACTATGTCGCGATGACCAAGCCCGACTTCATCGAGATCCTGCGCAACAACGTCATCTGGCTGATCCTGGCGACAGGCGGAAGCGTGGGCCTCGGTCTCATCATCGCCGGTCTCTTCGACCGCGTCCGTCGCGAGTCACTGGCCAAGACGTTGGTCTTCCTGCCCCTCGCGATCTCGCTCATCGGCGCATCCGTCATCTGGGGGTTCATGTACGCCTGGGAGCCGGCCCAGCAACCCCAGATCGGGCTTCTGAACGCGATCATCGTGGGCCTTGGCGGGCAGGCCATACCCTTCTTCACGACGAGCCCGCTCAACATCCCGGCAGAGATCGTGATCATGGTCTGGCTGCAGACGGGCTTCGCGATGGTCGTGCTCTCAGCGGCGATCAAGGGCGTCTCCACGGAGGTCATCGAGGCCGCTCGGCTCGATGGAGCCAATGAGCGCCAGCTCTTCTTCGGGGTGATCGTGCCGCTGATCCGCGGCTCCATCATCACGGTCGCCACGACGATCGCCATCGTCACGCTCAAGATCTTCGACATCGTCTACGTCACGACGGGTGGCCGGTTCCACGACGACGTCGTCGCCAATCGGATGTTCCACGAGATGTTCCAGTTCTTCAACGACGGGAGGGCCGCGGCCATGGCAACCCTGCTCTTCATCGCCGTGCTTCCCGTGATGTACGTGAACCTGCACAACTTCCGACGACAGCAGGTGGAACGATGACCGCGCCGGCACAGCCCACCGCGCGGCCAGTGGCGCGCGTCGCCGCCTGGCGACCACCGCTCCTGCGCAGCCTGCCGGTGCGACTGGCCGTGTTCGCGATCTGCTTCCTGTGGACGGTGCCCACGCTGGGCCTGCTGGTGACCTCATTCCGCAATCCGGAGTTGGTCAGCACGACGGGCTGGTGGACGGCGCTGACCGACCCGTTCGCTCCAAACCAGTGGACCCTGGGGAACTACCAGCAGGTCATCAATAGCGGCGGCATGGGCGATGCGTTCCTGAACAGCTTGATCGTGACCATCCCGGCGACCGTCATCCCGATCACGATCGCGGCGTTCGCCGCGTACGCGTTCGCCTGGATCCCGTTCCGCGGCCGCGGCATCCTGTTCACCGTCGTGGTGGGACTTCTGGTGGTGCCCATCCAGATGTCGCTGATCCCGATCCTCAAGATCTACAGCGCCGGATCCCTGTACGGCACGTTCATCGGCATCTGGCTTGCCCACACGGGCTTCGGCCTGCCGCTGGCGATCTTCCTGCTCTACAACTTCATCTCGCAGTTGCCGCGCGATCTGTTCGAGTCGGCCGCCCTCGACGGGGCATCGCACCTGCAGATCTTCAGGCGGCTTGTGTTGCCGCTGTCCATCCCGGCACTGGGCGCCTTCGCGATCTTCCAGTTCCTGTGGGTCTGGAACGACCTGCTCGTGGCGTTGGTCTTCCTGGGTCCGGCCACGGACCTGCGGGTCATGCCGACTGCGCTGTTTGCGCTGTTAGGGAGCCGCGGAGGCCAGTGGCAACTCCTGACTGCTGGTGCGTTCATCACCATGGCCATGCCGCTGATCGTCTTCCTGGTTCTCCAGCGCGCATTCGTGAGAGGGATCCTGGCGGGCTCCGTCAAGTCGTGACGCTGGCGCGGCTCATGATCGCGTTCGCCGGCACGGAGCTGTCGCGGTCGGCAGCCAGGCGGATCGCCGAACACGACGCAGCCGGTGTGACGCTCTTCCGCGCCCAGAACGTCGTCGATCCGCCCCAGATCCGGGGCCTGACCGCGGCCATCCAGGGCGCGCGGCCAGCGGGAGCGCCACCGTTGCTCGTAGCTGTTGACCAGGAGGGCGGCCAGCTGGTCGGCCTGGGCGAGGGGACGACGCGGTTCGCGGGTGCGATGGCGCTTGGGGCGGCCGGCGACGAAGCGCTTGCCGAGCGCGTCGCCGGCGCGACGGCGCGCGAGCTGCGTGCCCTCGGCGTCAATGTGAACTACGCGCCGGTCTGCGACCTGGCCAACAATCCGTCGAATCCGGCGCTCGGCATCCGCAGCTTCGGCGACGACCCCGAGACCGTCGGGCGACTGGCGTCGGCGACCGTCCGCGGCCTGCAAGGCGAAGGCGTGGCCGCCACGGCCAAACACTTCCCGGGTAGCGGCGATACTGCAGCGGATCCGCACCACGAGTTGCCGCTGGTGCGCCGGACGAACTCAGAGTTGGCTGAGCGGGAGCTGGTCCCGTTTCGGGTCGCGGTGGAGGCCGGCGTGCGGATGGTCATGACCGGCCATGTCGCCTTGCCCGGTCAGCCCGACGACCTTCCAGCCAGCCTGTCCGGCGCGGTCCTGCGCGACCTGTTGCGGGGGCATCTGCAATTCGACGGCGTCACGGTGACCGATTCGCTGGACATGCACGCCCTGGCCCAGGGCTCGGCGCAGATCGTCGATGCCGTCGCCGCCCTCCGTGCCGGCGAAGATGTCCTGCTCGGACCGCCAGACGAGCCAGTGATGGAACGGCTCGAGCAGGGCCTCGCGCAGGCGCAGATGCGAGGCCTGATCGACGCGAACGACGACGCTGCGGCGAAGCGCCGGTTGTTCGAGCTGCGCCGCTGGCTGGGAAGCTACGAGCAGCCGTCGCTCGACGTCGTCGGGTGCAGCGAACATCAGGCACTCGCCGCAGAGCTGGCCCAACGTTCGATCACCCTCGTTCGCAACAATGACCGGCTGCTGCCGTTGCGGCCGGCTGCAGACGCTCGCATCGCGGTCGTCCAGTCGATGCCCGCCGACCTGACCCCTGCCGACACGTCGTCGAAGGTGCCGCCGATGTTGGCGTCGGCGCTCCGTCGCCGACTCGCGGGCGTGGAAGAGATCCTCCTCCCGGCGATGCCGGGCGAGCCTGAGATCGCGGGTCTCAGTGAGCGCCTGCAAGGCTACGACCTCGTCGTCGTCGGGACGTTGTCCGCTCACCTCCAGCCGGCGCAGGCCGCGCTTGCCGCGGCGGTCCTGGCCTCCGGTGCGCCGACCGTCACCATCGCCCTGCGCACCCCGTGGGACTTGACCGTCTACCCGTCCGCACGAACCCATGTCTGCAGCTACGGGATCCTGGCGCCGTCGATGGAGGCGCTGGCGGCCGCGCTGCTGGGCGAGACGCCGTTCGTCGGCCGGTTGCCGGTCGACATGGCTGGGCTGTATCCACGCGGTCACGGGCTCGCGGCATGAGCGTGCGGGACGAGATCCTGGAGCAGCCGGACGCCGCCCAGCGGCTCCTCGACGCGGCACCGACAGCGTTCGCCCCGATATCTGCCGCGCTGCGGGCGCGCCGGCCGCGGTTCGCCGTCATCGTCGCCCGCGGCTCCTCGGACCACGCGGGCATCTATGCGCAGTACCTGCTGGCGATCCGGAACAGCATGGTCGTCGCCCTCGCGGCGCCGTCCACGGTCACGCTCTATGGAGCGCGCCCGGATATGAGCGAGGCGCTGGTCGTCGGCATCTCGCAATCGGGCCGATCACCGGACATGGTCGCCGTGGTCGACGAGGCGCGCCGTCAGGGCGCGCTGACCGTCGCGCTGACGAACGACGCCACCTCCCCCCTGGCCGAGACGGCAGACCACGTGGTCGACCTGCGGGCGGGGCCGGAGCGGGCTACGGCCGCGACCAAGACCTACACGGCTGAGCTGCTGGCGGTGGCGCTGCTGTCGACGGCCCTCGATCCGCCCTCGCCGGCAGAGACGGTCGACCTGGTCGGCTTGCCCGGGCTCGTCTCGGCAGCGCTTCTGGCGGAGCCTTCGGCGCGTGACCTCGCCGCCGGGCACGCCGAGCGTCAGCGGGCTGTCGTGCTCGGCCGCGGCTACAGCTACGCGAGCGCACGCGAGTGGGGGCTCAAGCTCCAGGAGATGGCGCAGCTTGCTGCCATGCCGTATTCAGCGGCGGACTTCGAGCATGGCCCCCTTGCCATGGCTGAACCCGGCTTGCCGATCCTGGCGGTGGCTCCGAGCGGTCCCGAGCTGGATGCCCAGGTTGCGTTGCTGGCCAGCCTCAAGGAGGACCACGGCGCACGCTTGCTGGTGATCTCGGACTCCCCGAGCGCACGTGAGATCGACGAGGGGCTCGTCCTGCCAGACGGCGTCCCGCCCTGGCTGGCGCCGATCGTCGAGATCGTGCCCGCCCAGCTGTACGCCTATCACCTGACGCTTGCGCGCGGCCTCGACACCGAGCACCCGCGCACGATCCGCAAGGTCACCGAGACGCGCTAGCACCGGCGATCGGACGCCCGGTCGGCCCGAGGTGGAGCGGGGCTACTCTCGGGCCAGGAGGCGCTGATACCAGCGCGCGCTGTCCTTGAGGGTGCGACGCTGGCTGCTGTAGTCAACGTGGATCAGGCCGAAGCGTCGGGTGTAGCCAAGGCTCCACTCATAGTTGTCGAGCAGCGACCAGACGTGATACCCGGTCAGTGGCACGCCGGCTTGAAGCGCCTCGGATGCCGCGGCGACGTGGCGGGCAAGGTAGTCGACCCTGGCCACATCGCGTACCCGGCCGTCCTGATCGACGGTATCCGGATACGCCGCGCCGTTCTCCGTGACCACGATCTCAGGTGGCGCGTACGTCCGGTTGAGCTCGAGCAGGACGTCACGCAGGCCATCGGGCGCCACGTGCCAGTCCATCTGCGTCTGCTCGGAGTCCGGGAGGGCACCGATCTCCCAGTCGAACGCGCGATCGGAGTTGGCGCTGACCGAGTCGCGCCGGTAGTAGTTCAGGCCGAGGTAGTCGAGATCACCGGCCGGCGGCTCCGCGAGTTCGATGCCTTCGAGGTGCCCCGCCTCACGGTGCGCTTCGAGTCCCAGCGTCGGGTAGCCGCGACCGAACAGCGGATCGAGGAACCACGCGTCGCGAGCCGAACTCCAGCGGGCGGCAGCGACCCGATCCCGATCAGAATCGGTCGCCGGCGCGACCTGGTTGACATCGATCGCCACGCCGATCTTGGCGCGGTCGACCTGCGCCCGGATCGTGCGGGCGGCGGCGGCGTGAGCGCGCAGCTCGTTGTCGGCGACACGGATCGCGGTCGGCCAGTCACGCAGCCCCGGCGCATGGATGCCGTCGGCATGGCCGAGAAAGGCGAAGACGGCCGGCTCGTTGAACGTCATCCAATCCTTGACCCGGTCGCCCAGGTTCGTCGTCATCAACTCGGTGTAGTCGGTGAACCAGCCCACGACCTCCGGGTTGGCGAAGCCACCGCGGTCCTGCAGCGCCTGCGGCAGGTCCCAATGGAAAAGGTTGACGAGCGGTTGGATGCCCGCCTCGAGGATGGTGTCGACGAGGCGCCGGTAGAAGTCGAGGCCGGGCTGGTTGATGGCGCCCGTGCCCATCGGGATCACGCGGGACCAGCTGACGCTGAAGCGATAGGCGCGCGCCCCGAGCTCGGCCATCAGTCCGATGTCGCTCGGGTACCGGTGGAAATGGTCGCACGCGACGTCGCCCGTGCTTCCGTCCGCGATCGCGCCAGGTTGGCGGGCGAAGGTGTCCCAGATCGACGGTCGTCGGCCATCCTCTGCCGCCGCCCCCTCGATCTGATAGGCAGACGCGGCGAACCCCCAGGCGAAGTCGACCGGGAATCGCCGGGCGAGTCGGGTCGGGTCGCTGTCGAAGGCCGATCTCATCACCACCGAAGCGTATCCGCAACACCGACAGGACGTCGGGTCCGATCGGCAGGCGCCGGGCGGCGAACCGCCCAGGATCGCCCGGTGCATTCGCGGCCCCTGCTACGATGCCCTTGAAATCCGTCGATCCTCGGAGGGGCACGTGCCGCTTGAATTCCTGAAACGCCGAGGTGGCGCCGACGCCGCATCCGAATCGGACGCGAAGCCGGCCACGTCCACCCTCATGCCTGAGGAGATCGTCGCTCAGGACCATGTCCTTAAGCTGTACTACGCCGGCAAGAGCAGTGAGGGCGTTCGGCTCAAGGCGGGTCCAGCCGCCGTCGCGGAGCTGCCCGGGATGCTTGTGGGTCTGGCCCTGTCCGAGATCGAGGTCGTGGACCCGCTGCCGATCGAATTCAGCCAGGCGACCCCGACGATCGTGTCGCCGTCCGAGGCGATGCAGTGGTTGAACGCCCACCACGTCCACTCGCCGATCACCCGGCACGCCCTCGTCGTGCTTGAGTCGATCGATGCGGTCGACCTGGCATTCGACACCTTCGTCTGTGCGCTCCTCGACGGGGAGGTCGATACGTCGGGCTATCCGGAATACAACGCCATCGTCGGTGGGGTCGCGGCCCACTGGGACGAGGCGACCGGCGACATGATCTGTCGCGCCGTGGTCGGTTGGGGTGGCAAAGGGGTTCGCGGCGACACGGACCGGATCGGGGCGCGCATCCTCGGCGGGCTCCTCAACGCGATCCTCGCGAGTCAATATGCACTGGGATTGACGCCGGTCGATCGACCGGTCCCGGCGGCCGGTCGCGGTGGCCTTGTGTGCGCGCACTGCGGCTTCGCATCGGCCCACGAGCGAGCGTTCTATTGCCCGAAGTGCGGCATGCGTCTCCTGCGCGGCTGAGTCGACCCGATGCCGGCCTACGACTATGACTGCGCGGCGTGTGGCCGTCGGTTCGAGGTGATCCACGGCGTGCACGCCGAGCGGCCGACGACCTGCCTGCTGTGCGGAAGCGGCCCGATCCGAAAGGCGATCAGTGCGCCGGCGATCCACTACAAGGGTTCGGGCTGGGCGAAGAAGGAACGGAGCGCGACCGCCACACCGAAGTCGAGCGAGACGAAATCGACCGAGGCGAAGCCGGGCGAGTCGAAGTCGACAGAGCCGACCACCACCGGATCCGCAGGGCGATCCAGCGAATCAAAGCCTCAGGGCGGGACCTCGGACGGCGGGCAGACACCGACACCGTCGTCGACCTCGGTGTCGTCCGGGTCGCCTGGCGCCAGCGACTGACGTCGATGGCCGCCACGGATTGGATCACGCTCGCAGAAGCTGCGGAGATCCTGGCCGCCTCGAACGTCCACTTCACGACCGACACGATCGGTGGCTGGGCACGCTCGGGCCGCCTCCAGAGCATCAAGCTCGGCGGTCGCAGGTTCGTGCGTCGGGGTGAGGTGCGGGCGCTCGTGAGCGTCCCGCGACGGGTTCGGGCCGAGGACCTCCAGCCGGGCTTGTTCCAGGACCTGGACCCCTGAAACTGCCTTGGCGGGTCGATCCGGCCGCCGTCATGTCACGGGTCCTCGACGAGCCCCGCATCGCCCGGGTCATGGCCGTCCTGGACATCTACGGTGGGGCGGCCGGCGGCCTGTTGGCCAATGGGCTTGCCTTTTCGTCGTTGTTCGCGGCCATCCCCACGACGCTCCTGGTACTGGGTATCGCGGGCTGGCTCACCGGTGACGAGGCGATCCGGTCGACCGTTGCCGAGCGGCTCGTCGAGGCATTCCCGCCGCTCGCCGATCTGATCGAAGGGTCACTCGATGCGATGACGAAGGGTGCCGCATTCACCTCGATCCTCGGCATCGTGGGCCTCGTCTGGACGGTCAGCCAGCTCTACGCCGCGCTTGATGTGGCGTTCTCCCGGATCTACTGGGAGGACCCCCAGCGGGACATGGTCCGACGGACCGCTCGCGGCCTCGTCGTCGTCGCCATCCTCGTCATCGGGATCGTCGGGTTCGTCGTGGTGACGTCGCTGGCCGCCGCGCTCGACGCCGTGGCGCCGCAGATCCCGATGGTCAGCGGTCTCACCGATCTGGGTGGCTCGCTACCAGTCCTCGCACTGATATCGATCGGTTCGGTTCTGGTGATCTATCGAACCCTGCCACCGCGTGCCCCGCGCTGGCGTTCCGCACTCATCCCCGCGGTGGTCGTCGGGCTGGTCATCGTGATCCTGAGCCAGATCTTCACCTTCCTCGTGCCGAGGTTGGTGGGCGTGGCAGCCCTGGCTGGATCGCTCGCCTCGGCCTTCGTCGCGTTGGCATGGCTGTCCTTCACGATCCAGGCGTTGCTGTACGGCGCGGCCTGGGTTCGCGTCCGTGAGGAAGGCCCGGAAGCGGCTCGGTCAGCCCGCCTGGGGAGTACCGCAGCGTCGACAGAACCGGGCGGTAGCCGACAATGACAGCCCGCAACTGACGCAGGGCTGGACGCCGCCGGCCTTGGTCGGGGCCGCCGTGTCGACGACATCCTTCGTCGACGCCGCCCAGATGGCGTCCATGCCGCCCTGTGGCGCGGCGGGGCGATCGAGGAACGGAAGACCATTGGCCGGGGCGCCACCGAGCCAGGCAGGTCGAGTCGGCCATTGCGGTTCGCTGGTAGGCTTCGCGGTCGCCGCGGCGGGAATCTGCCCTGACCCGTTGGCTGGATCCACGGGTCTGGTGTCCACGTTGGGGTCGGGTGCGACCATCTGCCAGACAGGCTGGGCGATCACGTCGCTCGACTCGACCGAGGCAGCCGCTGCGAATTCGGCCTCCGGTTCGGCCACGGCCTCCGGTTCGGCAACGACCTCCGGTTCCGCCGTGGCCGCGATCTCCGTCTCGGCGACCTCGGGGGCTTCGGCCACGACCTCTGCTTCGGCCACGACCTCCGGTTCCGCTGCGACTTCGATCGCCGGTTCGGCGACAAGGGCTTCCGGTTGGACGACGGTCTCCGGCTCGGCGACAACCTCCGGCTCGGCGACCGCGGCGGCGGCCATCTCCACGGCCGCCATGTGCGCTGCCGCGTGCTCACGCTCGTACGCCTCCAGTTCGGAGTCGAGATCGCGCACGGCCGGAGGCGGGGTCGACGCGCTTGTATCGGATCCCTCGATATCGGGCGATGCGACGTCGAGCGTGGTGTCGGGTGCGATGGGCGCGGTCTCGAGCCCGATCATCTCGGTCGGCCTGACGTCCGCCTCGGCGGCCGGCGCGTCGATCGATGCGAAGCCGGTCAGGGCCGCCAGCCGGCCCGCCACATCGATCTCGCCCCCGTGGTCGGCCGCACTGTCGATCGTATCGCCGTCGTGTGCGGTGCCGTTCGATCCGTTCGATCCGTTCATGCCGGGATCGGCGAGGACGGCTTCGTCCAATGTGACGGCGCCGACCGGGAGACCGGGGAAGGGCGCCGGCATGATCTCATGGCCGAGGTGAGGCGCGCACGTCAGGCAGCGTGCTTCGGCCTCGTTCCAGCAATTCGGGCACGTGTACTGCCGGCAGGACATGCAGAAGTTGAAGGTCTTGTGGAAGGCATCCAGCTGGGAGGCCGTGGCGTCGCGATCGGTCTCGCTCCTGGCGGCCGCCATCGCCTCGTCCATGGAGGTGCCGTCCGACATGACGAAGTTCTTCAGGCCCCGCGACAGCACTTTCACGCCGGTCAGGCGCTTTCGCGGGCGCTCAGATTCGAAGGTGTAGCGCGTGCCACACCGTTCGCAGAAGG
Organism: uncultured Chloroflexia bacterium; assembly: GCA_963720755.1. Lineage (GTDB taxonomy): Bacteria > Chloroflexota > Limnocylindria > Limnocylindrales > CSP1-4 > SPCO01. The sequence goes on from CAVRGP010000015.1 coordinate 331,799, forward strand.
ATTCAGTCAGGATCTCGGTCATCGGGTCACCGGTTGCGCGCGGATATCACTCGTCCGGATTGCCCGGTTCGAGCGGGTTGAGAGTATATCGCAGCGCTACGAGTGCCCCTTCCCCCGTGGGTACTCCACCAAGACGCCGAATGTCCGGGGCAGGGAGATGCCGGACCAGCGTTTTCGGACCCTCTGCTAGACTCCGCCACCGACCATGCCGGCCCTTGATTCTGTCGAACGGTTCTTCGAACGCCTGTTGGAGCGACCTTCAGCGCGGCTCTTCCGGGCTCGACTCCAACCGATCCAGATGCAGCGCAGGATCGAGCGCGCCATGGAGGGCGAGCGACTCACGACGTCGGATCGGACCCTCGTACCCAACCGCTACAGCGTGCACCTGAACCCGGACGACCTGGCCGACTTCGGGGAGATGTCGCCGGTCCTGGCGTCCGAACTGGCAGACGAGGCCCTGGCGTTCGCTCGCAACCATCGCTACACGGTCGCGGACCGTCCACAAGTCGACCTTGTCGCCGATCCACGGGTCGACCGCGCCGACATCCGAGTCGAGGCCCGGTTTGCCGAGGCGGTCGTCGGTCGGCCAGGTCACGGTCCGGTCGTTCTCGAACCGCAAGCCGGCGAGACTGCCATGGCGGGCGACCCGTCCGCGACCCGGGTCTTCACGGTCCCGCGGCCGACCACACCGCGGGCCGTCATCCGGGTCATCGACCCCGATGGTCGGACGCACCAGGCCGTCGTCGCCCCAGGCGGACTCACGATCGGCCGGGCGACCGACAACGACCTGGTCGTGCGGGACAACCGCGTCTCACGACATCACGGGCGGATCGTCGGGCGCCGTGGGACGCTCGTCTACGCGGATCTGGGCAGCACGAACGGCTCGCGGGTGAACGGCGTCCCGGTGACCGAGGTCGTCCTTGGAGTCGGCGATCGCCTCGAGGTCGGGGGGACCGTTCTCGTCGTCGAGGTCGCCGGGGCGTCGGCTTGATGGACGGTTTCACCATCGTCCTGTGGACCGTCCGGCTGCTCTTCCTGGCCTTGCTGTACCTGTTCCTCGCCCGCGTCATCCGGGCGTTGCTTCGGGACCTCCGCGCGGCCACCCGCGAGCCAGCGGATCGTCACGGGCGGTTGGTCGTCCTTGAATCCCCGAACGGCGAACCGGTCCCCGGGCACTCATTCGGGCTCGATGTCATCACGCCGCTCGGGCGCGATGTCAACAACGCCATCGTCATCGACGATGCCTTCGCCTCGGCCGACCACGCCGTGCTGACGTTCAGGGGTCAAAGTTGGTACGTGGAGGATCTGGACAGCACGAACGGGTCGTACGTGAACGGCCTGCGCGTGGACGGTGTCGCTCCGCTCGGTTTCGGGGACGAACTTCAGATCGGCCAGGTCCGGATGCGGCTGGAGCGGGTGAACCCGTGACGGTGACGGCGACCCGTGCCCGCCGGGATGGTGCGCGGTACCGCCTCCTGGGCCCGATCCGGCCACGGATGCGCTGGCTCGAGTTCCGTCTGCTGTCGCTGGTCGCGATCGCCGTCCTTGTCGGCAGCGTATCGCTCGAGCTCACGGTCGCCGGGCGATTCGGTCTGTATGACACGCAACCGACTGTCATCTATCTCCTGGCCTTGGCCGCCGCGCATCTCGCGCAGGTCGCGGCCGGTCGGCGAACCGACCAGATCCTGTTGCCGGCGGTCGCGATGCTCGGAGGGATCTCGCTGTTGCTGATGCAGCGCCTGCCCCAGGATCTCGTCCGGCAGACGTTCCTCGGCGTCACCCTGAGCCTGGGCCAGATCCAGCTCGTTTGGCTGCTGTGCGGGATCGTGATCGCGACCACGGTCGGCATCGTGGTCCGGTCCGATCGTTGGCTGCGTGGCTACAAGTACACCTGGGCGGCGGTCGGGGTCGGGCTCCTGCTGATCACCTTCGTCCTGGGCACGGACGTCAACGGGCAGCGGCTCACCCTGCAGGTCGGCCCGATCGCCGGGCAGCCTTCCGAACTGCTCAAGGTCATCCTCGTCGTGTTCCTGGCGGGCTACCTGTCCGAGAACCGTGCGCTCCTGGTCGAGCAGGACAGCCGGCTCGGGCCGCTCCGCCTGCCGCCGTTCGCCTACCTCGCGCCGATGGTGGTGATGTGGGCGATCGCCCTCGGGATCGTCGTCGTCCAGCGCGACCTGGGCGCGGCGCTGTTGTTCTTCGGCGTGTTCCTGGCCCTGCTCTATGTCGCCACCGGCCGGGTCAGCCTGGTCATCCTCGGATTGATCCTGTTCGTGCTGGGTAGCGCACTCATGGCGGTCCTCTTCCAGCACATCCGGACGCGCGTCGACGTCTGGATCGATCCATTTGCCGATCCGCTCGGCACCGGGTACCAGATCGTCCAGGCACTGCACGCCTTCGCTCGCGGCGGCCTGGTCGGGGTCGGCCTCGGGGCGGGTCTGCCCGAGATTGGGGGCATGATCACGATCCCGGAGGTGCACACGGACTTCCCGCTGGCGGCTCTCGGTGAAGAGCTCGGTATCGTCGGGGTCGTCGCGATCCTCGGCCTCTACCTCATCGTCATCGAGCGCGGCCTGCGGATCGGTGCGGCGGCTGCAGACGACTTCCGGTCGCTCCTCGCGATCGGTCTGTCGTTGGTGATCGGCGTCCAGGCGTTCATCATCGCCGCCGGGAACCTCAAGTTGTTGCCACTCACGGGGGTCACCCTTCCGTTCATCAGCTATGGGGGTTCGTCGATCCTCGTGAATTCGCTCGTGGTCGGGTTCCTTCTGGCGTTGTCGGACAAGGGCGTTGAGCCGCCGCCGGCCCCACGGGTCGGATCCCGCTGGCTCCGGCGTCGAACGGTGGCGGCCTGATGCTCGGATCCGGTCGGGATCGCCGACAGATCGGTCGGGCTACCGTCAACGTCGCGGTCGTCGTCTCGATCGGGTTCGCGCTCCTGGCCGTCGCCGCCGGCTACTGGGGCGTGGTCGCGGCACCATCGCTGGTCCGCTCACCCAACGATGCCGCGGTCATCGCCGCCGCTCGCACCGTGCCTCGTGGATTGATCGTGGATCGGACCGGGAAGGTCCTGGCCAACAACCGGACCGACGCGAACGGAGAGTCGTATCGGGTCTATGCCGGCAGGGCGATCAGCCAGGTCGTCGGCTATGCGTCGCCGGTCTACGGCCGGGCGGGCCTGGAGCGCGCGTACAACGACGAGCTGACCGGTCTGTCCGGTGACGAGTTCTCGGACGCGTTCGGCAAGTTCGGCGCCGACCGGTACGACCCGAAGGACCTGACCCTGTCCCTGTCGCTCGACCTTCAGCGGGCGGCCGTGGCGGCACTGGGGAAGCACCGAGGCGCCGTCGTGATGCTTGATCCGCGGAATGGCGAGATCCTGGCCCTGGCCTCGACCCCGACCTACGATGCATCCGGGATCGCCGATCCGCAGACGGCGCGAGCCACCTTCGAAGGGCTCCAGGGGGATCCCGCCTTGCCGCTCCTGCCGCGAGCGACGCTGGGACGGTATGTCCCAGGATCCGTCTTCAAGATCGTGACCGCGATCGCGGCGCTCGGGTCGGGCGCGATCACCGCCACGACCACCTTCGCGCAGCAGCCGGCGGCCGAGAAGAATGGCTTGCTCGTCGACGGGTTCCGCGTCCGCGACGGCCATCATCCGTCGACGGGTTCGACACCGCTCGATCTCGTCGCAGCGACCGAGGTGTCCTGCAACATCTTCTTCGCCCTGACCGGCCTCGCGACCGGCGGCCAGCAGCTGGTGGACTACGCGGACCGGATGGGATTCGGGTCGCCACTCCCGTTCGACCTGCCGACCGCGGTCTCGCAGGTGACGAATGGCGACGGATCGCAGCCTGGCGGGTTCACGGATGACGTGGAACTCGCGAACGCGTCGTACGGGCAGGCTGAGACGTTCGTGACCCCGCTCCAGATGGCGCTCGTGGCCTCGACCATCGCGAACGACGGCGAACTGGCCAGCCCGCGACTCGTGACCTCGATCACGGGCGCTCGGAGCGGGACGAGGACCCTGGGGCCGACCTCGATGGGTCAGATCCTCTCGGCATCCGATGCACGCGAGATCAAGGCGGCCATGATCCAGGCCGTCGAGGGTCCGCTCGGTCGACAGTTCACCTCGGGAGCCAAGGTGCCAGGCGTGACGACGGCCGGGAAGTCTGGTACAGCCGAGCTGGGTGGATCCGGCGAGCCGCACTCGTGGTTCATCGGGTTCGCTCCGGCCGAGAACCCGACCGTCGCCATCGCCGTCCTCGTGGAGCAGGCGGGGCGGGGTGGGGAAGTGGCCGCACCGATCGCGGGCGACCTCATGAGTCTCTATCTCGGGGCCGGCCGATGACCAGCCCGGGCGACCCGCCGGATCCCGCCACTGGGCCGCCGTCCCAGCCGCGGCCGATCATCGAGCGGATCGGTCTCGCGGCCGTGGCCGCGGTCCTGGCGATCCTGTTCGGGGCAGTCGCCGCCGCGTCGTGGGTCGGTGGCGAGCTCTTTCTTGCGACCATGGGAGCGGTCGGCTGCGCCATGACCCTGTGGGTCGGGCTGATGACTCTGATCCGGGGCTGACGATCAGGCCGCTGGCGCAGGCTCGGCGAGCAGTTCGCGGATGACCTGCTCGGACCCGTCGTAGTCACCTTCGCCGAAGTGCTCGTGGCGGATCCGTCCGGATTTGTCGACGAAGTAGAACGCGGGCCAGTAGTGGTTGGCGTAGCTGTTCCACGTCTTGTAGTCGGGGTCGAAAGCCACCGGAAAACGGACACCCTGGTCGACGACGGCCTGCCGGACGTTGGCGAGATCACGTTCGAACGACAACTCCGGGGTGTGCACGCTGAGCACGGTCAAGCCCGCGTCCGCATAGCGCTCGTACCAGGCCTTGACGTAAGGCTGGACGTTGCGGCAGTTGTAGCAGCCGAAGGTCCAGAAGTGGACCAGCACGACCTGGCCCTTGAGGGCGGCCAGGCTGAGCGGTGCCGAGTTGATCCATGCCGTGATGCCGTTGATCTCGGGTGCCGGGCCGAGATCTTCGAGCGGCACGGTCGCTGGCAGGTCTTGGGCGATCGGCGTCGGTAGGGCGGCATCGGCGGCGCCCGCGACGGCCGATGCGCCACCACCCGATCGCGCAGCGCCGCCGAGATCGAGGAGCGCGTCCTGGACCGCCGGAGCCTTCTCGATGCCGTACAGGGCAGCGCTATAGCTGTCGGGAAGCGCCGCGGTCACCGCACCCTGCACCTGGTAGTCGAGACCCGTCGCGACCGCGATGGCACTCGCGAGCATGAGCGCACCGACGATCCGTCGACCCATCGGATCGGGACGCCGGACCACCGACCGTCCCCAGCGGGCGATGACCAGCATCGGGAGCCCGACGCCAGCCACGTAGGCGACCGCCACTGCTACCGCCTCGGGAGTCGCACCGGCAGACGCGGCCAGCGCGATGACGCCGGCCATGATCGGGCCGACACACGGGGCCCACAGGAGGCCGAGCGCAGCTCCGATGGTGAGACCGCCGAGGAACCCATCCGATCGACCCCGGGACGCCTGGATCCCACCCGCCCGCTCGGTCAACGGTGCGATGACCGCGGCCGTTCGGTCGGCCAGACGCGGTACGAGGAGCAGCAAGCCGAGGAACGCCAAACCGATCACTGCCAGCGCCCGGAGCCGATCCGTCGTCAGGCCCAGAGCGGCCAGGCCCGCGGCGAACAGGACCGCGGTCAGGACGAAGGCTGCTCCGAACCCGATGACCACACCGAGCGGGCGCCGCGCCCCCCCGCCGGTCGCCGACCCGAGGACCAGCGGGACGACCGGCAGCGTGCACGGGGCGATGATCGTGAACAGACCGGCGATGAACGCGGCTGGCAGCAGGATGATCATGCCGACCGAGTCTGCCGGGCGCCCATGACGCGATGATGACGGACCGATCGCAGCCCGAACGAGACGGCTTTCTCGGAGGTCTTCTGTGTCGACGGGAACCATTCTGGCGTTCCGGGCGTACTATCTCTCGACTCACACCTCCCCCGACGACCCCAGAAACCGCGAGAGAGGCCGATGACGAAGATCCAGGAAACCGGGGACAAGGTCCTCGCCAACGTCGAACGAGTCATCGTCGGCAAGCACCTCGAGGTCCGCCTTGCCCTGGTGGCCTTGCTCTGCCGTGGGCATCTCCTGATCGAGGACGTGCCCGGGACGGGCAAGACCGTCCTCGCGAAGGCCATCGCGCGGAGCCTCGGAGGATCGTTCCGGCGGATCCAGTTCACCCCCGACCTGCTTCCGTCGGACGTGTCCGGCCTGTCGATCTACAACCAGAAGACGCAGGAGTTCGAGTTCCGGCCCGGACCCATCTTCAGCCAGGTCGTGCTTGCCGATGAGATCAACCGGGCGACGCCAAAGACCCAGTCCTCCTTGCTCGAGTGCATGGAGGAGCGCCAGGCCACGATCGACGGGACGACATACCCGATGCCGGACCCCTTCCTCGTGATCGCGACCCAGAACCCGATCGAATACGAAGGCACCTTCGCCCTGCCCGAGGCTCAGCTCGACCGGTTCATGCTCCGTCTGCGGCTTGGATATCCGCAACCGATCGAGGAGATCGTGATCCTCGACGAACAGAAGCGGACCCACCCTCTCGACGACCTGGACGAGATCCTGACCATCGACGACCTGCGCGAGATGCAGGCGGCGGTGCGCGAGGTCTATGTCGACTCGACCGTGTCCGACTACATCGTTCGATTGGTCAACGGCACCCGAAACCACCCGGATGTCTACCTTGGGGCGTCGCCCCGCGGCTCGATCGCGCTGTACCGGGCCGGGCAGGCGATGGCCGGCCTCCTCGGTCGCGACTACGTGATCCCCGACGACATCAAGGCGCTCGCCGAACCGGCCCTGGCCCATCGACTGATCATCAAGACCAGTTCATCGATCCACGATATCCAGGCCGGGCAGGTGATCCGTGAGCTACTTGATTCGACCCCGATCGACGGGATCCGCCCGACCGGTGGTGGCCCGACCGAACTGACCGGCACCGGCCGCGGGCGACCGACCGGGACGAGCGCCTAGCGCCCGTCCAGCGAAGCAGCAGGAGACCCGTCCCGGTGATCCGCAAGCTCGAACTGCTGATCGTCGCCGTCGTCCTCGTCGTGGCGGCCTTCTCGACGGCTCTGCCGTTCCTGTTCTACCTGCTCTACCTCGCCATCCTGGTCGTGGGTGGCTCCTACGTCCTCGTTCGGCTGGGGTTGTCCGATCTCGAGGCCGGCTACGCGGTGAGCCAGCTCCACGGGCACGTGGGCGACCGGATGCGGGTGACCTACACGCTTCGGAACACGAGCCGGATGCCCAAGCCATGGCTCGAGATCCACAATCCGACGACGCTGCCGGGCGGTCTGCCGGGGCGGGCGATCACCCTCGGGGGGCGATCCGAGCGGTCCTGGCTGATCCGAGCCCCATTGTCACGGCGTGGGCATTTCCGGATCGAACCGCTCCACATCCGGACAGGCGACCCATTCGGGTTCTTCGAAGCGTCGGCCACGGTCGGCCAGGGCATCTCCGTCGTCGTCTATCCGCGGCTGGAGCCCCTGCCCAGGTGGCGATTGCCGACGGCGGCGCTCGAAGGCAGTCACGCGGCCCCGGTCCGGACCCTTCAGACCACGCCGATGGCGACGTCGGTCCGGCCCTACGCGCCGGGCGACGCGATGAACCGGATCCATTGGAAGACCACGGCTCGACATGGCGAGATCCAGGTCAAGGAGTTCGACCTTGAGCAGACAGCGGACGCCTGGATCGTCCTCGACCTTCAACGCGCGATCCAGGCCGGGCGCGGCGACGAGTCGACGGTCGAGGCCGCCGTCCGAGCCGCGGCATCGATCGCGGATCGCGCGCTCCAGGAGAACCGGGCGGTCGGGCTGACCGTCAATGCCGGTCGGGTCGCCTTTCTGCCACCGGACCGCGGGGGCCGACAGCACCTCAAGATCATGCAACTGCTGGCCGCCGTGGAAGCGGACGGCAGCGCTCCCTTGGTCGAGACACTGCTGACGACCGTCGGACGCCTGCGACGCGGGATGACGGCGGTGATCATCACGGCGTCCCTCGATCCGGCCTGGGTTCGGCCGCTCTACTCATTGCGGAACCGGGGCGTTGCCTGCGTGGTGGTGACCCTCGACGCGTCCGCGTACGAACACTTCGCCCATGATGCCGAGGCGGCCGCGGGCGGCGTCCCGTCGGAGCCGGACCCCGAGGCCGATGACCTGGCTGCCAAGCGATCACGAGCGCTGCAACATGCTCTCGCCGAGTACGAACTGCGCTCGCACGTCGTCACGCCCGGCCGTCCGCTCGGCGAGCTCCTGACCCGATGAGACAGCGACTGCGGGTGGCACCCGCCGAAGGATGGCTGACCCTGGCCCTGGTCGCGGTCATGTGCGTGACGATGGCATGGGCGATCGACGACGCGCGGTACGTCCTCGGCCGTCCGGAGTATCTCGACCTGCTCATGTACGCCGCCCTCGGTGGTGTGCTGGCCGGGTTCATCGGGCCCAAGGTCGGTTGGAGCCGGTGGCTGACCTTCCTGATCGGCGCCATCTTCGCCGCGTTGCTGATACCGCTCCTGGTCGCCCTCGTCGATCATCCGTTCGGCGTGGCTCCACACGACTTGTCCGTCCTGTACGGGGCGACTGCGAGCGCGGCCGTCGAGGCCTATCTCGACATCGCGGTCCGGGGCCTGTCGACGACGCCGCAATACCTTCACCACATCCTGGTCTTCGGGCTCATCGTCTGGGCGACGTCGATGTTCGCGTCCTATGCCGTCTTCGGCCACCATCGACCGCTCGGCGGGATCGTCGTCGTCGGCCTGATCCTGGTCGCCAACATGTCGATCACCGACCGACCACAGCTGCCGTACATGGTCCTGTTCAGCATCGCGGCGCTGCTCATCCTCATCCGCTCGCACGTCTACGACGAGGAATCCGAATGGATCCGGCGCCGGATCGGTGACCCGGGCACGATCTCGGCCGTCTACCTGCGTGGTGGGACCGTGTTCATCGCGGTGACGGTCGTCGCCTCGTTCGTCCTGACCCAGACGGCGGCTTCGGCCCCGCTGGCCGGTGCGTGGGATGGCGTCCAGGACAACATCCTGGCCGTGTCTCGGGCGGTCTCGCGCATCCTCCCGACCGGCGGTTCCACGCGTTCGCTCGGGCCTACCTTCGGGGAGGGGCCGCTCGGTCAGGTCTGGACCCAGGAGGCCGGTGTCGCGGTCATCATCCTGCGGAACCCACAAGATCCCACGCCCTACTACTGGAGAGCCGAGACGTACGACCAGCTGGACCTGAAGGGCCGCGGTCACAGTCAGACCTCGTCGGCGGATCTGGCGGTCGGCACCTCGATCTTCGATCAGCTTCCGGTCGCGGCGGACCCGGCGACGCTCCATCAGGTGGAATTCGCCGTGACGCCGGTGGAATTCCGACAATCGAGGATCATTTCTCCGGCCGATCCGGACCTGGTCGACGTCCCGGCCCGTCTGGAGACGACCGGGGCCTCCGGCAACTTCGCCTACCTCGACCGCTCGAGCGGCAGCGGCGACTATTCAGTGACAGCTCGGGTCGTGATCGGCGACGGCCCCGGCCAGCTCACCGAATCCGCTCTTCGGGCGACGGGCCGGAACTATCCCGATGACATCCAACAGCTGTACCTGCAGCTTCCCGAGGGCATGTTCGGCGACTACGCCAAAGCCCTGAAGGCCACCATCGTTGCCCGGGCGGGGTCGACCGACCCGTACGACCTGGCCAAGGCAGCCGAGGTGGAGCTGGCGACGGGTCCCTATACCTATGACCGGGACATCACCGATCTCCATTGCGAGAACGAGAGTGCGGTGGAGTGTTTCGCCCAGTATCGGCGCGGGTTCTGCCAGTACTACGCGATCACGATGGCCGCCATCCTGCGGGACCTGGGCGTTCCGACGAGGATCGCCGAAGGCTTCCTGCCCGGGGTCCGCTCAGGCCCGACCGAGACGATCGCGCTGAGCAACGCCCACGAGTGGGTCGAGGTCTACTTCGACGGATACGGATGGGTCCAGTTCGATCCGACCCCCGCGGGCGTCTCGCAACTGGCGCCGCTGCCGTCCGGCAAGCCGGTGGCGAGTCGTTCGCCCGGCCCGTCACGGTCCCCGCTCGCGCAGGCGTCGCGCGTCGCTGGTCCGCAGGAGGGACCGGGTGGTCCGAGCGGCCATGTCGACTCCACGGCCAGCGGTTCACTTGGGCCGATGGTCGGGGTCGGGATCCTCCTCTTGATCGTCATCCTCACAGCCTCGTTCCTGGCCTGGAGACGCGGACCGCGAAGTGCGATCAACGCGGATGGAGCGTATGGGACGGTGGTCCGGATCGCCTCCCGTCTCGGCTTCGGGCCGAGGCCCGCCGAGACCGTCTACGAATACGCCGGCGCCCTGGGTGACGTCCTGCCCGACGTTCGGCCGGAACTGCACACGGTCGCCACGGCCAAGGTCGAATCGGCCTACGGTCGACGGATCATCGACGCTCAACGACTGGCCACGATCCAGACGGCGCAGCGACGGCTGCGGGTCAGCCTGCTCAAGCTGGCCTTCCGCCGACAGGGCCGCAAGCGTCGCTGACCTCGGGTCGACCGGTCGCTGACCTCGGGTCGACCGCGCGGTCGCCAGGCTCAGAGGGCGCCACTCCGGGCACGGGCTTCGGCAGCGTGTTCCTCGCTCGAGCCGGACGTGCCGCCCACGAGATGGGCCGTGAGGTTGTGGGCTCGAAGGACCGGACGACCCGCCCGGAATTCGATGATGGTGACCCCGCACAGGTCCATGGACCACATCCAGAAGTGGTCGAGCGGCAGGTCGAACAGGGTGAGCAAGGCGACCTTGAAGACCCCGTCGTGGCCGACCACGATCGACCAGGGATGCGTGGCGGGTGCCCTCGCATACCCGGGAACCTGGGGGCCGTCGAGCGACCCGGGGACGCCGACCGCAGCCATCTCCCGGAGAAGCGACGCCAACGATCGCGCCACCCGAGTCTGGACGTCGGTCAGCGCCTCGCCGCCGGGTGCGGAGGACAGGTGCGGATCCCGACGCCACGCCGACAGCTCCGGGCCGTAGCGTTCGGCGACCTCGGTGTGCAGGAGGCCCTGCCAGACTCCCTGGTGGATCTCGGCGAAGCCGGCGTCTGCCCGGACGGGCACCGATCCGCCGCCACGCGTCATCGCCTGCGAGATCGCCGAGGCGGTCTGGGCCGTCCGGACAAGCGGTGAGTGGACGAGCGCCAGGGGAGCGCCGGACGGGATGGGCAATGGTGGCGGTGCCTGTTGGACCGCCAATCGCTCGGCCACACGTTCGGCCTGCATGCGACCGGTCTCGGACAGTGGCGTTTCGGCCTGGCCCTGGAATCGTCCCTCCACGATGAAGGTGGATTCGCCATGACGCACCAGGACGAGGGTGGCGTCAAGCCCGACCGGGGACAGCGGGGGACGGGACACGGTCACCGCGTGCCGCCGAGCCGGATCGCCCAGAGATCGGTGACCCCTTCCTGGGTCCGGAGCGCGTCGGCGACCTCGCTCGGGATGGCGTCATCGAGGGCCAGGATCATGAACGCGTCCTCCCGCGGCCGCGTCCTGGCCAGGTGCATCGCGCTGATGTTGATGTCTGCCTCTCCGAGCAGGAGTCCGACGCGCCCGACCGTGCCCGGGCGGTCGAGGTGCCGGGTGATGAGCATGCTCTCGGCCGGGGCCATGTCGAGCCGATAGTCATCCAGGCGGGTGATCCTCGGTTCTCCGCCGGCGACCGTCCCGGCGACGACGGTCGTTCGCCCGTCGGTCTCGCCGGACAGGCTGATCAGGGACCCGAACGCCCCGGCGTCGGGGGTCTTCCGCTCGATGACGGTGATCCCTCGAGCCTTGGCAAGTGCCCCGGCGTTGACCAGGTTGACCCGTTCGCTGATCGACGTCTCGAGCAGGCCGCGGAGCATCGCCGCCACCAGCGCCGAGCCGTCGTAGGCCGCCAGATCGCCCGCGAGTTCGATCGTCAGGGTGTGGACCCCACCTCGCGAGAACTGGCTGAAGAACTGGCCGAGGACTTCGGCCAGCGGCAGGTAGGGCGTGATGGCTCGGGCCGTCTCGGGTGTGAGCAGCGGCGCGTTGACCGCGTACCGGGCACTCCGTCCCGCCAGCACGTCGAGGACCTGGTCGGCGATCTCCTCGGCAACGAGGACCTGGGCTTCTGCCGTCGAGGCGCCGAGATGCGGGGTCAGGAGGGTGTTCGGCGCGTCGAGGAGCGGCGAGTCGGTCGGCGGTTCGTGCTCGAACACGTCGATCCCGGCACCACCGAGGTGACCCGTGTGCAGGGCCTCGGCCACGGCCGCCTCGTCGAGAACGCCACCTCGCGCGACATTGAGGACGATGGAGCCGGGCTTCATCCTGGCGATGGCGTCGCGACCGATCAGACCGCGGGTGGCACGAGTCAGTGGGACATGGACCGTCACGACGTCGGCCCTGGCGAGTAACGCGTCCAGCTCGACGAGTTCGACGCCATGGTTGGCAGCCGCCTCGGCCGTGAGGAAGGGGTCGACGCCGATGACCGTCATCTCCATGGCCGACGCCCGGACCGCGATGGCCTGTCCGATCTTGCCCAAGCCGATGATCCCGAGCGTTCGGCCCCGTAGCTCGTGGCCGGTGAACTGGGATCGCTTCCATTCGCCGCGGCGGAGCGAGGCGTCGGCCGGAGCGACCCGCCGGGATACTCCGTAGAGGAGCGCCAGGGTGTGCTCGGCCGCCGCGATCGTGTTCCCGGTCGGGGCGTTGACGACCACGATCCCGGCGCGGGTGGCCGCATCCAGGTCGACGTTGTCGACGCCGACGCCTGCCCGCCCGATCACGACGAGACGCGTTCCGGCGGCGATCACCTCGGCGTCCACCTGGACCTGGCTGCGAACGATCAGCGCGTCATAGTCCGGCAGCGCGGCACACAGGTCTTCGCGGGACAGCCCAGGCCGCTCGTCGACCTGGTGGTGCGCCCGAAGTCGTGCCACACCCTCGTTGGCGACGGACTCCGCGACGAGGACCCTCACGCACCGGCCCCGGCGGCGGCGGCAACGGTGAGCCCGAGCGAGTCGATGCCCGCGACCTGGGCCGCCGCGACGGCGACGCCGGGCTGGGTCGGGCGACCCATTCCGATGGAGACGATCTCGAGCGTGCTCATCGCCCCCAGGATCTCCTCGAGCGTGACCGATCCAAGATGGCCCAGCCGGAAGATCTTGCCTGCGACTTTGCCCTGGCCGCCCGCGAGGACGACCCCGCGCGCCTTGGCCGCCGCATTGAAGGCCTTCCAATCGAGGCCGTCCGGCACGATCGCTGCGGTGACGGTGCGGGACGCATACCGAGGATCGGCGAACAGATCGAAGCCCAGTGCGGTGAGGCCCGCCCTCGTGGCGGCGGCACAGGCCTCGTGGCGGGCGAAGATGTGCTCGGCGCCCTCGTCGGCCATCAGTCGGAGTCCCTCATCGACCTGGTAGACGACCGCGATGGCCGGCGTGAACGGGGTCTGTCCGGTGGCGTGACTGTCGCGGTGAGCGCGGAGATCGAGGTAGAACCGCGGCATCGTGGCCCGTTCCATCGCCGACCACGCGCGTGGCGAGGCCGCGATCATGGCCAGACCCGGCGCGGCCATCCACGCCTTCTGCGAACCGGTGACGACGACATCGACACCCCAGGCGTCCATCTCGAACGGGACCGCCCCGAGGCCGGAGACACTGTCGACCAGGATGAGCGCGTCAGGCGCGAGTTCGCGGACGACCGCGGCGAGCTCCGGGATCGGGTTCATCACCGACGTCGAAGTCTCGTTGTGGGTCAGCAGGACCGCTCGGTAGCCTGGCTGTCGCTCGAGCTCGGCCCGCAGGATCGCCGGATCGGCCGCCTGGCCCCACTCGACCTCGATCTTGGTGACCTCGGCACCGTAGGTCCGGGCGATCTTCGCGAACCGGTCGCCGAACGAGCCGATCGAGACGCCGAGCACTCGATCGCCGGGCGACAGGGTGTTGACGACCGCCGCCTCGAGGCCGCCGGTGCCCGCGGTGGTGATCATCACGATGTCGTTCGTCGTCCCGAAGAACGGCTTCATCCCGGTCAGGATCCGATCGAGCATGGCCGCGAACTCGGGCCCGCGGTGGTTGATCATCTGGCGTGCGCCCGCCGCGCGGACGGACGGTGGCAGGCCGGTCGGGCCGGGGATGCGCAGGTTGGGCTCGAAGCGGTCCACGGAAGCCTCCTGGAGGGTCGTGTTGCGTTGACGGTCGATGGTCGGCGGGCGATCGGCCGCACCTCGCCTATGCTCTCACGCGGAGACGGAACGAGTCCGTCACGCGGGCCATTCGAGCCGCGTCCATCCAGCGTTCCCAGACTCCCGAGGATCGCCGCCATGACCAGCCCCCGATGACCGCACATCGCCGCCGACGCACGCGCCTCGCCGCTGCAACGGTGCTTGTCGTCGCGGTCGTCGGTGCCGCCGTCGGTGTCGGCGCGGTCGCGACCGACACCCTGGGGGCGGGCCACCTCTACCAGCGGGCGCTCGCCAAGGTCGACCGCTTCCTCGCCGGTCCCGTCCCCGACCGATCCGCCCCGGTCACGGTCCTGGTCACCGATCCGCCGCTGGTCGAGGACACGGCCGCACCGAGTCCGACCGCGGGTGCCGATGGTTCCGTGCCTCCCCCCACCGTCGAACCCGATTCGAGCGCCACCCCGGTCGAGACTGCGACACCGGCACCAACGCCCGCCCGCGTCGCGGTCGACGTCAACATCGTCGCCAAGCCAAAGGCGGTCTTCGCCCACGAGATCGAGGTCACCTGGTGCGCCGCCGCCGGGGTCCAGATGACCTTGGCCATCCTGGGCCTCGTCGACAACTCATCCGTGCAGCAACGTGAGATCCAGGGTCGGGTCCGCCGGTGGGAGAGCTATCGCGACAGCCACAACGGGGATTGGGGACCGTCGGCCATGGCTCTTGCCCTCGATGCGTACGGAGCGAGCGGCTATGAAGTCCGGGCCTACCAGAGCCGCCAGAGCGCCCTGCGTGGCGCAGCCAGGGCGATCCAGAAGACGGACTCGCCGGTCCTGCTGCTCGCCTGGCGGGGAGCGCACACCTGGGTCATGACCGGATTCCGGGCGGACGCCGACCCCTCCGTGTTCGCCGATTCCAAGATCGAAGGCGCCTACATCCTCGATCCCTGGTATCCGGATGTGTCGAGTATCTGGGGACCGTCTGACCCACCGGGGACGTTCCAGGATGCGGCCGAGATGGTCCGGAACTACCTGCCCTGGAAGCGCCCCGAGGGCGCCTATCCGGATCGCGACGGCTTGTTCATCGCGGTCGTCCCGACCGTCAGGGCCGCGTCGGCACGCTGAGCCCGATCCGGCGAACGCGTCGCGCGACGAAGAACCCGAGGAGGGCATCCTTCGCGAGGAGGCCGACTCCGTACCCGAACGGGATGGCCAGAAGCCCCGCCGACGGGATGAGGAGCTGGGTCAGCAGCACGACGACACCGAGCCCGGTGAACGACGCAACGACCTGCCGGAGCGTGTCGTGGGTCGCGTACAGACCGCGCGACAGCGGGTAGGCGAGGGCGTCGAGTGGGATCGACAGCGCGAAGGCGGCAACGAGCGACGACGTCCGTGCGACGTCTTCAGGCCCGAACTCACCGCCGCCGAGCAGCACCTCGACGAGCATCCCGGACAGCACGAACAGGCCGATCGAGGCAAGTGTCGTCAGGACGGCGATCGTGACCACGTTCCGGGAGAGGATGGAGCGAAAGCCGCTGCCGTCCTGGACCGCGAAGGCGGATGACAGCACCGGGAAGACGGCCAGGGAGAACGACACGCCGATCAGGCTGACCGGGAGGACCTGGTAGTCGAGCGCGAAGTTGAGGGACGACACGCTCCCGACCCCAAGACCTGCCGCGACGACGGTGAAGTAGGTCAGCGTCAGCGGTTCGATCGGCACGGATGCCATCCGCGGCAGCATCAGCCGGATGAATTCGCGAAAGGCGGGCGTTCGGAACCCGAGGCTCGGCCGGATCCTGAACGTGGTCCGAGTCGTCCCGATCGCGCGGATGGCGAGGTGGGCGGTGGCCCCCGCCACGGCACCCCAGGCCGAGGCGACGATCCCATACGTCGAGGCGAACAGGACCGTCCCGAGGATGATGCCGGCCGAGTAGAGGATCGGAGCCAGTGCGTAGAACACGAACCGACGATGGGCGACCAGGACCTCGCCGAGCGCCATCGAGGCGGCGAACAGGATCTGCGCGATGCAGTTGATCCGGAGGAGCTGGACGTAGAGCGCCCTGGTGGCGGGATCGAAATCCTTGCCGACGATCTCGCCCAGCCACGGCCCCAGCAGGAACAGGCCCGCGCTCGCGATCGCCATGACCCCGACAGCCCCGGTCAGGGCGGCTCGCCCGAAGTCGTTGGCCGGCTCGTCATCCGATGGACTCCGTTCACGGAGGCTGTTGAAGATCGGCACGAAGGGAGCGGCCAGCCCCGCCGCGACGAGAACGTCGAGCGCGATCTCCGGGATCCGGAAGGCGGCGTTGTACGCATCGAGCTCGGCCCCGGCGCCGTACGTATTGGCGAAAACGCGGTTCCTGACGATACCCATCGCGAAGTACGCGAGCGACAGGACCGACAGGACGATCGCCCCGCGCGGGAAGAGCCGATCGATGAGCGCGCGGATCGTGGTCACGGCGCCCTCCTCATCGGATCAGGTGTCGGATGGCCGATCCAACCTCGAATCCCAGAAGTCGAGGAACTCGAGGTCGCCCGGCGAGTGGCCGGCCCGGGTCAGCAGGATCGCCGCGTCGGTGAACTGTTCGACGCCATGGATCACGATGTGTGTGACGAATGCGCTGAGCGGATAGCCGGCCTTGCCCTCGACATCGCAGTCGGCCGCGAGTGCGTCGTCCGACAGGCTGGCCAGCCAGGCCCGCATCTCGACCTCATCGCGATTCCAGTGCTCGGCGATGTCGGCGACCGTTCGATAGTCGTCGGAGACCAGCTCGCTCGCAGAGCCGTCGGCGTGCGAGACGCCCTGCAACCGTTCCCGCCAGCTCCACTCGACATCGAGTTCGTGGATCAGGGTGGCGCGCAGGTCGCGTCCGTTGATCGCGTCCGCAGTCACGAGTCCATCGGGCGGCAGGTCGGCCGCGCACGCCAGGACACGATCCCGCAACCAGTACAGGAAGTCGAACAGCGTTTCGACCTCCGCATGGCGCATGCGACGCTACCCGTCCCGGCGGACTTGCAGGTGGCGACCCCGGATCGTGGCCCCGGCCAGGGCTCGCCCGATGTCATCGGCCACGGCGGCCTGGACGTCGACCAGCGAGAACGCATCGCTGATCTGGATGGCCCCGACCGCACTGCCGGGGACGCCGGCCTCGTTGGTGATGGCACCGACGAGATCGCTCGGGCGGATCCCCGCACGGCGGCCACCGCCGACGAAGAGTCGGACCCACGGACCATTGGAGCCGGGCCGGTCCGTGCTGCGCCCGGCTCCTCCACCTGGGCCGGGCGGTGGGCCACCGGGTCGGACGCCGCGAGGCCCTGGACCGCGACGGACCCCGGCGCTGCGCGGTGGCGGCCCAGCGACGAGCGGCGGCGACGACAGCTCGCGCTCATCGGCGTCGGCCGCTGTCGAGCCCTCGATGAGGCTGACGGCCGCGAGCGCGATGTC
Source organism: uncultured Chloroflexia bacterium (assembly GCA_963720755.1). GTDB lineage: Bacteria > Chloroflexota > Limnocylindria > Limnocylindrales > CSP1-4 > SPCO01. The sequence continues at coordinate 349,512 of CAVRGP010000015.1, forward strand.
GACCAGGTCGAATTCGTCGGTCAGCGGTTCGACGACCCCGCGGAACCGGTCGAGGCCATCACCGAGGAGCGCCTCGCGCAGGTTCGCCCGGAGTATCTCGGTCCGCCGTTCGCGCAGGTCGGCGACCGTGGGCAGGTGGGCGATGCTGAGCTTCGTGTGGGTGGCGGTCTCGATATTCCGGAGCATCCGGTGCTCGCGTGGCTCGACGAGCGTGATCGCCATGCCCTCGCGGCCGGCGCGACCCGTCCGTCCGATCCGGTGGACATAGGCGTCGGGGTTCGACGGGACATCGAAGTTGACGACGTGTGAAACGTGATCGATATCGAGCCCACGAGCAGCCACATCGGTCGCGACCAGGACGTCGAGCGAGCCGTCGCGGAACCGGCCCATGATCCGGTCGCGGCCCTCCTGGGTCAGTCCACCGTGGAGCGCGCCTGCGTCATGGCCACGTGCGCTGAGGGCCTCGGCAAGGTCGTCGACCTCGCCACGGGTCCGCGCGAAGACGAGTGCGGAGGTCGGGTCCTCGACGTCGAGGATGCGGCAGAGGGCGGCCAGCTTGTCGGTCCGTCGGACGACGTAGGCGACCTGCCGGACGAGCGCCGTGCCGTCCGGGCTCGATTTCTCCGCGTGGACCTGGATCCGGACCGGTTCGCGCAGGTGCCGCTTCGCGATCCGGGTGATGGTCGGCGAGATGGTGGCCGAGAAGAGGGCCGTCTGGCGAGTCGCCGGGGTCGCGCCGAGGATGGTCTCGAGATCCTCGGCGAAGCCCATGTCGAGCATCTCATCGGCCTCGTCGAGGATGGCGATGGCGACGTTGTCGAAGTGGAGGCTGCCGCGCTTGAGGTGATCCACCGCGCGGCCGGGTGTGGCGACCACGATGTCGACCCCGGAACGGAGACCCCGCAGCTGCTGGCTGATCGGTTGTCCGCCATAGACGGGCAGGATCCGCGCCCCGAGGGCCCGGCCGTACTTGCTGAGCGCCTCCGCGACCTGCATGGCAAGCTCTCGCGTCGGGACGAGGATCAGGGCCGAGGTGGAACCAGGCGCGGCCGATCCGATCGCGATCCGCTGGAGCGTCGGCAGGGCGAACGCGGCTGTCTTCCCCGTGCCGGTCGGTGCCTCGGCGAGCAGATCCTGCCCAGCCAGGAGCGGTGGGATCGCTTCGCGCTGGATGGGTGTCGGCTCCTCGTATCCCAGCGCGGTCAGCGTCGCGAGGAAGCGCTCGTCCAGGCCGAGGCCCGAGAACCCGTCCGAGCCGGTGGACCGGACGAGCTGGTCCTGCTCGGGAACGGGGATGGGGACGGTCGGCTTGCGTGGCATCCTGGGATTGTCGTCCAGTCGCGCGGTCAGTGCGACGCTGCGAGCAGCTCCAGGTCGATGGTCCTGACCTGCCGGGTCCGACCCAGCTTCGTTCGGACCGTGGCGGCCGGGATGACCGTCGTGGCGAATCGCTCGATCACGGCTTCCTCGCCCGCGTACAGTCCGGTGCCCATGATCCTGACCCGGGCTCCGACGCCGAGGTCCTTGCGGCCGCCGATGGCGGTCACGTCGATCGTGGCGAGGTTCGGGCGGACGGTCGTGGCGTCGGGCCCGGCGCCGACGCGTGGAAGCCCCTTCGTATGTGTCTTGGCGACCGGGTAGGTGACCTTCCGCCGCTTCACGCGGCAGCTTCGTTGCCGTCACGGCCGCCGCCGAGACCTCCGGCCAGGGCGGATGTGCCATTGACCGCCGACCAGGCGGTCACCGCGTCGGCCAGGGCCACCGAATCCGGACGGACCGCGAGGCGATCGTCCGTGCCGCGGATGCCCGTACCGAGCTCGGCCAGGCGGCCGCGGTAGGCAGGCTTGTCGCCGTTCGTTCGGGGAGACGCCGGGTAGACGTCGAAGTATCCGTCGGTGGAGACGACGATCAGCGCTTCACGCGCCGAGAAGGAGGTTCGAGCCAAGATGGGATCCGATCTTTCGCGCGCTGCGGACCGACGAGGTGCAGGCCCGGCGCCAGCGAATGCCACCCCACCATGGCGCCGTGGCCGAGATCCGTCAACCGCACCTGCGGTCTGTGGTCCGCATCGGTTCCGCGCATAGCTCGGATCAAGCGCCGCAGGTCGCGTCAAGGGACGCGGCGACTTGCTGGCCGGTCAGCGTCCCACCGACGGCCTCGACAAGATCGCCGTCGAACGTGACGTGGTCCCCTTGGACCGTGATCCGTTGGCTGTCTGAGTCGCGATGCCATTCTGTGTTCGGCTCCCCGCTCGGGACGTAAACAAGCTCATGGGTGTCAATGGCCCCGTGCTCGACGATGCCGATCCCGACCGTGTCAGGCCCTCCGCTGCCCGAGCGCTGACCCAAGGCGGCAAACCTCGTGCCATCGTGCCCGAAGGCTCGGGCAGCATCGTCGCCGGTGAAACAGGCGAAGAAATCGAACACGAAGGGTTCGCCGCCAAACGTTAGCGTCGCGCTGCCGCCGCACGATGTAAACGCGTCAAGTGAGCATTCGAAGGCCGCGTCCTGCCCACCAGCCTCGGTCTGCTCGGCCGTCGGCGCGGCCGGCTCAGCTGCGGTCGGCGCGGCCGGCGTCGGATCCACTGCAGGGTTGGACGTCGCCGTCGATGCGGCGTCCGCCGTTGTGGCGGCTCCGCCGCCGCAGGCGCTGATCGAGATGACGACGGCCAGAGCCAGCGCGGCTGCCCCGGGACGATGGCTCCCTGATCCTGCTGGCGCGTACCACGACATGATCTCACCTCCCCGATTTACCGTAGCCGGGGGCGTCAACCCCGCCAAGGACGCTGACTAGCCAGCGTCCTTCTTCTGCGTCTCGGATAGCCGCCGCCGTTGCTCCATGCTGGCCTTCATGCCGTCGCCCATCGAAGCCATCGGGTGGTTCGCGCGTTGCTTGCGCTTCGGCCGTTCCGCACGGGCATGGGCGCGAGCCTCCATCCGTGCGGCGATGGTTGCCTCGTATCCCTGATCGCCGGGGACGTAGTAGCGCTGGCTGACCAGCTCGTCGGGGAGGTACTGCTGCGCGATGTCGTCGCCCTCGAAGTCGTGCGGGAACTTGTACCCGACGCCGATGCCGTGCGCCTTCATCCTCCGGTCGCCCGCACTGCGCAAGTGGTTCGGCACGGGGAGGGATCCCTGCTTCAGGACGTCCGCCATCGCGGCGCCGTACGCTCGGCCGACCGAGTCGGACTTCGGGGCGGACGAGACATAGACGGTCGCCTGCGCGAGCGCGTATTGAGCCTCTGGGAGTCCGATCCAGTCGAGCGCCTGACCGGCCGCGACCGCGACCGAGAGCGCCCTCGGGTCGGCGTTCCCGACATCCTCGGAGGCGCTGATGATCAGGCGGCGGGCGATGAACTTCGGATCCTCGCCGGCAGCGATCATCGCCGCCAGCCAGTACAGCGCGGCATCCGGATCGTTGCCGCGAAGGCTCTTGATGAATGCGGAGACGGTGTCGTAGTGCCCGTCCCCGGCGCGGTCATAGGCGAGGACCCGTTGCTGGGCGGCCGCCTCGACGTCCTCGAGGCGGGGGGTCACCTGGCCTGAAGCATCCCGAACCCCCTCATCCTCGGCCAGGGCCGTCGCGCCCTCGAGGACGTTCAGGGCGGATCGGGCGTCGCCACCGGCGAGAGAGACGAGGTGGTCGAAGGCTGCCTCTGACAGGGCCACGCCACCGGCAGGACCGAGCGGCCCGGCGAGTCCCTGTTCGGGGTCCGCGAGCGTTCGACGGACGACCGCCGCGACTTCGTCATCGGTGAGCGCCTCGAGCCGCCACACGCGCATCCGGGAGAGGAGCGCGGCATTGACCTCGAAGTATGGATTCTCTGTCGTGGCGCCGATGAGCGTGATCGTGCCGTCCTCGACGTGCGGAAGGAGCGCATCCTGCTGGGCCTTGTTGAAGCGGTGGATCTCGTCGAGGAAGAGGACGCTGCGGACGCCGTGCAGGTCCAGGCGTTCCTGGGCCTCGGCGATCGTGGCCCGGACTTCGGCGACCCCGGACATGACCGCCGACAGGGTGGTGAAGTGGGCTCCGACCTCGGTGGCCAGCAGTCGGGCGAGGCTCGTCTTGCCCGTCCCCGGCGGACCCCACAGGAGGAGTGATGCGAGGTGGCCGCGGGCCAGGCTTCGACGAAGCGGCCCGCGATCGCCGACCAGGTGCGTCTGGCCGACGAATTCGTCGAGGGTCCGGGGTCGCATCCGGGCCGCCAGCGGTTGTCGCTCCGGCGGCGGCTTGAAGAGGGCTTCGGGACGGGCTCCGGTCGGTCGCCGGGCGGATGGCATCATCCGATGGTAGCGACCGATCGATCAGATGGCGATGGGCCCGACGAGCTGCAGGATCACCCACAGGCCGGCCAGGATCGCAAAGAGCGATCCACCGACGATGGCGATGCGCCGGACATCCCGAGCAACGTAGGCGTATTCATCGGCCGCCGCCACTTCGAGGCTCGAGGTCGCGCGCGGGGTCGGGGTCGAGCGGGCGGCCGAGCGGGTCCGGCGGTCCTGTTCCTCTGCCTGGCGTTCATCGGCGACGATCGACGCCTCGAGCTCGGCAGCGCGTGCTTCTTCCTGCGGCGTCAGGCCGGTCGGGCGGGCCTCCGGTGGCGTCGCGGCCACGGCTCTGGCCGGGCGCGCGGGACGACGCTGGAGCGGCGGACGCTGTCCGGGTCGGGACGTCGTGCCCCGGGATCGCTTGGCCATGGTCTGGGGAGGGCCTCCGTAGTGGATCGGGTGGGTCCCGCGACGGGCGAGTCGGCTCGGCCGCGTCGGGTCACCGACGGCAGAGGATAGCATCCCGCCCGGTGCGGTCGTGAAAAGTCGGCCCTGCTAGACTCTGGCCCGCTCCCGCCACGGCCCCGGAGGAAACGGCGATCGACGTCGATACGCTCATGCGATCCGATACCGGCCCGATCGTCGTCGCCCTGACGATCGCGGTCATCATCCTCCTGGTCGCGGTCGGGCTGATGGCTCGCCGTCTCCGGAAGGTCGAGACCCGGCTCACCGGTCTGACCCGCGGATCGGATGGGGACAGCCTGGAGGCCGTCCTCGAAGCCCATCTCGACAAGGTCTACGCTGTCGCCCGCGAGCTCGATGAGGTCGCCGCACGGACCGCGATCCTGGAGGGTGCCCAGCGCCGGTCCTTCCAGCGCGTCGGACTGGTTCGCTACAACCCGTTCGAGGAGACGGGCGGCAACCAGAGCTTTGCCCTGGCGTTGCTCGATGCGGCCGGGGATGGCTGGGTCCTGTCTTCCCTGCACGCCCGGTCGGGCACGCGGGTCTATGCAAAGGCGATCCAGGCGGGTCGCGCCGACGCTGGCGTCTCCGATGAGGAAGCCGCCGCGATCAGACAGGCGATGGCCTGACAGGCTAGCTGTCACGGCCGGTGGCGACGCTGCGCACATGGCCCCCACGAAACCCACCGAAGGCGCCCTGCTCGATCCCCGCCCCCGGGTGCGACGCCGACGCGAGCCCCGACAACTCGACCAGATCCCGGCCTGGAGCGAATACGTCCCGGTCATGGACCTGCCAGCCGGCGGCGATCTGCCGGCCGGGCTGGATGGACTGCTCGGCGGGCTCGACCCGGATCAGCGCCGGGCGGTCACCCACGGCGACGGCCCATTACTGGTGGTGGCCGGTGCCGGGACCGGCAAGACCCAGGTCATCACCCGGCGGATCGCCTGGCTCATCGCCACTCGGCGAGCGAAGCCGTCGGAGATCCTGGCCCTGACCTTCACGGACAAGGCCGCCGCGGAGATGGCGGTCCGGGTGGACCAGCTGGTCCCGTATGGCTATACGGACACGGCGATCTCCACGTTCCACGCCTTCGGCGATCGTCTCATCCGCGAGTACGCGCTCGAACTTGGGCTGCCGACCGATGTTCGGGTCCTGACCCGGGCGGAAGTCGTCATCTTTCTGCGCGAGCACCTGTTCGAGTTCGACCTCGACGCCTACCGGCCGCTCGGCGACCCAACGAGGTTCTTGTCAGCCCTCGCGACGCTGTTCAGCCGGTGCAAGGATGAGGACATCTCGCCAGCGGACTATCTCGCTCACGCAGATCGTGTGGCGAGCGAGGCGCGTACCCTGGCGGCGACCGTTGGCGGCGATCCGGCCGACGCGTCGGAGGCGCCACCGGACGTCGTCGAAGCCGCCGCGGAGAACGCCCGGCAACAGTCCGAACTCGCTCGCGCGTTCGCGACCTACGAGAGGCTCCTGGCCGCCAATGGCTGCATCGATTTCGGTGACCAGGTCTCGCTCGCGCTACGCTTGGTCCGGACCTCCGCGGCTGCGCGCGCCGAGATCGCCGGGCGGTTCCGCTACCTCCTGGTCGATGAGTTCCAGGACACCAACCGCGCGCAGGCGGACTTCGTCTCGATCCTGGCCGACGGACATCGGAACGTCACGGTCGTCGGGGACGACGACCAGGCGATCTACGCGTTCCGGGGCGCGGCGGTCGACAACATCCTGGCCTTCCAGGACCGCTATCCCGGGGCGCGCACGGTGGTCCTTCGTCGCAACTATCGGTCCCTGGCGCCGGTCCTGGACGCCGCCTACCGGCTGATCCGGTTCAACGACCCGGCGCGCCTCGAGGCCCGGATCGGGATCGACAAGCGACTGCGCCCGCAGCGTGTCTCGCCGACATCGCCCCCGGTCCGGCTGGAGGTCCATGCCTCGGGCGGAGACGAGGCCGACTGGATCGCCGCGGAGATCGGTCGTCGCGTCGAGGCAGGCGCGGCGCCCCGTGACCACGCGATCCTCGTGCGGGCCAACGGCCATGCCGACCCGATCCTGCGGGCTCTCAACATGGCCGGGATCCCGTGGCGCTTCTCGGGGACCTCCGGTCTGTATGCACGACCGGAGGTGCGATCGCTCCTCGCATTCCTGCGCGTCGTTGCCGATCTGGAATCGAGCGCGGACCTGTATGCCCTGTGCACGTCCGATGTCTACGGCCTCGGCGGACCGGACCTGACCGTGATCGTAAACCTCGCCAGGCGTCGCAACCGCTCGATCTGGACGGTCCTGGAGGAGGCCGACCGGCAGCCCGACCTGTTGCGGATCGGGGCGGAGACTCGAGCGTCGGTGCACCGGATCGTGGCGGACCTCCGTGCGTACGCCGAGGCGGCGCACCAGCAGCCGGCTGGGGTCGTCCTCTACCGGTTTCTGCGTGAAAGCGGCATGCTCGCCGCGCTCGCCGAGTCGGACACTCCGGCCGCCGAGGAACGCCTCCAGAATATCGCCCGGTTCTTCGAGATCGTCCGCGGCCAGTCCGCCCTGCTCGCCGACGACCGGGCGATCTTCGTCGCGCAGCATCTGGCCACCCTGATCGAGGCTGGCGACGATCCGGCCACCGCAGAGCTCGATCCGGATGCCGACGCGGTCGCGGTGCTGACCATCCACAAAGCCAAGGGCCTGGAATTCCCCGTCGTCTTCCTCCCCGGCCTCGTCACCGGCCAATTCCCGGCGAGCGGGCGGGCGGAGCCGTTGAGCTTGCCCGCCGATATCGGTCGCGCCGCGTCGACCGTGGGCGGCGATCCGCTGGCGGAGGAGCGGCGGCTGTGCTACGTGGCGATGACCCGGGCTCGGGACGAGCTGATCCTGTCGCATGCCGTGGACTACGGCGGGTCGAGGGCGAGACGCATCTCGCCGTTCGCCCTCGAGGCGCTCGACCTCCCGGTCGACGCGGCGACGTCAGGTGTGCCGACTCGTTCGTCGACGCCGCGCGATCGGCTCGCGACGTTCGCGGCGGTCGTCGCGCCCGAACCGGTCGCGGCCGGACCGATCACCGAACCGCTGTCCCTGAGCTATTACCAGATCGACGACTATCTGACGTGCCCGTTGAAGTACAAGTACGCGCACGTCCTCCGGGTGCCTCTCGCCCCACACCATGCGATCGTCTATGGAGCAGCCCTGCACAAGGCCGTCCAGCTGTTCCACCAGCGCCACGCCAAGGGACAGGTCATGAGTGCCACGGAATTGGAGGAGGCGTTCGAATCGGCATGGTCGAGCGAAGGCTTCCTCAGCCGGGAACACGAGGACGCCAGGCGAGACGCCGGGCGGATGGCGCTTCGCCGCTTCCGCGAGGCGCAGCTCCAACCGGAAGCCGTCATCCCGACCTACGTCGAGCGCGAATTCAGCTTCATGCTCGATGGGGATCGGGTCCGGGGCCGCTGGGATCGAGTCGATATCGTCCCGGTCGACGGCCGCCGGGCTGTCGAGTCGCCGGTGGTCGCGTCGGTCCCCGGCGGTCAGACGCCGGATGTCGTGTCGCCGACCCTGGGCATCCTGGGCCCTGAGCGGGTCACCATCACCGACTACAAGTCGTCCGATGTCCGGGATCAGGCCAAGGCTCGGTCACGCGCCCGCGAGTCGCTCCAGCTCCAGATCTACGCCATGGGTTTCGAGGCGATGACCGGCCGGCCGCCCGATGCCGTCGCCCTCCACTTCCTCGGATCGGGGCTGGTCGCGGAGGTACCGGTGGACCCGAAGCGACAGGCGAGGGCACGCGCCAGGATGTCGGTCGCTGCCGCAGGGATCCGGGCCCGCGACTACACCCCGAGACCGGACTACCTTGCCTGCTCCTACTGCGCCTATCGGGAGATCTGCCCGGCGCGGGGTGCACGCTGACGCCACCCGTGCCCGACACGACGGCCGACCGGCCCGAGGCCCTAGACTCGGTCGATGGACGCCCGAGACCGGACCGCAAACCTGGCTTTTCTGGCAGCTGCGGTCATCGCCTGGATCGTCGTCGCCTGGGTGGTCACCACGCGTGATCCGATCAGCGATCGGAGTGCCGGGGTCATCGGCGCCCTGTCGATCGGGCTGGCCGTCACGTTGACACTGACCCCGCTCCTGTGGCTGACCGTGTTCGGGCGGCATCGCCGGATCGCGTATCGAGGCGATTGGGCCCGGGCCATCCGGCGGTCGGCCTGGGTCGGGATCGTTGTGGCCGTGATGATCGTGCTGCGGATCCAGGGCCTGTTGGAGGTGCCGATCGCCTTGTTCATGATCGCGCTCGTGATCGTCGCAGAGGCGACCCTGTCCGCCGAGCGCTGATTCGTCGATCGACCGAACCGCTAGGCTGGCGGGGACCACGCCGCAGCCCCAGGAGTCCACGTGACAGCGCTGACCACCATCCGCCCCGCCGCTCCGTTCGCCGACACGAAGATGCGCGTCGCGGAAGCGGTCGAGGCCGCCCGTGGCGAGATCCTGGACCTGTCCCACCAGATCCACGCGGACCCGGAGCCCGCGTTCGAGGAACACCGCGCGGCGGCCCGGATCGCCGAGGTCCTGCGCCGGCACGGGTATGCGGTGGAGCATCCGGCGGGCAGTCTTGCCACGGCCATCCGGGCAGTTCGTCGCGGGTCGGCCGGCGAAGGTCCCCGGATCGGGATCCTGGCTGAGTACGACGCACTTCCCGGTCTTGGCCATGGCTGCGGTCACAACACGATGGCTGCGTCGGGCGTCGGTGCCGCGATCGCGCTCGGGTCGATCGCGGACGCACTGGCCGGCGAGATCGTGTTCCTGGGCACGCCCGCCGAGGAATACGGCAGTGGCAAGCAGATCATGATCGACGACGGCCTGTTCGAGGGGCTCGATGCCGCCTTGCTCTACCACCCGTGCGACCGCTCGCATATCGAGTCGCATCCGCTAGCGTCCGAGGACGTGGAGGTCGTGTACCACGGGCTCCAGTCGCACGCATCTGCCGATCCCTGGATGGGCAAGAACGCGCTCGATGCGCTCGTCCTTCTGTTCTCGTCGGTCGGGCTGTGGCGCCAGCAACTCAGGCCCACGTCCCGGGTGCACGGCATCATCCGCGACGGTGGAACCGCCGCCAACATCATCCCGGACCGGGCGGCTGCCTGGTTCATGATCCGCAGCGAGGACGAGGCGGACTATGAACTGATGCGCGACCGGTTCCGTCGACTGTGCGAGGCGGCCGCCCTCGCCACGGACACGACCGTCGAGGTGGAGTTCTCCGGCCGCGCCCGGACCATGCGCAACAACGCCATCCTGGCCGATCGCTTCCGGGCGAACATGGCGGCGTACGGGATCGAGGACATGGGCGATGATCCGAACGCCGGCTCGACGGACATGGCCAACGTGAGCTGGGTCTGCCCGACCATCCATCCGGATCTCGCGATCGCTCCCGAAGGAACGCCCGGTCATTCGATCCTCTTCCGGGACGCGGCCGTGACGCCCATGGCGGACGAGACGACCCTCCTGGCCGCGACGCTCGTCGCACAGACCGCCGTCGATCTCATGTCGGACCCCGATCTGGTCGAGGCGGCGTGGACGGCATTCCGCGGGCCGGCCTGACGAGCTCGGACTCGTTCGTCGCGGCACCGGTGCGGTGCTACCATCGGTCGTGGCGCGTCCCGCTGGACGATGGTTTTCGAACCGGCGGCGCCCCCAATGAGACGGATCTCGTGCCGCTGTGGACGCCCGCCGCGACCGTCTCGGGAGGCATCCCGTGGCTGAACGCCCCAAGGATCCGCGCATCACGTCCGACCTCGCTCGCCGCAATGGTTGGGACGCCGCGTTCGAGACCTACGACGATTACGACCTGCCGACCTATGTCGGGCCAGCGACCTTCATGAATCTGCCGTGGGTGACGGATCCGGTCGAGCTCCGGCGCCGTGGGGTGGATGTGGCCATCATCGGAGCACCCTTCGATGATGCCGTCACCCACCGGCCGGGAGCACGGTTCGGTCCCCGGGCGATCCGGGAGGCCCAGAACACCTCAGGGTCGATCCATTCCCTCCAGCTCGACGTGCAGCCGTTCGAAGAACTGACCGTCGTCGACGCGGGCGACGCGAACATCATCCCGTCATGGATCGAGCGGGCGCACGCCATGATCTACCGCAAGGTGCATGAGGTGGCCCAGACGGGCGCCATCCCGATCGTCTTCGGCGGCGATCATTCGATCACCTGGCCATCGGCCACGGCGGTCGCGGACATCCGGCGACCGGGGACCATCGGGATCGTCCATTTCGATGCCCACGCGGACACGGCCAACGACGCCTGGGGGGTCCTGGCCAGCCACGGTTCGCCGATGCGCCGACTCATCGAGTCGGGGGCGGTGGATGGGCGCAACTTCGTCCAGGTCGGCCTGCGCGGCTATTGGCCGCCGCCCGAGACGTTCGCCTGGATGCAGGAGCATGGACTGCGCTGGCACCTCATGCGCGAGATCGAGGAGCGCGGCGCCGAGGCGGTCATCGCCGAGGCCATCGGGCAGGCCCTTGATGGGGCGGACTCGATCTATCTGTCGCTCGACATCGACGTCATCGATCCAGGGATGGCCCCGGGGACCGGGACCCCCGAACCGGGTGGCATGCTGCCTCGTGAAGTGCTCCGGGCGATCCGCCAGATCGTCGGTGCCGTCGATCTCGCGGGGATGGATATCGTCGAGGTCTCGCCGCCGTATGACCACGCCGAAACGACGGCCGCCGTCGCGAATCGCGCCGCCCTCGAGGCGATCAGCGCATTGGCCGTCCGCCGCAGAGCCGGTGGCCGAGTGCGCTGGGAGGGCTGACCATCCCATCGACCTCGTTCGAAGCTCCGGACCCGACGACGGCTGCCGCGCTTGCTCGCCTGTACGATCTCGACCTTGTCGATGATCCCGGGGACCTCGACCTGTATCTCGCCCTGGCTGCGAGAGTCGATGGTCCGATCCTGGAACTGGCGGTCGGCACCGGCCGACTGGCGATCCCCCTCGCCGAGGCGGGGTTTCGGGTCACCGGCGTCGACATCGACCCGGCCATGCTCGACCGGGCCCGAGCGCGGATCCGCGGATCCGCTGCCGAGAGCCGACTGACCCTGGTCGAGTCCGACATCGTCGGATTGCGGTTGGCCGATGCGGGCCGCTATGGCCTGGCATTCATCGCGCTCAATTCGCTCTTGGTGCTGCCACACCGGGCTGCGCAACGGGCGGCCCTCGTGGCGATGGCCGACCATCTGGCGCCGGGTGGGCTGGCGGTCGTCGACGTGTGGCTGCCCGATGCCGACGATCTGGCCCAATTCGACGGCCGGGTCATCCTCGAGTGGCCCCGGGTCGACCCGGAGACGGGTGCCATGGTGACCAAGGCGGCCTCCGCCCAGCACGACGCCGCCACCGCCAGCGTCACGATGACGACGCTGTTCGAGGAGGGCCAGCAAGGCGACGCCCCGCGACGGTGGGTCCGCCGCGATCGGCTGCGGCTGGTCACCGCCGACGAGTTGCGCGGGTACGCGGAAGCCGCCGGCCTGATCATCGAGATGGTGGCCGGCGGGTACGAGATGGGTTTGCTCGGTCCGGGCAGCGACCGGGCCATCCTGATCGCGGTCAAGGGATGAGGACGCGGGTCGGGCCATCGCGCGACCCGGACTTCCGGGCCGGGTGGGTGCCGTGGGCCACGTGGTATCGTCCGGCCGATGGCATCGACTGACCAGACGCGGCTGCTCGTCATCGAGGACGTCCCGCAGGTCGCCCAGTACATCCGGGGTCTGCTCAATACGCAGGCCAGGGTCAAGTTGCTCGACGTCCTGACGGACGGGAGCCGGGCCGTCGCCACGATCCAGGAACTCCGCCCAGACATCGTCCTGGTGGACTCCCTGCTCCAGGGGCGGATCAAGGGACCCAAGCTCGTCGAACAGATCCATGAAGCGGCGTTGTCGGTGCCGGTGATCGTCCTGACCGTGCCCCAGAACCCGATCGAGGTCGATCCACTGAAGGGGATCCACGGCGTCATCTCCATGCCGTTCTCCGGCTTCGACCTGATGACCCGGATCGCCAGCTCGCGCAAGGAGTTCGAGGCACTCGAAGAAGTCGCGTCGACGCGGGTCATGAGCATCTTCGCCCCGAAGGGTGGTGTCGGCAAGACGACGGTGGCCTTCAACCTGGCCGTCGCCCTTGGCCAGCTCGGGCAGCGGACGGTCCTGATCGATGGCAGCCTGCAATTCGGGGACCTGCGGTCGCTGCTCAAGGTCCCGATCGATGCACCCTCGATCCTCGACCTCCCGACGGACCGGATCGCCGAGTCGGATCTGGGCGATGTGCTCTGGCGGGATCCGTCCGGGATCGACATCCTGCTCGCCCCGCCCCGCATCGAGATGGCCGAGATGTTGACGTCGCGCGACGTCGAAAAGGTCTTGTCCCTGTTGCGGCGCGTGTACGAGTCGATCGTCATCGACATGTCGAGTTCGCTCAACGACATCAACCTGACCTTTCTCGACGCGAGCGACGTGATCGTCGAGATCGTCACCTACGACTCGACCACGATCCACAACACGGTGGCGATCGCCGATACGTTCCGCTCGATCGGCTACCCGGCGTCCAAGGTCCGCTACCTCGTGAACCGGGCCGACTCATCTGGCGGGATCGACGCCTCCAACCTCGAACGAGCGCTCGGCCGGGTCCCGGAGCACACGGTCATGTCCGACGGTCGGCTGGTCCTGCAGGCGAACAACGAAGGCGTGCCGTTCGTCCTCGCCAGCCCGGACGCCCAAGTCACCAAGGATGTCCTGCGGGTGGCGGGCGAGCTATTGGACGCCGGTCGAGTGGCGGTCGCGGCCGGACGGTCCTGACGTTCCGATGACGGATGCGCGACCGATCGGGGTCTTCGACTCCGGTGTCGGCGGCCTCACTGTCTTGCGTGAGATGGTCCGGCGCAGCCCCGCGGAATCGACGATCTATCTCGGCGACAACGGGCGCGCCCCGTACGGGACCCGTTCGGACGACGAAGTCCTCAGGTTCTCGACCGAGTCGCTCGATCGCCTCGTCGAGCACGACGTCAAGGCCATCGTGGTCGCCTGCAATACCTCCACCGCGGTCGGGATCGAGCAGTTTCGCCAACGCTACCCGGTACCAGTCCTCGGGGTGATCGGTCCGGGTGCGACGGCTGCCGCCCTGGCGACGCGCAATGGGAAGGTCGGGCTGATCGCGACCCCGGCCACGGTCCGGTCACATGCGTACCTTCGGGCGATCCGCGTCGAGAACCCAGGAGTCGAAGTCCGCGAACATGCGACACCGACCCTGGTCCCGCTCGTCGAGGCCGGCGAGCTGTCCGGGCCGGTGGCGACAGCCACGGTGTCCGCCGCTCTGGCGCCGCTGCTCGGCGATGGCCATGATCCCCGGACGAGCATCGATACGTTGCTCCTCGGGTGCACCCACTACCCGCTGCTGCGATCGGTGCTCAGGGCACTGGTCGGGGACGAGGTGGCGATCGTCGACTCGGCGATGGCGACGGCCTCCGCTGTGGCCGAGATCCTCGTCGTCAACGGACTTGAGAGCGACGGTGCGACCAGGCCGAGCCATCGACAGCTGACGACCGGCGACGCAACCTTGTTCCATGACCTTGCCGGGCGCCTGTTCGGCTCGGCGTTCCCCGAGGTCGAGCACATCGAATTGGCGGTAGCCGCACGGTGACGATGGGCTCGGGCCGTTCATCCGGGCGTCCCTCGTGGCGAGAGGACAGGGTCTGGCAGGCGGGCTTCCTGATCGGGTCCGCGCTCGGTGCCGCCGTGACGGTCGCTGGCCGGCGCGCCGAACGGTCCGCACGCCGGGGCCTCGTGGATTGGCCCGAAGTGGAGCGGATCGCCATCTCGCGATTGCGCAACGCCAGAGGCGGCCTGGGGCCGGCCGACCTTCGGGCTGCCGAGCCGGCCTACGAGGAGGCGATGACCGCGATCGTCCCGGCCCTGTCCGAGGCGCTCGGATGCACCCTGCCCGGCGTGGTGGAGCGCTCCGGTGTCGTGGACCGGGCGGATTGGGTGCGGGCCAACACCGGTGCCTTCGCATCGCTGATGGGCAAACTCGAGGCGGACCTGCTCGATCAGGTCGTGCCGCCGGGCGGCGGCCTCGCCAAGGCCACCATGGCCCTGGCCAACCGCTGGGTGTCGACCCGCCAGCTCGGCTATCTCCTCGCGTTCATGGGCACCCGCGTCCTTGGCCAGTACGACCTCGCCCTGCTGTCGACCGAGGCGGCCCCGGGCCGGCTCCTGTTCGTCGAGGAGAACATCCGGGCGACCGCGCGAGCGCTCGCCGTGCCGATCGGCCCGTTCCGGACGTGGATCGCCTTGCATGAGACGACCCACGCCTTCGAGTTCGAGGCTCATCCCTGGCTGCGACCATATCTCGCGGAGCGCCTGGAGCGACAGCTCGAGCTGTTCGGCAAGGATGCCCGGGGCCTCGGCCGCGAGGCGATCCGTGGTCTCGGCCGTTCGCTTCGCGGCGAGGCGGACGGCGAGCATTGGATGGAGCGGCTGATGGGCCCGGAGCAGAAGGCGATCTTCCGCGAGACCCAGGCGGTGATGAGTCTCCTGGAGGGGTTCAGCGACTACATCATGGATGAGGTCGGGCGCGATCTGGTCCCCGACGTCGAACGGATCAGCGCTCGGTTCCACGAGCGACGTTCGAAGCGGACGGGATTCGAACGGGCGATCCTCCGCCTGACCGGCATGGATCTGAAGCTCGAGCAATACCGGAAGGGCGAGCTGTTCGTGCGCCGGATCGCCGAGCTTGGCGGTCCCGACGCACTGACCCGGTTGTGGTCGGGACCCGAGACTCTGCCGCGGGATCTCGAGATCGAGGCTCCCGAACGGTGGGTCGCCCGGGTACTCGACGGGTCGGCGATATGAGTGGGACCACGCCGGAGACTCGGCCGGCCGGCCCCGGGTCCGGGCCAGGAGGGACGCCAAGCGCGATCGCGCTCAGTCCCATCCTGTCGGCCCGATATCGCTCACGCGACCTCGAGCGGATCCGGGCTGCGGCCCCGGGCGCCCGGATCGTGATGATCTCTGTGGAGGGCCATGCCGACGGGCCGCTCGATGATGTCGAAGTGATGCTCCGCGGCTGGCTCAACCCGGATGCGTTCGACCGCGTCCTGTCACGGGCCCCGCGCCTTGCCTGGGTGCACTCCGCCACGTCGGGTGTCGAAGGCGCACTCACGCCGGCGGCGATGGAGCGGGGGATCGTGGTCACCAACGCCCGTGGGGTGTTCAGTCGGCCGATCGCCGAATACGTCCTGATGATGATCCTCGCGGTCAGTCGCCGATTGCCCCAGTTGCTCGAACTCCAGCGCGAACGCACGTGGCAGCCGCTCGAAGGTGCGGAGCTGCGCGACGTGACCGTCGGGATCGTCGGCCTGGGCTCGATCGGGCGCGCGGTGGGGGCGTTGGCGACCGCCTTCGGCTGCCGGGTGGTCGCGGTCCGTCGTCATGCCGGCACGGAGCCGCGGCCGGCCGACGGCCAGGATGACGGCAGAGCACTCGCGGAGATCATGCTCGATCGGGTCGGTGGCCCGGACTCGTTGCCGGAACTGCTCGCGGAGTCCGATTTCGTCGTGCTCGCCGCGCCCTTGACGCCCGAGACCGAGGAGATGATCGACGCCCGCACCCTGGCCATGTTCAAGCCCGGGGCGTGGCTCATCAACGTCGCCCGGGGCCGCCTGATCGAGGAGCGAGCGTTGCTCCGGGCACTCGAGGAAGGGACCCTCGGCGGAGCGATCCTCGATACGTTCCGCGATGAACCGCTGCCGGCGGCGTCGCCGTTCTACGACCTCGCCAACGTCATCGTCACGCCCCATACCGCATGGTCGAGTGGCCGGGTCCTGGACCGCAGCGTCGACCTGTTCTGCGACAACCTCCGCCACTTCGCGGCAGGCGAACCGATGCTCAACCTGGTCGATCCAAACGCCGGGTACTGATCCCGGCGACAATCGCACGATGCAGATCGCCATCGTCGGGCTTGCCGGTGCGGGCAAGACCACCGTCTTCAATACGCTCACCCGAGGCCACGCCGAGACCGGCGGCTACGGCGGGGTCACCCTCAACGTCGGGGTCGTCAAGGTCCCGGACGCGCGACTCGACGTGCTGGCCGGCATGTTCAAGCCGAAGAAGGTCATCCAGGCCGATGTCACCTACGTCGACCTGCCGGCTCCACCGCAATCGACCGAGGGGCATATCGGCACGGAGGAATTGCCGGCGGACCATCTGGCCCGGTTGCGCGACTCGGATGCCCTGCTTCACGTCGTGCGGTCGTTCGAGGACCCGAGCAATCCGCATCCGGACGGAAGCGTCGATCCGAGCCGGGACCTGGAACGGCTGGATCTCGAGTTCCTGATGGCCGACCTGGCCATGGCCGAGCGGCGGATCGAGCGCCTGAAGACGAGCGCCCGACATGGGAACCCGGCCGAGCGAGAAGCCGCCGAGCGCGAGGACGTCGTCGTCCGCCGGATCCATGCCGGCCTCGAGGGCGGATCGCCGATCCGGGACCTCGACCTCGATCCCGACGATGAGAAGGCGATCCGTGGGTTCCAATTCCTGACCCAGAAGCCGGTCCTCGTCCTGCTCAACGTGGGCGAGTCCGACATCGCGACCGCTCCCGATCTGGTCGCCGCGATCGGGTCAGGGTACGACCACCGTCACGTGATGACCGACGCCCTGTCTGCGCGCATCGAGATGGAGCTGGGTGAACTCGAACCCGACGATGCGGCCGTGTTCATGGAGGAGCTTGGCATCGCCGAGTCGGGTCTCGGGCGGGTCATCGACCTGTCCTATCGGCTGCTGGGCCTGATCTCCTTCCTCACCGCTGGCCCTGATGAAGTCCGCGCCTGGCCGATCCCGGACGGATCGACCGCGGTCGATGCCGCGGGCGTCATCCATACGGATCTGGCCAAGGGTTTCATCCGCGCCGAGACGGTCGCCTACCAGGATCTTGTCGCCCTGGGATCGATGGCGGACGCCCGGAAAGCTGGACGGCTCCGGTCGGAGGGGAAGGGCTACCGGGTGCGCGACGGAGACGTGCTGGAGATCCTGTTCTCGCGCTGATCAGTTCAGCCGGCCCGAGCCGGGGTCGAATTCGGCGACGACCGTGTTGAATGCCTTGCCTTCATCGAGCGCCTGCGCCGGGTCATCGTCATCGTCCTCGAGGGCGTCGGCAAGATCGACTTCGAGTTCGGCGAGGAAGTTGTCTGCGTCGTCGGTCGACACGTGGACGGAAGCGACCAGTCGATCGTCACTGACGAAGATGAACCCATGCTCGCGTTCGAGTTCGATCGCGATGGCCTCGACGAGGGTATCGTGGACGAACGTGTCCTGGATCCGGCGTCGGATCGACTGGACGAGTTCGAAGAACTCGTCCGCTTCCCACTCGGATTCACTGACGACGTAGGCGTCGGAGAAGACCTCGTTGTCGCCTTCATGGAGCTCGTAGAAGAACACGTCGGCCTCGCGTTTCGGTTGTTGCGAGGCGGCAGTATACGCCCGGAGGTCCCATGGCCCTGCCGCTCGTCGAGGTCGTCCACATCGGCTCGGCGTGTCGTGACATCGCTCCCGACGACCCGCGAGGCTGGCGGCTCGGCGGCGGTGTCACCTACGCGTCCCTGACGACGGCACGGCTCGGGCTGCGTACTGCGGCGATCGTCGGCGTCGACGCGACTGCCGCCACGGCGACCGAATTCGACCAGCTTCGACGGGCCGGTGTCGATCTCATGCTCGTGCCGCTGTCGGAGGGGCCGATCTTCGAGAATCGGGAGACCGGGGTAGGTCGGGTCCAGACGTCCGTGCGGACGGGCGTGCCGCTGCCGGTACCCGCTATCCCCGAGTCCTGGCTGTCGGCACCCGGTTGGTCGATCGTGCCGGTCGCCGGAGAGGTGAGCGACGACTGGGCGATACGTATCCCGATGGGTGCCTACGTGGCGGTCGCCTGGCAGGGGTTCCTCCGTCGTCTCGTCGCCGGTGAACGGGTCGAACGCCGGGAACCATCCGCCTCCGCCATCCTCCGACGCGCCGATCTCGTGGGTGTCAGCCATCACGACGTGCCCGTCGGGACGCCGGTCCCGTCGCTTGTCGGTCTCCTCCATCCAGGGGCGTCGCTCCTCGTCACACAGGGGAGCGACGGCGGTGTGCTCGTCCATGTCGAGGCAGACGGGTCGACCCGAACGTTGCGCTATCTGCCGACGGCGTCGTCCGGTGAGGCGGATCCGACCGGGGCAGGCGACACATTCCTGGCCGCACTCCAGGCCTCGGTCCTGCGTCCCGCCATCGTCGGACGACGCCGACCGCGACACCAGCTTGACCTTCGGTTCGCCGCGGCAGCCGGATCGCTCGTGGTCGAGGGGACTGGGCTCGACGGCGTTCCGGAACGTCCGGCCGTGCTCGTCCGACGCGCCCGGGAGCGGATCCGCCGCGCGGTCCTCCCGGCCGAGGTCAGCCAGGTGGGGGTAGACGGACCGCGCTGATCGGAACCCGGACGGCCCGTCGGACCTCGCCGCGGTGACGCTCGGCGCGGGCAGCGACAATTCGCCGGAGCCGATGGGCGCGGGCGAGGAGATCTTCCTCGAGACGCGGTTCAGGCCGGCCCAGCCGGCGCCGTCGTTCGACCCGAGCCAGGCCATCCGTCGTCGCCCGGAGTGCGCCGTCCGGGTCGCGCAGACGGTGTTCCCGGATCTTGGCAAGTTCGATCGCGGCGAGGAGCGCCGTTCGACCCGGGCCCGCGGCGAGCATCGCCCAGGCGTCACCCGCCTCGTCCCAGCGACGCAGCCGTCGAAGGAGGTGGGCACGCTCGACCGCGATCCGCTCCATCGTCCAGGGAACGGCGAAGGCGGCTGATCTGATGGACGGCCCGGCATCGGGTGCCGGTCGCGATGGCCCACCGAAGTCGGCGGGCACCGTGACCGACCACCAGGGTACGTCTCCGGGCGAACCGGGTCCGTCACGCAGCCCGTGCGGGATCTGGTCCGTGGTCGGACGGGGCGTCGCTGCCGAGTCGTAGCACGCGAGCGCATCGTCCAGCCGGCCCACCTGGACGTAGGCGCGGGCCAGCCCGCCCAGGTCCCCGACGGGAACTGCCTGCCGCGCTGCAGTCGTCCCGTACCCGTCGGCCAGCAGGACGAGCAATCGGGCCAACGACCGCACGTCCTGGTCGTTGTGGCGCACGACGTCCACGAGCGGCTCGGCCGGTCCGCCACGCAGGAACCCGAGGTATCGGCCTGGGATCTGCGACCCGTCGATGTCCTCATGCCGATGGAGCCCGAGCAAGCCGGCCTCGGCGGTGCGGAGGCGTGCGTCCTCCAGCCGGTGACGGAAGAGACGGCGGACGACCGGCAACAGGTCGAGATGACCGCCGTGCTTCGGTGGATCGCGGCGATCCATCCGGTATCGGGCGACAAGGAGCGGCCAGTCGAACCCGCGGCCGTTATAGGTCACGAGCCAGCTGTCGGCCGGGATGGACTGCTCCAGGGCGGTGAGCAACGCCGACTCGTCGGCGTGATCGGGCAACACGAGCTGGACCTGGTGGAATCGATCGTCCCGCCACCAGCCGAGGCCGATGAGGAAGGCCACCGTCCCGGCCGCGGTCGCGAGACCGGTGGTCTCCGTGTCGAGGCACACCAGCGGGACGTCCGGCGGTGGCTGACCGGGGAGGTTGGCGAGGCGATCCCGGTCGAGCCGGATGGTCCGCGCTTCGGACGTACAGCGAACGTAACGCCCGCACCTCGATCCGACGACCTCCCCATCGAGCACTCGAGCGAGCCGTCGGGCGAGTTCATCGCGCCGGATCGGGAGATGCGGGAGTTCGACCTGTCGAGCCGCATCGGTCGGTGATCGGCCGGGTCCATGGGTCGCCGTGCGGTAGCGCTCGAGACGCCGAGCGAGGCTTGCCTGGTCCGCGATGGATACGGTCATCGGCTCGCCCCCGTCGATGATGCCGGCACCGCCGCCCCGAGTTCGGCGAGCAGGCGGAGCGCCAGGCCACGCGCGTCGATGTCCGGCTCGAGTCGTGGCCCCGTGCAGGCCGGACACCCTGCGTCGCAGTCGCATGAAGCGATCAGGGCGGCGGCGGCCGTCACCAGGTCGGCATGTCGCTCCCATAGCCGTTCAGCCAGGCCGATACCCCCAGGGACCGCTTCATAGAGGTAGATGGTCGGTCGTTCCGAGTGCGGCGATCGGACCTGGCTGACCAGGCCGAGGTCACGTGGATCGACCATCAGCAGCACACTGGCGATCGTCTGGATCGCGCGACCTGCGCCGATCAGGGCGACGTCGAGATCACGCCGTGCCCATCGGTCGCGGGCCTCATCGGCGGTCAGCCAATATGCGGTCGTCTGGAGTTCGATCTCCGGCAGATGGATCCGGCCCCAGCCAAGGTTCTCGTTGGTGACGAACTTCAGCTTCTTGTAGATCGTGGCGAGGCTGGCGACCATGACCTCTCCGTGGAGGCGTCGCCCGCCGGTCACCGCCGACTCGGCGAAGACCTCGAGAGGCTTGAGGGTGACGGCTCGGTCCGCCTGCGTGTAGTGGTCGACATCCACCCGCCTGACATAGGCCTTCCGCTCGTCCCAATCAAGCCGATCGACGTGGAACTGGACGGATTCATGCAGGTAGATCGCGTCCTCGTGGACGAGCGTCTGGGCAGCGAACAGGTCGACCTCGCCGATGACCCGGGGGCGGTCCGGCGTCGTGTCGATGATGACGACGTTCTCCTGGGCGGCCGTTCGCAGGGAGATCTCAGAAGCAGGGAAGTTCTCGCTCGACCAGTACCAGCGGCCGTCATCAGCCTGCCGGACGTGCCCGTCCTCGGCCAGGAATGCGAGGAGGTCATCCGCCGGCCCCGGACCGAACGACTCGCCGGCTTCGAATGGCAACTCGAAGGTCGCGGCTCGGAGATGGGCGAGCAGCACGTGGAGGTTATCCGGATCGAGCCGGGCTTCCTCTGGCGAGCCTTCGAGGAGGAAGTCCGGATGGTGGACGATGTACTGGTCGATCGGAGCGCCGGACGCGACCAGTACGGCGACACTCGTCCCGCCTCGCCGGCCGGCACGCCCAAATCGCTGCCAGGTGGCCGCGATCGAGCCGGGATAGCCTGTGACGACGGCCACATCGAGCTGACCGATATCGACCCCGAGTTCGAGGGCGTTCGTGGCCACGACCCCGAGGATCTCCCCGTCGCGCAGACCGCGCTCGATGGCCCGCCGCTCCGTCGGCAGATAGCCGCCCCGATATCCGCGGACTCGATGGCGTGGCCCGCGGTGTTCCCGGAGCGCCTCCCGGATCCCGGTGAGCAAGAGCTCGACGGCGACCCTGGAGCGTCCGAAGACGATCGTCTGGCGTCCGGCTCGCAGGAACGGCAGGGCCCAACGTTGGGCGAGCGTGACCGATGAACCGCGAGCGCCCGTCGCCGGGTCCAGGACCGGGGGATCGACCAGGACCAGGTGGCGCTCGCCGGCCGGGGCACCGGTTCGATCGATGATCGTCACCGGTCGACCGATCAGGCCCTGCGCCAGTTCCGCCGGATTCCCGATCGTCGCGGAGCAGCACACGATCACCGGATGGCTGCCGTAGTGCGCACAGATCCGGAGCAGTCGTCGGACCACGTTCGCGACGTGACCCCCGAATACGCCGCGATAGGTGTGGAGTTCGTCGATGACGATGTAGCGAAGCTGTTCGAACAGCTGGAACCATTTCGTGTGGTGCGGCAGGATCGCCGAATGGAGCATGTCCGGGTTGGTTACGACCACCTGGCCGGCACTGCGGATGGCGGAACGGATGGGGGCAGGCGTATCTCCGTCGTAGGTCGAGGCTGAGATGGGCAGGCCGCTGGCCGACGCCAGGTCGGCGAAGCTGGCCACCTGGTCCTGGCCGAGTGCCTTGGTCGGGAACAGCAACAGGGCGCGGGCGGCCGGGTCCTCGGCGATCGCCTGGAGGATCGGAACCGTGTAGCACAGGCTCTTGCCCGACGCGGTCGGTGTCACGACGACGACGTCGTGGCCCTGGTGGATCGCCTCGATCGCCTCAGCCTGGTGCAGGTAGGGCTGCTCGATCCCCTGACTGGCCAGGCCGGCGACGATGCGGTCATCCAGCCAGGTCGGGAACGGCCGATGGATCGCCGCGCGAGCCGGCAGGATCGAGTGATGGACGACACCGCGTGCGAGCGACGGTTCGGCGAGCAGGTCGGCAAGGACCGCGCCGGGCCCGGCAGGAGCGTAGGTGCGCATCGGTAGGCCTCACAACCGAACAGGTGTTCGAAACCGCCAGAGTCTAGCAGAGCGTTGACGGGTGCCGTGACAGCTCATCTGTCACGCACTGCCGATTTGACACGCCTCCTGGTCGTAGCTACGCTCGCGGCAATGGTTCGCCCGACCCGCTCGACGCCGACCGCCGACCCCACCGATCCGCCCGAAACGAGCGAACCGGTGCGCACGTCGTTGATCGGCATGTTCTCGGGCGGCCGGGTGACGGAACCTGATCTAGCGACCCTGCCGATCGCGGGGATCACCCGGCGCCGGATGGCCATCGTCCTCGGTGCGTTGCTGGCAGCGTGGATCCTGGTCGTCTTCGCCCGCCAGGTGAGCGAGGCCTCGGCCGCCACCGGCCGGGCGGAGGCGATGGTCGTCGACAACGCGGCCCGCCAGGTCGAGATCGATGGCATGAAGCGAGAGCTCGCCCAGATCCAGCAACTCCCGTACGTCCTGCAGCAGGCGCGTGCCCACGGCCTCGGCGGGCCACATGAGATCGCATTCAGCCTGGCGGCCGACGCGCCGTCGCTTCCGCCGGATGCACCGGGGTCGGCATCGGTCAGGCTCGGGGCGCCGGGTGCGGTGAGCCCGCTCGAACGGTGGTTATCGGTCCTGTTCGGGTCAGCCGACTGATCCACCCGCTGATCAGACGTCCCGATCGGATGGGGCCCGATCAGTTGCCGGAATACGGCGGTCTTCGGTATCCTCTGCATGCGTGGCGGAGTAGCTCAGTGGTAGAGCAGGGGACTCATAAGCCCTTGGTCGGTGGTTCAAATCCGCCCTCCGCTACCAACCCTGCTTGAACGACGGCTCGTCCGCGGGCGGCCGTGTCGAATCCTTTATCTACCGCCGCGCCACCATCCGATCGGGCCTGGCGTCCGTACTCATAGCCGAGACCCATGACCTCCGTCAGGGGGTGTTCATGACGCTCGACGGTATACTCGCCCCATCCGATGACGTACGGTCATCGCTCGCTCGACCCGGAGGCTCCCTTGAATCCCAAGTTCTTCAGGAATGGCATCGTGATGCTGGTCCTGGTTGTCGGCACGGCTGCGTTGCTGTTCACCTGGATCCAGGGCAGCACGCCGACCAATCCGGTGGGCTATTCGCAATTCCTCACCGATGTCCAGAATGGCAAGGTCAAAGAGGTCGTCCAGCAGGGCGAGACGCTGACCGTCACGGTCACCAGCGTCCCATCGACCTACACGGTCGTGGTTCCGAGCGTCCTGACCCAGGTCTACCCGGATATGCTCGTCGCCGCCAAGGCCGGCGGAGTCCAACTCGATTCCGCGGTCTTCAAGGCGGACCCGACGCCGGATACATCCTGGCTTGGGCTTGTCCTGACCGGGTTGCTGCCGCTCCTGATCATCGGCGGCTTCATCTTCTTCATGATGCGCCAGGCCCAGGGCACCAACAATCAGGCGATGTCCTTCGGGAAGAGTCGCGCGCGGATGTTCCTCGGCAACAAGACGGTGGTCACGTTCGGCGACGTCGCGGGCGTGGATGAGGCCAAGACCGAGCTCCAGGAAGTCGTCGAATTCCTCAAGTACCCGGAGAAGTTCAACTCTCTGGGGGCCCGGATCCCGCGTGGCGTCCTCCTGGTCGGACCCCCGGGAACCGGCAAGACGCTGATGGCCCGAGCGGTCGCCGGCGAGGCAGGTGTGCCCTTCTTCAGCATCTCCGGGTCGGAGTTCGTCGAGATGTTCGTCGGCGTCGGCGCCAGCCGCGTCCGCGATCTGTTCGATCAGGCCAAGCGCAATTCGCCCTGCATCGTCTTCGTCGACGAGATCGATGCCGTCGGTCGGCAGCGCGGTGCGGGGCTCGGTGGGAGTCACGACGAGCGCGAGCAGACCCTGAACCAGATCCTGGTCGAGATGGACGGGTTCGACACCAACACGAACGTCATCGTCGTGGCGGCGACCAACCGGCCGGACGTCCTGGACCCCGCGCTCCTGCGTCCCGGTCGGTTCGACCGCCAGGTCATCCTCGACCGGCCGGACATGAAGGGCCGGACGGAGATCCTCAGGGTCCACACCAAGGGCAAGCCGCTCGACAAGGGTGTCGACGTGGAAGGCGTCGCACGTCAGTCTCCCGGATTCTCCGGTGCTGACCTCGCCAACCTCGTCAACGAGGCGGCCATCCTGTCGGCCCGGCGGAACAAGAAAGTCATCGGGATGTCCGAATTCCAGGAAGCGCTGGAGCGGATCGTTGCCGGCCCGGAGCGCAAGTCACGGGTCATCTCGGACGCCGAGAAGGCGATCATCGCCTATCACGAAGGCGGCCATGCCGTCGTCCAGCGGATCCTGCCCAAGTGCGATCCGGTCTCCAAGGTGACGATCATCAGCCGGGGTATGGCGCTCGGCTACACGATGGCGCTGCCCCAGGAAGACCGCTATCTGCAGAGCAAGACGGAATTCGAGGACAAGATCGCAGGACTGCTCGGCGGCAACGTCGCCGAGAGACTCATCTTCGGGGACACGACGACAGGTGCCAGCAATGACATCGAGAAAGCCACCGATCTGGCCCGGCGGATGGTCACCGAGTTCGGGATGAGCGACAAACTCGGACCGCTGTCCTTCGGCAAGCGCGACGAGATGGTTTTCCTCGGGCGGTCGATGGGCGAGCAGCGCGACTACAGCGACGAGGTCGCCCGGACGATCGACGAGGAGGTCCGGGCCATCATCGACAAGGCCTACGAGCGAGCCACCGAGGTCCTGACGGTACACCGCGACAAACTCGTGGCGCTGGCTGAGAAGCTCGTTGCCGAGGAGACGGTCGACGCCGAAGGGTTCGAATCGCTCTTCAGCGACCTGCCGCCGAAGGAAGACGTGCACGGCATCCCGACGATCGTCGGTCCCGGCCAACCGGTCGCGGAGCCGAACCCGCAGCCGGCCTGAGGGCACGTCGGCGGATCGTCCCGTTCCGTCGTCGAGCCGGGTCCGTAGAATGGGTCCATGCCCGACAATGACGCCGCCATCGAAACGCACCTGGAGGCGACCCGCGACGCTCGCCTCGAGTCCTACAAGTCGTTCCTGAGGATCCCGAGCGTCTCGGTCCTGCCGGCGCATGCGGGTGACTGTCGGGCGGCGGCCGTCTGGCTGGCCACGGCCCTTGCGGAGGCCGGCCTCGACCATGCCGAGGTCCTCGAGACCGGCGGCCACCCGATCGTGTACGCCGACTGGCTGCACGCGCCCGACGCACCGACGGTCCTGATCTATGGGCACTATGACGTCCAGCCGGTCGACCCACTCGAGCTGTGGACGTCCCCGCCGTTCGAGCCGGTGGTCGTGGATGATCGGATCCTGGCGCGTGGTGCGGCCGACGACAAGGGGCAGATCCACGCCCACCTGATGGCCGCCAAGGCGATCCTCGCGACTCGCGGCGCCTTCCCGGTCAACGTTCGATACGTGTTCGAGGGAGAGGAGGAGTCGAGCTCCGTCCATCTCGACGCGTGGCTCCGAGACCAGCGAGAGCGGCTCCGGGCCGACGTCGCGATCATCAGCGACTCGGGCTTCTTCGACGGCAACCTGCCGGCGATCACCCTGAGCCTTCGGGGCATCATGTATGCCCAGATCGACGTGGTCGGGACCGCCGTGGATCTTCATTCCGGGAGCTACGGTGGGGCGGTCCAGAACCCGGCCAACGCCCTCGCCCAGGTCCTCGCTGCCCTCAAGGGCCCGGATGGTCGGATCCGGATCCCCGGCTTCTACGACGATGTCGTGCCCTTGACCGAAGCCGAACGTTCGGCCCTCGCCGACCTTCCGTTCGACGAGGCTGCCTATCAGGCGACGCTGGATCTGCCGGCCCTCGTCGGCGAGGTCGGCTATACGACCCTGGAACGTCGCGGGACCCGACCCACGCTCGACATCAACGGCCTGTGGGGTGGCTTCCAGGACGAAGGCGCGAAGACGATCATCCCGGCACACGCCCACGCGAAGGTGAGTTGTCGGTTGGTGGCCGCACAGGACCCGGATGCGATCTTCGAGGCCTTCGAGCGGTACGTGGAGGCCATCGCACCGCCCGGGGTGCGGACGACCGTCCAGTACCTCGGTGGTGGGTCCGCCAGCCTGATGCCGATGGATCATCCAGCCACCCAGGCGGCCGCGCGGGCGCTCGAGGCGACCTTCGGTCGAGCACCGGTCTATATCCGCGAAGGGGGCTCGATCCCGGTCAGTGCCAGCTTCGGCACGATCCTTGGCCTCCCGGTCGTCCTCCTCGGCATCACCCAGCCCGAAGACAACGCCCACGCGCCCAACGAATGGATGGACCTCGCCAACTACGAAACGGGGATCCGGGCGTTCGCCCGGATGTTCGATGAGCTCGTCGACCTGCCACGTTGACCGGGTTGGACCGAACCCGATCGAGGGCTGTGCAGATTTGTAGGGTTCGGGCGAGTGTTTCGAGGTCGTCCTGGTGCTACCCTACGTCGACCGTCACCATCGGGGAGGAATCGATCCCTTGAGCACAGACGCTCCCGAAACACCCGGCGTCCAGACTGCCTGGCGCCTCGACACCGCCAACGGCAGTCTCGCGCCCAAGTCGGCCCTGGACGTCCTGGTGGATCTGAATGACAAGGTCACCAGCGGTCAGGTCAGCGAATATCAACCCGTCCCGCTCGGCTTCACGCCGCTCGACAAGACCATCGGCTCGGGCCTCCGGGCCGGCGAACTGCTGCTGATCGGCGGTGCCCAGGGCACCGGCAAGACGACGATGGCGCTCCAGATGGCGCGGAACGTCGCCTCGGGCGGACAGGCCAACGTGCTGTACGTCTGCTTCGAGCACGATGAGCAGTACCTGCTCAACCGCCTCATCGCGATGGAGTCGGCACTGGCGCATCTGCCCCACAAGACGGGCGCGATCAAGATCCAGGACGTCCGCAAGGAGATCCTCGGGACCTGGATGGCGGAGGGCGAGGCGAACGCCCAGATGGCCAACAACCCGCGCCTCCGGCCGTCGATGGACCGGATCGCCAGGTACGGCCAGAACCTGTTCCTGATGCGCGGCTCGCAGACCGCCAGCACGATCGACAACCTCCGCAAGCTCGTCCAGTCGCACCGGGAGTTGTCAGGGGATCGACGTCTCGTCGTCTTCGTGGACTACCTCCAGAAGGTGCCGCAGATCCCTGAACCAGAGAACGAGACGGAGAAGGTCACCTACCTCGTCAACGGGCTCAAGGACATCGCCCTGTCCGAGGATGTCCCGATGGTCTGCATCGTCGCCGCGGATAAGGAGGGCCTGAAGGCATCGCGCCTGCGGAACTTCCACCTGCGTGGCTCGTCGGCGATCAACTACGAGGCCGACATCATCCTGATCCTGAACGAGAAGTACCACATCGTCGCCAAGGTGAACATCGAGTTCAACCCGTACCAGGCGCAGCGGTTCCGGGACTGGGTGGTCATCTCGGTCGAGAAGAACCGCGGCGGCCAGGACAACGTCGACATCGAATTCGAGAAACACTTCGAGTTCAGCTGCTTCGATCCGAACGGTCGGACCGTCCAGGAGAAGCTCATCGAGGAGCGGCTCTACAACGACTAGTCCGATGCCGCGTCACTTCGCCCGACCGGGATAGACTGCGCTCGTGGCCCCGTCCAAGCAGTTCCCGGATATCGTCGAGATCGTGGTCGAGATCCCGCGCGGATCCCGGAACAAGTACGAATTCGACGAAGAAGCGGGGGTCTTCCGTCTGGACCGCGTCCTGTCGTCGGCCGTCTACTACAACTTCGATTACGGGTTCATCGAAGGGACCCGTGCTGACGACGGGGATCATACGGATGCGCTGTTGATCATCGACGAGCCGACCTTTACCGGCTGTCACGTCTGGGCCCGCCCGATCGGCGGTCTGGAGATGCGCGACGAGAAGGGCTTTGACTTCAAGGTCCTGTGCGTGGCGATCGGCGACGCCCATCAGCAGCACATCAAGCGGCTCGAGCAGGTGCGGCCCCACCGGCTCGTCGAGATCGAGCACTTCTTCCAGACCTACAAGACGCTCGAAGACAAGACCGTCGACGTGCTGGGCTGGCGTGAGCGGGACCGAGCACTCGACGTGCTGCGGACGGATCGCGCCACCTGGATCACCGAAACGAGCCAGCCGAAGGCGTGACCTCCAGCGGCCATCGACCGCGCTGGCCGGGCGCCGACCTTCCCGGCCGGCGATTGTTCGTGGCCGTGCCGTTGCCGGCCGACGCGACCGCTCTGGTCGCCGGACTGGTCGAGCAGGTACGCGCAGAGGGACTCGCCGGTCGCGGTCGCGACGTCCGATGGGTCCGGCTCGACCACCTGCACCTGACCATTCGGTTCATCGGCCCGACGTTGGAAGACCGCGTCCCGGCAGCTCGTGACGCGGTTCGGGTCGCGGCCACCTCGGCGACGAGCTTCGACGCATCCATCTCTGGCGCCGGAGCCTTCCCGTCGTCACATCGGCCGCGTGCTCTGTGGCTCGGGATCCGCCTGGGTGCCCCGGAACTGGCCGACCTCGCAGGGGCCGTCGACCGAGCCATGGAGTCGGCTGGCTGGGAGTCGAGCTCCAAGCCCTTCGTGGCTCATCTGACCCTCGCCCGGTCGGATGGCGTCCCGGCCGGGGCCGCGATCGGGGCCCGCCTGGTATCGCTCGCCTCCGACCTCGAGGTCGGCTTCCGAGTGGACCGGATCGGCTTGTACGAGAGCCTGACCGGCGGTGGCCCAGCGCGCTACGAGCCGCTCGCGATAGAGTCCCTGTCGTAGGCCGGGGGTGAATCTGGTTGCGTTCGGATCGCCCGGCACGATAGGCTCCACTCCCGGCCGTCGAGGTGGCCGCCACCAGACATCGATCAGGAGGCCATGATGGCGCCGTCCGACCCTCGGCAGACGAAGTTCGTACTCGATGAATCGCGGATCCCGCGCGCCTGGTACAACATCGCCGCCGACCTGCCGGTGGCGCCCGCCCCGCCGCTCCATCCGGGCACCCATCAGCCGATCGGGCCGGACGATCTGGCGCCCCTGTTCCCGATGGCGTTGATCGGGCAGGAGGTCTCCGCCGAGCGTGAGATCGAGATCCCGGAACCGGTCCGCGACGCCTATCGCCTGTATCGCCCAAGCCCGCTCTACCGAGCGCACCGACTCGAGCGGGTGCTCGATACGCCCGCCCATATCTACTACAAGTACGAAGGCGGCAGCCCGGCAGGCAGCCACAAGCCGAACACGGCCATCCCGCAGGCGTTCTACAACAAGGAACAGGGCGTCAAGCGCCTCGCGACCGAGACCGGAGCCGGCCAATGGGGGAGCGCCCTCGCGTTCGCGGGCGCGCTGTTCGGACTCGAGGTCAAGGTCTACATGGTCCGGGCGAGCTATGACCAGAAGCCGTATCGCCGCGTCCTGATGGAGACGTATGGGGCGGAGGTCGTCGCCAGCCCGTCGCCGACGACGAACTACGGTCGTGCCGTCCTGGCCGAGACGCCGGACAGCCCGGGTTCGCTTGGGATGGCGATCAGCGAGGCCGTCGAGGACGCCGCGACCCGTGACGACACCAAGTACGCATTGGGCTCGGTGCTCAATCACGTGCTTCTCCATCAGACCGTGATCGGTCAGGAGGCCATCGAGCAGATGGGCATGGCCGGCGAGTCACCGGACATCGTCATCGGATGCACCGGTGGAGGGTCGAATTTCGCCGGTCTGGCCTTCCCGTTCCTCGGCCGCAACTTCCGCGAGGGCGCGACGCATCGGATCATCGCCGTGGAGCCGGAGGCGGCGCCGAGCCTCACTCGTGGCGTGTACGCCTACGACTTCGGCGACACGGGCAAGATGGCGCCGATCGTCAAGATGCACACCCTGGGCTCCGACTTCATCCCTGAACCGATCCATGCCGGCGGATTGCGCTACCACGGCATGGCGCCGCTGGTGAGCCTGCTCAAGGAACACGACCTGATCGAGGCGCGAAGCGTCCACCAGCGTTCGACCTTCGAGGCCGGGATCCAGTTCGCGCGCGCTGAAGGGATCCTGCCGGCCCCGGAGCCGACCCACGCGATCCGCGCCGCCATCGACGAGGCGCTCATCGCGAAGGAGGCGGGCGAGGCACGGGTCATCCTGTTCAACCTGTGCGGTCATGGCCACTTCGATCTGTCCGCCTATGAGCGGTACCTCGACGGCTCGTTGCAGGACTACGAGTACCCGCGCGAGAAGGTCGAGGCCGCTCTGGCCGGCCTTCCCCAAGTCTGACCGACGCGATCAACGTGCCGCGCCTCACGTGCTGGTCCTGTGGCCGTCAGATCTATACGGTCGCGCCACTCGAATCGCTGTTCGCGGAGGAGCGGCGCTGCCCGAGATGCGGCGCCTTCCTGCACGAGGAGCGACGTGAGCGCCAGCGCCGGCAGGACGCTCGCCGCAAGAACCCGCCGCTCGATCCCGGGCCACCCGTTCCCGAGGCCGAGGTGGGCTCGGAAGAAGGGAGTGGCCCGAAGGAGCGTCGGGTCGCGGACCGGCGAGTCGGGAAGCGGCGCGGAGACGCCGGAGCCAGCGGCACACCGCCGGCGACCCGGAACGATCAGCCGGGCTGGCAGGACTGATCAGCCGGCGTCCTTGACGGCTCAGGGGCTGCGATACTCGCGACCATGCACGTCGCATTCATCGGGTTCGGACTGATCGCTGGTTCGATCGCCCGGGCCGTCCGGTCCAACCAGGAGACGGCTCCGTGGACGATGGCCGCGTGGTCGCCATCCGGTACGGGTCCTCGGCAGGCCATGGCCGACCGGGTCGTCGACGCGGTGGGGTCCGGGCCGCGGCAAACCTTGACCGACGCGGACCTCGTGGTCCTGGCTGGACCCGCCACGGCATGCCTCGCGTCGCTTGACGACCTGGCAGAGGATTGGCGAGTCGACCTGTCACCGCGTGCGGTCGTGACGGACGTGGCCAGCACGAAGGCGATGCTGGTTGCTCGAGCGGATGCGGGCCGCGTGCGCTTCGTTGGTGGCCACCCCATGGCTGGTCGTGAGGCGTCGGGTTACGCGGCCGGGACGGCGGACCTGTTCGTCGACCGGCCCTGGGTCGTGGTCCCGGGGGCGATCGCAGACTCGACCGATATCGACCGGGTCATCGGTCTCGCCGCAGCGTGCCGGGCAAGGACGATCCGAATGGACGCCACGACCCACGATCGCGCGGTCGCGGCGATCAGCCATCTGCCCCTGGTCATCGCGGCGGCACTCGTCGAATCGGTCGTGCACGGGGCGGAGGCCGGCTCCGACCTGTGGCCGGTCGCTTCGTCACTGGCGGCCGGTGGCTGGCGCGACGCCACTCGGGTCGCGCGCGGGGACGCCGAGATGGGCGCGGCGATCGCGGTCACCAACGCCGGCGAACTGTCCGCCAGGCTGCGTGACCTGCGTTCGGTCATCGACATCTGGTTGGCAGACCTCGACCGGCCCGGAGGCCCATCCGAGGTTGCGATCCGAGACCGATTGGCGGCTGCGCGGGCCGCCCTCGAGGTGGCCGATGAGCGCTGAGCAGGTCTTCGTCGTCGCCCGCGATGCGGTTCCCGGCGGCTGCGACTGGTATGGGCTCCGGGCGGAAGGGTCGGCAGCGGCGATCGCGACGATCGAACGGTTGGGCCGCTACGAACCTCGGGCCGAGATGGAGCTCGATCGTTCGTTCAAGCAGGTCATCCCGTATCTGGTGCTTCGAGATGGGGCGCGCTGGTTCCTGATGCAACGGACCGAAGCCGGTGGTGACGCGAGGCTCCACGGCCGCTACTCGATCGGGATCGGCGGGCATCTGAACCCGGGCGACGACGGGATCCTGGGCGGACTTCGGCGCGAGTGGGGCGAGGAGATCGTCGCCGCGTTCGTGCCCGACTTCCAGTTCGTGGCATTGCTCAACGACGACACGACCGACGTCGGGGCCGTCCACCTCGGCGCGGTGTATCTGGCAGACGCGAGCGGTCGCGACGTCGCCATCCGCGAGGTCGAAAAGCTGACCGGCCGATTCGTCGACACCGAGACCGTCGCGACCGTGGCGGATCGACTCGAGACCTGGAGCCGGATCGTCTTCGACGCGCTCTCATCGATGCCGGCCACGGCGTGAGGATCCGACGGATCGGCCTGGCGGCTGCGGCCGGCGCGGTGTCGGTCGCGATGTTCCGCACGGTCACCGGACGGGGCGCGGATCGACTGCTGGCGGGCGAGAGGACCGCACCTGAGGAGGCTGCGCTCGCGCCCGCCCTCGATGCGCTCGGCGGCGAGGTCGTCCGGTTCCGCTCGCGAGATGGGACGCGGTTGACGGGTCGCTGGCTGCCCGCGATGGCGGATGGGGCCGGCGGCGTCTCTGGACCGTGGGAACCTGACCCGCACGACGCGATCCTGGTGCTCCACGGCTGGTCTGGTTCTTCCGTTCCCGATCTCGTCGAGTACGGGCCGTTCTTGCGTCGGACCGCCAGCGTGTTCGGGATCGACTTCGGCGGGCACGGCGGCTCGGACCCGGCGCCCACGACCTTTGGCATGCGCGAGGTCGAGGACGTCGCCGGCGCCCTTTCCTGGCTGGGTGAGCGAGGCGTCGAGCGAGTCGCCCTCATCGGGTGGTCGATGGGTGGGATGGCCGCGATCGCCGCCGTGGCCATTCTCGGCGACGGGTCGATGGCGGGCGTCGACGTGGATCCGGCGGCGGCCGCCCATGTCGCCCCGGTCCCGCGCCCGTCGATCGTTGCCGTCGTGGCCGATTCGGTCGCTCCGGAACTTGTCGTCGCGATCGGATCGCGCCTGCCGCTGGGCCGTCGGTTCCTCGCAGGTCGGTTGCTCGATGCCGTGGCGAG
Organism: uncultured Chloroflexia bacterium; assembly: GCA_963720755.1. Lineage (GTDB taxonomy): Bacteria > Chloroflexota > Limnocylindria > Limnocylindrales > CSP1-4 > SPCO01. Next base: position 383,264 of record CAVRGP010000015.1, read on the forward strand.
GAAGCTCGGTGGCGATCCGCGCGAGACCGAGCCAGGCCGCGTCGTCGGCCTGCTGGATGGGACGCCGCTGCTGCTGATCTCCGGCGACGCCGACGCCACGGTCCCCATCCGCGATGCGCGCCGGCTGGCCGACGAGGCGCCTCCGGGCACTCGCCACCTGATCATCGCGGGAGCCGACCACACGCAAGGGCATGCGGTGGCGCCTGCGGTCTACGAGGAGGCGGTGACCAACCACCTTCGGGCCGGCTTTGACCGGACTGCCGAGGCACCTATAATCGTGGCGTCGGGGACCCCGTTTTCTGACACTCCACGCCCGGTGAGCCCAGCGGAGGACTGATGGCGGCCAAGATCCTCGTCGTCGATGACGATCAGAATGTCCAGCGACTGCTGCAGTACACGCTGAAGCAGGAGGGTTACGAGGTCGTCCTGGCATCCGATGGTGCGGAGGGGTTCCGCCTGTGGGGTGCTGAGGAACCGGACCTCATCCTCCTGGATGTCATGCTCCCGAAGCTGGACGGGTACCAGGTCGCGACGAAGATCCGGACCGAGGAGGGCAGCGCCAGCCACGTCCCGATCATCATGCTGACGGCCGAGCGAGAGGTCGAGCAGAAGGTCCGCGGACTGCGAGCCGGCGCGGACGACTACCTGATCAAGCCGTTCCATCCCGCCGAGCTGCTGGCGCGGATCAAGAGCCTCCTCGCTCGGTTCGCCCCCAAAGAGACGCTCCTCGCTCGACCACCGCTCGGCCGCGTCCTGGCCTTCTACGGGGCGAAGGGCGGGGTGGGGACCACGACCGTCGCGATCAACGCGGCGATCGCATTGCACCGCGAACTCGGTCGAAAGGTCTGCCTCGTCGACGGCAACCTCCAATTCGGCGATCATCGGGTCTTCCTCGACCTCGGCCTCGACCGCAAGAGTATCGTCGATGTCGTGACCGCTCCGTCGATCGACGTCGATCTGGTCCGGCAGGTCATGGTCAAGCACGATTCCGGCGTCGACCTTCTCCTTGCTCCGCCGTCGCCCGAGACGGCCGAACTCGTGCATCCGGACCATCTGCCCTACATCGCGGAACAGCTTCGCACCCTGTACGACTACACGCTCATCGATATCGACAAGCGCCTCGACGACATCAACCTCGGCGTCTTCGAAGCCGCGGACATCGTCTTCGTCGTGATGACCGCCGACCTGTCGTGCCTGAAGAATGTGCGCCTGATCCTCGAGACGATGGACCACCTCGGCTATCCCCCGAGCAAGGTGGAGCTGGTCCTCAACCGATCGAATGCGTTCACCGGCATCAGCGTCAAGAATGCCGAAGGTGCCCTGAAGCGCACGATCGAGCACCAGATCGTGAATGAGTACCGAGGCGCGATCAGCGCCCTCAACTCGGGCTCGCCGTTCATGTTCACCAAGGCCGATTCATCTCTCGGAGGATCCCTCCTCCAATTCGCCCGAACGGTCGACAAGCCCCAGGCGGCGGCCGTGAGCGTGCCAGCGCGTTAGGTCCGGCGACCGCCGGCGGGCGCCGGCAGCGAGCGTGGTGATGGCCGGATGATCGCGAGATGACCAGCGGATGACCGCGCGGCCGTAGCCTGCGGTCGTGTTGGCCATCGTCGCGTCCGCAACCCTCGATGGCCTTGCCGGGCGCTTCATCCGGGTCGAGGTGGACGTGGCATCGGGCCTTCCCGGGTTCACCGTCGTCGGCCTCGCTGACACCGCACTCCAGGAGGCCCGCGAACGCGTCCGGGGAGCGTTGCGGAATTCAGGCTTCGTGCATCCGCCGAGGCGGATCACGGTGAATTTGGCGCCGGCCGATCTGCGCAAGGCGGGCGCGTCGCTCGACCTGGCCATCGCCATCGGTATCCTGCTCGGTTCCGAGCAGATCCTGGCCGGCAGGGAGGCTGTCGGTCTGGTCGGTGAGCTGTCACTCGGCGGCGAGGTCAGGTCCGTTCCCGGGATCCTCCCGATGGTCGCGGCCATGTCGCGTCGCGGGGTTCGACACGTCGTGGTCGCACGCGACGCTGCAGAGGAGGCGCGACTCGTGGACGGACTCCTCGTGACCGGGGTCGAGTCGCTCGGCGAGGTGGTCAGGGTCGTTCGTTCCGCGTCCAGTCGGCGCCTCGTGGCCTCATCCCCACGGATCGAACTGGGACGAGCGGCTGGCTCCGGACCGGCCACCGGAGCCGGAGACGTACCGTCGTCCGACGGTGCGACGTTCCCGGATCTGTCCGAGGTTCGCGGGCAGTTCGAGGCAAGGCGCGGGTTGGAGATCGCGCTGGCGGGCGGTCACGGTCTGTTGCTCATCGGCCCACCGGGTTCTGGCAAGACGCTATTGGCGAGGACGATCCCCGGGCTTCTTCCGCCGCTCGACGACAGGTCGGCGCTGGCGGCGACGATCGTCGCCTCGGCAGCCGGAACGGGTCCGATCCGGGAGCTGCGCCGCAGTCCGCCGTTCCGGACACCTCACCACACGCTGTCCTATGCGGCCATGGTCGGTGGTGGGCCGCGGCTGGCACCGGGGGAGGTCACGCTGGCCCACGAAGGCGTCCTCTTCCTCGATGAGTTGCCCGAGTTCGACCGGGACGTCCTGGAGGCGCTTCGGCAACCCCTCGAGGAGGGTCGGATCACGATCTCCAGGGTCGGGCGAGCGACGACCTTCCCGGCCCGGTTCCAACTGGTCGCCGCGATGAACCCGTGCCCGTGTGGGTTCGCCGGGTCGAGCGATCGCCCGTGTCTCTGCCCTCCGCTCCTCCCCGAGCGGTACCAGCGTCGGATCTCCGGACCACTCCGGGATCGGATCGATCTCTGGCTGGCGATGCCGCGGGTCGCTCCCCGGGCCCTGATCAGCGGGCCCGAACCCGAGGATTCGACGACCGTCGGCCAGCGGATCCGGGCCGCCCAGGATCTCGGTCGACGTCGATCCCAGGGCGTCCCGAACGGGCGATTGCGCGGTCGACGCCTGCGTGAAGCGTGTGCCCTGCGGGGGGCTGACGAGCGACACATCGTCCGTCTCGCCGACATCGAATTGGCCACGGGCCGGGGGACCGAGCGATTGCTCCGGGTCGCGCGAACCATCGCCGATCTCGCTGGCTCGGCTCACGTGGCGACCGAACACCTCGATGAGGCCGCGCGATACCGACCGGCTCAGGCTCGGTCGGACATGATCCAGGCGTACTGACGTGTCCGCTGCGCAGCCGCGACCGACGCCCGAGGAACGGGACGCGTGGACCGTGCTCGCCGGCGTGCATGGACTGGGTCCGGTGGGGTTCGGCGTCTTGTTGCGTCGCTACGGGAGCGGAGCGGCCATCCTCCGAGAAGCGGCGTCGCCCGGTGGCGTGGAACGCCTGGCAGAGGGCGGAGGTCACGAGTGGACCGATGACCCGCTCCGGCGCGGCCCGAGCCATGCTGTCGCCGCGGCCATCGCGGCCGCAGCCGAAGGTGGGACCGCCACCATCGAGCGGATCCGCGCGCTCGGCCTGATCGTGCTGACGGCGGATGATCCGCGCTACCCGGCGCGACTGACCCAGATCGACATGCCGCCGCACGTGTTGTACATCCTGGGAGATCCAGTCGCCCTGGACCGGACTGCTGCCGTGGCGATCGTCGGGACGCGTCGCGCGACGGACCAGGGACGGGCGACCGCCTCGCGCCTGGCGGCGAACCTCGTCGCCGTCGGGGCCGCCGTGGTCTCCGGACTCGCCGTCGGTATCGACGGGGCCGCCCACGCGGCGACCATCCATGCCGGTGGCACGACCGTGGCGGTCATCGGTTCCGGGCATGCCCGCCTCCATCCTCGAGCGCATGCTCGGTTGGCGAATATCGTCGTGGACTCGGGCGGTGCCGTGGTGTCTGAGCTCGGCCCCGATACGGATCCGAGCCGAGGCACGTTCCCGCGCCGGAACCGGATCATCAGCGGGCTCGCGGATGCGACCGTCGTGGTGGAGGCCCCAGCCAGGAGTGGGGCACTGATCACCGCGTCGTGGGCACTCGAGCAGGGCCGTGAATGCTTCCTCGTGCCGGGCGCCATCGACGCGCCGGCGTCTGCTGGATGCCTGGCCTTCCTGCGCGAATTCCCCGATCGGGCTCGCATCGTGGCCGGGATCCCGCAATTGATCGACGATCTCGGGCTTGCCGACCACCTGACCCAGCCCGGCGTGGCGAGCGATGTCGCGGCTACCCTCTCGGGCGTTGGCGAGGCTGCGGCCCGCCTTGGCCGCGAGATCGTGCTCGGTCGCGCGACGGTCGATGAGCTGGTGGCGGCGACCGGATGGCCGGTCGCGACGGTGCTGGCGGCGCTGACGATCCTCGAGTTCCGGGGCCTGGTCGTCGGTGTCCACGGACGATTCCGGGCATCCGGGTCCCTCGCCGCGGCGGATCCCGTTCAGGCGCGGCAACGTCCGCGCGTGGTCGCGTGAAGCGGATGGCCGCTCCGCGGGACCGACGGGGGATCGCGTCGTTTGCCCGGTCAGCGGACCGATGCTACGCTCGCACCGGTCACTCCCCAAGGTGATCACCGACCCGCCTGCCTTCCCCAGGCCCCCGAGCAGGAGTGTCTATTGCGTCAGGCCGCAGCGACATTGCTGGCCGTCCCGATCCTGATCGTGGTCTATCTCGGCGTCATCACCCGCCGGTCGATCCTCACACGGTCGGGTCTCGTCGTCGCCCTCGCCGTCGTTCTCGGCGTCGGCGTGATCGGTGCCGGGCGACCGGACACGACGGCTGCCACGGGTCCGACGCCGATCCTGCCGCTGACCCAGGCTGCCTTCACCACGACGTTCCAGACGAATCGGTCGTTGACCGATCCGATGACGATCGGGTTCAACGCGCCGATGGATGCCACCTCCGTCGCAGCCTCGATCGAGGTCGACCCCTCCGTCGCGGTCGACCTGTCGTGGGACGCCGGCGGAACAGTGCTGACGATCGAACCCCGCGAGCATTGGCCGGCGAGTTCGCTCCAGACGGTCACGGTCGAGCCGGGTGCTCTGGCGAGGTCCGGTCAACCGCTGATGCGGCCGATCCGGGCAGCGTTCCTGACTCGCACCGCCACCACCGGGACGATCGCGGCGGCTGAGCGGATCGGCAAACGAGTCGCCACGACCAGTTCATTCGTCGTGTCGTTCGTTCGGCCGGTCGATCCCGTGTCGGTGGCGTCATCGATCCGGTTGGACCCGCCGGTGGTCGGGACGGTCCAGACCGAGGATGGCGCCGATGGCGCGACTCGCTACGTCTTCGTACCAGCGGTACCACTGGAGCCCGGCATCGGATACACGGTCATCGTGTCCGGGGTTCGCGATTCGGAAGGCGTCCCGCTCGAGACCCTTCGGCTGGCGGTCCAGACGGTCGATGCCCCAGCGATCGTCCGCTTCCGGCCCAGAGTCGATGCGACCGCCATCGATCGAGCGAGCGCGTTGTCGGTCCGCTTCACGCTGCCCATGGACCGACGCAGCACCGCCCGGTCGTTCACGGCATCGGCAAACGGCAAGCCGTTGACGGGCAAGGTCACCTGGGCAGAACGTGACACGGTGCTGGTGTTCACACCAGACGCTCTGCTCCCGTACGGCACGGCGGTGACGATGCAGGTGTCGTCGTCCGCGAAGAGTGCCGGCGGCGTCGGCCTCGTCAAGGGTCGCCAGGTCGGTTTCACGACGGCCAAGCGTCCGGCGGCACCGCCCCGAACGCCGCCCGCCCCGCCGCCGCCAAAGTCAGGAGGCAGTTCCGGCGGCGGCAATTCCGGAGGCGGCAGCTGGGCATCCGTGGAGACGTACTACCTCGGCCTGATGAATTGCACGAGGACCGGCGGCTGGGTGACCTCCACCGGCGCGTGCAGTAGTCCGGGCGGGCGCAACGTCGCGCCACTCAAGCTGGACAGCGGGATCAGCCGGAACGTCAGCCGTCCGTATGCCAAGCGTCTGGCCATGAACAACCAGTGCGATCACTTCATCGGCGGCACGCCAGGAGACCGTCTGAAGCGGGCCGGGTACGCGAACTATCGATGGGCGGAGAACCTCGGCTGCCGGTCCGGCGCCGCGAAGGCCGCCGTGCTGGCCTCGCATCTCTTTTTCCAGAGCGAGAAGTCGTACGGTGGCGGGCACTACGTGAACATGATGAACGCTGCCTATGACCGTGTCGGGATCGGCGTCTGGGTGTCGGGAGGACGGGTCCGCCTGGTGATCGACTTCTACCACCCCTGACCGGACCATCGGCGTAGTGACGCCGGGTGGTGGCGGGTGCGAGGATCGGCCCGTGATCCGAAACGTCGTCCTGCACCTCAACGGCGAGCAGCCCCTGCTCGCCGATCTGTACGAAGCACCGTCGCCGGGCGACGTCGGCTTGCGCTGCACGAATCTCCGATCGATGAACGGCAAGCGGCCGGTCTTCGTCGATGACAGCAAGTCGATCTTCTTCTTCCCGTACCTGCACATGCGCTTTGTCGAGATCCCGCCTGGGGCGATCTCCGGCAGCGATGCGGCGATAGCCGTGAGCGACGACGTCGACGAGCGGACCGCCGAAGGTCCGCCCGAGCCCGAACCCGAGCTCGAGATCGACGAGGATTTCCTCCGGCGGATCCGCGAGGTCTGAGCAGGCCCGACCGGTCGGTTGAGGACCCGGTGCTACACTCCGCGCCGTGTCCAAGAACCTCGTCATCGTCGAATCGCCTGCAAAGGCGCGAACCATCGAACGCTACCTGGGCGCGGATTACCGCGTCCTGGCGTCGTACGGCCACGTCCGGGACCTGCCGGAGAACCCTGGCAAGGGCAAGTTCGGTGTCGATGTCGATCACGACTTCGCACCGGAGTACGTGATCTCCGAGGATCGTCGCAAGCAGGTCGCTGACATCACCAAGGCGGCGAAGTCGGCGGACATGGTCTTCCTCGCCACCGACCTCGATCGGGAAGGCGAAGCGATCGCCTGGCACGTCGCCGAGGCCGCCCACGTTCCCGATGAGCGGACGCGCCGGGTCACGTTCTCCGAGATCACCAAATCGGCGATCCGCGAGGCGTTCGCCAACCCTCGGTCGATCGACCAGAACCTCGTCGATGCCCAGCAGACGCGCCGGATCGTCGATCGGCTGGTCGGGTACACGCTCAGCCCGCTGCTCGGCAAGAAGGTCCAGCGGGGCCTCTCGGCCGGACGCGTCCAGTCGGTCGCCGTCCGGCTGGTGGTCGAGCGTGAACGCGCCATCCGCGCGTTCACCGCTCGCGAGTACTGGACCATCCTGGCATCCCTCGAAACGGCGGCCGGCGAAGCGTTCCTCGCCGACCTCGTGCGGATCGACGGCGCCGCCCCGGACATCCCCGACGAGACGGCCGCGGCAACCCACGTTGCGGCGATCCGCGAGCTCAAGCCGATCGTCACCAAGCTGGGTCGAAAGACACAGAAGCGGTCCCCGGCCGCCCCGTTCACCACGTCAACCCTCCAACAGGAGGCCAGTCGCCGCCTCGGGTTCAGCCCGAAGCGAACGATGTCCGTCGCCCAACGCCTGTACGAGGGCGCCGATACGCCCGACGGTCATGTCGGCCTCATCACCTACATGCGGACGGATTCGACCGCCTTGGCTGGTGTGGCGATGGGGGAGGCCCGCGAGGTCATCGGCGAGCGCTACGGCGAGCGCTACACGATGCCGAAGGGCCGGGTCTACAAGACGAAGGCAAAGGGAGCACAGGAGGCGCACGAATCGGTCCGTCCCACCAGCTTCCGACGCGATCCCGAGACGATGGCCTCCTTCCTCAAGCCGGACGAAGCGCGCCTGTACCGACTCATCTGGCAGCGCGCACTCGCATCGCAGATGGCCCCCAAGGACCTTGAGACGACGACCATCGAACTGGCTGACGGCCGCTACGAGTTGCGTGCGTCCGCGACCAAGGTCCTGTTCGACGGCTTTTCGATCGTCTACACCGAAGGTCGCGATGATGCGGCCGCCGATGACGACGATGAGGCGGGTGGCCGCCTGCCGGCCCTGGTGGAGGGAGCGGGCACGACCGTGGCCGCAGTCGAACCGACGCAGCATTTCACCGAGCCGCCGCCGCGATTCACGGAGGCGACGCTGATCAAGGCGCTCGAGGAACACGGGATCGGCCGGCCCTCCACCTACGCAGCCACGATCTCCACGATCACGGATCGGGGCTACGTTCGGGTCGAAGACCGGCGCCTCCACCCGGAGCCGGTCGCGGAGGTCGTGACGGACCTCCTCGTCAAGCACTTCGGCGACTACGTCGATGTGGCATTCACGGCGCGGATGGAGCAGGAACTCGACGAGGTCGCGGACGGCGAGCGCGAATGGGTGCCGCTCCTTCGGGCGTTCTACGGGCCGCTGCGTGACCGGGTCGCCGACAAGGACGTGGAGATCGGCAACGACGAGTACAAGACCCAACCGACCGATGAAGTCTGCTCGCTGGGCCATCCGATGGTCATCCGTCTCGGCCGGAACGGCCGCTTCCTGGCCTGCTCCCTCTACCCGGAACACAAGGAAAGTCGTCCGCTCCCGGGCGATGAGCCGCCGGAGCAGGAGGGGACCGGCGAGGTCTGCCCGAAGTGCGGCGAGGGGACACTCGTCGGCAAGCGCGGCCGGTTCGGTCCGTTCGTCGGCTGCTCCCGCTACCCGGCCTGCGACTACATCAAGAAGGACGGTCCGCCGCCGCCAGATCCGCTGCCGTTCGAGGTCGGCTGCCCCAAGAACCACGACGGCCATCTCGTCCCACGTCGGGCTCGCCGGACCGGCAACGTGTTCTGGGGTTGCTCGAATTACCCCAAGTGCGATTTCACCACGAACCAGGAGCCGCTCGGGGGCGTCCACGATGCCGATGACGGCCCGCTCGCGCGCAAGGATGAGACGGCCATCTGCCTCGTCTGTGGATCGACCAGCGATACGGCCCCGGCGGACATCGTGCCCGGTCAGCCCCACGCGGGCGGACCGGCCAACCCGGAGGCGCTGGCGCGTCCGGCTCGGGCGCGAGGCGGCGGCCGTGCCACGGGGACGACGAAGTCCGGAGGCCGAGCTCGTGGCGGCCGCACGGGCGGTCGCAGCGCGACGAAGCGCCCACGCCCGGTCGAGCCGGCCCCGGACGCGTGAGCGTGGCGCCGACCGGCGGGACGGCGGACACGGTCCTGGGGCCGTTCCTCAGGTCGCTGGCGGCACGCGATGTCTCGCCCCACACTCGACGCGCGTATTCGACCGCCGTCGGTTCCTACCTCGGCTGGCTTGCCGAGCGCGGCATCGACTGGCGACGGCCGACACGGCCCGACTTGCGCGCCTACCTCGCGGTCCTCGGTGACGGCCATGCCCGATCCTCGGTCGCCCAGCGATTGGCCGCGATCCGTGCCTTCCACCGATGGGCGACAAGGAACGACCTCGCCGCAGGCGATCCCTGGGGGTCGATCGCGACGCCTCGCCTGCCCCGTCGTCTGCCCCGGGTCCTCGAGGTCGAGCAGGTCGGTCGGATCCTCGACGTGGTGGAGGCCGACCTCGCCGGAGCCGCCGCGGACGACCGGCACCGGGCGGCGGTCCACGTGGCACTCGCCCTGCGCGATCGGGCACTCGTCGAGACGGCCTACGCGGCGGGCCTGCGGATCAGCGAGCTGGCGGCGGCCGACCTCGCCTCGCTCGGCCTGCGGCGCGGTGAGATCCGGGTCATGGGCAAGGGTCGGAAGGAACGGATCGGGCTGCTCGGTCGTCCAGCACGTGCCGCACTCGCCGCATATCTCGAGGACGGCCGGCCCGTCCTCGTCGCCCGCGGTCCGCATTCCGATGACCCGCCCGTCGAGATCTTCCTGAACCACCTGGGCGGGCCGCTCGGAGTCCGCGGGCTGCGCTACCGACTCGATCGGTTGTGCGCCCGGGCCGGTCTGCCGACCGGGGTGTCGCCGCACACGCTCCGTCATTCGTTCGCGACCCATCTGCTCGACGGCGGCGCCGACCTGCGGGTCGTCCAGGAACTGCTCGGCCACGAGAACCTGGCGACGACCCAGATCTACACACACGTTTCGCCTGGGCGGCTGCAGGCCGTCTATCGGGAGGCTCATCCGCGGGCGCGTCGCGCCCCGACACCGTGAGCGCGGCCAGTTCGCTGGCGCGCGCCGGGGTCATCGTCTCGAGCGCGTTCCTGGTCTCGCGCGTCCTGGGGTACGTCCGTGTCGTCGTCATCGCCAATGCCTTCCCGGCGACCGAGCTCGACGCCTTCTTCGCCGCCTTCCGGATCCCCGACCTGATCTTCCAGCTGGTGGCGGCCGGGGCGCTGTCGTCCGCGCTCATCCCGATCGTGTCGAGCCTGTTCACGACGGGCGAACACGCTCGTGCCTGGCGGGTCGTGTCGACAGTCATCAACCTCATGCTCGGCGGCCTGGTCGTCCTGACCGTCGCGTTGTTCATCCTCGCGCCGGTCGTCGTTCCGATCATCACGCCCGGGTTCGAGGGCGCCAAGCTCGATCGGACGATCGAGCTGACCCGGATCATGCTGCTCAGCCCGATCTTCCTCGCCATGGGCGCGGTCGCCACAAGTGTCCTGAACGCTGGCGGGCGGTTCGCGGCGTCTGCGGTGGCGCCCATCGTCTACAACCTCGCGATCATCGGGGGCGCCCTCATCCTGGGGCCGAGCCTCGGGATCCAGGGCCTGGCGCTGAGCGTCGTGGCCGGGTCGCTCGGGCACCTCCTCGTGCAGCTCCGACCGGTCGTCCGGCTCGGGTTTCGCTACGAACCGAGGATCGATCTCGCGGATCGACAGGCCGGCAAGGCATTGACCCTGATGGCGCCACGGGCGATCGGCCTCGGCGTGACCCAGATCACGTTCATCGTCGTGACCGCGCTGGCGAGCCTGCTCGGGACCGGCGCTGTGGCCGACTTCAACTTCGCGTTCGCGTTGCTCCAGATCCCGCTGGGGATCATCGGCGTGCCACTGGGGATCGTCCTGCTACCGACGCTCTCGCGCGACGCCGCGATCGGCCATGAGGTGGCATTCGCCTCCCTGCTCACCCGCGGCCTGCGTCTGCTCATCTACGTGATGATCCCGATCTCGGTCCTGATGGCCATCGTCCGGCAGCCGGTCGTCGACCTCCTGTTCGGCGGCGGCAGCATCCTTCGAAGCGACCTCGACCTCATCGCCCTCACCCTCGTCGGGTTCGTGATCGGGCTGACCGCTCATGCCATGATCGCGGTGCTGGCCCGCGCCTTCTACGCCCGCCAGGACACGGCCACGCCGGTGGCTGCGGCGATCGGGGCCGTCGTGGTCAACACCACCCTCGCGGTGATCCTGGTCGGCCCCCTCGGACTGCCCGGGATCGCCCTCGCGATCGCTCTGGCGGCCTGGCTGGAAGCGCTGGTCCTGCTGGCGATCCTCGAGCGACGGCTGGTCGACCTTGCTCTGACCGGGCTGGCCAGGGTCGGTCTCGAAGCCATCGTCGGGAGCCTGATCGCCGGCGTGGCTGGCATCTTCGTGCTGGACCGGGTAGCCGCGGCCCTTGGGTCGGACGCGGGTCGGTTGGTCCAGGTCGTTCCGATCGCCCTCGTGAGCCTGGCCTTCGGGGTCGTCTATGGCGTCGCGTCGGTCGCCTTGCGGATCCCCGAACTGCCGTCTATCGTCGCGATCATGGGTGACCTGCTCCGCCGCCCGAGCCGTTCGTGACGGTCGACGATCCGACGGACTGGGATCGGTTCGTGCGGACCAGCGATCCCGGGTCGTACCTGCAGACGAGCGCGTGGGCCCAGGTCAAGGCAGTCAACGGCTGGGCGGCGCACCGGCTGCATGGCCGAGGCACCGGGTGCGGTCCGACGCGGCCCCGATCGGAGCCCAGGTGCTCGTCCGTCGTCCCAGGCCGATGCCCTGGGCGTTCGCCTACGCACCTCGAGGTCCGGTCGCGATGCCTGGGACGCAGCCGCGATCGAGCGCTTCAGCGCCGCGGTCCGCGATCGACTCCGGCCCGCCGCGGGACGGATCAGCCACCTGCGGATCGATCCTGAGATCGAGGCCGATGGTCCCCGCGATCCCGATGGGGTCCTCCGACGCGACCTCCATGCCGCCGGGTGGCGACCGGCCCCGCCGATCCAGCCGAACGCGACCAGGATCATCGACCTCAGCGCCGACGAGGCGGCCCTGTGGGGCGACCTGCGCAAGAAGTGGCGCCAATACGTCAACAAGGCGCGGAGCGGCGGTGTCGTCGTCGTCGACGGGGATGCGAGCCGTCTCGCCGACTTCTACCGGATCTATCGGGAAACCGCCGACCGGGCGGGGTTCCTCATCCGGGCAGAATCCGCCTACCGCGACGTGTGGCAGGCGTTCGCTCCGTCGGGGGACGCCCGACTGCTGTTCGCCCAGACGGCCGATGGCGTGCCCCAGGCGACGCTCCTCCTTGTCCGCTGCGGCCCCAGGGTCGTGGAGCCTTATGGCGGGATGACCGCGGCAGGAGCGGACTCGCGCGCCAACTACCTGCTCAAGTGGGAGGCGATCCGGTCGTCGAGAGAAGCGGGTGCCACGAGTTACGACCTGTGGGGGCTGGCGACCGGTGGGATCGCCCATTTCAAGACCGGGTTCGGCGGACGAGAGGTCCGCTACATCGGCGCCTGGGACCTCGTGCTCGACCCGCTGGGACAGCGGGCCTACGACGCGGCGCGCCGGGGCAGTGCTGCCTGGGCGAGGCGGCGGCATGGGATCCGTGGCGAAGCCGGAGCGGCGGCGTACGGAGCGGCCGATTGAACGGCGCGAAGCCCACCACACTCACCGTCCGAGAGGCCCGGCCCACCGAGCTCGACGACTGGGACGCGCAAGCCGTCGACCGGCCCGGTGGGCATGTCTATCAGTCGCGGGCGTGGGCGGTGCATCGACGGCGCTCCGGCTGGACGCCGCGATTCCTCGTCGGCGACGACGACAGCCGGGTCCTCGCTCTGATCCGACGTTGGCCGGTCGTCGGCGGCGGGAGCGCCTACCTGCCGCGCGGTCCGGTCCCAATGGGCGCCGACCCGGATCAGCTCGCTCGTCGTCTGATCGCCGTGGGCGCGTTCCTGGCCGGCGAGGGGATCGACGTGGTGGCGGCGGACCCGGAGGTGCCCGCGGAGTCGTCCCGGTTCCGGGCGACCATCGAGGACGCCGGATTCCGCGCGATCGAGGAGATCCAGCCGTCGCGTCATCGGGTGACCCTGGCACTCGGGGCGTCTGCCGACGAAGGCTCGATCTTCCAGGCCATCGCGAAATCGACGCGCCAACGGATCAAGGGAGCGGAAGCCGCCGGTGTCGCGGTCGTCAGGTTCGATACCCGGATCGGCCCGGATGGGACCGGGCCGGGGTTCAGCGACGCGGTCGAGCCGGTCGCGCAGGCGTTGGACCGCTTCTACGACCTGCTGCTCGAGACGGGCGAGCGACGCAAGTTCACGTTCGGACCGCGGGCCGGGTTCGTCGCCTGGTGGCAGGCTGCCCACCGAGCCGGCCATCTGGTCTACCTCGAGGCACGGACGGGCGCGGCCGAGTCCGAGCCCCTCGGGGGACTGATCCTGTACCGGCACGGGGGCAGGCTGTCCACGGTCCATTCCGGCGACCACGCGGAGCTGCGGGCGACCCACCCTGGCGCGCTCCACCTGCTCCGTTGGCGGGCGATCCAGTTGGCGATCCGGGAGCGATGCGAGGAGATGGACCTGGGTGGGGTCGATGTCGTCGGTGCCCGCGATGAACCTCGGCCAGGCGATCCGCTTCACGGGCTGTACCAGCACAAGATCTCGTTCGGCGGGAAGTGGCTGGCGCTGACTGGAGCGCACGAGCGCGTGTACGACCCACGCGGCTACCAGCTGGGCCGCCTCACCGGCCGCCTGTCGCGCTTCGTCGGCGGACGATGATGGGCCGACCATGACCGAGCCCACCATCGAGGGTCTGCTGACGGCGGCCGAGCCGACCGTGCCCGCCTCGCTCGACGGCCTGATCGAACGCCTCACGACCGATGGGCGGGTGCTCGGTGCCCGACTGGATGACCAGGCGATCGGGCCGGCCGGGCTAGGACGTATCGCGATCCGAGGCGTGACCCACGACTCGCGCGAGATCCGTCCCGGGACCTTGTTCGTGGCCATCCCCGGCGCCCATGTCGACGGCCACGACTTCGTGGCGGCAGCTGCGGACGCCGGAGCCGCAGCCGCCGTGGTCGGCCATCCGGTCCCCGGCGCAGGACTGCCCCAGGTGGTGGTGGACGACCCGCGTCGCGTGCTGGCGACGGCCGCGGCCTGGTGGTACGGGGACCCGAGCCAGGCGCTGGCCGTGGTCGGGATCACCGGCACAGACGGCAAGACGACCACCTCGTCCCTGGCGGTGGCCGCACTCGAGGCCGCCGGGGTCCGGACCGGCATGACCGGCACGATCGAGACCCGGATCGGCGGGGTCCAGGCGACCAACCATCAGCATGCGACGACACCCGAGGCACCGGCCCTGCAACGCGCGTTGCGAGCGATGGTGGCGTCGGGTGACCGGGCCGCCGTCCTCGAGACGACGTCACACGGTCTGGCCCTGGCCCGGGTCGACGATGTCGCCTTCGACATCGCCATCCTCACCAACCTGACCCATGAACACCTCGAACTGCACGGGACCTGGGAGGCCTACCGGGACGCAAAGCTGCGTCTCTTCGAGAAGCTGGGTCAGCGCGGTCAACGCGCTTCCGCCATCGCCGACACCACGTCCGGGCCGACCTGGCCGTCGACCGGGATCGTCAACCTGGACGACCCGTCGGCCGGGGTGTTCATCGGGGTGACCCAGGAAGCCGGTGCCCGGGTCCTGACCTACGGCACGGATCCATCAGCCGATGTCCGGGCGACCCGGGTCGAGGAGGACCAGGAACACCTTCGGGTCGCCTATGACGCGCCATCCGGCCCGGGAGTCGCCGACATCCGCCTGGTGGGCCGGTTCAACGTCTACAACGCGCTGGCGGTCATCGCCCTGGGCGAGGCCGTCGGTCTCGACCCGGTGGCGGTCCGCGATGGGATCGCCGGTCTGGCGGTCGTCCGCGGCCGGATGGAGCGCGTCGATGTCGGCCAGCCGTTCGGGGTGATCGTCGATTTCGCTCACAGCCCGGCATCACTCCAGGCCGTGCTCGACCTCCTCGCTCCGCTGGCAGCCTCGCGTGGTGGCGGCGTGATCGCGGTGTTCGGTTCGGCCGGCGAGCGCGATACCGCGAAGCGGCCGCTGATGGGTCGGATCGCAGGGGAGCGTGCACGGCTCGTCGTGGTGACCGATGAGGATCCCCGGGGCGAGGATCGCAACGCCATCGTCGAGGCGATCGCCCGCGGGGCGGAGACGGCCGGCAAGCGCCGAGGGCACGATCTGCTGCTGATCGTCGATCGTCGAGCTGCGATCGATGCGGCCGTGGATCGCGCTCGCCCGGGCGACATCGTCCTGCTCGCCGGAAAGGGGCACGAGCAGTCGATCATCGGCCCCGACGGCCCTGTCGACTGGGACGAGCGGTCCGAGGCGCAGGCCGCGCTGCACCGTGCCGGTTTCGGCTGAGGGTATCCTTCCGAGATGGCGAGCACGACACCCCAACCGAAGACGACAACCCCGGCCGCCTCCCGGCGCGGACCTCGGCGTGCGCCGGTCGTCAGCCCCGATCCGACCGGCGACGGGCCGGATCTCGAGACGCTGCGGGCGCACCTGTTCGCCACGCTGGCCGCGGCGCATCCGAGCGCAGATCTCGAGCCGGTCGGGCGTGCTTTCGACCGGGCCGTGGAAGCGCATGCGGGCCAGAAGCGCGCTACCGGCGAACCGTATGTCATCCATCCCATCGCGTCGGCCCAGATCCTGGCCGAGCTCGGGATCGACGCCACGGCCATCCAGGCGGCACTCCTCCATGACGCGCCCGAGGACACGGAATACAGCCTGCCCGAGGTCGAGGAGGAGTTCGGACCGGAGGTCGCGCATCTCGTCGACGGCGTGACCAAACTGTCGAAGTTCAGCACCCTGAGCCACGAGCAGCAGCAGGCGGAGAACATCCGCAAGATGCTCCTGGCGATGGCCCAGGACATCCGGGTCGTCCTGATCAAGCTCGCCGATCGCCTCCACAACATGCGGACGCTGTACGTCCTGCCCGCCGAGAAACAACAGCGGATCGCCCGCCAGACGATGGAGATCTACGCCCCGCTCGCGGAGCGCCTCGGGATCTGGCAGATCAAGTGGGAACTCGAGGACCTCGCGTTCAAGGCCCTCGAACCCGAGCGGTTCCGCGATCTGGCGAACCTCCTCGACACGCGCCGAACCGGCCGCGAGACCTACATCGAGCGGGCGATCGCCGATCTTCGCCCGAGTCTGGAGGCGGCCGGCATCCAGGCCGACATCGAAGGTCGACCGAAGCACATCTACAGCATCTGGAAGAAGATGCAGCGGAAGGGCGCCGAATTCGGCGAGATCTACGACGTCTACGCGATCCGGCTGCTCGTCGACGAGGTTCGCGACTGCTACGCCGCCCTCGGCATCGTCCATTCGATCTGGCGCCCGATCCCGGGCCAATTCGACGACTACATCGCCGTCCCGAAGAACAATCTGTATCAGTCGCTCCACACCGCCGTCATCGCGCTGGACGGCAAGCCGCTCGAGATCCAGATCCGGACGCACCAGATGCACCAGGTGTCCGAGGTCGGCATCGCGGCGCATTGGCGCTACAAGGAAGGCACCAAGGCGGACCGCGAGTACGACGCCAAGCTGGCCTGGCTGCGCCAGTTGATGGATTGGCAGCGCGACGTGTCCGAGTCGGATGCGACCGAGTTCGTCGAGGGCATCAAGCTCGACATCTTCCAGGACCAGGTCTTCGTGTTCACCCCGAAGGGCGATATCAAGGACCTGCCAGCGGGTGCGACCCCACTCGACTTCGCCTACCGGATCCACACGGACGTCGGTCATCGGACGATCGGGTCGAAGGTCAACAACCGGCTCGTGCCGCTCGACTACCGGCTCAAGAACGGCGATATCGTCGAGATCGTCACGACCAAGGGCGAACACGGCCCATCGCGCGACTGGCTGAACGTCGTGCGCACGAGCCACGCTCGCGAAAAGATCCGCCAGTGGTTCAAGCGCAAGGACCGCGACGAGAACATCGTCCACGGCCGCGAATCGCTCGAGCGCGAGCTGCGCCGCCTGGCCAGAACGTCGATCTCCGCCGTCGGCGTCGAGCAGATCGCCGAGGTCGCGAAGCAGTACAACCACGACACGCTCGACGACTTCTATGCGGCCATCGGCTACGGCGCGATCGGTGCGCAGGCCGTGGTCATGCGCCTTGGCGTGGTGGATGACGTCGAGAGCACGTTGCCGACCGTCGCCCCGCCTCAGCGCCTCGAGCGCACCGGCAGCGTCCGGGTCAAGGGTGTCGGCGACCTCCTCGTCCGCTTCGGGAAATGCTGCCACCCGATCCCCGGCGATCCGATCGTCGGGTTCATCACCCGGGGCAAGGGCGTGACCGTCCACATCCAGACCTGCCCGACGGTCATCAACGAGCGCGAGGTGACCAGGCTCATCGAGGTCGAGTGGGAGGCCGCCCCATCCGAGCAATATCCGATCGCGATCCGGGTGGAGGCGTTCGACCGGACCGGCCTGCTGAGCGACATCACCCAGGTCGTCGCGGAGAACAAGGTGAACATCATCGCGGCGAATGTCGGCGTCACGCCGGACCACACGGCCGTGGTGACCGCCACGATCCAGGTCCACTCGGTCTCGCAGCTGGCGCGGGTGATGAGTCGGATCGAGAACCTCAAGGACGTCATCAGCGTCCAACGCGACCTGGGCTGAGTCCAGACGTTCCGCCCATGTAGGATTCGGCCCGATGCCCACCTTCAGAGCCCCGCGCGGGACCCGTGACCTGCTACCGCCCGAGACCGCCCTGTGGACGCGCCTGGAGCGCCTCGCGGCGGATCTCGCCGCCCGGTACGGCTACCGCCGGATCGATACCCCACTGTTCGAACTGACCGACGTCTTCGAACGTGGTGTCGGCGAGGTCACCGACATCGTCGAGAAGGAGCTCTTCCGTCTGGCCCCGCGAACGGATGAGTCCGAATCGTGGTCGCTTCGGCCGGAGCCGACCGCCGGCATCGTCCGGGCGTTCGTCCAGCACGGGATGCAGACCTGGCCGCAGCCGGTGAAGCTGGTCGAGATCGGACCGATGTTCCGGTACGACCGCCCACAGGCCGGCCGCTATCGGCAGTTCTGGCAGTTCGATGTCGAGGCGATCGGCGATCCCGGCCCGGCCATCGACGCGGAGATCGTCGAGCTCGGGCTGCGCTACTACCGCGACGCCGGGCTGGCCGGTGTGGAGGTCCTGCTCAACTCGATCGGCGATGGCGCGTGCCGCCCGTCGTATGTCGCGCTCCTCACCGAGTACTACCTCGGCCTATGCGACGCGCTGCCACCGGTCGAGCGTGATCGGCTGACCCGGAACGTCCTCCGACTGCTCGACTCCAAGGATCCGGCGATGGACCCGATCAACGCGGCCGCCCCGAGGATCACCGATCACCTGTGTGCCGCGTGTGCCGACCATTTCGCTGCGGTGCGGACGCATCTCGACGCGATCGGGGTCGGGTATCGACTCGAACCTGGCCTGGTCCGCGGACTGGACTATTACACCCGGACCGCGTTCGAGTTCTACGTGCCCGGCCGCGAGGGCCAGCAGCAGGCGCTCGGTGGTGGCGGACGATATGACGGACTGGTCGAGTTGCTCGGGGGGCGCCCGACGCCCGGGATCGGCCTTGGGATCGGCATCGACCGACTGATCCTGGCTCTTGGGGAGACCGGCGTCACGACTTCAGAGGATGGCCTGGTGGCCGTCGTCGTCGGGGCCGACCCGGACGACACCGGCGGACGACTCAGGATCGCGACCGCGCTTCGTGACGCCGGGATCCCTGCCCGAGCCGAACTCGGTCGCAGGAAACTCGGCAAGCAGCTCGAGTCGGCCGCCCGCGATCAGGCGCACTTCGCCGTCGTCCTGGGCGACGAACTGGCGGGCGGCGAGGTTGGTCTTCGGGATCTTCCCGCGGGCACCCAGAAACTCGTCGCCGTGACCGACCTGACGAGGGAGATCATCCGGGCGCACGGAGCCCACCGGCACGGGACCGCGCCAGATCATTGAGCGCCGCCGATCGTTGGCCCGGAGGCGACGAGCGGGTGATGGACCAAGGGCTCAGATCAGGAGCAGGCGCACCGCCACGATCGTGCCGACGACGATGATCGCGCCGCGAAGGGCGATCGGTGACAGGCGCCGTCCGACCACGGCCCCCAGCTGACCGCCGATCGTCGACCCGATCGCGATCAGGATCGCCGGCCCCCATGCCACCGGCGCGACCGCGATGAAGATGATGGCTGCGACCGCGTTGATCGAGGTCGCGATGATGTTCTTGAGGCCGTTGAGTCGCTGCAGGTCGTCATCGACCAGGATCGCCAGCAGGGCGATCAGGATCACGCCCTGTGCTGCCCCGAAATAGCCCCCGTAGATCCCGGTCAGGTAGACGCCGATGATGAGGATCGGCCCGCCGCCTTGCCTCGTTGCGTGTCCGAGGCGGGCGCGACGCTCGGTCACCCAGGCGGACAGTCGTGGTTGAACGGCCACCAGCCCGCACGCGACCAGGATCAGGATCGGCACGATCCGCTCGAACGCGCTGGCCGGCAGGACCAGGAGCAGGCCCGCCCCGGTCAAGCCGCCGAGCACACCGGCCGCGAGGAGCGGGATCGCCCGGGCACGCTGCCCGACGAGTTCCCGCCGATACCCGATCGAGCCGCTCAGGCTCCCCGGAACCAGGCCGACGGTGTTGGAGACGTTAGCGACGAGCGGCGGGTAGCCGAGGAACAGCAGGGTCGGGAAGGTGATCAGCGAACCGGAGCCGACGATCGTGTTGATGGTTCCGGCGGCCATCCCGGCGGCGATGATGACGATCGCTTCAGGTAGGTCGATCAAGGGGACTCCCGCGGCACAGGGACCGGATTGTAGAGACCGAGCGCTACACTCGTCGTCCGATCAACGCACGAAGGGCGAAGTCCCATGAGAACCAGAAGGGTGATGCACAGCCCGTCGGTCGAACCGGAACCGTTCGATCCGGCGGCGTTCCCGGGGGTCGAGGAGCGGCGCCGGGCGGACGGCGGGGCTGCCAGCGCGCGCTGGCTGGAAGTCATCGGGCCCGGGCGCCCGGTCATGGCCGACGGTGCGATGGGCACGATGCTGTTCGCCAATGGGCTCATGTTCGGCGACCCGCCCGAGGTCTGGAACCTGTCCAAGCCGGAGGTCGTTCGACGGATCCATCGCGGGTACGTCGATGCGGGATCCCAGATCCTGATGACCAACACGTTCGGCGGTAACCGGATGCGCCTGAGCCTCCACGGACTTCAGGACCGGGTCACGGAACTCAACCAGACCGCCGCGATCCTGCTTCGCAGCGAAGTCGACGCCGCCGGGGGAACCGCTCTCGTGGCTGGGGACATCGGTCCGAGCGGTGCCATCCTGGCCCCGACCGGGACCCTTGCCTATGACGAGGCCGTGGATATCTTCGCCGAGCAGGCCGCCGCATTGGTGGCCGGCGGTGTCGACCTGATCTGGATCGAGACGATGTCCGACCTGCCCGAGATCAAGGCGGCAATCGAGGGGGTCAGGCGTGTCTCGCCCGGCATCGCCCTCATCGCGACGATGACCTTCGACACCCGTGGCCACACCATGATGGGTGTCTCGCCGGAACAGGCCGTCAACTCATTGACGGCGTGGGGTGCAGATGCGGTCGGCGGCAACTGCGGCAACGGCCCCGACGAGCTGATCCGGGTCATCGAGCGGATGCACGCGGCCGACCCGGATGCGGTCCTCGTCGCGAAGTCGAATGCGGGCATGCCGGAACTCGTCGACATGCGGGCGGTGTACCTGGCCGGACCCGAAACGATGGCCGATGCCGCGGTGACCATGCGAGACGCGGGCGCGTCCGTGATCGGGGGCTGCTGCGGGACCACGCCCGATCACCTGGCGGCGATGGCAAGGATCGTCCGTAGCTAGCCCGAGATCCCAGATGAGCGAATGGATCTACTTCATCCACCCGCCCCGAGAGGACTTCGCCGCGACCATGACCGCGGAGGAGACCTCGGTGTGGGCGATCCACTTCGAACGCTTCGAACGGCTGCTGGCCGACGGGACGATCATCCTCGTCGGCCCGACCCTCGGACGGACGAACACGGGGATCGCGATCTTCGAGGCGCCCGATGAGCCGGCCGCGCGCCGGATCATGGACGAGGACCCGGTCATCGCCGGCGGGTTCGCCCGCGGTGAGCTCCGTCCATTCCGGATATCGCTGATGCAGGGCCGCGACCGAGCCGATCCCTGACCGCCGGATGGAGCGGCTACGATAGGTCGGTCATGACCGACGAGACGATCAGCCTTGCGACGCCGTATCGGACGCACACCTGTGGCCAGTTGCGCGCCACCGACGCCGGCTCGACCGCACGATTGTCCGGGTGGGTCCATCGCCGGAGGGATCACGGGCCGCTGATCTTCCTCGACCTCCGTGATCGCCACGGCATCACCCAGATCGTGATCGACAAGGCCGACGCCCCGACCGCCCACGAGCGAGCCAGCCGGATCCGTCCGGAGTTCGTCGTGTCGGTCGTCGGGTCCGTCGCCCCTCGGCTACCCGGCACCGAGAACCCGAAGCTCCCGACCGGTGCGATCGAGCTGCAGGCCACCGATGTCGAGATCCTGTCCGAAGCGAAGACGCCGCCGTTCTACATCAACGAGCCGGACGCTCCCGTCGACGAGATCGTGCGCCTCAAGTACCGCTATCTCGATATCCGCCGTGAACCGATGCAGGAACGGCTGATGTTGCGGAGTCGGATGGTCCAGGCGATCCGTGAGGTCCACCACGCGAACGGGTTCGTCGAAGTCGAGACGCCGACCCTCATCAAGAGCACCCCTGAAGGTGCCAGGGACTTCATCGTTCCGAGTCGGCTGCAGCCGGGCACGGTCTATGCCTTGCCCCAGAGTCCACAGCAACTCAAGCAGCTGCTGATGGTCGCGGGGATCGATCGGTATATGCAGATCGCCCGCTGCTACCGCGACGAAGATCTCCGCGGCGACCGACAGCCGGAGTTCACCCAGCTCGACCTCGAGATGAGCTTCGTCGACGAGGTCACGGTCATGACCTTCGTCGAGGCGATGACCATTCAGGTCTCCCGAGCCACAGTCCCGGAGCGACCGATCCTCCAGGTCCCGTTCCCGATCTTCACCTACGACGAGGTCCTCGAGCGCTTCGGGTCGGACAAGCCCGACGTGCGCTTCGGGATGGAGCTCGTGGATCTGGGGCCGGCACTCGTCGGAGCGGACGGGACGCAGTCATCGGGGTTCGCGGTCTTCGATGACACGCTTGCCGGCGGAGGGCGGGTCAAGGCGATCGTCGCACCGGGCATGGCCAGCGTGACCCGCCGGGAGATCGACGAACTGACCGAGCGGGCTCGCCGGTTCGGAGCGAAGGGCCTGGCCTACCTCGCTCTCGAGCCGGGCGGCAACGTCAAAGGCCCCATCGCCAAGTTCCTCGACGACGCGACGCAACGGGCGATCATCGACCAGACCGCAGCTGGCGAGGGGGACTTGATCCTGATCGTCGCCGATCGGCCGGCGGCGGTCGCCGATGTCCTGGGCCGCCTCCGAGTCGAACTTGGCGATCGGCTCGGACTGGCCGATCCTGACGCGCTGGCCTACGTCTGGGTGCACCGGTTCCCGATGTACCAATGGGATCCCGAGCTCGGACGCTGGCACGCCACCCACAATCCGTTCTCCGGGGTCCTGCCGGAGGATGAGGCCCTGCTGGTCACCGCGTCCGGCGATCCGGCCGTGCCATCTGCGAACGATCCGGCTGGCCGTGCCCGGGCGCTCCAATACGACCTGGCCCTCAACGGCTGGGAGCTGGGCGGTGGGTCGATCCGGATCCACCGTCGCGACCTGCTCGAGCGGAGCCTCCAACTGCAGGGTCACTCGATCGAGGCGATGCAGCAGAAGTTCGGCGCCGTCCTCGACGCCTTCGAGTACGGCGCACCGCCCCACGGAGGGATCGCGCTGGGCATCGATCGCTGGGCAGCGCTGCTCGCGCACCAGACGAACATCCGCGAGGTCATGGCGTTCCCCAAGACCCAATCGGGCGCCGACCCGATGCTGGAAGCCCCGTCTGTCCCGGAACCCGGCCAATACGACGAATTGGGTCTCCGCTTCGTCGGTCTCACCCAACGGGTGGAGGTAGGTCCCTGATGGACCGCCCCGCTGCCCTCGGCGGGATCGGGACCACACCGGTCGCGCGGCTGAGCGGGCTGCACACCTGAACGAACAGCCGGGCCTTCTCGGCTGGTTCGCCGACCACCCTCGTCTGGCGGCGCTGCTCGGCGCGACCTGCATCGCGTTTTCCGGGATCTTCTATCTGTATGCGGCGGTCTCACCGTCGACCGGGACGTTCTATCGGGCCGTATTCGGTCTTCCGATCCTCGTCCTCGTGGCCGTCGGCGAACACCGGCGCCACGGCCCACTGGCGCGTGAGACGGTCATCCTGGCGGCGATCGCCGGGATCTTCTTCGCCGGGGACCTGACGTTCTGGCACCACGCCATCGGCGCGGTCGGTGCCGGGCTCGCGACGGTGCTCGGCAACCTCCAGGTCGTCATCGTGGGCTTCTTCGCCTGGCTCCTGCTCGGGGAACGCCCGTCGCGCGGCACGCTGCTGGTCCTGCCCGTGGTGCTCGGCGGGGTCATCCTCATCTCCGGGGTCGTCGGGCAAGGCGCGTACGGCGCGGACCCCAGGCTCGGCGTCATCCTCGGTATCGCGACGGCGTTCTGCTATTCCGGCTACCTGCTGATCATCCGCCGTGGTGGTCGTGACCCGCGTCGCCCGGCCGGGCCTGTCGCCGTCGCGACCGTCTTCGTGGCGATCTCGGCGTTCGTCATCGGCGAGGTCGTCGGCGACCTCGACCTGACACCTCCGCCGGCCAGCCTGTTCTGGCTGGCGACCCTGGGGATCACCGCCCAGTCGGCCGGTTACGTGCTGATCTCGATCGCCCTGCCACGATCTCCAGCGATCATCACGTCGGTCATCCTGCTGAGCCAGCCGGTCGTCACGATGGGGCTGGCAGTCGCCCTCCTGGGGGAAACGCCGTCGCCGACGCAATTGCTCGGCGTGGGTCTGGTGATCGGCGGCATCGCCGCCGCGACGGTCCCGGTCGCCCGGATGCGTGACGGGATCCAACGGTGGCGCTCGCCGGCCACCGGCGTCTGACGCCCGAAGGCCGATCGCTCGGGATCAGCTCGACGGCGGCTCGCTCAGTCCGGCTTCGGCAACGACATCGGCACCCCACTCATGGCGTTGGCCGTCGGGCGGGTCGGGCGGCCCTTCGTAGGGCGGGAGTTCATCGAAGGGCGTCTCCGCGCCGACGACGACGCCCGGGTCACCGACTTCGATGGTCCTGGCCGGCTGCGCGGCGATCAGGTCCTCGATCACGTCGCCTGGCATCCGATCCGTCCCGATCGACCGGAGCACGTCGAGCGCCGAGGTCGGGACGAGGACCGGCCAGCCTGGGTCCCCGTGCCACGCCGGCCGAAGGACGCGCTCGCGGTCGACGCCGTGGGCTTCGATGAGGGTCGTGATGGTCTCCGGTCCGACCCAGGTCATACGGGCCGGCCAGATGAGGATGGCACCCGTCTCGGTCACCTCGGCGATCGCCAGGTCCGCACCGCGGATCATCTGGCCGACCGGCCCGGCCTCGACCGGGGCAGGGGAGCCGTAGCTCGCCTCGGATCCTGACAGAGCCGCGGCCACCGCACCGTCCGGATCGGGCGACAGGACCACGACCGGGAGGGCGCCGCCGGACCAGGCGAGGTCGGCCAGTCGGCGGACCCGTGGCTGACCGAGAGTATCGGCCAATGCACCGTCGGCGGTCGCGGACAGGATGACGGCAGCGACGGTCATCCGTCAGTGACCGATGGCGGCGAGACGGGTCGAGGATCGGACTGCCGGGAGACGGACACGACCGCAGGATACGGGCTGCCGATGGTCGCGGTCCAGATTCCATGGGACAATCGCGGTTCCCATCATCACGTGGAGCAGTATCGACCCGTGCCCGACACCCAGACCCAGGACCTTGCCGACGCGACCGCGATCCGCGCAGATCTGCGCAACGTGGCGATCGTGGCCCACGTCGACCACGGCAAGACCACGCTCGTCGACGCGATGCTTCGCCAGACTGGCGCGTTCCGTTCCAACCAGGCCGTCGTCGACCGGGTCATGGATTCGGGCGATCTGGAACGGGAGAAGGGGATCACCATCCTCGCCAAGCAGACGACCGTCGATCACGCTGGCGTCCGGCTGAACATCGTCGACACCCCGGGCCATGCCGACTTCGGCGGTGAGGTCGAGCGGTCGCTGCTCATGGTCGATTCGGTTCTTCTCCTGGTCGACGCCGCGGAGGGGCCGCTGCCTCAAACGCGCTACGTGCTGCAGAAAGCGATGGCCCGGCACCTGCCCGTCGTCGTCGCGCTCAACAAGATCGACCGGGGCGACGCCCGCCCGGCCGAAGTCCTCGACGATGTCTACGAACTGTTCATGGACCTCGGCGCGGACGCTCACCAGATCGAGTTCCCGATCGTGTACACGAACGCCAAGGCGGGCACCGCGACACGGGACCTGGCGACGCCCGGGACCGATCTCCGGCCGCTCCTCGACCTCCTCGTGGAGGTCACCCCACCGGTGACCTATTCGCCCGGCCACCCGCTCCAACTCCTGGTCACCAACCTGTCCGCGAATGAGTACGTCGGGCGGATGGCCGTGGGGCGGATCTGGAACGGATCGATCCGCACCGGACAGCGGATCGTGGTCGTCCGCGACGAGGCCGCCGACACCACCGGAGCGGTCGAGCCGGGGCGCACGATCACCTTGAGCGGGACCGTGACCAGCCTGCAGACCGCGCACGGCATCGACCGGGTCGATATCGAAGAGGCGGGTCCCGGCGACATCGTCAGCGTCGCGGGCCTGCCTGAGGTGACGATCGGCGACACGCTGACCGAGCCCGGCGATCCGCGACCGCTGCCGCGCCTCGACGTGGACGCCCCCACGCTGCGGATGACCTTCGGGGTCAACACGTCGCCGCTGGCCGGGCGAGAGGGAAAGTACGTCACGAGTCGTCAGATCAAGGCCCGGCTCGAGAAGGAAGTCCTGGGCAATGTGTCGATCGAGGTCCGCCCGTCCGAGTCGAGCGAGGCGTTCGAGGTTCGAGGGCGGGGTGAACTGCAGCTGGCCGTCCTGATCGAGCAGATGCGGCGGGAAGGCTTCGAACTCACCGCGTCCCGACCCGAAGTCCTGCTCCGCGAGGTTCGGGGCGAGCTGCAGGAACCGTACGAGCGGATCACCATCGATATCCCACCCGAGTACATCGGCGAGATCCAGACCGCGTTGGCGGGCCGCAAGGGCCGGCTGGAGCAGATGTCCACGGACGCCGACGGCCGTGTCCGGATGGAATACGTCCTGCCCGTTCGCGGGCTCATCGGCTACCGCGGACA
Source organism: uncultured Chloroflexia bacterium (assembly GCA_963720755.1). Taxonomy (GTDB): domain Bacteria; phylum Chloroflexota; class Limnocylindria; order Limnocylindrales; family CSP1-4; genus SPCO01. The sequence goes on from CAVRGP010000015.1 coordinate 409,751, forward strand.
GTTGCTGACCGACACGCGCGGGACGGCGCTGCTCCACCAGATCGGAGAGGGGTATGGCCCGTGGGCGGGCGACGTCACCCACCGGACCAATGGCGTGCTCGTGTCCGACCGCGCCGGTACCTCCAATGCCTACGGGCTGTTCAATCTCGAGCAGCGGGCGACGCTGTTCATCGGCGCGGGAGTGGAGACCTACGAGGGCATGATCGTCGGCGAGAACAGCCGCTCGGGCGACATGGACGTCAATCCGACCAAGGAGAAGAAGCTCACCAACATCCGGACGCACTCCCACGACGAGTCGCTCCGCCTGACCCCTCCGAGACAACTGACCCTCGAGACGGCACTCGAATTCATCGCCGGCGACGAGCTGGTCGAGGTCACCCCGCTGTCGATCCGGTTGCGCAAGCGGGCCTTGTCGCAGCACGAGCGCCGGCGAGAGATCGGCCGAGCCGAAGATCTTCGCCGATCGGCGGAGCGCGAAGGCGCCACCCCGGCCTGACCGCTGCGGACAGGGGTACGGTGTACGATCGAGCGCATGCCGATCTACCTTGATCACGCCGCCACGACGCCACTTCGCCGGGAGGCGTTCGAGGCCATGCTGCCGTACCTCACCGAGTCGTTCGGCAATCCGAGTTCGATGCATACCTTTGGCCGGGCGGCCCGCGACGGGCTTGACCGGGCCCACGAGACGGTCGCTGGTCTGATCAACGCGCAGAGCCGTGAGATCGTCTTCACCTCCGGCGGCACTGAGGCGAACAACCTTGCCCTGAAAGGTGCGGCCTGGGCCGGCAAGGCGCGGGGTCACCGGATCGTTACCTCGGCTGTCGAGCACCATGCCGTCGCCCACGCCCTGCGCTACCTGGAGAAGTTCGGGTTCGAGATCGTCGAGTTGCCGGTCGATCGCTACGGCCGGGTGGATCCTGACCAGGTCGAGGCGAGCCTGAACGACAAGACGATCCTGGTCTCGATCATGCTGGCCAACAACGAGGTCGGGACGATCCAGCCGATCGCCGAGATCGCGAGGCGGGTCCGGGGGCGCAAGGGCGTGACCCTCCATGTCGACGCCGTCCAGGCTGCCCCGTACGTCGATATCGACGTCGATGTCCTGGGGGCGGACCTCGTGTCGTTTGGAGCCCACAAATTCGAGGGACCGAAGGGCGTCGGTGCCCTATACGTTCGGCACGGGACGCACATCCTCGCGCAGCAGCAGGGCGGGACGCAGGAACGGCACCGCCGGGCAGGGACGGAGAACGTCGCTGGGGCGGTGGGTTTCGCCACTGCGTACGCGCTGAGTTGTGCCGATCGCCCGGACACCGTCCGCCGGCTCCGGACCCAGCGTCAACGCCTCGCCGGTGCCGTCCTGGCGGTGCCTGGCGTCGAACTGACCGGTCATCCCAAGGAGCGACTGGCCGGGCTGCTGTCGCTCGTCGCCCGTGACACGGATGGGGCGTCGGTCGCGATGGGTCTCGACCTCGAAGGGATCGCCTGCTCGGTCGGTTCGGCTTGCACGACCGGGTCGACCGAGGTGAGCCATGTGCTGACCGCCATGGGCTACCCGGACGAAGAAGCGCGCGGCGCCCTGCGTCTGTCGCTCGGCCGGTCGACCACGGACGAGGAGATCGCCCAGGCTTGCGACATCGTCCCGCGGGTCCTTTCGTCGATGCGGCTGGGCACGGCCGTCGTGGTCGCGGACCCGCTCGGGCAGGGCGTGTCTGCGTGAGCCGGATCCTGGTCGCCATGTCGGGCGGCGTCGACTCCTCGGTCGCGGCCGCCATGCTCCACGCGCAGGGCCACGAGGTCGTCGGCGTCTGGATGCGCCTCCACGACGCGGCTGACACGTACTCGGAATTCAAGAAGAGTTGCTGCTCGCTCGATGCCGCCGACGATGCTCGCCGGGTCGCGGCGCAGCTCGGTATCCCGTTCTATGTCATGAACCTCGAGCGTGAGTTCGACGCAGGTGTTCTCCAGCCGTTCCTCGACGCCTACCTCGGTGGCGAAACGCCGTCGCCGTGCGTCGACTGCAACACGTACGTGAAGTTCGGTGCGCTGCTCGGTCGGGCTCGCCACCTCTATTCGTGCAATTCGGTGGCGACCGGCCACTACGCGCGACGCGACATCGGGCCGGATGGGCGGTCACGCCTCCTTCGAGCGCGAGACGCGGACAAGGATCAGACCTATTTCCTGTACGGGCTTCGCCAGGACCAGCTCGACCACGCCAGGTTCCCACTCGGTGACCTGACGAAGCCCGAGGTTCGCGATGTCGCCCGCTCACTCGATCTCGCGACCGCGGACAAGCCGGAAAGCCAGGAGATCTGCTTCGTGCCCGGCGGTGACTATCGCGAGGCCCTCCGCGACCGAGCCGGCTGGGTACCCGAACCCGGGCCGCTGCTCGACGCCAACGGCGAACAGGTGGGTCAGCACGCCGGCGCCCCCGGGTATACGGTCGGCCAGCGACAGGGTCTCGGTGTCGCGCTTGGTTCGCCGCGGTATGTCAGCCGGATCGACCCGCTGACCAATACGATCACCCTCGGACGGCGAGCCGACCTCGAGACGACGACGATCGACCTGGAGCGGGTCAGTTTCGTGGCGGGCCAGTCGCCGGTCGGTACCGCAACCTTCCGGGCGGAGATCCGGATCCGGCATCGCGCCCAGCCGATCCCGGCGACGGTGCGTCCGGCCACGTCGGATGAGCCCGCCCGCGGCGGCAGGTGGGTTGCCGAGACGGATACTGCGGTCTGGGCGGCCGCACCGGGGCAGGCGGCTGTGCTGTATGACGGCGATGTCGTCCTCGGCGGCGGTCGGATCGCGCGACCGGTAGCCGACGGAGCTGCGGCCGCCGGCGGCGCGGACCTGCTCGTCGGCTCGCCGACGTGACGATCGAACCGGCGTTCATCCTCGCCATCCTCGTCGGGATCTTCCACGCCTCCCTGTCCGTCCTCATTCGGGGCAGCGCCGGTGGCCGGCTCCCGATCATCGTCCTGGCGGCCATCGTGGGTGCGTGGGTCGGTGATGCCCTGGGTGGCCGGGCCGGTCTCAGCCTCTGGACGATGGGGGACTTCCACCTCGTCGCCGCCTCGATCGGTGCGTGGATCGGGATCGGCATTTCTTCGGCCGTCGCGATCCTCGGTCCCGCGAGGCGCCAGGCGTGAGCGGACGCGATGATCGACGCGCGAACAGCTCGTTCCTGCGGGGTCTGACACTGGGCGCGATCCTTGGCGCGATCGTCGCCGGGTCCTCCGTGTGGACCCGATGGCGGCACCGCCAGCGGACCCGGCCCACGGAAACGACCGCGAACGACTGACCCGTGTGGATCGCGACCTCGACTCTGGCTGGGCGGTCGTCAGCCGCCGCTGCCGGCGAGGAGCACGGCCACGAGGGCCGCGAACGCCGGCAGCGCCTGGACGACCAGGATCCGACGGCTCACGGTGACCGCCCCGAAGCAGCCGGCGACGACGATGCAGGCGAGGAAGAAGACCGTGACCTGGAAACCCACCGGATCGGCCGCCAGGAGGCCCCAGACGAGACCGGCGACCAGGAAGCCGTTGTACAGGCCCTGATTGGCCGCGAGTGACGCCGAGCGGTCGGCGAATGGCTGGTCGGTCCCAAACGCCCGCATCCCTCGCGGGGTTCGCCACCAGACCATCTCGAGGACCACGATGTAGAAGTGGATGGCGGCTACGACAAGGACCAGCCCGGTCGCGATCAGCGACATCGAGGGGCTCCTTCTCTTGCCGGGTATCCGGTGTCTCGGCGGTTCATCGGGTCTCCTGCTGGTGGCGGGTCACCCGAGGATACGGACCGGCCGCAAGCACCGCCTCGCTCGAGTGGGTCGGTTCGCTACCATTGCTCTCGATGCCACCACCCGACCCGACGACCGATCCCCGGATCGTTGCACTGCCCGCCGCCGAGATCCGCCGACGCTTTGTCGAATTCTTCGCCGAGCGCCGGCACACGATCGTGCCCAGCGCAAGTCTGGTGCCGGCCGGTGACGCCACGCTCCTGTTCACCAACTCGGGGATGGTCCAGTTCAAGGACGTGTTCATCGGCGCCGAGACCCGGTCGTACACCCGAGCCGTGGACTACCAGCGCGTCCTGCGGGTTGCCGGCAAACACAACGACTTCGAGGAGGTCGGTCGGACGCCGCGCCATCACACGTTCTTCGAGATGCTCGGGAACTGGTCGTTCGGGGACTATTTCAAGCGTGACGCGATCCGCTGGGCGTGGGACTTCCTGACCAGGGACCTGGGGATACCCGCGGAGCGGCTGGCGGCCACCACCTACAAGGATGACGACGTCGCCTGGGACATCTGGCGCGATGAGATCGGTCTTCCTCCGGAACGGATGGCTCGGTGGGGAGATGTCGACAACGGCGATGACCACAACTTCTGGCGGATGGCCGAAACCGGCCCGTGTGGTCCGTGCAGTGAGATCCATTTCGACCGCGGCGCGCACCTGTCGGAGGGTCCCGAGTGCATCCCCGATCACAGCGAGCAGTGTCCCCGCTGGCTCGAGATCTGGAACCTCGTGTTCATGGAGTTCGACCAGCGCCCCGATGGCCGGGTGCCGCTACCGTTCCCGAGCGTCGACACGGGCATGGGCCTGGAGCGTCTCGCCAGTGTCCTTCAGCAGGTCCCCACGAACTACGACACCGACCTGTTCACCCCGATCCACGCTCGGATGCGCGAACTCTTCGGGCACGACCCGGCGACCTTCGAGTCGGAGCGGTTCAGCTACCAGGTGATCGCCGATCATGCCCGGGCCGTGACGTTCCTGATCGGTGACGACGTTCTGCCTTCGAACGAGGGACGCGGTTACGTCCTGCGCAAGCTCTTCCGCCGGGCGGTCCGCCACGGCCGTCTCCTCGGACGTCACGAGCCGTTCATGGCCGATGCCGCTGACGTCGTCATCGAGGTCATGGCGGAGGCGTATCCGCACCTCATGGTTCGTCGGGACGAGATCCTCGCGGTGGTGGGCCGAGAGGAGTCGCAGTTCGCCAGGACTCTCGACGCGGGGACGCGATTGCTCGACGCCGAGATCCGGGCGATCGTCCCGGAAGGTCCCGAACGGGTCATCGGGCGTCAGGCCGAGTCGCTTCCCGCCGACTCGGCGCGGTTGGCCGGCGACGTCGCCTTCAAGCTCCACGACACGTATGGGTTCCCCATCGACCTGACGGTCGAGCTCGCGGCCGAATTCGGGGTCGCGGTCGATCGCGACGGGTTCGACGCGGCGCTCTCTGAACAGCGCGAGCGAAGCCGATCCGGGACGAAGGAGCAGCTCTCGAGGCAGGCAGGCATGGCGGCCGTCTTCGGGGCGATCCAGGCCCGCGCCGGCGACACGGACTTCGTGGGCTACGAGACCACCGTGGCCGAGGCCCGAGTGGTGTCGATCGTCCGGGACGGGATGGAGTTCGACGAGCTGGCCGGTCATGGCGAGGCGGAGGTCATCCTCGAACCGACGCCGTTCTATGCGGAAGGTGGCGGCCAGGTGGGGGACCGCGGCGTGTTGCGCGAACCCGGTGGTGGGAGCCCTCTTTTCACCGTCACCGATACCCAACGGCCGGTCGGCGGACTGATCGTCCACCGTGGCACGCTCCACGGTCGTCTCCAGGTCGGCACGACGGTCGAGGCGGCGGTCGACGACGAGCGACGAGCCGACACGATGCGCAATCACACAGCGACCCATCTCGTCCACCGGGCACTGCGCAACACGGTCGGTGAGCGAGCCCGCCAGGCAGGCTCGCTGGTGAACCCGGAGCACCTCCGCTTCGACTTTCCGCTCGATCGCGGCCTGACCGATGACGAGATCCGCGCCATCGAGGACGAGGTCCGCCGCATCATCCGCGACGACCGGCCCGTCAGCATCGAGTACATGAGCATGGCCGATGCGATCGAGCGGGGCGCGGACGCGTTCTTCGACGAGAAGTACGGCGAGACCGTGCGCACGATCCGGGTCCAGGACTACAGCTTCGAGCTGTGTGGCGGGACCCACTGCCGGGCGAGCGGTCAGATCGGCGGCTTCCTGGTGACCGGCGAGCGCAGCATCGGGTCGGGGATGCGCCGGATCGAGGCCGTCACCGGCGTCGCGGCGGATCGCCTGGTCCGTGAACGGTTCGATGCCCTGGAGCGGGCGGCCGACGCGGTCGGGGCGCGCTCCGTCGAAACCGTGGAAGATCGCATCGCGGCTCTCCAGGAGGAGCTTCGCGAGACGCGGCGTCGGCTCAAGTCGGGCGCTGCTGCCGCCCTGCCGAGACCGACCGAACTGGCTGCGAGCGCGCAGGAGGTCGCTCCGGGCGTCCGACTGGTCGCGGCCGCCCTGCCGTTCGATTCGATGGACTCGCTCAAAGCCACCGCTCGCGACCTGAGCGCGGTGCTCGGGTCCGGGGTCGTCGCCCTGGCCCTCGATGCCGATGAGCCGCAGCTGTTCGTGACCGTGTCGGACGATCTTGTCGAGCGTGGGATCTCCGCAGGCGACCTGGTCACCGCGGCGATGCCCGCGCTCGTTGGCCGCGGTGGCGGTCGTCCGGGGATGGCCCAGGGTCGCGGGACTCGGCGCGACGGACTACCCGAGGCGATGACGGCGATCCGGACCCATCTCGAAAGCGGGGTCTGATGGCCTTCTGGCGGCGGATCTGGCAGCGCGACGGGGAGGAGGCACTGGCTGCCTGTACGGCGCTGGATGTCGGGACCGAGTTCGCCAAGGCGCTGGTCTTCGACATCGATGCCGCCGGCCTGGGGACGGTCCGCGGTGTCGGCCGCAAGCGCCAAGGGCTCGCCCATATGCAATCGGGCACGGTGGCCGACATCGCGGCCGTCGTGGACAATTGCGCGGTCGCTCTCCAGGAGGCGGAGGAGATGGCCGGCTTTCGCCCCACCCAGGTCGTCATCGGCATCGCCGGCGAACTGGTCAAGGGCTTCACGACGGTCCACAGCCAGGAACGCAAGCGGCCGGACCAATCCATCTCCGAGTCCGAGCTCCAGAAACTGATCGACGTCGTCCAGCGTGAGGCGCTGCACGAGGCGGAGCGGGCGATCACCTGGGAGACGGGCCTGCCGCAGGTGGACGTCCGGCTCGTCCATGCCGCGGTGACCGGGGCCTCGATCGATGGCTACGCGCTGACCAATCCGGTCGGCTTCCAGGGCCGTCACATCAAGATCGGGATCTTCAACGCGTTCGCCCCGCTGGTCCACCTGGGTGCCCTCCAGAGCGTCGCGTCACAGCTCGACCTCGAGCTGCTCGAGATCGTCGCCGAGCCGTACGCCGTCGCCCGGGTGCTGGGCGACGACCAGATCCGCCAGGCCGGGGCCTTGTTCGTCGATGTCGGCGGGGGGACGACCGACGTGGCCCTGGTCCGCCAGGGCGGCATCGAGGGGACCCGGATGTTCGCTCTCGGTGGTCGAGCCTTCACCAAGAGTCTGGCCGACCGACTCGATCTGCCGTTCCCGAGGGCCGAGGCGCTCAAGGTCGACTATGCCCGCGGATTGGCCGTCGAGCACGCCGCGGACATCGCCACCATCGTGGCCGACGACGTTCGCGTGTGGGCCGCCGGCGTCGAGTTGGTGATGGAGGAGTTGTCCGGGGGCGATCTGCTGCCCGGTCGGATCTTCCTGTGCGGTGGTGGGTCTCGTCTGCCCGAGATCAAGGCGGCCCTCTCCTCGCAGGCGTTCTACGAGCGTCTGCCATTCTCACGTCCGCCGGAGGTCGTGGTCATGGCTCCGGACCAGATCGAGACGATCCTGGATGGCACCAACCTGCTCGTGGATCAACAGGACGTGACCCCGCTTGGTCTGGCCTACCAGGCGATCGAGCTCCAGACCACGGATGACCCGCTCGATGCCGCCCTGCGCCGAGTCCTCAGGGCGATGAAGGTCTGATCCATGGCCAGCCCCATCATCTACCTGGAGGTCGACGACGAGATCACGTCGGCCGCCTCGCGCATCCGGGAGGCCGACGCCACCCGGGTCGCCGTCGTGCTGCCTCACGGCTCCCGGGTCGCGACGTCGCGGATCAATTTCCGACTGCTGTCCCGGGACGCGCTCACCCATGAGAAGCGGCTTTCCCTGGTATCGGCCGATCCGGCCACGCGCGCCCTGGCGGCGTCTGCCGGATTGCCCGTCTTCGCCAGCGTCGCCGAATACGAGGCCTCATTGGCCGGGATCGATGCGGAACCAGGGGCCAAGTCCGCGACCCCGGCTCCGATCGTCGCCCCCGCCATCGTCGCCGGGGCCGTCACGGGCGACGTCGTCGTCGACACGGTCCGCTCCGACGTCCCTCGGGAGCCGTCGCCGGCGATCTCGCGACGATCCACGGAGCCGATCGCCCGGCCCGACGCTGGTGGCGGGCGATCCACGACCAGTGCCACGGGGGGACAGCGAGGCATCAGGACGCCCTGGTTGATCGGTGGGGGCATCCTAGCCCTGGCCGTGCTGGTCGGGGCCGTGGGCATCTATCTGCTGTTGCCGTCGGCGACGATCGTGGTGACGCCTCGGCCGGAGCCCGTCGGCCCGGTGGAGATCCAGGTGGTCGCCGATCCGAGCGCCACCGGGCCCGGATCCGACCCTCCAGTCGTCCAGGCCGAGATCCTGACGGTCCCGGTGAGCGTCGAAGATACGTTTCCGGCCACGGGCGTCCGGGTGGACCTGACCAAGGCGACCGGGACGGTTCGGTTCGAGAATCTCGACCCGACCAGCGCGAACCGGATCGCGGCCGGGAGCGTCGTCACCACCAGTGATGGCGTCAAGTTCAGGACGGACGCCACGATCACGGTCGGCAAAGCCGACCTGATCGGATTCACCATCTTCCCGGGGCGCGCGAGCGTAGCCGTCACCGCGGCCACCGGCGGACCTGATGGCAACGTCGAACCGAACACCATCGTCGGCGTGCCTCGCGATGAGAGCTCGGTCTTCCTCAAGGTCAGCAATCCGGACGCGACCACCGGCGGGACTCGGGTGGAGGTGGCGCGGGTCAGCCAGGAGGACGTCGATGCGGCGATGGTCGCCCTGCAGGCTTCCCTCCAGGCGTCGTTCGACTCGGCGCTCGAGGATCCGAGCCTTGCAGCCGACGGTAATCGGGTATTCCCCGCGACGGGGATACTGGGTCCGTCGCAACCTTCGGTGCCGGCTGAATCGCTCGTCGGCCAGGAGGTGACCGAATTCGCACTCGGGCTCGCCGCGACCGGGACCGTCGTCAGTGCCGACCCCGCGCCGGTCACCGCGATCGCCGAGGAGCGCCTCCGGGCCGCGATCGACCCCGATCATCAACTTGTCGAAGGATCGGTGGCGATCCAGGTCGGCGATGCCGTCATCGTGGGGCAGACGGTCACCTTCCCGGTCACCGCGACCGCGCAGGAGATCGCGATCCTCGATCCCAGCGCTCTGGAGGCGATGGTCCTCGGCAAACCTGCGGGCGAGGCACGGGCGATCCTCGAACCGTATGGCGATGTGGATCTGACCATTTCGCCCGACTGGACCAATTCCGTGCCGAGCTTCGAAGGGCGGGTGGACCTGACGATCGGCCACCCGGTCACGATCGAGACGCCGGCCCCGTCGCCTTCCTCGTGACCCGGTTCCTCGGGATCGATCTGGGCGAACGTCGGATCGGCCTCGCGATCGGCGATGACGAGGGCGCCGTCGCGCGGCCGTTGTCGACGCTTCGACGCGGTCGTGGGATCGCTGCCGATGGGGCGGGTCTGCTCGAGGTCATCGCCCGCGAGTCGATCGACGAGCTGATCGTCGGGCTCCCGCTTGAGGCCTCTGGCGAGGTAGGTGCGCAGGCGAGCCTGACCCGGGACTGGGTCGAGGCGCTGCAAGCGTTTGTGGATCTTCCGGTAACCTATCGCGACGAACGCCTGACCAGCCACCTCGCCGAGACCAGGCTCGGACCGATGAAGCGAGGACGCTCGGGTGGGCCACCCAGCAAGACCCAGCGCGATGCGTATCGTGCCCGGGTCGACCGTGAGGCCGCTGCCATCATCCTCCAGGACGAACTCGACACACGCGCCCGACGCCGCTCGTCCATGCCCCGAGACCCTGGAGCTTTGGAGACCGACGCATGACGATCCGCTCGGGCGGACGCCCACGGGACGGACGTCCCGCGCCAGTCCGGCCATATGACCCCGACGCCTACGCGACCGCCACCGTGCCGGAGTTCTCCGAGCCGATCCGGCGCGGACGAGGTGGTCGTGGCGGCGGCGGTCTCGGTCGCGGGCTGACGGGCCTCCTGAAGTTCCTCATCTTCGCCCTGGTGCTCGCGAGCATCGTCCTCGCCGCCGCGCTCACGGTCCTCCGGCCTGTCGTCAACAGCGCGGTGATGGCGTTCGCGGACGACAATCCGGCGGCGCTCCGGTTGCCGTTCGTCGAGGACATCGTTCGCGAGGATCTCGGCGCGGCACTGACCACGCCGGCATCGGGATCGGCGACCCAGGTGGAGTTCCTGGTCGATGCGGGTGACACCGCCAGCACGATCGCGATGCGCCTCGAGGATGCCGGACTGATCGGCGACAGCCGGGCCTTCGTCTTCATCTCGACCGTCCGCGGGCTGACCGGTTCACTCCAGCAGGGCACGTTCGTGCTCCGGGAGAACATGACGCCCGATCAGCTGGTCAGTGCGTTGCTCGCCCCACCCAAGGTGAAGTACGTGGACATCGCCCTGCGGACGGGTCTTCGCCTCGAGCAGATCACGGCCCTGCTCGAGACCCTGCCACTCGATATGGATGCGGCGGCATTCTACGAACTGGTCTCATCACCACCACCCTCGCTGATCAACGACTACCCATGGCTCAAGACGATCCGCGCGGACGCACCCAAGAGGGCTTCACTGGAAGGGTTCCTCTGGCCGGCGACCTACCGGGTCCTGCCTGACACCACGCCCGACGAGCTCGTCCGCTTGATGCTCGACAACTTCGCCGCCAACGTGGGGCCGGAACGGATGGCCGTCGCCAAGGCCCGCGGGCTGACGTTTTTCGAGGTCATGACCCTCGCCTCGATCGTCGAACGTGAGGCCCAGCTCCCCGATGAGAAACCCCTCATCGCCGGCGTCTACCAGAACCGGCTCGATCCCCAGCGGTGGCCGACCGGCCTGCTCCAGTCGGATCCGACGATCTTCTACGTGCATGACTCGCTGCAGCTTGCCAAGATGCCGATCGCAAACTGGCCGACATACATCTTCTGGGCACCGATCAAGGGTGGCCTGACCAGCGATGCCTTGCCGGCCGACCTCGTCGCCTACAACACGTATACGAGTGCCGGACTGCCGCCCGGGCCGATCTGCACCCCGACCCTGACATCGATCGACGCGGCGCTCGAGCCCGACACCAGGGATGGCTATTTCTACTTCCTGGCCAAGGGCGACGGGACCGGGACGACGGCCTTCGCGAAGACGCTCAAGGAGCACCAGGCCAACATCAAGAAGTACGCCAAGAAGTGAGCCGATCGGCGGGGTCGGCCATGTGGCCGTCGCCGGACGACTTCGCCAGGCCGCCGTCCAAGGCGGAGTGTGATCGCTGGCTTGAAGCGGACCGAGCGGCGCGTCCGGTGCGCCTCGAGCGCCTCCGCGCCCGGTTCGGATCCGCGGGTGTCGACGCCTACTTCGGCGTTCGGCGCGAGCATATGCGCTACCTCACCGGGTTCACCCTCGCCGACGGCGAAGAGAAGGTCGCCGGCGATTCGGGTCGGTTCCTGGTGGCCGCCGACGAGGTCATCGTGCTGGCCAATTCGCGCTATACGCTCCAGGTCCGGCGAGAAGCCCCGGACGCCGTGCTGGTCGAGGCCTACAACGACCTGCCCGCCCGCTGGCCGGAACTGATGGCGAGGGTCGGCGCCCGACGGGTCGCGCTGGAAGCCGGGTTCATCGCCCATGCGCTCTGGGAGCGCTTGGCGGCAGCGGCGCCGGACGTCGAGCTGATCGCTGTCGACGGTTGGGTCGAGGCGGATCGCGCCGTCAAGGAGGCGAGTGAGATCGAGCGGATCGCCGCCGCCTGTGCCGTCGCCGATCGGGCCCTGGCAACCCTGCTGCCCGACATCAGGCCGGGCATCACCGAGGTCGACCTCGCCCTGCGCCTCGAATGGGCGATGCGGACCGGTGGCGCCGAAGCCCTCGCATTCGATGTCGCCTGCCTGTCGGGTCCCGAGGCCGCCCTTCCCCATGGCTCGCCGGGCGACCGGCCGGTCCTCGATCGGGCGGTCCTGCTGTTCGACTTCGGGGCCCAGGTCTGTGGCTATCGGAGTGATATGACCCGGACACTGTTCGTGGGCGACCCGACCGCCGCCGATCTCGAGATCTACCAGCTGGTGGCCGCCGCACAAGGCGCCGCCATCCGGCGGGTCGAGGAGGCAGTCGCGGGATCGCCAGACGGCCCGTTGCCGACCGGGCGATCGATCGACGCGGCCGCCCGGGGCGTGATCGAGGCGGCCGGCCACGGTGACCATTTCGGACACGGTACGGGTCACGGCATCGGATTGGCGACCCACGAGTCTCCGTCGCTGGGGCGCCTGGTGGCGGATGCAGCCCTGCCGAGTCCGACCGTGTTCTCGGTCGAGCCGGGCGTCTATCTCGACGGCCAGACCGGCGTGAGGATCGAAGACCTCATCGTGCTCGACGCCCAGGCCGGGCGGGTCGACCGCCTGACCAGCTTCCCCCGCGATGTCATCGTCGTCGGACACTGAGCGGGAGGGCACGAGCCGGTCGCGGGTGGGGTCTCTGCTACGATCGGCGGCGACCCGCCAGACCGATCGGCGCGACTCATCGAGTCGATCGACCGCCCCAGGAGCCTGACCCCCGATGATCAGCACCGGTGAACTCAAGAAGGGTGTCGCCATCGAACTCGACGGCGAGCTCTGGCAGATCCTCGACTACCACCACATCAAGATGGGCCGCGGATCCGCCCAGGTTCGGATCACCCTGCGCAACATCAAGCGGGGTCAGACGGTGGAACGATCGTTCCAGGCCGGCACGAAGTGGCCGCGCGCGTCGATGGAGAAACGGCCCGTCCAATTCCTCTACCGCGACGGTGACGACCACCACTTCATGGATACCGATACGTATGACCAGTTCATCCTGAGCACCGAGCAGCTCGGCGAGGCCGCGCCGTATCTCAAGGACGGGATGACGCTCGACCGCACGAGCTATCAGGGCGAGACGATCGGGGTCGAGGTCCCGATCACGGTGGACCTCGCGGTCGTCGAGACGGAACCCGGGTTCGCCGGCGACACCCAGAGTGGCGCCCGCAAACCGGCGACCACGGAGACAGGCCTGATCGTCCAGGTGCCGATCTTCGTCGAGCCCGGGGACACCATCCGGATCGACACTCGGACCGGGGAGTACCAGACCCGCGTCTGAGAGGGCCGGCGGATGACTGACCAGGAACCGCCTGACTGGGCGCTCCCGAGCTGGGACGCGATCACGTCCACTCCAGGCAGCCCGAGCGGGCCGATCGGCATCAGGATCCTCGGCGTCAGCGAGGTCACCCGCGCGATCCGGGGGGCCGTCCGGGCGGATCCCCGGCTGGTCGACCTGTGGGTCGAGGGCGAGATCGGCCGGGTCACGATCTCCTCCGCGGGCCACGGCTATTTCGCACTCAAGGATGAGCGAAGCCAGCTTCAATGCGTCTGGTTCCGCGATCAGCGCTTACGATCCGCCTTCGAGGCCCAGGCGGGGTTGCGTGTCGTGGCCCATGGCCGGATCGACCTGTTCGAGCCCCAGGGCGCCTTGCAGCTGTACGTCGAGTCGATCCAGCCGGCGGGTCTCGGCGACCTGACCCTGCGGTTCGAGGCGTTGAAGGCTCGACTGGCCGCCGAGGGACTCTTCGACACTGCTCGCAAACGTCCGTTGCCGGACCGACCCGCCACGATCGCGGTCATCACCAGTCCGAGTGGGGCCGTGTGGAAGGACATCTGCCACGTCCTGGCAAGACGCTGGCCGCTGGCCCGGGTCGTGCTGGTGGCCGCACGGGTCCAGGGGGACGGGGCACCAGCGAGCCTGGTCGGAGCGCTCCGCCGGGTCGAGCGGCACGCCGCGGAACGAATCGCCGCGGGTCGGCCGGCCGAGGCGCCCGCGATCACGATCATCGCCCGGGGCGGTGGATCGCTGGAGGACCTGTGGGCGTTCAATGACGAAGCGGTCGTTCGCGCCGTGGTCGGCCACAGCCTGCCGGTCATCAGCGGGGTCGGTCACGAAGTGGACGTGACCCTGACCGATTTCGCCGCCGACGTGCGCGCCCCGACGCCGTCGGCGGCGGCGGAGATCGCGGTGCCCGATCGGATCGAGTTCATCGCTACCGTCCGGGACGGCCGCCGCCGCCTCGACCGAGCGATCTCGGCGCGACTCAGCGCCACCGCTCAGGGTGTCTCCGCCGAACGACGGGCGCTGGATCGACTCAGCCCGATGGCCCAGCTTGCGAGCGCACGTGAGCGGATCGGCCACCTCATCGACCGGGCGACCCGAGCCGTGGACAGCGAGGTCTCAGCGCGCCGCCGGCGGCACGACAGCCTGGCGATCCGCCTGACGCCGACCCTGCCGGCGCGTCTCCTCCACGACCGCACCCGCCTCGAACGCTCCGACGGCCTCGATGCTCTTGCCGTCCGGCGCCTCGCCGGTTCGCGAGGCGCGCTCGCGTCGACTAGCGCCGCCCTGGCCGTCCTCGGTCCACAGGCGACGCTGGATCGAGGGTATGCCATCGTCCGGATCGCGGCGGACGGTCGGATCGTGCGACGCCCTGACGATGCCCCGGCCGGCACCCATCTCGCGCTTCGGGTGGCCGGTGGCGACCTGCCCGCCACCGTCGACCGGGTCGACAGGCCCGGGCCGGGCTCGCGGGATCGCGTCTGACGTGGACCTGGCGATCTCGGCCGTGGTCTTCCTGGTCGTCGTTGCGGTCGTGGTCCTGGCCGGAGTCGGACTTGGTATGCTCCTCGCCCGACGCATCGACCGGTTCACCGAACCGAAGGACGAGGCTGACCGTGCCGACGACGACTGACCCGAAGATCGAGACGCTGACCTTCGACGACGCCCTGGCGGAGCTGCAGCGGGTGGTGGCGGAACTCGAAGCCGGTGGACAGCCGCTGGAGGCGGCGATCACCCTGTACGAGCGCGGTGTGGCACTCCAGGCTCGCTGTGAGGCGCTGCTCGGGGATGCTGAACTCCGGGTCCAGCAATTGGTTGCCCGGGCCGGTGGCGCGCTCGAGACACGCGACGTCCAGCCGGACGAAGCGACGGAGGACACATCCGGCGGGTAGCCTGCAGGGACCTGCCGATCGTCATCGCGACCGGGCTAAAACAAGCGACCTCCAGCGGACAGGTTTACACTGCGGCTGGATCCCGGACCGACGGCTCGTCGGCCGATCCATCACACACGCGACGGTCGATCCGTCCCCGCAGAACGAGCCGGCCACCCGCCGATCCGACCCAGGAGCACCCGAACGTGCCGATCCTTCCTTCGATCCAGGACCCTGCCGATCTCCGCGGACTTGACGAGGAGGAGCTGGCCCAACTGGCCGGTGAGATCCGCGAGACGATCATCCGGACCGTCGCGAGCACCGGCGGCCACCTCGGCTCGTCGCTCGGGGTCGTCGAGCTGACGATCGCCCTCCATCGGCTGCTCGAGTCACCGCGGGATCGGATCGTCTGGGACACCGGACATCAGGCCTACCCACACAAGCTCCTGACCGGCCGTCTTGAGCGATTCGGGACGCTCCGCCAACTCGACGGGGTCGGCGGCTTCCCTCGACGCTCGGAGTCCGCTCACGACGTCTTCGACGGGGGCCACGCCGGGACCGGCCTGTCCATCGCCGAAGGCCTGGCCGAAGCTCGCGATCTGCGCCACGGGTTGGAACGCATCGCGGTCGTCGTTGGGGATGCTGCGCTGATGAGCGGCCTGTCGCTGGAAGCGTTGAACGACATCGGCCATCGTCAGAGCCAGATGCTGATCGTCGTCAACGACAACGAGATGTCGATCAGCCCGACGGTCGGAGCCTTCTCGAAGTACCTGTCCGAGATCAAGCTGTCGAGCGCCTGGAGACACGGCAAGAGTGCCTACGACCGAACCGTGGAGCGGATCCCGGTGGTCGGCCCGACCATCCTCGAACTCAGTCAGCGCCTGCGTCGATCGGTGGTCAACTTCGCCCAGCCAGGGCAATTGTTCGAGGACCTCGGGATCACCTACATCGGCGTCGTGCCGGGGCATGACCTGCATGCCCTGTTGGAGACCCTGGGTCGGGCGATCGAGCTTCCCGGCCCGACGATCGTCCACGTGCGGACGCAGAAGGGTCGAGGCTTCCGTCCTGCCGAACGGGATCAGGTCGCGTTCCATGGCGCCGCCCTCCCTCCGATGGCCATGGCTGCCGATCCCGGCCTGCCGATCCCGGCCGAATCGATGAGCGACGATGCCGCCCCCCCGACGGTCGCCCCGGGGCCGCTGGTCAACCACCCGAACTACACGGCCGTGTTCGCGGCGGAACTCGTCGAGATGGCCAGGACGGACCGTCGGATCGTCGGGATCACCGCGGGCATGCCGACGGGTACGGGGATGGCTCGCTTCCAGGCCGAGTATCCGGATCGGATGTTCGACGTCGGGATCGCCGAGCAGCACTCCGTGGCACTCGCGACGGGGCTGGCCCTCGGCGGGCTTCGCCCGGTCGTGGCGCTGTATTCCACGTTCCTGCAGCGTGCTTTCGACCAGACGGTCCACGACGTCTGTCAGAACGACCAGCCGGTCCTCATCGCGGTGGATCGCTCGGGCCTCGTCGGGGAGGACGGCACCAGTCACCAGGGGATGTTCACCCTCCCGGCGCAGCGGCAGGTTCCCAATCTGGTGATCGCCTCGCCGAAGGATGAGCAGGAGCTCCGGTCGCTGCTCCGGACCGCACTGTCGCAGGACCACCCGTTCGCCCTGCACTATCCGCGCGATCCTGGGTTCGGACTGGCCCCGGTCGTGCCGGAGATCCTCCCGGTCGGACGCGGCGAACTGCTGCGCGAGGGCCGAGACCTGTTGTTCGTCGGGTTCGGACCGATCGTCGCCCGGGCGATGGCCGCTGCGGACCTGCTGGAGGCGGAGGGGTGGTCGGTCGGCGTGATCAACGCACGCTACGCGAAGCCACTCGATCGGCAGCTCATCCTCGATCAGGCACGCGGCAAACGGATGGTCGCGACGTTCGAGGAGAGCATCGTCACCGGCGGCTTCGGGAGCGGCATCCTGGAGCTCGTGGAAGAGGCCCGACTGGCCGATCCCGCCTACCGCGACCTGTCGGTCCGGGTCATCGGCATCCCGGGCGATCGGTTCGTCGACCACGGTTCGGTCACCGACCTCCGACGGGTCCTGCGCCTCGACGCGGACGGTCTTGCCGCCCAGGTCCGGGAGGCTCTCGAGACGCTGCGCGCCACGCCCGGCCGATCCGAGGTCGCCGCCGGCTGAACGGGCAACGGCCCGTGTGACCGAGCGTCCGGTACGTACCGGTGGACCCGGCTGTGCCACGATAGGGGCGTGACGACGTCTCGGGCTGCTCGCGTCCGTCTCGATCAACTTCTGGTCGAGCGTGGATTCGCGCCGACTCGCAGCCGGGCCCAGGCGCTCGTCATGGCCGGCAAGGTCAGGGTGGGGGAGGGCGATGCCGCCCGTGGTGACCGAAAGCCGGGCGACCTCATCGCAGCGGACACTCCCGTGGCGGTCAGCGAACCCGAGCCGTACGTCAGCCGTGGCGGCTACAAACTGGCGGCCGCCCTCGATGCCTTCGGGATCGACCCGGCCGGCCTTGTCGGCCTCGACGTCGGCGCGTCGACCGGTGGCTTCACCGACGTGCTGTTGCAGCGCGGTGCGACGCGCGTCTACGCTCTTGACGTGGGCCGCGGACAACTCGTCGATGCCTTGCGCCGCGATGGGCGGGTCGTCTCGATGGAGCGGACCAATGCCCGGTCGTTGACCTCGACGAGCCTCCCCGAACCCGTCGATCTGGCCACGATCGACGTCTCGTTCATCTCGCTCGACAAGATCCTAGGCCCGGTCGTTTCGACCCTGCGACCGGGGCCAACGCAGCACATCGTCGCGCTGGTCAAACCGCAGTTCGAAGCAGGACGTGGGCGGACCGATCACGGCGTCGTGCGCGACCCGGCGGTCCATCGGGAGGTCCTCGAGCGGACGATCGCCGCGGCCCGGGTCCACGGACTCGGGACCCGGGGGCTCATCGCATCCCCGATCACCGGCCCGGAGGGCAATCGCGAATTCCTGGTCGATCTGGCGTTCGGACCAGGCTGCGCCGAGATCGGCGATCGGATCGCCACCGCCCTGGAGGCGCCGGCCCGATGACCGTGAAGCGCATCGGTTTCGCCTACAACCCGACGATCGATGCCGCCGTGGAGCTGAGTGCCCGGGCGGCGGGCTGGTGCGAGGTCCGAGGGATCGCCGAGTGGGAGCTGCCGTCCGGCGACACCGACCGCCTCATCCACGAACTGGCCACGACGGACGTGCTGGTCGTCCTCGGCGGCGACGGAACGTTCCTGCGGGCCGCTCGCGCGGTCGCCGATGTGGATGTCCCGCTGCTCGGGATCAACCTGGGCAAGGTCGGCTTCCTTTCGAAGGCAGAGGCCGGTGATCTCGACGAAGTCCTCGGATTGATCGTGGCCGGCGAGTACCGGATCGAGGAGCGGATGGTCATGGAGGCGCAGATCATGCGCGGTGGGGCGGCTACCCGGACGGAGCGCCTTGTCGCGCTCAACGACGTGGTCGTCGCTCGCGGGGCACTCGCCCGGGTCTGCCGGCTCGATGTCGCCATCGACGATACCCATCTGGCCACGTTCATCGCGGACGGGCTCGTCGTGGCCAGCCCGACCGGTTCGACCGGCTACTCCTTCTCGGCAGGAGGGCCGATCCTCGACCCGAGCGCGCGCAATCTGATCGTCACCCCCATCGCCGCCTATCTGTCGTCCATCCGGTCCGTGGTCGTCGGGCCGAGCCAGGTGGTTCGCTGCACGGTGGTCGACGCCTTCGAGGCGCTCATCTCCGTCGATGGTCGAGAGGACCTTCGGCTCGATGTCGGCGACGTCGTCGAGGTCCGCGCGGTCGAACGTCCGATCCGCCTCATCGAACCGGCGGGCGCCAGGCCCTTCTGGGATCTGCTTCGCCAGAAGGTGGCGCTCCTGCCGACGTGAACGGATCTGCGACGCCGACCGGCCGGCTGCTCGAGCTGACGGTCCAGGATCTGGCCCTCATCGATCGCCTCCGGCTGCGGTTCGACCCCGGTTTCAACGTCATCACCGGCGAGACCGGCGCGGGCAAGAGCCTGTTGATCGATTCGCTCGGATTGATCCGCGGAGCACGAGCCGATACCGGGGTGATCCGGCATGGTGCGGAGACGGCTCGGGTGGAGGCACTCTTCGATCGACTTCCGGAGCCACTCATCGCCGTTCGCGAGGTGGCCGCCAACGGGCGCTCGACGGCTCGGCTGGACGATGTGGCGACGACGGCCTCGCGCCTGGCGGACGAGGTCGGCCCGCTCATCGAGATCCATGGGCAGCACGATCAACAACGATTGCTGGACGAACGCTGGCAGCGCGATCTGCTTGATGCCTTCGGCCGCCACGGGCCGCTCCGAGCCGCCATGGCCGACGCGGTCCAACGCTACCGAGCCAACGAGGCGGCCCTCGCCGAGCTGGCCATCGACCCGGCGGCGCTGGCCCGGCGCGTCGACCTGCTCGAATACGAGGTCGCGGAGATCGAGGAAGCGCGACTCCAGCCGGGTGAGGCCGAGTCGATCCGCGCGCGTCTCGAGGCTGCCCAGCATGCCGAGTCGATCGCGCGTGGAGCGGCGGCCGTCCGCGACGCACTCAGCGCGGAGGGGTCCGGCGCGCGGGAGTCCACGGCGATCGCCGTCCGCGAGGCGCGCGGCCTGTCGAAGGTGGATCCGCGCTTCGCCACGGCGGCAGAACGGCTGGCCGGTCTGGAGGCCGAACTGGACGATGTCGCCGCGGAGATCCGCGGGTTGGTGGACGGGATCGACCACGACCCGGTCGCGATCGCTGCCCTGGAGACTCGACTCGGTGCGATCTACGCGCTCGAACGCCGGTATGGTGAAGGGGAAGCAACGGTCATCGCGCACGGGCAGCAGGCGGCCGCAGAACTCGAACGTCTCCGTGATCTCGACGGCGAGCGGGCACGACGTCAGGGCGAGGCGGCGTTGCTGCTGACCAGCGTCGCGAACGCCGCTGCCGATCTGTCCCGGTCTCGGCACGATGCCGGGCGCGAACTCTCGGGCGCCGTGGGTGGTGTTCTCGAAGAGCTCGGGTTCCCAGCCGGTGTGTTCGAGGTCTGGCTTGGCCGACGACCCGCGGGCGAGGATGAGGCGGCGATCGAGCTCGATGGCGACGCGGTCGCGTTCGACGCCAGTGGTGCCGACTCGATCGTCTTCCAGCTTGCGCCAAATCCCGGCGAGCCCGCCAGGCCGCTTGCCCGGATCGCTTCGGGCGGGGAACTGTCGCGCGTCGCCCTGGCCGTCAAGCGGGTGGTGGCCGAGGCGGACGAGACACCGGTCCTGGTCTTCGATGAAGTCGACACCGGGATCGGTGGACGAAGCGGGGATCCGGTCGGGCGCAGCCTGTGGGCACTCGCCCGTCGCCACCAGGTCCTGTGCGTCACCCATCTGCCCCAGATCGCCGCCCATGCCGACGCGCACTATCGGATCGCGAAGCGGGAGCGGGATGGCCGGACCGTCACCGAGATCACCGAGCTGGATCGGGAAGGCCGGATCACCGAGCTCGCCCAGATGCTCGGTGGATCGGGCGGGACGACGGCGCTGGCGACCGCGCGGGAACTGCTCGATCGTGCCGACGCGTGGCGGGTCGGGATGGCCGCGACGGGTTGAGGCCCCGCCCATGCCCGACCTCGACACGGTCATCGACGACTACTTGACCTACCTCGACGTGGAGCGCGGCCTCGCCCCGGCGACCATCCGGGCCTATCGGGCGGACCTTCGCGATTACGAGGCGTCGCGCGGCGTTCGCGCGGGGTGGGCCGTGACGCCCGAGACGGCGATCGGGTACCTCGCGACCCGCACGCGCCGTGGCCGCCGCGCCGACCCGGGTCTGGCGCCGAGCAGCCTGCGACGCCGGGCGGCCGCCCTGAAGGGGTTCTACCGGTTCGCCTACGGCGAGGGTGTCATCACCGCCGACATCGCTGCACACCTGGACCTGCCCCGGCCGTCGCGGATGTTGCCGGAGACGTTGACGATCGACGAGGTCGAGCGCCTCCTCGAGGCGACCGGCGCAGCACCGGACGCCGCGGAGGATCAGGGTGCGACCCGGGCCGTGCGCGACCGGGCGCTGCTCGAACTGCTGTACGCCGCCGGCCTGCGGATCAGCGAGGCGACCGGCCTCGACCGTGAGGACCTGTCCGTGGACGGATCATTCGTCCGGGTCATCGGCAAGGGCGATAAGGAGCGACTCGTCCCGATCGGAGATGTCGCGCTCGACTGGCTCGGTCGCTGGATAGCCGGACCACGGGTCGGGCTGATCGCTCTCCATCACGTGGCGCCGCTTCGGGGCGGGCCGTTGTTCCTCGGCGATCGAGGGGGCCGGCTTGCCCGCCAGCAGGCGTGGGCAGCGGTCAAGCGAGCGGCGGATGCTGCCGGCCTGGGAGGTCGTGTCAGCCCGCACACGTTGCGCCATTCGTTCGCCACCCACCTGCTGGAGGGAGGAGCCGATCTGCGCATCGTCCAGGAGTTGCTCGGTCATGCGAGTATCACCACGACGCAGCTCTACACGCACCTGACCGGGGAACGGATCCGAGACGTCTACAGTCGGGCCCACCCACGAGCCTGAGGAGGCACCTGCCAGCATGAGTTACGCCGACGGCCTTCTGTCCAAGGGCGAGCAGATCCTCCACCGGAACAAGCAGCACCCGTTCATCTTCATCTGGGGCGCCCGCTATACCATCCTGGCGCTCGTCATCGCGATCGTCATGTTCTGGGTCGGTGGCAATCTCGGCCCGGACGGCGTCTCCGGGACCCTCCGGAACGTCCTCGGCTGGATCACGGCCATCCTGTTCTTCGGCGGCATCGCGGTGGCGATCTGGACGGGTCTTCGCTACGTCAACCAGGAATACGTCCTGACCAACCGGCGGGTCATCCAGGTCGAGGGTGTCCTGAACCGGACGGCGAATGACAGTTCGCTCGAGAAGATCAACGACGCGGTCCTGAGCCAATCCATCTTCGGCCGGATGTTCGACTTCGGTGACCTCACGGTCCTGACGGCGTCGGAGAGCGGGATCGACAAGATGCGGATGATCCGCGGCCCGATCGACTTCAAGAAGCGGATGCTCGACGCCAAGCACGACTACGAGGTCGATATGGAGCGGGCCGGCTGGGCGCCGACGCCACCGATCCGCGAAGGTGGCCCGGCGGGATCGGGCCCGGGACCTGGTCCGTCGGTCGCGCCGTCGCCGGCGGGGACGTTTCCGGCGCCCGCCGCGGCGACACCGGTCAGCGCGCCGCCGTCTCCGGCTCCGGCATCGGCTGCGACTCCCAGCAACGACCCCGATGACGTGACCCGGACGCTCGCCAGCCTCGCGGATCTACGCGACCGTGGCGCCATCACGACCGAGGAATACGACCGCAAGAAGGCGGAGCTGCTCGGGCGTTTGTAGTCCCGGACGGCCACCTCGGTCGCAGCCCGGTAGGATAGGGGCATTCCCCCATAGCGCAGGTGTCGGTTGTCCCTGGATAACATCATCCCCGCGGCGATCGTCGTCGCGATCATGTTGCTGGTCGGCCTGCCCGTCCACGAATTCAGCCATGCCCTCGTTGCGTTCCGGCTCGGCGACGGCACGGCCAAGCTGTTCGGACGGTTGACGCTCAATCCGGTCGCCCATTTCGATCCGATCGGCGGCTCGCTGCTCGCCCTGACCTTCATCGGGTCCGCCGCCAGCGGGTCTGCCTTCGGTTTCGGGTGGGCCAAGCCCACGCCGGTCAATCCACTCAACCTCCAGGGAGGGCGCCGCGGTGAGGCGCTGGTGGCGGCAGCCGGGCCGCTGTCGAACCTCATCCTCGCGACAGCGGCCGCGATCCCGCTCCGTTACATGGTGGCGAACCCCCAGTTGATCGACAGCGTCCCGATGCTCGCCAACATCCTGTCGCTGTTCATCCAGATCAACCTGCTGCTGATGATCTTCAACTTCATCCCGATCCCGCCGCTCGACGGGTCCAAGGTCATGTTCGCGTTCATGGACCGCCGGACCGAGTACCAGATCCGGCCGTTCCTCGAGCAGTACGGCTTCCTCATCCTGATCGCGGTCCTGTTCCTGCCGCCCGGCAATTCGATCGGCGGGCGGATCATCTTCCCGATCCTCGATGGACTCTTTGGCTTCCTGGTGGGCGTCTAGGGCCCGCCAGTTCCGGGCGCATCTCCGGGCCCGTGTGCGACCCGAGGAGCGCGCGGCACTGGTGCCCTGGACGTCGCCCGAGCAGATGGACCTATTCGATTCCATGCACGTCGCGGACCGGCGGCATGGCCTCGATGTCGTGACGTCGCTCCGTGCCGAGCGGGTGACCGATCCCGACCTGCTGATCGCCGGTTTGCTGCACGACGCCGGCAAGGGAGACACCGGCGTGTGGGCCCGGGTCGCCTACACGCTGGGCGACCGATACGGGGCCTGGATCTGGAGGGTCGCCGGGATGATCCCCGGCTACCAGGTCGCACTCGAGCGACTGCGCACCCACGCGGAGTCTTCGGCGACCCTGGCTGCGGGTGCCGGGTGCTCGGTCCGGACTGTGGAACTGATCCGACACCAGGAGGCGCCCACGGATCCGGAGTTCGGTGAATTGCTGCGGACCGCGGACGAGGCCAACTGATGACCGACGCACGATCGCCGGGGGTCCCGGTGATGGCCATCCCCCCGGCCGAGGGCCTCGTGGGGACCGACCCGGCCGTGCGGTTCGGCGACGGACGGCGGCCCGAGAGCCGGACCCAGGTCCAGGTCGGGGAATTCGATGGGCCGCTCGCATTGCTCCTGGCGCTCATCGAAGCGCGACAGCTCGACGTCCTGACCGTCCCACTCGGAGCCCTTGCGGATGCCTACCTCGATGCCCTCAGCCGGCTCGAGGCGGACCGTCTCGGCAACGTGAGCGCCTTCGTCGCGGTGGCCAGCCAGCTCATCCTGATCAAGAGCCGGGCGATGCTGCCGCGCCAGACCGACCCGACCGATCCGACGGCTCTCCCCGACGAAGGTGTCGATCCCGAGGCGGAGCTTCGCGCTCGTCTCATCCTGTACCGCGCGTATCGCGACGGCGGCCTCCGCCTGGCGGATGAGGCCGTTCGTCGGATCGGCCTGTTCCGGCGCGAGCCCGGGGTCGCCCGGGCTGCCGCGATGGCGGGTGCCCGGCCCGCCGACCAGCCTGCCCTGGATCCCATCAGCCTGGTCATGGCCCTCGACCGACTCGTGGCGATCGCACCACTTCCCGAGATGCCGATCGAGGTCGTCGCCCGGGTCATCACGATCACCGAGCGTGCCGAGATCATCCGGGCCGCATTGCTCGATGCGCCCGTGGTCGTGCTCCAGGACCTCCTGCGCGGTGTGCGTGATCGAGTCGTCATCGCGATCACCTTCCTCGCGATGCTGGAATTGATGAAGCGCCGCGAGATCGTCGTCGAGCAGACGGATCCGTGGGGGCCGATCGTCGCACGGGCCACCACTCCGGCCGAGCGGGCCGTCGCTGGTGGCGCCCGGTTCGACCCGGACCCGATCGACGAATCGCTGGAGTCGTTCGCATGACCGATCCGAGCGAGCCGACCCCGCCGATCGAGCTGACCGAGTCGGCCCTCGAAGCGCTCCTGTTCGTGGCCGAGAAGCCGCTGTCGCGTCGCGAGATCGGCAGCCTGGCCGGCGTCGACCGGGAGACGGTCGACGCGAGACTCGGCGACCTTGAAGTCTCGCTCTCGTCGCGAGGCGTCCGACTCCTGATCGACGGCGATCGGGTGGAGCTCGCGACCGCACCGGACGGGGGTGCCCTGGTCGCCAGGTATGTCGGCGCCGACGTGGTCCGACTGTCGCCCGCGTCGCTGGAAACGCTGGCCATCGTCGCCTACCGCCAGCCGGTCACGAAGTCAGCCGTCGAACGGATCCGGGGCGTCGACTCCGACTACACCATCCGGACCCTGCTCCACCGCCGGCTCATCGTGGAACTGGGCCGGTCCGTCGCGGCCGGCCGGCCGTTCCTGTACGGCACGGGGTTCGACTTCCTCGAGCGATTCGGGTTGACCAGTCTCGATGAATTGCCGCCGCTCGATGGCGACGTGGCCGCCCGGCTCGCCGAAGAGGGCGGGGAGCCGCTGGTCCCGTCCGGCGACGGCTCCGGCGACGAGTCGGGCTGATGTCGGTCGAACGACTCCAGAAGGTGCTAGCAGCGTCTGGCGTCGCATCGCGGAGGGCGAGCGAGGTTCTGATCGCGAACGGACGGGTCACGGTCGATGGCAAGCCCGCCCGACTCGGGATGCAGGTCGATCCGGACAAGGCCATCATCGCCGTCGATGGGCGGGTGATCGGGTCCGCATCCGCGCCCGAATACCTGCTGCTGCACAAGCCGGGTGGCGTTACCTCGACCGTGCGTGACCGGCACGCGTCGAAGACCGTCCTCGACATGATCCCGACCGCGATGCTGCCCGAGGGCGGACGGCTCTATCCGGTCGGACGCCTGGACCAGGATTCGGAGGGTTTGCTCGTCCTCACCAACGACGGGGCGTGGGCGGATCGGGTCCTCCATCCCCGCCACGGGGTGGAACGCGAATACGCGATCGGCCTGCGCAACCCGCTGACCCGCGAACAGGCCGACCGGCTCAAGGAGGGGATCCAGCTCGACGAAGGTCTGGCGACCGTCACCGGTCTGCGGCCGACGACCGAGATCGAGACGCGGCGTCTGGTCGACCTCATCGCACCGCCTCCGGGCGATCTCGTCTGGTACCGCGCGATCCTCGCGCAGGGATGGAAGCGGCAGATCCGCCGGATGTTCGGAGTCGTGGGCGCGCCGGTCGACCGCCTCGTCCGGGTTCGGATCGGGCCGGTCCGACTCGACGACCTGCACAGCGGACGGGCGCGCCGGCTCAGAGCACCCGAGGTCCGTGGCCTCGGCGCGGGGGCTGGCACGAGCCGGGCGGGCGCCCGGACGCGGTCTGACACCCGACCGGGAGCCGAGCCACGGTCGCGATGAACACCGTGTTGTGGAACGCCCGGCTCATCGACGGCCGTGGTGGACCGCCCGTCGAACGTGCCTCGATCGCGATCTCGGATGGCCGGATCACAGGCGTCGACTCGCCGGCCGGGGATCCGCCGACCGGCGCGCTCGACCTCGCTGGCCGAACGGTCTTGCCGGGCCTCATCGACGCCCACGCCCATGTGACCAGCGACACGGAACGCAGTCCAGGATTCGGGCCGCCGCCCGAAAAGCATGGCGATGACCCGCGACCGCGTGAGCTCGGCTATTTCGTTCTCGCAAAGGCTGCGGCGGCCTTGTTGCGTGCCGGGATCACCACGGTCCGCGACGTGGGGAGCTACGACGGCGAGGCGATCGTCCTGCGGCGAGCGATCGAGCTGGGCCTCCTCGACGGCCCGCGGATCCTGTCGTGCGCCCGGATCATCAGCGCGACGTCGCCGGGTGCCCGCATCTTCGGGACGATGTATCGCGAGGCGGACGGGCCGTGGGAGATGCGGAAGGCGGTTCGCGAGCAGATCCGGGATGGCGCGGATTACATCAAGATCATGGCCACCGGCGCGCGGTCGGTCGATCGTGAGGACCCCGAGCCCGCACAGATGACCCGCGACGAGATCGCCGCGGTCGTCGACGAGGCGCACCGCATCGGCTTTCGCGTGGCCGCCCATGCCGAAGGGTTGGAGGGAGCCCGGATCGCCGTCGAGGAAGGGGTCGATACGATCGAGCATGGCCTTTCGCTTCACCGTGCGCCCGAGGTCCTCGACCGGATGGCGGCCGCGGGGACCGTCCTGGTCCCGACCCTGTCGACGTTCGACGATCTGGCCGAGCGGTTCGCCGACGCGTTCACGCCGCGCCTGGTCGAGCAGGCGAAGCGTCAGGCGGAGGAAGCACGCCTAACCCTGCTGGCGGCGCGGGCGGCCGGCGTCACCCTCGCGATGGGTTACGACAGCGGTCCGCCCGGGACCAACGCGAGCGAGCTGATCAAGCTTGCCGATGCCGGTCTCGGCGCCGGGGAGGCGATCCGGGCGGCGACCTGGGGCTCGGCGCAGGCGGCCGGTCTGGGCACGGATCGGGGAACGGTCGAGCCGGACCGGGTCGCAGACCTCGTCGTGATCGACGGCGACCCCCTGGAGCGGCCGGAGATCCTTCTGGAGACCGCCCGTATCTGGCTCGTGCTGCAAGCCGGCTGTCCGGTCGCTGGTGACGGCGCGCGATCGATGCCGCCGTCCTGGTCGTGACCGAGTCGTCCAAACTCGCCGAGGGCGTCCTCCTGTGGCAGCCATCTGACGACGCCAGGGCCGCCTCGACGATGACGTCGTACCTCGGTTGGTTGGAGCGGGAGCGCGGCCTTCGGTTCGCCGACTATGGCGCGCTATGGCGCTGGTCGGTCGAGGATCTCGAGGGCTTCTGGGCGTCGGTCGTCGACTTCTACGAGATCCCGCTTCACGGATCGTGGTCACGCGTCCTGGGCCAGTCCACCATGCCCGGCGCCACCTGGTTCGAGGGCGCGACGCTCAACTACGCCGACGTCGTCTTCCGACGCATCGCTCGCGACAAGACGGCCCTGTTGTCCCAGTCGGAGCGGCAGCCACTGACCGGGCTGACCGGCGACGAGCTCGAAACGGCCGTGGCCGCCGTGGCGGCCGGTCTTCGGCGGCTTGGCGTGAAGCGTGGCGACCGGGTCGTGGCGATGATCCCGAATATCCCGGAGGCGGTCATCGCCTTCCTGGCCTGTGCCAGCCTCGGCGCGATCTGGGCGAGCTGCTCGCCCGACATGGGGGCCCAGAGCCTGATCGATCGGTTCGTCCAGGTCGAACCCAGGGTCCTGATCGCGGTCGATGGCTACACCTACGGCGGCAAGCCGTTCGACCGACGGACGGTCATCGACGGCATCCGGAAGGCGTTGCCGACCCTGGAGCGGACGGTCGTGATCCCGTACCTCGACCCGGACGCGTCACCACGGCCCGGAGAGCTGCCCTGGGCTGAGCTGGTTGCCGGGCCGCAGACACCCCTCCAGTTCGAAGAGGTGCCCTTCGACCACCCGCTCTGGGTGCTCTACTCATCGGGGACGACCGGGTTGCCGAAGGCGATCGTCCACGGCCACGGTGGGGTCGTCCTCGAGCATTCCAAGGCGATCGGCCTGATGTTCGACGTCCGGCCGGGCGATCGGATGTCGTGGTTCACGACGACCGGCTGGATGATGTGGAATTTCCTGATCGGATCTCTGCTGGTCGGTGGGATCCCGGTGCTGTACGACGGCAGTCCGGGTCACCCGGACCTCGACGTCCTGTGGAAGCTGGCCGACGACGCGAAGGTCAGCCTGTTCGGGACGAGTGCGGCTTTCCTCGGCGCCTGCATGAAGGCTGGTCTGCGCCCGGGCGATTCACACGCGTTCGGCGCGCTCCGGTCGATCGGGTCCACTGGGTCGCCGTTGCCGGTGGCTGCGTTCGGGTGGGTGTACGACGCCGTGAAGCCCGATGTCTGGCTCGCCTCGATGAGCGGCGGGACCGATGTCGTCAGCGCGTTCGTCGGTGGCTGCCCGCTGCTGCCGGTGCATGCCGGGGAGCTGCAGGCCCGAGCCCTCGGGGCGCGGATCGAGGCGTTCGATGCGGATGGCACCCCCGTGATCGGTCGGACCGGAGAGCTCGTCATCACCGCGCCACTGCCATCCATGCCGATCGCGTTCTGGAACGACCCCGATGGCGTTCGCTACCGCGAGAGCTACTTCGAGATGTACCCGGGCGTGTGGCGCCACGGCGATTGGATCCGGATCACGGAGCGGGGAAGCGCCGTCATCGAGGGGCGATCCGACGCCACCCTGAACCGCCAGGGTGTCCGATTCGGGACGAGCGAGTTGTACGGCGTCGTCGAGCGACTCCCGGAGATCGCCGACAGCCTGGTCATCGGCGTCGAACGGCCCGACGGGAGGTACTGGATGCCCCTGTTCGTCGTCCTGGCCCATGGGGCGGTCCTGGACGACGGCTTGACGGCCAGGTTGATCGCGGCCATCCGGTCGGATCTGTCACCGCGCCACGTGCCGGACGAGATCCATTCGGTCCCGGCGATCCCGCGGACGTTGAGCGGCAAGAAGATGGAAGTGCCGATCAAGCGGTTGCTGCTGGGTCAGCCGCTGTCGGCCGTGGCCGCCCCCGGTTCGACCGCCGATCCTGCGGCGCTGGCGTATTTCGAGCGGTTCGTCCCGCGGGCGTCGGCCTGACGGGTATCCTGCCCGAGATGGACGGCACCACGGGTTATCGACTGATCGTGGCCCTCGACGGGCCAGGCTCGTCCGGCAAGAGCAGTGTCGGAGCTGCAGCCGCACTCGACGTCGGCTACCGGTTCTGCGACACGGGCCTGCTCTACCGCGCGGTCACCTGGCTGGCCATCGCGCGTGGCCTGACCGCCTCGCACCCGCATGCGATGCGTGGCCTCGTCGATGAGGTTGACCTCGCACCAGATTCGCGCGGACGGCTGGCGCGGGTGTTCGTCGATGGGGTCGATCACACCGACGATGTCCGAAGCCCTGAGGTCGATGTCGCCGTTTCCGCCATCTCGGCGATCCCGGAGCTGCGAACCGCGCTCCTCGAACGGCAGCGGGCCCTCACGGCGGACGGCGGGATCATCATGGCCGGCCGGGATATCGGGACGGTCGTTCTGCCCGATGCAGACCTCAAGATCTTCCTCGACGCATCCGTTGAGGAACGGGCACGGCGACGGACCACGGAGCGTGATCTCGACCCGGAGGGTCCGGAAGCGATCGAGATCCTCGAGGCGCTACGCCGTCGCGACGCGCTTGATTCGACTCGTGCGGTCGCGCCGCTCCGGGCTGCCGACGACGCCCGGATCATCTCCACCGACGGCAACCGGTTCGAGGACACGGTCGACGCCGTGATCAACGCCATCCGCGATGTCGAGTCGCGACGCGCGGCCGCGCCGGGAGCCGACTGACGTGCCCAACGACCCGATCGACAACTCCATCACGCCGCTCATCACCTTCCTCACGACCAGCGGCCGGATCTTCGCCC
This sequence comes from uncultured Chloroflexia bacterium, assembly GCA_963720755.1. GTDB lineage: Bacteria > Chloroflexota > Limnocylindria > Limnocylindrales > CSP1-4 > SPCO01. The sequence goes on from CAVRGP010000015.1 coordinate 439,947, forward strand.
GAGCCGTGAGCCGGATCACCGTAGAGGGCGCGATCGACCAGATCCCGCGTACAGGTCCCGTGATCCTGGCTTCGAACCATGCGTCGAACCTCGATGCCGTCGTCCTGGGTTCGTGGCTGATGCCCACCCTGGGCCGACGGATCCACTGGCTGGGCAAGAAGGAGCTGTTCGACTGGCCGTTGGTCGGGTGGGCGGCGGCCAATGGTGGCGTGCACCCGGTCGATCGAAGCGCGGCGGATGTCGAAGCCTTTCGGCTGGCCCAGCGCATCCTGGATGCAGGCAACATCCTGTTCGTCTTCCCGGAGGGCACCCGCAGCCCGGACGGGAAGCTGCAGCGGGCGCAGGATGGGGTCGCGGTCCTGGCCATCAGGACGGGTGCGCCGATCGTCCCGCTCGGGATCGCCGGCTCGAGCGGCGTCTGGCCGAAGGGCCAGAAGCTCCCACATCCAGGTGGCCACGTCACGGCCCGCGTCGGCCAGCCCTTCGTACCCGCCGACCTGCTACCGGCGGGGACGGATCGCCGGGCCGCCAAACCCCTCGTGACCGACCTCATCATGCGGCGGATCGCCGAACTCCTGCCGCTCTCCCAACGCGGTCCATACGGGGATCTGCCGGAACCCGTGTGATAATCCATGCATGGGTATGGTCGAAGAAGTCCGCATCGCGAAGCGCACCGGCTTCTGCTATGGCGTCCGCGAGGCGATCGACATGGCGAAGGAATCGTCCGCCGCCGGCAAGTCGACCCATACCCTCGGACAGGTCGTCCACAACGAGGGCGTCGTCCGCGATCTCCAGGATCTCGGGATCGAGACGGTCGAATCGCTCGACGATGTCGATCACGGTGCTGCCGTCGTGATTCGGGCGCATGGTGTTCGCCCGGATGTCATGGAGCGAGCGGAGCAACGCGGCCTGGAGGTCATCGATGGGACCTGCACCTGGGTGATCCAGGAGCAGCGCGAGCTTGTTCGCCTGGTCGAGGACGGCTACACCATCGTCCTCCTGGGAACGCCCAAGCATCCCGAGGTCGTCGGCCTGCTCGGGTTCGCGCCGGATGCGATCGTGGTCGACGAGGAGGAGGAGTGGGCGTCGGCGATCCCGCGCCGGAAGCGGATGGCCCTCATCTCGCAGTCGACCCAGCCGCCCTGGAAGTTCGAGCGGCTGGCTGCGTTCATGGTCTCGCGAGCCCACGAGCTCAAGATCGTCAACACGGTCTGTCCGGTGACGATCCGGCGTCAGCAGGACACCCTGGAAGCCGCCGGCGAGGTCGACCTGATGGTCGTCGTCGGTGGTCGGTCCAGCGCCAACACCAAGGAACTGACCCGGTTGTGCGAGATCGCCGGGACGGCCGCCGTCCAGATCGAGGGCGTGCGCGACCTTGAGGATGCCGGGCTGTTCGGCGATGCACGGGTCGTCGGGGTCACCGGCGGGACGTCCACGCCGATCGAGGACCTGCGCGACGTCACCGAGCGGATCCTCGTCCTGGCTGGGACCGCCGAAGCAAAGGCGAATGCCGCCGAACTGGCACGGGCGACGCTCGACCGTGCCGCCACGCCGGCCGGTCGCACGACCTCGCTGCCTTCGATCCGCGACGGCGACCACGTCCCGACGTCGGGCGTCGCCTGACGGTGGCGCAGGCATCCCGAGGCGGGATCCCCGTCGTCGCCATCGTCGGCCGACCCAACGTCGGCAAGAGCACGCTGTTCAACCAATTCATCGGGCAACGCTCGGCGATCGTCGAGGACCGGGCGCGCACGACCCGTGATCGCCTGTACGGCGACGCAGAGTGGAACGGTCGCCGATTTGTCATCGTCGATACCGGCGGGCTCGAACTGGACCCCGACGACCCGATCGAAGCCCGCGTCCAGGAGCAGGCGCGGCTCGCGATCGCGGAAGCCGATGCGATCCTGTTCGTCGTTGACGCCATCGATGGGATCACCCCGGCGGACCTCGAGGCGGCCAGGATCCTGCGGCGTGCCACGGCCCCGGTGATCGTGGTAGTCAACAAGGCGGACAACGAGAAGCGCGAACTCGATGGCGCCGAGTTCCATCGGCTCGGCTGGGACGAGACGTACACGATCTCCGCGTCGCACGGGCGAGGGACCGGCGATCTCCTCGATGCGGTCGTGTGGGCACTTCCGCCCGAAAGCGAAGCGGAACTCGCCCGCAAGGCCCGTGAGGTCGAGGCGGACGCGTGGGCCGACGAGATCGCCGCCGGCCGTCTGGAGCCGTTCGTGGTCGGCGATCCGGAGGCGGGGGACTCCGCGGACAGCGACGGCGCGGAAGACGCGGATCTCGACGGTGTCGATGCCGAGGCGGCCCGGTGGGACGCGGCGATGGCCGCCGAGAGGGACGGCGAGCCCGCAGCGATCGCCTTCGTCGGGCGACCGAACGTCGGTAAGTCCAGCCTCCTCAACGCGCTCCTGGGCGAGGAGCGGGCGATCGTTTCGGAGGTGCCTGGAACGACCCGGGATGCGATCGATACCCGGCTGGAGTGGGGTCGGAGTGAGATCGTGCTCATCGATACGGCGGGCATCCGGCGCCGCGGCAAGGTCGCGGGCGGGGCGGCCGCCGAGCGCTATTCCACGCTGCGGGCGCTCCATGCGCTGTCCCGTGCCGACGTCGCCGTGCTCGTCATCGATGCAGTGGAGGGCCTGACAAACCAGGATGCCCACGTCGCCGGTTACGTCGTCGAAGAGGGCCGGGGCCTGGTCATCGCGGTCAACAAATGGGACCTGGTCGAGGACAAGACCGATCGGACCTTCGACCAGTACGTCGAGTGGATCCGGTCGGAAGTGCCGTTCCTTGACTTCGCCCCGATCGTGTCGATCAGTGCCAAGACCGGTCAACGAGTCGGCCGTGTGCTCGAGGCGGCGATCGAGATCTGGGGCGAACGGCGTAAGCGGATCTCGACCGGAGAACTGAATCGCGTGCTCAGCGCGGCAACGGAACGGACGCCACCCCCGCCGGTCCGCGGGCACCGACCCAGATTGTTCTATGCGACCCAGGCGGCCGTGGCCCCGCCGACCTTTGTGTTCTTCGCGTCGGATGCCTCGGCGGTCCACTTCAGCTATCGCCGCTACCTCGAGAACCAACTCCGCGATCGGTTCGGGTTCGATGGGACGCCCGTCCGCCTCGTCTTCCGCGATCGCGTCTCGGTCAAGTTGCCGCGCAAGAAGAAGTCACGGAGCGCCCCGGTCAAGTCCGGGGGCGGGCGAAGCAAGGCATCGAGCCGCAAGGGCGCGTCTGCCACGCGAGGCCCGAAGGCGTCCTGATGGACGGCCCGCGGGTCGCGGTGGTCGGAGCCGGTGCGTGGGGCACCACGCTCGCCCGCGTCGTCGCCCGGTCCGAGCCGGTGACTCTCTGGTGCCACAGCCCGGACACCGCGGACCGGATCACCGCCACGCATCGCAACGAGGATCGGCTGCCGGGCGTGGATCTGCCTGCGAACGTGATCGCCACCGCTGATCCAGAGGCGCTTCGAGCTGCCACGGATCTTGTCATCTTCGCGGCGCCGTCCGCCCACCTTCGAACGACGATCGAGCCATTGGCCTGGGTCCTCGCGCCGGACGCCGACTTCCTGTCGGTGGTCAAGGGCCTGGAGCGGAGCACGCTTCGACGGATGAGCGAAGTCGTGTCCGAAGCGGCGGGCGTGCCCGCCGAGCGGGTGGCGGCCCTGTCCGGCCCGAACCTGGCGGCCGAAGTCGCGCGCAACCTGCCGGCCTCGGCCGTCGTCGCTGCGGACGACCTGCGGCTGGCCGAACGGGTGGCTACACGACTGGGCCGGCGACGCTTCCGGTTGTACGTCAACGAAGACATCCTCGGCGTGGAGCTGTGCGGTGCCCTCAAGAACGTCATCGCGATCGCGGCCGGAGCGGCGGAGGCGCTCGGGTTCGGCGACAACGGGAAGGCCGGGCTGCTGACTCGCGGGCTGGCCGAGATGACCCGACTCGGGATCGCGGCCGGCGCGAACCCGCTGACGTTCGCCGGCCTGGCCGGGATGGGCGACCTCATCGCGACTGCTGGATCGCCCCTGTCACGCAACCACCGTCTCGGGATGGAGCTGGCCAAGGGCCGCACCTGGGCCGAGATCGAGGCGACGATGCCCGGCACGGCCGAAGGCGCCTACACCGTCCAGGCCGCGCTCGAGCTGGCCGCCCGCCTCGGCGTGGAGATGCCGATCGCTCGCGAGGTATACCGGGCGTTGTTCGAGGGCAAGAGCGCGCAGCGCTGTCTGGTCGACCTGCTGGCTCGAGAATCGAAGGATGAGCTGGCCGACTACGGCCGCTGGGTCGCGAGGCTGGGGGAGCGGACGGACTGAATCAGTCCCGCGCCGGGCGACGGCCGACCCGGTGCTAGACTCACGGTTCGCCGGGGCGTGGCGCAGTCTGGTAGCGCACCAGTCTGGGGGACTGGTGGTCGTGGGTTCAAATCCCGCCGCCCCGACCAAATACTGAGCGTGGAACCGGCCTTCGGGCCGGTTTCTCTTTCTCCAGTGGTAGCGCTCAGTCGTGTCGGCGGTATCGCCAGGCCGCCTGATCGGGTACTCCCATTGATCGATAGATCCGGATCATCCAGGCGAAGCCGATTACGAACCCGGCCACCGGAGCTGGTCCCAGGAATGGTCCCCACCAACGCGAGACCGACTGGAACATGTAGCCCGGTGAAGCCACCAACGCAAACACCATGACCGCCGCAAGCATCGCGGCGATCTGCAGCTCCGCCTTCGCGATCGCGCGCCCCTTCTGCCCTCGCGTCATGGGCAGACGATGCGCCCCAGCATCAATCCAGTCGCGGCGACCGTCTCGCCGCCCGCTGCGGTCGATCCACTGCCTGACCGCGATTCGCCGTTGTTCTCGTCACCCATGCTCCCTATCCTCCGACCGGTCGTGACCGCGGCCCCCCAACCGCGACTCCGCCCCTGTCGCGAGCTCGATTCAGGCGCTGGCCGAACAGGTCTGTGCACCGCCAGCCTATAGCGGCTGTCTTGACCCGATCCTCGTGGAATTCCTCGCAGGTCAGGACCCCGGCAGCCTGGTGGCCGTCTGTGATTACGGCAACGATCAGGGGGATGTGGTGGTGATCGACTCGGGGAAGAAGGATGACGCCGAAGCCACGTGTTCCGCCGATGGCCTGTTCTCTCCAAGCAGTGTGGTCAGAACTGCCCGGATCCCTTAGCCAAACCGCCTCGTGCGACCAGTCGAGACCAGAGCGACGGGGGATTGCGTGGGGGAGTAGGCGGCGATCCACGCTGATGGACGAGGGGAGATCATCAACTGATCGGCGACGTACAGAGCTTTAGGTCGACCCGAGCCGCCGCAGGGTAGCGCGCAGGTAAACGCCTCCACCAAGTCTGATGAGACCCGGGTCCGCGTCCCGGTCGACGATCCCGCATCCCTGCGGCCAGCCGAGCCCGAAGCGTCCGGTGAATGGCCGCCGCCGTTGGTACGTCCGGATACTTGGTCGAGCGCGATGCGGTCCGTAGCATCGAGACATGAAACGACTCACCCGACGGCGCAACGGTCAGGCCATGTCCGAATACGCTGTCACCCTCGCCCTGGTCGCCGTGCTCGCGATCGCCAGCCTGCTCACCATGGGCGGCATCGTCAACGGGTCGTTCGGCCGCGTCGCAGACGCGATCGGCGGGAGCATGGGCCTAAGCTCACAGGATCCGACCGCCACGCCGACCGCGACACCTGCGGCTACACCGACTGCGACGCCGACTGCCACACCCGCGGCTACACCGACTGCGACGCCGACCGCCACACCCACGACGACACCGAAGCCCACAGCAACACCGACCGCCACACCGAAGCCCACAGCAACACCGACCGCCACGCCGAAGCCCACGGCCACTCCGAGGCCTACGGCCACACCGAAGCCGACCAAGACCCCGAAGCCGACCAAGACCCCGAAGCCATGAAGAGGCCTCGGGGTGACCAAGTTCCCCGTAGCCAAGCAGCTCGCATACGCAGCTCGCTCCTAGCGAGCGCGTGTCATGCGGCCAGCTCGTCCGGGACGTCCGAGGTGATCGGTCTGTAGCCTCAGGGCGAGCGAACCCGGATCTGATCCCCACAGACGGCCGGTTCGTACGGGAATCTTTCGTCGATCAGCCGGCGTAGGCCCCCTTCGAACCTGATCCGGTGTCGTGGCCACGATCCGCACCGACCTGCACAATGGGGCCAACGGATACGCAGGGAGTGACGATGATCCACGAGCACACCGACGACGACGACGCACTGACTCCGGCCTATTCAGGTCGCCTCAACCGAAGCCCGACACCGAAGCACAAGCTCCCCGAGCACGAGTCACCTCCCGCGGCCGTCTACCGGTTCATCCACGACGAACTGCTCCTTGATGGGAGTTCCCGCCTGAACATGGCCACGTTCGTGACCACGTGGATGGAGCCCGAGGCCGACCGGCTGATGGCCGAGACTTTCGACAAGAACATGATCGACAAGGACGAGTACCCACAGACGGCCGAGATCGAGCGACGCTGCGTGAACATCGTCGCCGACCTGTTCCATGTGCCGGGCAGTGGTGAAGCGATCGGTGTCTCGACGATCGGATCCAGCGAGGCGGTGATGCTTGCGGGCCTCGCCCTGAAGTGGAAGTGGCGCCAGCGTCGCCAGGCGGCGGGTCTGCCGACGGACAAGCCCAACATGGTGATGGGCTCGAATGTCCAGGTCGTCTGGGAGAAGTTCTGCCGGTACTGGGACGTCGAGCCGCGCTATGTCCCGATCGCGCATGACCGCTTTGTCGTGGCTCCCGACGACGTCATGACCCGGGTGGACGAGAACACGATCGGTGTGATCCCGATCCTCGGTACGACGTTCACAGGCGAGTTCGAACCGATCCGGGAGATCCACGACCGGGTCGTCGCGTATAACCTCGAGCACGATCTCGACATCCCCATCCATGTCGACGCCGCCAGCGGCGGGTTCGTGGCGCCCTTCCTGCACCCCGACCTCGAGTGGGATTTCCGACTCCCGCAGGTCAAGTCGATCAACGTGTCGGGCCACAAGTACGGGCTGACCTATCCGGGCCTCGGATTTGCCATCTGGCGCTCGAAGGACGACCTCCCGAACGAGCTGGTGTTCCACGTCAACTACCTGGGCGGCGACATGCCCACGTTCACCCTCAACTTCTCGCGACCGGGCAACCAGATCGTGGGCCAGTACTACAACTTCGTTCGTCTCGGCCGCGAGGGATACACGCGCATCATGGAGTCGCTGCGCGACATCACGCTGTTCCTGTCCGGCGAGATCGCCAAGATGGGGCCGTTCGAGGTCATCAGCGACGGCAGCGCGATGCCGGTGATGGCGTTTCGGATGAAGGGCGAGCAGCCGTATACGGTGTTCCACGTGTCGGACCAGCTGCGCACGGGTGGCTGGCAGGTGCCCGCGTATACGCTGCCGGCCGACGCCACGGACGTCGCCGTGTTGCGCGTGGTCGTCCGGGAAGGATTCAGTATGGACCTCGCCGAGGCGCTGGTGAGCGCGCTCCGGAAAGCCGTTGACCACCTGACGCGGTTCCCACCATCGCATCCGCCCGAGACCGCGGCATTCGCCCACACCTGATCGGGCGGCATCTCCATGGACCACACGGCTCAGACTCGAAGACCGGTGGATCCAGGAACATCCGAACGAGATGAATGCGGAATGAGAGCGAATGAAGCTCCTGGAGACGTGGCAACGAGTCGCCCGACGTGACCACATCGAGGGCCGCGGCCCTTGCGATCACGTTGGCGATCCTGGCTGCAACGGCCGTCGCGTGTGGGTCCGGTTCCAGAGGATCCAGCCCATCGGTACCCAGCCCACATCCCGAGTCGACGTCGACGGCGACACCCTCGCCAACCATGGCGGCGCCGGTCCCCGTGCACCTTTCCTTGCTCGTTTCCGAGCTGGTGATCGCGCCGGAGCACCTCGATGGGTACGACCGTGACCTGTTCCCGCTCTGGATCGACGCGAACGGCAACGGCTGCAACACGCGCTACGAGGTACTCATCGCCGAGGCAGTCATCGCGCCAACGATCTCCGGAAGCTGCAAGCTGACCGGAGGTTCCTGGGTGAGTCCGTATGACGGCGTCCGGATCGACGATGCAGCCGGGGTCCAGATCGACCACCTCGTCGCCCTGGCCGAGGCGTGGTACTCGGGGGCGTTCGCCTGGACCACCGAACGGCGCGAACGATTTGCCAACGACCTCGACGTGCCCTGGGAACTGAACGCGGCCTCTCCCCAGTCCAACGAGGCGAAGGGTTCGAGTGATCCAGCCGAATGGCTGCCGCCCTTGCCCTCGGACCTCTGCCCCTACATCGAGGCTTGGATCGGAACGAAGCTTCGGTGGGCACTATCCGTCGACCTCGCCGAGAAGGTCGCCCTGGACCGTACGGTCGCCCAGTGTCCGGATTCCGCGATCGTCGTCCCCGAGGCGGCCCCATAAGCCACAGATATGTGGATCGGGATTGACGTGCGACTGGCGCGACACGCACACCGGGCACGTCTCCACCGATCGCCGTCGTTGGGGCCTCCGCGACGCCCACGCAGACGAGCGCTCCGTCGACGGCCCCTCCCTCAGACTCCGCTACGCCGACGGTCTCCGATGAGCGTTCGGTCGTCGTGATCGGCCACTCGGGCGCGACCGGCTACGATTCGGATCCGACCCGACCCGGCGTCGACGTCACCGCGAACTCCTGGGCGACGGGGACCAACCCGAGCGTCGACAGCGAGGAGACGCCGCGGCCGGCGGGATTTGTCCCGAGCACGGAGCTCTGGTGGATCGATGGGGAGACATTCCTGGGTCGTGTCGGCATCCGCCATCGACTGACGCCGAACCTCCTGGAGACTGGCGGGCACATCGGCTACGACGTCCGGCCGTCTGCCCGACGCCGGGGCCACGCGACCGCCATGCTGCGGCAGGCGCTGATCGTCGCGCGAGGGCTCGGCATCGAGCGCGCCCTCATCACCTGCGATGTCGACAACGTCGGCTCGCGAGCGGTCATCGAGAGAACTGGTGGCGTGCTCGAGGATGAGCGCTCGGGAACACTGCGATTCTGGGTGTCGACCGGCTGACGTCGGCACCCGGTCCAGCCTGGCGATCGCACCTACCCGTCGACTTCGAGTCCGAGAGCAGTCCATTCTGGACTCACGCCGAAGAGGGAGTTCGAGCGGATCAGCTCGACATACTGGCCAGGACCCAGGTGACCGAGGTCCGCGAACACCGCGCCTCCGGGAAAACCCCGGTCGGCGGCGGAGGCGAAGCTATACAACCAGCCCGCATCATCAACGGAACTGAAGTCGAAGCTGCTGTCGACCGAATGGCCGATCGCGACGATCGTGTGCAAGGCGCGCCGGCACCGTCGAGGTGGACAGGGTGAGACGCGTCCATAACTCGTCGGGCGTCGGGATGTCGATCGGCCCCCGCTCACACTCTCGATGGCCACGACCTGCGCCACCGCCCGCGCGAAATGTGGTGCCAGCATGCGCACATTTCCCGTCGCGATGTGTTGCGGCGGGCCTGGGCGCGCGTCATCGTCGATGTGAAGCCTCGGCGTGGTCTGATCCTCGGATCGGTGACAGGCGCTGAGGCTTCGCCAGGTGCGGGCGCAGACAGATCAGGGGCGGTCGCCGCGCCATTGGAACTCAGACACGCGCACGTGCGACTTCGTCGTGCCACCCGCCAGTAGCAGGGTCACTTTCGTCCCGTCGGAAGGGATCGACCAGGTCAGCCATTCGGACGACATGCCTCCATCCATGCACGTCCCGATCTCGACCTGCGCCGAGCCGCCGACCCGCGCAGTGACGACCATCGGCTTGCCGCCGACGGGACCGCAGCCGGTTACCTCCAGTGCCCAGCTAGTCGGCGCCGTCCCATCGGGCAGGGTCGTCGCGTTGAAGGGGAACGAGGCGAAGAACTGCGCCTTGACGCTCCTCGGCTTGGACGGACCGGGAATAGCCCCCATGCTCATAGAGCCGTCCGATACGAGCGCCGGCTGCGTGGCATCAGCGCTCGAGAACACTGGCAGGACCTCTACCTCGCTCGGGGCATCGATGACATTCGAGACCGAGGCAACGAGGTGGACCACCCCGAGGCCGATGAACGGATGATAGGCAACCTGCAGATAGGTCCAGTCCTGTTGCCCGTTGGAGCACTCTGGCACCTGTGGGCCGGGCCAGGACGTGAAATCGTAGTTGTCCTCTCGGAGGGCGGTTTCCCAGTCGTCTTCAGGCGGCGCGTCCGCCGTGATCGTGAAGTCGCTGGCGGCGCACGAGGCGGGCAGGAAGGCGACCCGGGCCGCCCACTGCCCATTCGGCATGACCGGGGCCGACGATGGAGCGGTCCAATCCGCTCCAGCGTCTCCCACCGGCACCAGGAAGGCGTCCCCGGCCAGGTAGGCCGGATCATCGATGCGCAGCCCGCTGTCCGGGCTGGCCGACAGGGTGACGGACGGCTGGGTTGGCGGATCGCCCGACGGGGACTCAATGGGAGGGACCACGCCGCACGCGGCCACGGACAAGGCGGTCACGATGGCCGCGACCGCGAATCGGGCCGACATCGGGTGCTCAGGCCTAGTAAGCCGCGTGATCGCCACTGGGTCAACCCTTCTGACCGACGTTCGCCGATCGCGTCCATGGTGGGCTGGCGGCATCGGGGGGTCAATGTGCAGAACGGCAGGGATCGCGCCGAACCCTCGCGAGGCCGGTCGCGAGGCCGATTCCGGAAGGTATCCTTGGGGTCCGATCATCGAACGCATGGGTTCGCAGGCGCATGACTCCTCCCGACCCGCACACTCAGCCGTCGTACCGGGGCGCGATCACGATGATGGTGCTTGTTCTCGTCGTGATCGCCGTCGTCTGGTTGCTATTCGTCAATGTGCTCGACTCCGACTTCGGTCGGGGCGTGTACGTCCCGGACGCTGGACCCGGAGCGACATCGACGGTCGACCAGCCGGTCCCCTGAACTCGCGACTCCTCGCACCATACCGGGTCGCGGAGGGCGGTCCGCAGATTCAAGGTTCTTACCCGTTTCCCGCGCCGTATCGCAAGCAGCACTGGCTAGGGTAGGTTCCTGGCCCGACTGTCTCCCCCCAGGCAGTCGGGCCGTGCTGCACCCTGGGACGTTCGCGATGCGGCGAACGTCTGACGCCGAGCGCCAAGTACGGCCCTGGGCTAGGGTTCGCGGATGCTGTGCCGGGGGTTCCACGGGGGCGTTCGCGAGAGTCGATGATCATCGTGACCAACGCACCGAGCGCCAACCGCTACGAGGCCCACATCGACGGTGTCCTGGCGGGCATCCTTGCGTACGTCGAGAAACGTGGCCGTCTGGCGCTGGCTCGTTCTTGCGTTGCATCGAAGCAACGGCGTATCCTCGCCGCAACCTAACTCCGGTAGTGGTGCCCCGCGAAGGAGTAGCCGATGCGCGCGTCTCGTCGCCTGTTCAGCCTGCTCAGCGTGCCGATCCTGATCGTCGGTTCGTTTGCAGCGGCGAGTCCCGTCCTGGCCGCGTCATGCGACGGTTCCAGTGATCTGGTCGGCAATGGCAGTTTCGAGACGCCGGTCGTCGCCGCGAACACCTACACGCTGTTCCCGGCCGCATCCGTGCCATCGTGGCAGACGACCGATGGCCTTGGGGAGATCGAGATCTGGGGCGACGGATTCCTCGGCGTCCCGGCCCCGGACGGCAATGCCTTCGCGGAGATCAATGCCAACACCGACGCGACGCTTTATCAGGATGTCATCTCGACTCCCGGCTCGACGATCAGCTGGACGCTGCTTCATCGGGGGCGGGATGGCGATGACACGATGCAGGTGCTGATCGGCGACCCGGACGTCGCGGACATCAACGGCGCGACCGGGTGGGACTTCATCTCGCCCGACATCATCGACGGCAACACCGCCTGGGCCACGCATGGCGACGACTACATCGTTCCCGACGGCCAGACGTGCACTCGATTGGCATTCCGCGCCGTGAGCACCGCATCGGGAAATGCCTCTGTGGGCAACCTGCTTGACGCGGTCGCCATCACCGTGGCACTCCCCGAGCCGACACCCGCACCGACTCCCGCCGACACGCCGGTGATCACGGCGCCGCCGACGGACACGTCGGGGATCGCTGGTCCCGGTGACTCCGAGCCCCCGCTCCTCGCCATCATCTTGCTGGCGCTTGGGAGTTTGGTCGGCATCAGCGCTGCGGTCGCGCGGGCCCGGCGGGAATCCGAAGGCCGATAGCCGGCGCTCGCGCACCTCGTCACTCGCAGTGCGCGGGCTTCGGCTTCTTCACCCAGGTGTAGCCGGCTGCGACGCAAGTCTTCTTCTTGGTGTATGCGGACGGCGGGATGGGCGTCGCCGTCGGCGTCGGGGTCGGCGAAACGACTTCGGAGGGCCCGGAGGCTCCGTTGAGTTGATTCCCGACGTCCGTCAGCGCTCCGGTCAGCTGTCCAGTCAGGAAGAGCGTCGCCCCGATCGAGACGACAGCGACAAGGACCAGGATCAGGGCGTACTCGACGAGGCCCTGGCCCGCGTCGGCACGTCCGCGCGAAGGGCGTTCGTTCGTATTCCCGGATTCGTCGGTCATCAAGGGCTCCGGATGGGTGTGAATGGCCGCACCGAACCTACCTCGACCCACCCCGAACGCTCCACGGTACGTAAGTCCGCCTCCAGACTGGCCCCTATAGGCCCGTTGATGGCTCGCACCGGAAGATGCCTGGATTGACCCGATTCCCCTAGTAATCCCCAGCCGATAGTCCTACTCTCCGGCGACAGCAAGGGGGGCACGGGGCCGCAAGGTCCCACCAGCGCGGCGTCGAACCGGTCGCCAACTCGACGCGCTGGGCCAATGGCGAGACCGACCCCAACATGCAATTCGGGGTTGATCGATGGCTGACTACTACGCGACCCTCGGGGTCGACCGATCCGCAGGCCAAGGGACCATTCGAGCTGCCTACCGCTCGCTTGCCCGGCGAAGTCACCCGGACGCCGGTGGCGACGCCACGGCCATGGCCCGGCTCAACGACGCCTGGGGCATCCTGAGCAAGCCTGAGCGCCGAGCGTCCTATGACGCCGAGCTCCGAGCACAGGAAGAGCAGGCGAAGCGCCCGACGGCCACGCCTCGGCGGGCACACGACGGCCACACGATCCTCGATTTCGGGCGGTATTCCGGATGGTCGCTGGCCGACGTGGCGCACGCCGACGACGATTACCTCGTCTGGTTGTCGCGGACGCCGACGGGCCGACCATTGCGCCGCGAGATCAATGAGCTGCTCGAATCGCGTGCCCGCGCGGTCGAGGCCGTCCGACCGACCGCCACCGCGGCGCGCCGAAGGCTATGGCGCCGCTGAACCCTCAGGCCCGCTAGGATGGCCGGACCACGACGAGGGAGATTGCGATACCCGCGGACCAGCCCGACCAGCAGCCTACCGACCAGCCTTCGCCGTCCGACGACAACGGACCGGACGCGGCGACCGCTCGCGTTCCGGTCGATCCGGAGGCGCCGGCCCAACCGTCGCACGGACTGATCTCGGCCGAGCCCGTCGGCTGGAGCGAGACACCGGGTCCGGAGGGGACGCTGTCTCCACGACCCGACGCGACGACGCCGGTCTGGACGCCGCCCGCGCCGCGGCCCGCGATGGCAGGCACCGACGGCCTGGTGATCTCGGGCGTCTTCGCCAGGGTCGTCGCCTACGCCATCGACCTGTCGTTGCTTTCGGCCCTGAATGTCGCCATCTCCGGGGCGCTCGGGCTGTTCTCCGAAGATCGCAACGAGACGGTGGCCCTGGTCGTCAGTGCCGTGCTGATCGGCGTCGACTTCCTGTACTTCGTCGGGTTCTGGACGAGTCGCCTGCAAGCCACGCTCGGGATGCGCTTGATCCGCTTGCGGGTCCTCGGATCGGTCAGTGCCCGCACCCTGTCCGCGAATGACGCCCTGCTCCGATGGCTCGCCCTCAGCGGCGCGGTATCGATCCTTGCCTTCGTGCCGTCGATCGCACCGTCCGTCGGGCTGCTCGGCGGCATCTGGATCCTCATGCTGCTGGTGACCACGGCGATGAACCCGTTGCGGCAGGGTCTTCACGATCGCTGGGCGCGTTCCGTGATCGTCCAGCCGGCACCGGGCGGCTCAGGGCTTGCGATCGTGGGCTGCCTCGTGCTCATGGTGGTGTTCTTCGTCTTCGTGCCTGTGGCATTGCTGGCGTTCTCGGGCGACCAGATCCGGGAGATCCTCAACGAGATCGGCAACTCCGTCTGAGCCGGCCGGACCTCATAGACTTGGCCTGATGGATCTCGATCGACCCGAACCGCTCGGCGACATGCCAACGACCGACTTTCGGGCGGCCGCCTACGCGGTCGTCGACATCATGGCCGACTACCTGGAGCAGGTGGCCGCGTACCCGGTCTTCCCGGCCATCGAGCCAGGGACCCTTCGGTCGCTCTTTCCGGTGTCCGCGCCCGAGGCGCCGGAATCCATCGAGTCCATCCTCCACGACTATGTGACGCTCATCGAACCGAACGCGACGCACTGGCAGCACCCGGGCTTCATGGCCTACTTCGCCACGACGGCCTCCGCGCCCGGGATCCTCGGCGAGATGCTGACCGCGGCACTCGGCCAGAACCCGATGGTCTGGCGGACGTCACCGATCGGGACGGAGCTCGAGCAGGTCGTCGTCGATTGGCTCCGTCAAGCCCTGGGTCTCCCGGTCGGCTTCGATGGATTGTTGACCGATACCGCATCAACCTCGAGCCTGATCGCCCTGGCGGCGGCGCGTGAGGCGGCCGGCACGGATGCGGCGTCAAGTGGACTTGCGGCGCGTCCGGAGCTGGGCGCCGGTCTGCGGGTCTACGCATCCGAAGAGGCCCACAGCTCGATCGAGAAGGCATGCATGACCCTTGGTCTGGGCCGGGCCTCGCTCGTCCGCATCCCGACCAACGATCGGTTCGAGATGGAACCGACGGGACTCCAGATGGCGATCGACGCCGACCGGGCAGCCGGCCGACGTCCGGTTGCGATCGTGGCGACCATCGGGACCACGTCATCCACGTCGGTGGATCCGATCGCCGCCATCGCGGACATCGCCGAGCGGGAGGGCGTGTGGCTGCACGTCGATGCGGCCTACGCCGGTCCGATCGCGATGTTGCCTGAGCGTCGCCTTCCCTTCGACGGCTGGGAACGCGCCGACTCGATCGTGGTCAATCCCCACAAGTGGTTGTTCGCGCCGCTCGATGCCTCGCTCCTGCTCGCGCGGAGGATGGAGGAGTTGCGGGCGGCCTTCAGCCTCGTGCCGGAATACCTTCGGACGCTGGATGGCACCACTTCCGGCCGTGACTTCAATGAGTACACACCTCAGCTCGGACGCCGGTTCCGGGCGCTCAAGCTGTGGATCCAGCTCCGCTGGTTCGGCCTGGAAGGGCTCCGTGCCCGGCTCGAGCATCACCTGGCGATGGCTGCCGCGTTCGAGTCGTGGGTGGATGCCGACCCGGATTGGGAGCGGGTCGCGCCTGTTCCGTTCTCCACGATCTGCCTCCGCTGGCGACCGGCGGACCGGCAGCTGGACGCCGCGCAGCTCGATGCCGCGAATGCCGCCATCATGGATACGGTGAACCGCAGCGGGGAGGTCTTCCTGTCGCACACCCGGCTGAATGACCGGTTGGTGATCCGGGTCGCCATCGGCAACCTCCGAACCGAGGCCGGTCACGTCGAACGAGCCTGGGAACTCCTGCGTGAAGCCGCCCACGTGGTGAGCCTGGAGCAGGCCGGATGAATGCCATCGATGACGCTCGGAACGATGCCGTCGAGCGGCTCCGCGCACTCGACCTCGGTGACGACTTCGATCCGAGGGCGGCCGAATCGATCGTCGCTGCCGGACTGCATCGACTGGTCGTACCTGCGGCTGCGGGCGGACTGGGCGCCCGGATGTGCGACGCCGCGGAGGTGCTGTTGGCGCTGGGGGCGGTCGACGGGTCGACCGCGTTGGGCCTCGCGATGCAGATCCATGTCGTGGGCGCACTGGTCGACACCGACGCGATCCCAGCGGCGCTTCGGGCGGAGGTGTTTCGGGCGATCGTGGAGGACGGGGCCCTCGTCAACAACGCCGCGACCGAGGACGGCGGTGGATCACCATCCCGCGGCGCGATACCCGGGACGGTGGCCAGGTCCGATGACGACGGAAGCTGGCGACTCACCGGTGAGAAGGCCTGGACGACCTGGTTGCCGAACCTGACCCACGCATTCGTTTCGGCCCGGGTGGCCTCGGCCGATCCGCCCGAGGTGGGGAGCTGGTTGGTGGATCTTTCGACCCCTGGGGTCCGCCGCGGGCCCGGGTTTGCCGCCCTCGGGATGCGGGGATCGGCGTCGGGCCGGCTCTACCTCCACGAGGTCCGGGTGCCCGGCGATGCCCTCGTTTCGCGTCGAATCGTCGGGACGCCGGATCCGCGTGGACCGGTCCCGGGTGCATGGTTCGGCATCGCCATCGCCGCCGCCTACCTCGGGGTGGGGGAGGGCGCCCGTCTCGAGGTCGCACGCTGGGCGCTTGGTCGCCGAACCGGGGCCGCCAAGACGTCCGTGGCGGAGATCCCGAGCGTCGAGCTTCGTCTCGGCCGGATGGACATGGGTCTTCGGGCAGCTCGGATCGTCGTTCTCGATGTCGCCCGCCGGTGGGACGCAGCGGTCGCTGCGGGGGATGCGACGCGTCTCGCTGATATCGCCACGGACGTCCCGCTTGCCAAGCTCGTCGCGACCCAGGCCGCCACCGACGCCACCGACCAGGCCCTGCGGATCGCCGGCGGACCGGGCTTCCTCGGCGGCCGCCTCGAGCGGGCGTTCCGGGACGCGCGGGCCGGTCTCATCAACCCGCCCCTCGAGGATGTAGCGCTGGCCGGGTTCGCCCGGGCCTTCCTGGATCGGATCCGCGGGTCGTCATGATCGTCGGTCAGAGTCGTTCGTCGGGCTAGACTCGGCGACGTCACGCCCAAACTCGCAACCGGAGGCATCGATATGACCGTCGAGGTCGCCACCGACTTCCCGATGCTCATCGATGGCGAGCTGGTGCCATCCGCCGGCGGTCGATGGCTGGACGTCCGCAGCCCCGCCACGAGAGGACTCGTCGGAAGAGTCCCGGATGGGACCGAAGTGGACGTCGAGCGCGCCGTGGCGGCGGCCCGCGCAGCGTTCCGGGACGGGCGATGGCACCGGATGGCGCTGGCGGACCGGGTGGCGGTCATGAACCGGCTTGGCGATCTGATCGACCGGGATGCCGACGACCTGGCGCGACTCGAAACGCTCCAGACCGGATCTGCCTACAAGCTCCGGCGAGATTCGGACTTCGCATTCGCCAGCGACAACCTGCGGTTCTTCGCGACACAGATCCGGAACCTCGAGGGCAAGGCGGCCTACGAATACACGGGCAGCCACACGAGTTTCGTGCGGCGCGAACCGATCGGCGTGGTCGGCCAGGTGAGTCCCTGGAACTACCCGATGTGGATGGCGATCTGGAAGGTCGGGCCGGCGCTCGCCGCGGGCGACTCGATCGTCCTGAAACCGGCGTCCGCCACCCCATTGACGACGATCCGGCTGGCCCAGCTGGCGGTCGAGGCCGGCGTGCCCGCCGGCGTGTTCAACGTGGTGACGGGTCGGGGCGATGTGGTCGGGGCGGCGCTGGCCGCACATCTCGACATCGACCTCATCTCCCTCACCGGCGATACGGAGACGGGCAAGAAGATCCAGGCGCTGGCGGCGTCGAATCTCAAGCGGGTGCACCTGGAACTCGGGGGCAAGGCACCGTTCATCGTGTGTGCGGATGCCGATATCGAAGCGGCCGCGCGGGGCGCGACGGCCGGTGCCCTGATCAACGGCGGCCAGGACTGCACGGCGGCGACCCGTGCATACGTCCATCGCAGTGTGTACGACCGGTTCCTGGCGAGGACCGCGGAACTGTTCGGCGCCGTCCGCGTCGGCGACCCGTTCGACCCGACGACCGATCTCGGGACCCTCATCTCGGATGCCCAGGTCGCCCGGGTGGACGGGTTCGTGCAGCGCGCCGTCGCGGCGGGAGCCCGGATCGTGGTCGGCGGACATCGCCCCGAGGTCGCCGGTCTGCCGGATGGAGCGTTCTACCGTCCGACGATCGTCGCCGACTGTGCCCAGGACAGCGAGATCGTTCAGGACGAGATCTTCGGTCCGGTGCTCACAGTGATGCCGTTCGACACCGTCCCCGAAGCGCTCGAGCTGGCGAATGACACGCGCTACGGCCTCGCGGCATCGATCTGGACACGGGATGTGTTCGTGGCGATGGAGGCCGCCCGCGTCCTCGATTTCGGGCACGTCCAGGTCAACGACCACCTGATGGTGACGTCGGAGATGCCCCACGGGGGCTTCAAGCAATCAGGCAGCGGCAAGGACATGTCGAGCTACTCGTTCGAGGAGTACACCCGGGTCAAGCACGTCATGCTCGAGCTGACCGGCGAACCCGAAAAGGGCTGGCACTACACGATCTTCGGCGACAAGCCGGCGGAGTAAGGGAGACGACCGCGCTGACTTGTCGACACGAGCCTATGATCGTCGTGTCAGCGTCGAACCAACGAGGTGCAGGATGGATCACACGGCTTCAGTGCGAAAGATGTACGACTCGATCAACGCCAGAGACTTCGACGCGTTCGGCGACCTGATGGCCAGCGATTTCGTCGAGCATGAGGTGACACCGGGTCTCGAGCCGACCAAGGCCGGGGTACGCGCCTTCTTCGAGATGCAGATCGCCGGCTTCCCCGACATGCGAATGGAGGCGGAAGACGTCTTCGGGAGCGGCGACAAGGTCGTCGCCCGCGTGCGCTACACGGGGACCCACAAGGGCGAGATCATGGGCATGCCGGCGACCGGGAAGCACGTCGACGTGCAGCTCATCGACATGTTCCTGTTTGATAGTGACGGCCGCGTGTGCGAGCACTGGGGCGTCATGGACATGATGGGCATGATGCAGCAGCTCGGCGTGATCCCCGAGAATCCCCTGGGCTGATCCGTTCCGGCCGGCGCTGGGTCAGCCGGATCCGCGACCGTCACACGGGCCGAATGGCCCCTCGATGGGTGACCACTGCACCTCCGCGTCGTTCCGCTTCTGAGCGCACGCTGAGCTATCGATCGCATCGTGTATGCAGGATCAAGGTTCGTGAGGGCCGTCCGATGACACACGTCCTTGTCGTGAACCACGACCTCGACCTGGTTGGCCAGGAGGTCGATTCACTTCGCCGCTTCGGGTACGAGGTGACGGAATGCGGCGGTCCCACGTGGGGCGGCTGCCCGGTCCTTGCCGGGCACACGTGCGACCTTGCCGATCACGCGGACGTCCTGATCTACGACGCCTGGGCAGGCGGCGATGCGGACGGCTCCAAGCACCTGATCGAGTCGCTCCGGGAGCTCCACCCTGATACGCCGATCGTCCTCACCTCGCCAGGACTTGAGTTGAGCTGGGAGGAGCACACCGGCCCGCATTCGGTGACCGCGCTCGTCGGCCAGCCGACCGGCCAGCGGCTGCACGAGGCGATCCAGGCCGCCCTCGGCGAAAAGGGCCTGTCCGCCGACTAACGAGACATCTGGACCTCGCCTGCACGGGACGCTATATTCCGGAACCTGCGAGGCTCCGTCAGCGTCCGTGCCCCGAACCTCCGGTCCATATGCGCCCGCCCCAAGGAGCACCTGATGTCCTTCGTCGCACTGTTCATGCTTGTCGCGGTCGGCGTCATCCTCGTCTTCCTCGGCATCCTGGCCGGAGGGAATATCGCGATCATGGGCCTGGGCGTGGCCGCCATGCTCGGTGCCGGAGTTCTGGCGGTCATCTCCGACCGGGGCCGACGCGCCGAATAGGGCACGGCCTACGCGGCGATGCATCCCCGGCGATGACCAGCCGTGGCATCATCCACGTATGCCACCGATCGATGAACTGACGCGCATCGAGCCGGCCCATATCGGCCGGCTCGACAACCAGGGGATCTTCACGACCGGCCTGCTTCTCGAGCGGTCCGAGACGCCGACCCGTCGGCAGACGCTTGCGGACCAGGTCGGCGCGGACACGACCGACGTCCTGATGTGGCGTGACGAGGCGCTCATGCTCAACCTGGCGAGCTTCGGCCCCGGCGAGCACCGGATGATGATCCAGGCCGGGATCGAAGGGCTGCAGGAGATCCTGGCTCTGGAACTCGATGCGTTTCGCGAGCGCACCCGCAAGGCCGCGTCTGAACTCGACCTCGATCCGCCGTCGGATCTCACCATCGAGGGCTGGTGGGATCAGGCTAAGACCCTGGAAGAGGCATAGGTTCGACGCTGCCCGTTCGGGCCTCTCGACCGAGACCGACTAGGATGGCCGCGTGAACGCGCTCGGCGGTCGTGCCGCTTCCATCGCGATCGCGGTCGCGACGGCGATCGTCATCGTGACCGTCTCGATCCTCCCGTTCCTCACGCCGCAGTGGGTCGCATTCGAACAGGGGCGAGCGGACGCGACGGGATGGACCGGGTTCACGACCGAACAGCTGCGCACAGCGACCGACGCGATCCTGGCCGATCTCGTGTTCGGCGGCGAATTCGACGTCGCGATCGACGGCACCCCGGTCCTGAACGAACGTGAACAGGCCCATATGGCAGACGTTCGCACGGTCTTCCGCGGCCTTTGGGTCCTTGCGTCGGTTTCGATCGTCATCCTGGTCGCTGCGAGTCGACGGTCCGATCGGTCTGGGACCTGGCGGGCCGTTCGCCACGGCGCCATCGGGTTGACTGTCGGGGTCGTGATCGTCGGGATCGTGTCGATCTTCGCGTTCGACCAGGTTTTCGAGATCTTCCACGAGATCTTCTTCCCGCCCGGGTCGTACCTGTTCGATCCGGCTACCGACCGTCTCGTCCAGCTCTTCCCGTTCCAGTTCTGGGATGAGACGTCCATGGCGGTCGGCGCGGTCATCATCGCGATCTCGCTGATGGTGGCCGTGGTGGCGGGTCGACGCGCCGCTCGCACCGTCGTGCCGGCCCCGTCGAACAAGCTCGCGACCGGCGTCGAGCCAAGCCGTTGAGTGGATCCGCACCGGACGAGCTCCTCTCCGTGGAGGCGGCCCGGGACGCGGTGCTCGCCGTGGCATCGCCCGTCGGCACCGAGCGCATCGCATCTGAGGCGGCGCTCGGGCGCGTGACCGCCGCGCCGGTCTCGGCGGTCGTCTCACTGCCGCCGTGGCCGAATTCGGCGATGGACGGCTACGCGATCCGGGCTACCGATACGGCGGACGCCACCGAAGCGTCGCCGGTCAAGTTCGTGGTCGTCGGTGATATCGCCGCAGGGGCCGCGCCGGACGGCGAAGTCCGGCCGGGAAACGCGATCCGGATCGCGACCGGGGCTCGCCTTCCCGATGGCGCGGATGCCGTCGTGCCGGTAGAAGAGACGACCCCGCTGACCCGCGGCGGGGGCGCAGGTCCACGGGGGCGCGATGCGACGGGCCCACTTCCCGCCGCGTGTCTCGTCCATGTCGTCGTGGCGACCGGGGCGTCCGTCCGGGTCGCGGGGAGCGACCTGGAAGAAGGCGACGAACTGCTCGGGTCTGGGATCGCCCTGACCGCAGCCGCCGTGACGCTTCTGAGCGGGGCCGGCGTGGATGATCTGGTCGTACACCGTCGCCCGCGGGTGGCGGTGCTGGCGACGGGCGATGAGGTCCGGGGTCCAGGCGAAGCCCTCGGCCCTGCGGGGATCCCCGATGCGAACGGCCCCGGTATCCGGGCGCTCGTCACCGCTGCGGGAGGCGAACCCATCGACCTCGGGATCGCCCGCGACCGCCTCGGTGACGTCGTCGAGCGTCTTCGGCGTGGCCTCGATGGTGGCGCGGACGCACTCATCGTGTCTGGAGGGGTCTCGGTCGGTCCGTACGACGTCGTGAAGACGGCCATCGAGTCGATCGGCCGGATCGACCTCTGGCGAGTCGCCGTCCAGCCCGGCAAGCCGTTCGCGTTCGGGATCGCCGACCGACCCGGTGGCGGCGCTCCCGTCCTGATCTTCGGCCTGCCGGGCAACCCGGTGTCGTCGGCAGTGACGTTCGAATTGTTCGTGCGCCCCGCGATCCGAAGGCTGGCCGGGCGGCGGTCATGGTCGCGGCCGGTCGATCGGGCCGTCCTCGGGGAGGATGTGGCCAAGAGTCATGGCCGTCGCGCGTTCCTGCGGGTGGAGGCTGAGCGGGATGGGACCGGCGCACCGGTCCGTGACGACCGTGGCCGGGTGCTGGTGCACCTTGCCGGCGGTCAGGGGAGTCATGTCATCTCGGCGCTGGCCGCAGCGGATGCCCTGGCCGTGATCCCGGAGGCCGACGACCGGCTGCCAGCGGGCTCGGAAGTCGCGCTGTGGTGGCTGGACGGGGCATGATGTCGACGACCGCCTGACCTGGACCCCGGAGGACCCGATGGAATCGCGACCGCAACCACGCGCCGAACGACGGCGACTGTCCCACGTGGATCGCGCCGGCCGTCCGCGCATGGTCGACGTCTCCGGCAAGCCGCCGACCGCCCGTCGTGCGATCGCGGAAGCCAGCGTCGCGGTTTCTGCCGAGACGATGAGTCTCGTCATCGATGGTGGCGGGGCAAAGGGAGACGTCCTCGCGGTGGCCGAATTGGCGGGGGTGATGGGCGCGAAGCGCACGAGCGACCTCATCCCGCTGTGTCACCCACTCGCACTGACCGATCTGGTCGTCGCGATCACCCCGGATCGACCTGGAGGCGTCCTGCGTATCCGGGCTGAAGCTGCCACGACCGGACCCACCGGCGTCGAGATGGAGGCCATGACAGCCGCTTCGATCGCTGCACTGACGATCTACGACATGGTCAAAGGTGTCGAGCGCGGCGTCGAGATCCGCGGTCTCCGGCTGGTCTCGAAGACCGGTGGCAAGAGCGGGACCTGGGTCCGCCAGTCGACCCCGGATGAGCCGTCGAAACGACCCCGCCCCGGTGCCCGGGCTGCCGGTCGCGTCGGCTCCAAGCGCAAGGGTCCCGGGTGAGCGGTCGATCGGCACTGGTCATCACGGCCAGCGACGGCGTCGCCGCGGGAGTTCGGGTCGACGAATCCGGCCAGCGGGTGGCCGATCGACTGACGACCCTCGGCTTCTCCGTCGAGCGGGCCGTGGTCAGTGATGACGCGCCGTCGATCGAGGCTGCCCTGATCTCTGGTTCGGAGGCACACGCACTCGTGATCACGACCGGTGGCACCGGCCTGACACCACGGGATGTGACGCCACAAGCGACGCAGGCGATCATCGACTACGAGATCCCCGGGTTCGCCGAGGCGATGCGGGCCTACGGTCGAGCCAGGACACCACTCGCGGACCTGTCCAGGGGTGTCGTCGGCGTTCGCGCGGGGAGTCTCATCATCAACCTGCCGGGCAGTCCGAACGGTGCCATCGAGTCGCTCGAGGCGATCGTCCCGGTCCTCGATCATGCGCTGGAGACCCTGGCTGGGCCGTACGATCACGCCAGGGGTACAGAGACACAGGGAGGCTGACCCGTATGTTCGACGCGTTCGCCGAGGTCCCGGCCTACCCGCTCGTCTTCCCGATCTTCTGGGGCGCGTTCGGCGTCCTGATGCTGGTCCTGGCGCGGCGACTGCGGGTCTTCACGTCCGTCCGATCCGGCGTCTCGACCTCGGACGCGCAGATCGGACGCCGGGCCTGGGGGCTGTTCCGGTACACGATCCTTCAGACGAAGATGTTCCGTTGGACCAGGGCTGGATCGATCCACTACATCGTCTTCCTCGGATCGACGCTTCTGCTGATCGGGAACATCAATGTCGTCACCGGCGGGTTGGTCCAGGCGATCGCTTCGTGGCCCCTCGATGGGGTCGTGTGGGTCTTCCTCGTCGGCATCCAGAACATCATCGCGGTCGGCGTCCTGCTGGTCCTCATCTACCTGTTCAAGCGCCGCCTCGTCGACCGGCCCACCCGACTCTCGCTCAACCGGGCGGGTGTGCTGGTGCTGGTGATGATCGGCCTCGTCGTCGCGACCGAGTTCGTCGCCCAGGTGTTCGAGGTCGCGACGTACGGCCCGGTGGATGGCGCATTCATCGCGAACGCACTCGCCGTTCCGCTCGATCCGATCGACGTGTCGATCACCCAGGCTGCCTTCGGCGCGCTGTGGTGGAGCCACATCGTGGTGATGGCGGCGTTCCTCCTCTATATCCCGACGAACAAGCACTTCCACGTCTACACGGTCTTCGTCAACGTCTGGTTCCGAAAGCTCGCTCCGCGCGGCGAGTTGCCGAAGATGGACCTCGAGGACGAGACCGCGACGTTCGGCTTGAAGACACTCCAGGACCTCGGCTGGAAGGACCTGCTCGACGGTTTCACCTGCACCGAGTGCGGTCGGTGCCAGGAAGCCTGCCCTGCCTTCAACACGGGCAAGCCGCTGAATCCGAAGACGATGATCATGGGCATCCGGTCGATGTCCGAGTCGGCCGAGCGAACGACCGACCTGATCCCGAATTCGCCCATCGTCCGCGACACCTACGGCCTCGACGACACGACCGTGTCGGCCGCGAAGCTGGGCCAGCCGATCGTCGATACGGCGATCCCGTACGACGCGGTCTGGGACTGCGTGACCTGCGGGGCCTGTGTCGAGGCCTGCCCGGTCCTCATCGAGCACGTCGACAAGATCGTCGGTCTCCGCCGGAACCTCGTCCTCGAGGAGTCGCGGTTCCCGACGGAGCTCACGAGCGCCTTCCGGGCGATGGAGAACCAGGGAAACCCGTGGGGCCAGCCATCGTCGTCGAGGCTCGACTGGACGAAGCCGCTGGAATTCGAGGTCCCGACCGTCGCTGCGATGGCCGCCGACGGGCGCCTCGACGAACTCGAGGTCCTCTACTGGGTCGGTTGCGCAGCGGCGTTCGACACCCGGAACCAGAAGGTCGCGCGGGCCGTGGCGACCTGCCTCCACGCAGCCGGCGTTCGGTTCGCGATCCTCGGCCAGGAAGAATCGTGCACCGGCGACCCGGCTCGCCGGATGGGCAACGACTACGTGTACCAGATGCTCGCGATGGGGAATGTCGAGACCCTCGACAAGTACGCCATGGGCAAGCGGACGATCGTCACCGCCTGTCCGCACTGCTTCAACACGATCGGCAACGAGTACGGTCAGGCCGGTGGGCACTACACGATCGTCCACCACTCGACGTTCCTGGCCGGCCTGGTCGCCTCGGGACGCCTGGCCACACTGCCGGAAGACGCGACATCCGCGACCGGCGACCATCGTCCCGGCAGCGTGACCGTCCACGACTCCTGCTACCTCGCGCGCTACAACAACGTCATCGCGGCACCCCGTGACGTCCTGGGCGCTGCCGGGGTCACGATCACCGAGATGGAGAAGTCGGGGAAGAACACGTTCTGCTGCGGGGCCGGAGGAGGCCGGATGTGGATGGAGGAGACGCGGGGCACCCGGATCAACGAGTCGAGGACGAGCCAGGTGATCGCGACCGGCGCCGAGACGGTCGCCACCTCGTGTCCGTTCTGCATGGTCATGATGACCGATGGTCTGGCCGCTGCCGACGGCGGAAGCGCCGTCAGCGCGATGGATATCAGCGAAGTCCTGGCAGCACGGATCGCGTCCGTCCCCACTGAACGTCAGCTAACCGTGCTCTGAGCACTCACCCAGGCGCCCACGTTGCGCTGGTAGGATGCCGGTGGTGACTGATCGCACGCCGCCCACCTACCGATTGTCCGAGGAGCAGACGCTCCTTCGGGATGCCGTCCGCACCCTGGCCGACGAGCGAGTCGCGCCGAGGGCCGCCGCGATCGACAAGGACGGCGCGTTTCCCCAGGACCTTCGCGAGTTGCTCGCGGCGCAGGACATCCTCGCCCTGCCGTTCCCTGAAGAGCACGGCGGGATCGGGGCGGATCTGCTGACCGTCTGCCTCGCGATCGAGCAACTCAGCCGGGCGTGCGCGACGACCGGTCTCATCCTGGCCGTGCAAGCCCTCGGTGCGCTACCCCTGCTGATGGCGGGGACGGCGGAGCAACAGGCCCGCTGGATCCCGCGGCTTGCCTCCGGGGAGCATCTCATCTCCTTTGCGCTCACCGAGTCGGAGGCCGGATCTGACGCCAGCGGGATCAAGACGCGCGCGGTCCGCGATGGTGACGACTATGTGATCACCGGGTCCAAGCGGTTCATCACCCACGGTTCGGTCGCGAACCTCATCACCGTCTTCGCGGTCACCGACCCGGATCCGTCGGCCGGTCACAAGCGTCTGTCGTGCTTTATCGTCGAGGTCCCGGCGGACGGTTTCGAGGTCACGCGTCTCGAGCACAAGATGGGTATCCGAGGCAGCCCCACCGCGGAGCTTGCCTTCGATGGCGTTCGGATCCCCGCGTCCAGTCTGATCGGCGAGGAGGGGGACGGATTCCGTCTGGCGATGGGCACGTTCGACCGGAGCCGGCCCGGGATCGCCGCCCAGGCCGTTGGGATCGCCCAGGGGGCGCTCGAGGTCGCCACGGCCTACGCGAAGGACCGTCGGCAGTTCGGGCAGCGTGTCGGCGACTTCCAGATGGTCGGCGCGATGCTCGCCGACATGGATGCCGCGACCGAGGCGGCACGTCAGCTGTTGTACAAGGCGTGCACGGAGATCGAGGCCGACCCGGCTACGGCGAGTCGCTGGGCCGCGATGTGTAAACTCGTGGCCGGGGACGCGGCGATGCGAGTCACCACCGATGCCGTCCAGGTACTCGGAGGGTACGGCTACATCGAAGAGTTCCCGGTGGAGCGGATGATGCGCGACGCGAAGATCACCCAGCTCTACGAAGGAACGCAGCAGATCCAACGTCTCGTCGTCGCACGGGCCTTGCTCGGACGGGACGGCTGACTCGTCGGCAGGGAGGACCACCGCCCGGTGCGCATCGTCGTGCTCGTCAAACCCGTCCCGGACCCAGCCTCCGCCGGCGAGCGCCTGGATCCCGATCAGCGACTCGACCGAGCCTCCGTCCCGGCTGTCATCAACGGCAATGACGAATACGTCCTCGAGGCCGCGCTCAAGCTGATCGAGGCTGCCGGCGAGGGCGAGATCACGTTGCTGTCGATGGCGCCGGTGAATGGGCCTGAAACCCTGCGCAAGGGCCTTGCCATGGGTGCCCATCGCGGCGTCCACGTGACGGACCCCGCCCTGGCCGGCTCGTGCCTGGTGTCCACCGCGACCGTCCTGGCTGCCGCCCTGCGCGAACTCGAGTTCGACATGGTCTTTGCCGGGATCGACGCATCCGATGGGGTCGGCGGGATCGTTCCGGCCGCGGTCGCGGCCCACCTTGGGCTGCCGCTCCTGTCGTATGCCTCCCGGATCGAGCCGGACCCGGCCGCGGGTTCCGTCCGGGTCCGACGGATCAGCCCGACAGGCTACGACCTGCTCGAAGCTCCGATGCCGGTCGTCATCTCCGGGACGCAGGCGCTCGGGGAGCCTCGCTATCCGTCACTCAAGGGGATCATGGCCGCCCGCAACAAGGAGATCACCACCCGATCGCTCGCCGACCTGGGTCTGGATGCCGCGACGGTCGGATCGGCCGTGGCGACCACGGCGGTCCGTGCGAGTCAGCTGCCTCCGTCCCGCGCCGCCACGGAGATCGTTCGGGGCACGCCGGTGGAGGGTGCGACCCGGATCGTCGACTTCCTGGTCGAGCGGAGGATCATCTGATGGGCGCGTTCTGGGTCATCGCGGAGCCAGGGCCCGACGGCGGGTTGGCGAGGATCAGCGCCGAAGCCGCGACCCTTGCCCGCGGCCTTGCGGCGGGCGCCGGCCGCGAGGTGATCGGCCTGGCCATCGGACAGGATCCGGCAGCGACGGCGGCCGAGCTTGCAGCCTATCTGCCGGTGGTCTGGTCCATCGCCGACCCGGCTGCGGCGGATCATGCCTGGTCGGCGGTCGCCGCGGGTCACGTGGCCGCATTGCTCGCGACCGAGGAGCCCGACGTGATCTTCGTGGGTGCCGGGGCCGACGGTCGTGACCTGGCGGGCGCTGTTTCGGCCATGACTGGACTCGGCGTCTTGGTCAACGCGACGGGCGTCACCTGGACCGACGACGGGCCGGCGGTCGAGATGAGCGTGTTCGGCGGCAAACTCCTGACGACGTCCGGGTTCGTCGCCGGTCGCGGATTCATCGCGATCCGGCCGAACGTGACGACCGCGACCGAGGCCCAGGAGGTCGGGCGGGTCGAACCGCGAGCGGGGGCATCCGCGGCCACGCTGCCCGCGGTCCGTATCGTCGAACGGGTCAGCGAGGCGGAGGCGGCGGCGCCGATCGAGGAAGCCCGGATCATCGTCGCGGGCGGCCGGGGTGTCGCCGGACCCGACGGCTTCGGCATCGTTCGCGACCTTGCGGAGGTGCTCGGCGGCGCAGTCGGGGCGTCGCGTGCGGCCGTCGACTCCGGGTGGATCCCATACAGCCAGCAGATCGGCCAGACCGGCAAGATCGTCAAGCCGGAGCTGTACCTCGCGCTCGGGATCAGCGGCGCGATCCAGCACAAGGTCGGGATGCGGACATCGGGTGCCATCGTGGCGATCAACCGGGATGTGGACGCGCCGATCGCCGAATTCGCCGATCTATTCGTCGCCGGCGACCTGTTCGAGGTAGGCGGCGCGCTACTCGAACTGCTGCGCACGCGGTCGAGCTGAACCCGGCCCCGGGGCACGGACCGCATGACCGACCTCATCGTCCTGCTGCCGATCGCGGCGTTCATCGCGCTGGTGGCCGGCCTGGCCGTCGTCCTCCGCGGCACGGGACGGATCGTCGCGCGGACCCGGGAGGTCGAACGGTTCCGGACCAATGTCCGTGACCTTGCGGCACGGATCGACGTGTCGCTTGGCGGTGCAGTCGGCGAGATCGATGCCGTCCGCCGGCGCCAGGTCGATCCCGAAACGATCGCGCCGACCGTGATGGCCGCGACCGAAGCCGTGCACCGGTACCTGGACGAAGCTCGAGCACTCGGCGGTCCGCCTGCCGCCGTGCAGATCCGGACCGATATCGTGGCCGACCTGGAACGCGCGGAACGCGCCCTCGAGATGGTCGACCACGGGACGACCATCATGATCACGGCTCGTCGTGGACCGCGGGAGTTGGAGGCGCAGACGTCGGTCAAGCGGGGCTATCTGAACCTGATCCATGCGCGCGAGGCGATCGCCCGTCACGCACTCGCTGCAGATGAGCTCGAAGCCGGTGATCGACACACCATCTAGTGGTATCCTCGCCGGGCACCACTATCCCTTGTGGTATGAGGCGGACTGGAGAGCGATGCGCTGCCCCCAATGCGGTGACAGGGAGACGCGCGTCGTCGACTCCCGAGACCTCGATGATTCGGCCACGATCCGACGCCGGCGCGAGTGTGCGTCATGCAGCATGCGGTTCACCACGTACGAGCGCGTCGAAGCTGCCCGGCTGGTCATCATCAAGCGCGATGGGGCACGGCAGGAATTCGACCGCGATCGGCTCGTGTCCGGCCTGCGCAAGGCCCTGACCCGCCGGCCCGTCCCTGACGATGCCGCTGAGACCGCTGCCGACGCGATCGAAGCCGAGTTGCGTGCCGCGGGCGTGACCGAGGTCCCGTCGTCGACGGTCGGCGCGCTGGCGATGGAACGACTTCGCGGCATCGACCAGATCGCGTACATCAGGTTCGCCAGCGTGTATCAGAGCTTCGAGGATCTGGAGGCACTCAAGCGCGAGGTGGATACGCTCTACGCAGAACGCGGCACCGGGGCACTGGTCAAATGAGCGTCCTGTCCGACCGCGACATCCGGGCCGCACTGGAAGCCGGGACCGTGCGGATCGAGCCCTACGATGCGCACGACCTCCAGCCGTCGTCGGTCGACCTGCACCTCGACCGATCGTTCCGGGTCTTTCGGAACAATCGCTACGCGTTCATCGACGTCCGCGCCCCGCAACCCGACCTGACCGAGCTGTTGACCATCTCGGACGATGAGCCGTTCATCCTCCATCCCGGTGAATTCGTCCTCGGCCAGACCCACGAGTGGGTGGAGCTTCCCGACGATCTCGTCGCGCGTCTCGAGGGGAAGAGTTCGCTCGGCCGTCTCGGCCTGCTCATCCACTCGACCGCGGGCTACGTGGATCCTGGCTGGAAGGGCAATCTGACCCTCGAGCTGTCGAACGTCGCGAACCTGCCGATCGCCCTCTACTACGGGATGCGGATCGGCCAGATCAGCTTCTTCAAGATGTCCAGCCCGGTCGATCGACCGTACGGGTCCGCCGAGCTCGGCTCCAAGTACCAGGGTCAGTCGGAACCGACGGCATCGGCGTTCCACCGCGATTTCGAGGCCGGTCGTTCGACCGGGGAGCCGGCACGCAAGTAAGCCGATGGCCATGAACGATTCGGTCGATTGGGCCAGCGACCTCGGCGGCGGTGTCCGGGTCGCGCTGATCCAGGCTGGTTCGTTCCGGTCGGATGCCGGGGTCCTGTTCGGTCCGGTGCCGTGGGTTCTGTGGGATCGGCTCGTCGACCAGGAGGTGGACGACAAGCGACGATTGCTCCAGGCGCTCAACTGCCTGCTGATCGAGACCCCAGCCGGTCGGGTCCTGGTCGAGACCGGGATCGGGGAGCGGGCCGACGACAAGACGCGGGAGATGCGGTCGTACGAGGGCCCGGCCATCATCCCGGCACTCGAGGCAGCCGGGTTCCAGCCGGCAACCGTCGATATCGTCGCGATGAGCCATCTCCATTTCGACCATGCCGGCGGCCTGCTCCGGGCCGATGGCTCGAGAGCCTTCCCTCGGTCTTCGATCGTCGCCCAGCGGGCTGAATGGGAGGTGGCTCTCGGCGACAACCCGAGGCTCGTGGCCTCGTACGTCCAGCCGGAATTGCAGCTGGTCCGGGATTGGGGTGCCGAGGGCTGGGTCGATGGCGAGAAGGAGCTGCTGCCCGGCGTGTCCGCGGTCCCGACAGGCGGCCATTCGACCGGGCACCAGGCGATCATCGTGCGCGGGTCCGGCGATGGCGGTCGGACCCTGGCCTTCTTCGGCGACCTCCTGATGCGGCCGTGGGCCGCCAATCCGCGCTGGGTCACGTCATACGACGACTTCCCGCTGGACTCGGTCAGCCGAAAGGCGGAGTTGTTCGCCCAGGCCGCCGATGAGGGGTGGATCGTCGTTCTGTCGCACGAGACCCGGCACCCGATCGGCCGGCTCGTCCGTGACCGCGATCGATTCCGGTACGAGGCCGCCGCCTGACCCTAGTTCGGTGGCAGGATCGCCTCGATCTGGGCGATCGCGGCGGCCGTGTCCAGGGGAGCACCGACGATCGAGGCGATGACCCCGTCCGGATCGATGAACACCTGGGTCGGGAGGCCGAAGGCCTTGTACTCGTGGAAGATCTTCCCGGAGCCATCGAACCCGATCGTGTAGCCGAGATCGTACCGAGCCGCATACGCCGCAACGTCGGCCGGGGACGTCTCCTGGACGCTGATCGCAACCAGCACGAGGCCTTGGTCCTTGTACCGTTCGGAGAGGTCGCGCAGGGTCGGTACCTCGGATTGGCAGGGCGGGCACCAGGTCGTCCAGAAGTTGATCCAGACGGCCTTGCCTCGGAGGTCTGCAAGGCGGACCGGCGTGCCGTCGAGGTCAGTCAGCTGATAGGTCGTGCCGTCGTCGTTCGTGATGGTGAACTCCGGCGCCATCGCCCCGACGACCAGGCCGGTCGCGGGCGGCGAGGAGAGGATGTAGGCGGTCGCGTGCGGATCCACGACGGCCGGCCCGTCGGCGGTATTGCCCAGGGGCGTGGTCACCCCGACGAGGATGACGACGGCCATGACGACCGCAACGAATGCGAACACGAGTTGGCGCCCGCTGAACGGGCCGATCACCCCGTGCCGTTCGCGCTTGTGACTGAACTCTGGTCGATCGGTCATCAGATGGCCGTGTTGAAGTTGAAGTAGCGGGGGAAGAGCACCAGCCAGTCGAACAGCATGGCCAGCCCGATGAATACGACCAGCAGGCCGCCGATGAGAGAGACGGTCCGACCGTGCCGAACGAGCGGGGCCATCAGCCGGGGCGCGCGGTCGAAAACGAGTGCGAGGAGGAGGAACGGCAGGCCGAGCCCGATCGTGTACGCGACGAGGAGCACGGTACCCTGGACGACGGTCCCCGATGTCGCGGCCATGGTCAGGATGCCGCCGAGGATGATCCCGATGCACGGGCTCCAGCCGATCGCGAAGATGGACCCGAGGCCGAACGATGCAAGCCACCCACCGCGTGACGTGACGAGCCGGCTGCCCAGGCGGTCACCCATTCCTGGCGACGAGGTCGAGAACGAAGTCGATCCCGTGGCCGACGCGAGCGACTCTGCGGCGCCAGCATCCAGCGGGCGCCAGGTGCGCTGGAGGCCGGGGATGCGCAACAGGCCGGCGAGTTCAAGCCCGAGCACGACGAGGACCAGGCCGCCGATGGTGCGCAAGGCCGGAAGGTAGTCGACCAGCGGTCCGGCGGCGAAGGTCGCCGTGATCCCGAGGATCGTGAAGACGGCCCCGAACCCGGCGACGAACGCGAGCGCATGCCGCATCGCCAGCCAGCGTGATGGGCGAGCCCCGGCCGCCGAACCAGCCACCGCGATGGCAGTGAGTTGGCCAAGGTACGCCGGAACGAGGGGCAGGACGCAGGGTGACAGGAAGCTGATGACTCCCGCAGCGAGGGCGACGACGATCGTGAGGTCGGTGCCGGACATCGAACTCCGTCAGGCGTCCAGGGCGTCGGCCAGGAAAGTACGCAATCTCACGGCGCTGGTGGCCAGTTCGAGCCGACGGTCGCCTAGCTCCACGACCGGGATCGACGTGAAGTACGCCTGCTCCCAGGCGGGGTCGGACTGGATGTCGCGTTCGACGACGGTCGGTGCCGGGCGCCCGGCCCGGGTTCGCTCGTCGAGGAGTGCATTGAGGATCGCGCGCGCATCGTCACAGAGGTGACAGCCCGGCCGGCTGTACAGGACGAGGTCGGGGAGGGGAGCGGTCGTCACGCCGCCGATTGTAGGCGAGGGCGCGGATCTGCCCCTCTTCCGCGGTAGGATGAAGTGCGCGCCCCCGTAGCTCAGTGGACAGAGCGAGGCCGTCCTAAGGCCTGCGTCGGCGGTTCGAGTCCGTCCGGGGGCGCCACGCCACG
This sequence comes from uncultured Chloroflexia bacterium, assembly GCA_963720755.1. Taxonomy (GTDB): domain Bacteria; phylum Chloroflexota; class Limnocylindria; order Limnocylindrales; family CSP1-4; genus SPCO01. The sequence goes on from CAVRGP010000015.1 coordinate 473,063, forward strand.
TCTGCGTTCGGCGCGCCGCGTTCGGTGTCCGCGTTGGGGCGCTCAGCAGATCACTTCGCCTGGGGCGCCGCGCCACCAACCGCCCGGGTACGCGATCGCGAAGATGGAGTGGCCGGCGGCGTTGTACGAGGCGACGACGATCGCGTGGTAATCGAGGCCATCCGGGCCGACCGGAGGACCAGCGCACTCGTAGTAGGACGGCGCGACCCAGCTGATCTCACCTGCGGCCGCCGTTGCTGTGGCCGCCAGAGCCATGACCGACGGGGGAAGTTGCGTGTGCTCGACCAAGCACGGCCCACTGGTCCCTGGAGACGGGTCGCTCGGCTCCGACAGGCACTCGGTGACACCGTAGACCCTGATCTCCACGCCCGCCGTGAGGGGAGCCTTCCAACGGACAATGTGCGTGGCCTGGTATGTGATCTCGTCAGTCCCGGTGGGCCCCGGGAGCTCCACGACGTCAGTCTTGAACGTCACGCCGGTCGGCTTCGCCGGAACGGTGGCCGCCGCCGGGGCCGATGATCGCGTCGCAGTATCCAGCGGAGTGGCTGCGATGGAGACGAGACTGGACGCAGTGCTCGACGGGGGGGCGCTGGCACTTGGTGACGAGGTGGATTGGCAGGCCGCAACCGCGACACAGGCCGCGATCGCGAGCGCGCGTCCGAGTGTGGCGATCGAAAGCGGGCTCATGCGAGGCTCCCATGTGGCGGAATGCACTCTTGAGACGCGTTCGTGGGGCGGGACGTGTTGCGCCGGGCCGGCATGGCAGCGCATCGCGCCCTGAATGTCCCTTCCCGGTGGCGGCCGCCCCGCCGCCACCGGGGCTCCGTCCGGCCTCTCGTGGAGTGATCGCGTCTCATATGCACATCCCGGAGGAGCGAGCGTGGCTGTCGAGAGAGCGTTCCTGCCAGGAACGCGGCAAGCGGTGGGCGTTGAGCGGCCGGAGGCGACCACGTGTCAGACACACATATCCGCGTTAGCCACGTGGTGCGCAGCCCCAGTCTGTCTAGGTCGACACGGCGCATGAGGCGGGGAGGGGAGCATGATTGCAGCAGATCCGCTACCTGGACAAGCTCGTCGACGAGCTCGCGAAAGGCAAGGCGCTGGAAAAGGTCCTCCGCGACTGACGGATCCGTTGGGGCGCCATACCAACTGGCCGCGAGGACCGCCGCCGTGATAGAGGTTCGGGACAGTCGAGCAACCGCTCAGAGCAAACGCCACGGCCAGGATCACTGCGATCTGGCCGATCCTGAACGGCGTCATCGACCGAGCCTACGACCGCGACACAAGCCTCAGCGGCACGTGCGTCATGCGCCCTCGCTGCGGTGGTCCTGCGACGACCGGCCGCGTTCTATGCTGACGCTTCGCTCGGCCGGGTCCCGCTCACGCCGATCGCTGTGATCCGGTCAAGGAGGAGCCCTGTGATGTCGCTGACGCACCTCAATCCTGCCACGATGCATCGCAACCCCGCGTTCTCCCAGGGCGTCGTCATCGAGCCCGGCAGTCGCCTCGTCGTCGTGGGCGGTCAGAATGGCGTCGATGCGACAGGCACGGTCGTCGGACCTGGCTTGCGGGAGCAGACGGCTCAGGCGCTCCGAAATGTCCTCACCGTCCTTGCCGAGGCCGGCGCGACCCAGGAGCACGTCGCCAAGCTGACGATCCACCTTGTGGACGGGTCAAACGTCCAGGAAGGTTTCGAGGCATCTCGCGAAGTCTGGGGGATGCACGCGACCGCAGTGACTGTCCTCATGGTGGCGCGACTCGGGCGTCCGGAGTTCCTCGTCGAGATCGAAGCCCTGGCTGCGGTTCCCGCAACGGTTTCATAGGGGCGCCAGGTCAACGGCGCCCCGAGGTCGCCTCCACGCGGCCAAAGGGTGGGTGCGCAACGACGGGATGTCGCACCATCGAGATGGCGGCGGCTCGGCCCATCTATCCTTCTCTTCCAGAGTAGTGCCGGGTCTCACCGTCGCCGCAGCGCAGGATCCAGAAGGGGAGCTTGATGCCAATCGTGGAATACCCGGAAGGCACGGCTTTTCCGGGCGTTATCGGCCGCACCGCCGATGAGTCAAGCCCGGCCTGGCCGGCGCCCGTGCGCGCGCCGCACGGAGCGCCGAATATCCTGTTCGTCGTCCTCGACGACACCGGCTTCGGGCACCTGGGCTGCTATGGCAGCCCGATCGAAACGCCGACCTTCGATGCGCTCGCGGGGGACGGGCTCCGCTTCAGCAACATGCACACCACGGCGCTCTGCTCGCCAAGCCGCTCGTGCATCTTGACTGGTCGCAACCATCACAGCAACGGGATGGCCTGCATTACCGAGCTCTCGTCCGGTTACCCGGGCTACAACGGGGTGATGCCGTTCGAGAACGGCATGCTCTCGGAGATGCTCCTCCAGCATGGCTATGCCACGTACATGGTGGGCAAGTGGCACCTCACCCCGAGCGTGTTCGAGACGGCCGCCGGACCGTACGACCGTTGGCCGCTTGGGCGGGGATTCCAGCGCTTCTACGGCTTCCTGGGTGGTGACACCAGCCAGTGGTATCCGGATCTGGTGTACGACAACCACCCGGTCGAGGCGCCAAGGACGCCCGAGGAGGGCTACCACCTGACCGAGGATCTCGTTGACAAGTCGATCGAGTTCATCAGCGATCTGCGCCAGATCGATCCCGACAAGCCGTTCTTCCTGAACCTCTGCTTCGGCGCGACCCACGCGCCCCACCACGTGCCGAGGGAGTGGGCCGACCGGTACGCGGGCGAGTTCGACGACGGCTGGGACGCCTATCGGGAGAAGGTCTTCGCGCGGCAGAAGGAGCTCGGCATCCTGCCCGCCGACGCCGAATTGTCGCGCCATGATCCTGACGTGCCCGAGTGGGAGTCCCTGTCGCCCGAGGCGCGCCGGCTCTCGGCCCGCATGATGGAGGTCTTCGCGGGGTTCCTGAGCCACACCGACCATCATCTCGGACGGCTGCTCGACTTCCTGCGTGAGCAGGGCGTCCTGGAGAACACGATCGTGATGGCGATCTCGGACAACGGCGCCAGTGCGGAGGGCGGCCCCACCGGGACCACGAACGAGGCGCAGTTCTTCAACAATGCCCAGGAGTCGCTCGAGGAGAGCCTGGCCGTCATCGACGAGATCGGTGGCCCCGACCACTTCAACCATTACCCATGGGGCTGGACCTGGGCGGGCAACACGCCGTTCCGCCGCTGGAAGCGCGAGACGTATCGCGGCGGCTCGACCGACCCGTTCATCGTGTCGTGGCCCGCGGGGATCAAGGCACGCGGCGAGATCCGTCCGCAGTACGCCCACATCATCGACATGGTCCCCACCGTGCTCGACCTTCTCGGCGTCGAGGCACCGGCGTCGATCCGCGGCATCACCCAGGCACCGATCCAGGGAGTCAGCTTCGGGCACGCGCTCGACGACCCGGAGGCCCCGAGCCGGCACCGCACCCAGTACTTCGAGATGCTCGGCCATCGCGCGATCTACAAGGACGGCTGGCGGGCGGTCTGCCCGTGGCCGGGCCCGTCGTTCACCGAGGCAGGCACCGGGTTTGGCAACCCGATCTCCGCAGAGAAGCTCACCGAGCTCGACGCGACCGCCTGGGAGCTGTACCACATCGATGAGGATCCGGCCGAGAATCACAACCTCGCCGAAGCGCACCGCGCCAAGTTGATCGAGCTGATCGGCACGTGGTATGTCGAGGCTGGCAAGTACGGAGTCATGCCGGTCGACGGCAGCGGGCTCCAGCGGATGGCCGCCGAGAAGCCACTCGTCTCGCTCCCACGGGACAAGTACACGTACCGCCCCGGCACGCAATCCATCCCCAACTTCGCCGCGCCGCGCCTGTTCAACCGACCGCACAGCATCACGGCGTCCGTCGACCTCCCGGAGGGTGGCGCCGAGGGCGTCTTGTTCTGCCAAGGCACGGCGGCCGGCGGCTATTCCCTGTACGTGAAGGACGGCCGGCTCCATTACGTCCACAACTACGTGGCCAGGGAGCACTTCTCGGTCTCGTCGTCCGACCAGCTGCCCGCCGGGCCCCACGAGCTCCGCTTCGAGTTCGAACCCACTGGCCAACCCGACATGCCGCACGGCAGGGGTGCCCCGGGCAGGCTCCAGCTCTACGTGGACGGGGCCTTGGTGGCCACCACCGATGCGCCATACACGACGCCGTTCATGTTCAACCCGGGTGGCGTCAGCTGCGGCCACAACCCGGGATCGCCTGTCACCGCCGAGTACGCGAGCCCGTTCGCGTTCACCGGCAAGCTGGAGAAGGTGGTCGTTGACGTGAGCGGCGACTTGATCGTGGATCCGGAGGCGGAGCTCCGAATGCACATGGCGCGCCAGTAGTCGGCCGCAGCGAGCCGGCCGCTGCGAGCCGGCCGCTGCGAACCATCGTCAGGCGGTCGCGTACCAGGCGGGTGGCCCAACGCTTGCCTCGTGTGCCCCGGAGGCAGACGGCTCAGGCGCTCCGAAATGTCCTCACCGTCCTTGCCGAGGCCGGCGCGACCCAGGAGCACGTCGCCAAGCTGACGATCCACCTTGTGGACGGGTCAAACGTCCAGGAAGGTTTCGAGGCATCTCGCGAAGTCTGGGGGATGCACGCGACCGCAGTGACTGTGCTCATGGTGGCGCGACTCGGGCGTCCGGAGTTCCTCGTCGAGATCGAAGCCCTGGCTGCGGTTCCCGCAACGGTTTCATAGGCGATGACCGGCGAACGGCGCTCTGCGGACGTTCGATGCCATGAACATGCGCGCCTTGCTTGGAGATCAGGGCGTCAGGGCGATGGCGGTCCGATCTGCTGCTGGAGGTCGATCAACGGCTGCTGGTTCACCTGGAGGAAGCCATCGCGCGGCCGGTCCAGATCGACGACGAGGGCAATGACCGCGCCGAGTACGACGATCATCACGACCGCGGTGACCGGGCTGCGCCGACGGGTCAGCCCCGCGCTGTATCCGAGCATGCCCAGGGTCAGCGCCGAGCCGACCACGAGCAGGACCATGATCGTTGCTGGGACGCGTGCGTACAGGCCGGCCGTGATCCGAGTTTCGTTGAAGTCGATGGTGTCGTTGAGGGACTCGATATAGATCGACAGGACGTCCGAATCGGGCGTGGACTTGGCCAAACCTTCAGCCGTTGCCCACAGGACGTTCTGGATCTCGACCGACCGGGCGATCCGCTTCTTGGTGTCGGCGAGGTCGTTGGTGGTCGTGCGGAGGGAGGCGTACTCGCGGAGCAGTTCCTGGCTCTGGCTTGCGGCAGGCTCCGGCAGGTATCCGGCCCGTAGGTACGTGGTGCCGATGGAGTTCGCCTCGCCGAGGACGAGCCCGCGTCGCGTGTCGAAGCGGTCGGCTGCCATCCCCATCGTGATCGCCAGCAGGAACGCCATGAGAGCAAACAGGGAACCGACCAGCATCCCGGTGGGCCCTTCTGTTTCGTCTGGCGTCCGCTCTTGCCACCAACGTCCCACGCGGAAGCCGATCTCGTAGGTGGCGAGTGCGACGATGGCGAACGCGAAGAACACACCGACGATCGGGAGCGAATCGAGAACGTCCTGGAAATTCATGCCTCTCCTTCGACCGATCCCGCCACCCGGCTGGATGCGTCGCCGCATAGTAGCGATTGGGCGGAGGGGCCATCGCTCGTCCCTGCCGACCCGTCAGCCGACCCGAAGACTGCGATGTGAGGGCATGCAGAAGCAGCGATCGGCAACGCCCGCCCGGGAACGCCACACGAGAGGTGCGATGCGTGGCAATTGCGTCCGCCTCGATGTACGGTTTCAGGGTGGCAAGGGTCGTCAACAGCATCGTCATCAGGCGTCCCATCGAAGATGTCTTCCAGGCACTGACCGATGTGGAGAAGACGTCGATCTGGTTCCCTGCAGATGTTCAGGAGCGGTGGACGTCCCCACCACCACACGGGGTCGGTTCCACGCGACATGCTGTCGTGAGCGTGTTCGGAAGGCAGGTCGAGAACGACGCGGTCGCCACCGAGTATGAGCCGCCAAATCGGGCGGTCATGCAGGGGACATCACCGAATGCCCCGTTCATCACGGCGCTGACATTCCGACGCGAAGACGGCGGCACGCGAGTCCGCGTTGACACGACTCTGATGTTGCGGGGCGCTCAACGGATCGTCGGACCGCCCATGGCGTGGTGGTATCGCCGTGCGTGGAGCCGTGGGCTCGAACGCCTCAAGCAGCTGATGGAATTGGGCGAACTCTAGCCCGGCCACGCGCGGAAGGCGGACGTCCCTTCGGCGCGGCCAGTGGACCGTCGGCGCGGCCAGCGAACCGTCGGCGCGGCCAGCAATTCCTTGCCATACAAGACCCCGGATCATCCAATGCGAGGATCGATGCCGGACGGACGGCCATGTCAGCCGAAATCGAGTCCGCCCGTGCCCATCCGAGGACGCCGATGCAGCCCGTCACGGCCCCGGATCCGCCGAGCACGAACCACGCCACTAGGTGGCAGGAAACGGGTGGGTGGCACGAAACGGGTGGGTGGCACGAAACGGGTGGGTGGCACGAAACGGGTAGGTGGCACGAAACGGGTAGGTGGCACGAAACAGTACGTATCCAGTCGCGCTCGGCCGCCTGACGCCGACCCCTCAGGTCGTGTGGTCAGCTCGGCTGCGACGCCGCTTCCACGATGGCCGCCATCGTGAGCGCATGCCCCTCAGCGTGCAGGCGCGTGTAGTCGGCCTCACCGATGGTCGCCCGCAGGTCCGTCACGATCCGTTGCCGGCCGGCAGGATCCCAACCCACCATCCGAGCCTCAGCCCGGAGCCGGTCCGCCATGCCGAAGTAGCGAGCAGCCCGGTCGGGCCTCGAGGATGCGGACATAGCCGCGAGCTCGTCGACGGCGTCGACGACGCCGATCCTGAAGCCGATCCGACCAGCAACGGTAACGGCCGTCGATGCGTGGGTCATGGCACCCTCGGGGTCGCCCATCGCCCGCCGGACCCTTGCCCGCAGGACCTCCGACTGGACGACCCAGTCAGGCGGGATGTCTCGACCTGACTCGGCCGCGTCCAGCTCCGACAGCCAGGCGACTGCCTCGGTCGGTCGCCCCTCGAGGAGTGCGATCTCCACGCCGACGGCAAGGGGATGGACGCGATTCCTCGGATCCTCCTCGGGTCGTGCGTCGATGATCGCCATCGACTCGGCAAAGCAGTCCCGAGCCTCCGTGAATCGACCGACCGACGCGTAGACGGAGGCGAGATCGTCGAGGACGACTGACACCCCGATGTCATCCCCAAGGCGACGGTCGATCGCGATCGCCTCCAGCTTGAGTGCAGCGGACCGTCGATGGTCCCCACAGACGCGCGGGAATTCGCTGAGGACCGCGAGGATCTGACTCCGCGTTCTCGGATCCGATCCCGCCTTCGATCGAAGTACCGCCTCGCCCCATCGTTCTCCCACATCCGGTGACCCGATCAGCAGCCAATACATCTCGACCGCCCGGAACAGGGAGATCAGGCCATGCTCGGCGCCGCGCTCGACCGCCCAATCGAACGCGAGACGGAGGTTCTCTCGTTCCGCATCGCACATCGCGAGCCATGCGCTGCCACGAGTGCGCCTCCCGTCGGGAGTCTTCTCGCGCGCGTCCAAGGCGACGAAGGTGAAGTGGGTCAGGTGGCGGTCGCGCGTCGCGGTCGCATCCGGGTCGCTTTCGAGCGCCTCGCTCGCGAACTCCCGGATCGTCTCGAGCATCGCATACCGGTCGCCGACCTGATGCACGAGGCTCTGTTCGACCAATTCAGCGAAGACATCGATGTCGCAGGCAGCGACGGCGGTCGCCGCGGCAAGGTCGAATCCACCTGCCAGCGTGGACAGCCGTCGGAAGGCTCCCTGCGCAGCCGGAGTCAGCAGCTCGTAGCTCCACGCGATGGTTTCTCGAAGGGTGCGGTGTCGATCAGGCGAGTCCCGCATGCCAGCACCCAGGATGGACAGGCGGTCCGACAAGCGGTCGCGAAGGACCTGCGGCGCGAGCACGCCGAGCCGCGCAGCGGCAAGCTCGATCGCGAGCGGTAGGCCGTCCAGGCGCCCGACGATGTCATCCACCAGGGGCGGGGTGAGTGCCGCTGATCCCAGGGCCCGCTCGGCGCGCTGCTCGAATAGGCCCACGGCATCGGCGTCGGTGAGAGGCGGGACCTCCAGCCGCTGCTCGCCGCGGATTCGCAGTGGCGCTCGGCTCGTGATGACGAGCTTCATCGACGGGCAGTGGTCGAGCAGGCTGGCCACGTCACCGGCGGCCCCGATCACCTGTTCGAAGTTGTCGAGAACGAGCAGCATCCGTCGGTTCCCGATCACCTGTGCCGGGCGGTCACCACCGCCAGTGACCGCCCCGATCCGTTCGAGGACGCGTGCGGGATCGCGGACCGGGGCGAGGTCGACGAACAGGACTCCGTCAGGGTAGTCCTGGAGGACCGCATGGGCGATCACGATCGCGAGGCGTGTCTTGCCGACGCCACCGGATCCGGTGAGCGTCAGCAGCCGACGGGTCTGGAGGAACGAGACCGCTTGTGCGAGTTCTTCCTGGCGTCCGACCAGCGAGGTCCGGGCGACGGGCAGCCGTACGGACGGCTGGATCGACCCACTCCGTGGACCAGCCAGCGTACGATCCTGGCGCAGGATGCGGATCTCGAGCTCCTGGAGGTCGGGCGATGGATCCACACCGAGCTCCTCGACCATGGTGGCGCGCAATCGCCGGAAAGCAGCGAGCGCATCGGCCTGTCGCCCGGACCGGTAGAGCGCGAGCATCAGCTGTCGCCAGAAGTTCTCGCGGAGCGGATGGTGGGCGACGATGGCTTCGAGCTCGGCGCACAGGGTCCCATGCCGACCGAGCTCGAGATCCGCCTCGATCTGATCCTGGAGCGCGCCGAGTCGGAGTTCCTCGAGACGCGCCACTTCCGTGGACGCTGCGTCGCCCGCCACGATGGGGCCGTCGCCGGCGTCCGAGAACGGTGCCCCGCGCCACAGAGAGAGCGTGGACCGGAGCGCCTCGGCCGCCTCGCTCCACCGGCGGGTCTCGATCGCGGCGCGCCCTGCCGCCAGGCGTCGTTCGAACACGTCGATGTCGAGTTCGCCTGGATCCAGCGGGAGGGCGTAGCCGGCTGGAACGGTGATGATCCGGTCAGGGCCGATCTCGGTCCGCAGCCGAGCCACATGTGCATGGAGGGAACCGTGAGCGGTGGGAGGTGGCATGTCTCCCCACAGCGCTTCGGTCAGCTGTTCGATGGACGCGGGCCGACCTCGCTTCAGAAGCAATGCGGTCAGGAGGGCACGTCGCTTTGGCGCGGCGACGTTGATCGAGCGTCCGTCGTCCGCCTGGACCTCCAGCGTTCCGAGAACGGCGAAGTACAACGGCGACTCCGCGAGGCGGCGATGAGAGGACCCGCAGTATCCGCCTTTGGAAGTCGCCCCTGCAAGCGAGCGGCAAGCCTGCGGCAAGGTCAGCCGGGCAGTCTGTGGAGAACGTCGGGCGCAGCGGGTCGGGCCCGCTGTCGGGGAGCGACCCGCCACGCGTCGTGCAGAGGGAGGTGCGGTGATGGGATTCGTTCAGGTTGGCGGGACGCGTTCGCGCCGAGGCAGGGGTCGGGCTCGGGTGCTGGCCCTCGTACTTTCGTTGGTCGCGGTATTCGCCACCACCGGTCAAACGCTAGCTTCGGACCACCACCGAGGCCCCGACCACCGAGTCCCGGTCGATGTCTACGTGGTCGGCTGCGACAAGGAAGTCGGTGGCGGGACCGGCATGGCCGAGGTCCCCAGCGGGACCAGGTTCAACATCACCTGGGATTGGCAGACGTACAGCTGGTGGCAGGAGGCGGTGTTCCTCTTCAGCGTGGATGTCGACGCGGCGATCGATGGGATGGCGATCGCCCATCCGTCGCGGTACTGGACGCGGCCGTTCTACCTTGCTGGTGAGGACTGGCCGTGGCGGATGTTCTGGAAGTACCCATCACGAGCGTTGAAGGCCGGACAGTCGATCACGTTCACGGTCACGCCGACGCTCCAATTCCCGGTGTTCGACGGAACGGATTGGTATCCGCGTGGGTCGATCGGCACGCTGAGCTGCAAGATCACCGGAGTCTGATCAGACGGGAATTTCTCTATCTGGGGGGGCCACGGGCCTCCGCTCCGGCGGGGGTCCGTCGTCAGTCGACGTAGTCGGCGAGGTGCTGCCCGGTCAATGTGGCGCGTGACGCGACAAGGTCCGCCGGCAGGCCGGCGAAGACGACGCGCCCGCCGTCGTGACCGGCGCCGGGTCCGAGGTCGATGATCCAGTCCGCGTGCGAGATCACCGCGAGGTGGTGCTCGATGACGATCACCGACTTGCCCGCGTCCACGAGCTGGTCGAGCAGCTGGAGCAGATGCTCGATGTCCGCAAGGTGGAGACCCGAGGTCGGTTCGTCGAGCACGTAGATACCGCCGTCCGTCGCCATCTGGATCGCCAGCCTGAGTCGCTGCCGCTCGCCGCCGGAGAGCGTCGTGAGGGGTTGACCCAGGCGCAGGTATCCAAGCCCCACGTCTGTCATCCGGGACAGAATCGAGCGGGCTGCCGGGACCTTCGCCTCACCACCGCTGAAGAAGTCGAGGGTCTCCGCCACCGACATCGCCAGCACCTCGCTGATGTCGCGCCCGGCCAGCTTGTACTCCAACACGGTCGCGTCGAACCGCTTGCCTTCGCACTCCTCGCAGACGGTCGTGACCTCGGCCATGACGCCCAGCGATGTGACGATGACGCCGTTGCCATTGCAGCCCTGGCAGGCACCCTCGGAGTTCGCGCTGAACAGTGCGGGCTTGACGCCGTTGGCCTTGGCGAAGGCCGAGCGGATCGGGTCCAGAACGCCGGTATACGTCGCTGGGTTACTCCGCGACGAACCTTTGATCGGACCCTGGTCGATCGAGACGACGCCACCGTCCTTCGGCAGCGATCCGTGGATCAGCGAGCTCTTGCCAGAGCCCGCGACACCCGTCACGACACACAGCACACCCAGGGGGATGTCCACGTCGACGTGCTGCAGGTTGTTCCGTGTCGCATCGCGGATCTCGAGCATGCCCGCGGCGGCGCGTGTCGTCGACTTGAGGCTGGCCCTGTATGCGAGATGGCGTCCGGTGAGCGTGTCACTGGTCCGCAGATCGTCGACCGTGCCCTCGAAGCACACCGAGCCGCCCTCGGGTCCGGCACCTGGGCCGAGATCGACCACGTGGTCGGCGATCGCGATGACGTCCGGCTTGTGCTCGACGACCAGGACCGTGTTGCCCTTGTCGCGCAGCCGGAGCAATAGCCGGTTCATCCGTTCGATGTCGTGCGGATGCAGGCCGACCGTCGGTTCGTCGAAGATGTAGGAGACATCGGTGAGGCTCGAACCCAGGTGGCGGATCATCTTCGTGCGTTGCGCCTCACCGCCCGACAGGGTGGCCGAGGCACGGTCAAGCGAGAGATACCCGAGTCCGATCTCCACGAACGAGTCGAGGGTCTGCTCCAGCGTTGCCAGCAACGGCGCCACCGACGGGGCATCAAGGCCGCGGACCCATTCGGCGAGATCCGTGATCTGCATGGCACAGGCGTCGGCGATGCTGATCCCGTCGATCTTCGACGAGCGCGCTCCCTCGTTGAGCCGGGTACCGCCGCAGTCGGGGCAGGCGCTGAAGGTCACCGCCCGCTCGACGAAGGCGCGGATATGCGGTTGCATCGCCTCGACGTCCTTAGCCAGGAACGACTGCCGGATCCGCAGCACCAACCCTTCGTAGGTCATGTTGATGCCTTCGATCTTCATCCTGACCGGCTCGTGGAACAGGAAGTCCCGGCGCTCCTGCTCGGAGTAGTCGCGGATCGGTTTGGACGGGTCGACGAAGCCGGACGACGCGTACAGGCGGTAGTTCCAGCCGCCCGCGTTGTAGCCCGGGATCGTGAGTGCGCCCTCGGCCAATGACTTCGACTCGTCGAAGAGCTGGCTGAGGTCCATGTCGCTGGCCGTTCCCACGCCCTCGCACCGCGGACACATGCCGCCGATGACGGTGAATGTCTTTTGAACGGCCTTCTTGTCGCCGACGCTGATCGCTCCTGAACCCCGGACGGACGGGATGTTGAAGGAGAACGCCTTGGGCGTGCCGATGTGCGGGTCGCCGAGCCGGCTGAACACGATCCGCAAGAGCGCGTTGGCGTCGGTGGCAGTGCCAACGGTTGAACGAACGTTGGCGCCCATCCGTTCCTGGTCGACGATGATCGCCGTGGTCAGGCCTTCCAGCAGGTCGACGTCCGGGCGCGACTGGTTCGGCATCAGGCCCTGCAGAAAGGCACTGTAGGTCTCGTTGATGAGCCGCTGCGACTCCGCGGCGATCGTGGCGAAGACGAGCGAGCTTTTGCCGGAGCCCGAGATCCCGGTGAACACGGTCAACCGCCGCTTTGGGATCTCGACACTGACATCCTTGAGGTTGTTCTCCCGGGCGCCCTGCACCCGGATCAGATCGTGGCTGTCGGCGATTCGCATCCGGCCACCATACCAGCGAGGCTGGCTGTATCTTCGTCGCGGGAGGGATCGGGATATGGATCAGGGGATCCTCGCGACGGCGATGTTCATCGACCAGCTCACGGCGTCGGTACCCCGGATCGAGGCCGCCGCCGCCAGGCTCACCCCCGCCGAACTTCGTGCCGCTCCGGCGTCGGGGGAGTGGTCGGTGACCCAGATCCTTGCACATCTGCGTTCCTGCGCCGATGTGTGGGGCGGCTGCATCGCACGGATCCTCAGCGAGGATCGACCGACCATCCGGGCGGTGAATCCCAGAACGTGGATCCGGAGCACGGACTACCGCGAACTGCCCTTCGAGTCGTCATTCGAGGTGTTCGCGTCCCAGCGCGTCGACCTGCTTGCTACGCTCCAACGGACCGCACCGGATGCGTGGTCGCGGCTCGCCCTGGTCACCGGCGCGGGTGCCGATCGCGAGCAAGACATCCATGGCTACGTTCGCCGGATGACCCTCCACGAAGGGTCGCACGTGAAGCAGATCGAGCGGATCGCCGCAGGCGGTTGATGGTGGATCGGGCTGGCGGTCACCAGTGGCGGTTCGGGTTGGTCCAATACTGGCTGGCGGGGTCGTCGACGGTCTCGATCAGGTTCTGCACGTAGCTGGCGAACGAGCCAGGGGTATCGATCTTCTTGAGGGCCTTCTCCTGGACGCTCAGGCAGGCAAGTTCGGCATCACGACCGCTCGGCGACAGACCCGCGACGAAGCGCGCCCGATGACACCCGTCATGGACGATCGTGCCGGCCAGCCAGATCGCCTGACGATCCTTGCCATAGCCAGGTGCGTACGCCGTCTCCTGCCCGACGCGATAGATGCCGGTGTCGTAGCACATCCCTGAGAAGGACTCGACCTGCCAGATCAGGACGACATTCGCGAGCACCTCCGCGTACTGGTCGGGCGCGCCCGACTTCAGGGCGTCGAGCGCGACTCCGACATGGTCCACGAATGCCGGGTCACCGTTGATCTGCATCCCGTCCGCCGTCTTCCCGGTGCTCGGCGGTGGGGTGGGTGGGCAATGTTCCGGGTTGAGGATGGGGACTCCGGATGGCCATGCGGAAGACGGCGATGCCACGACCGGTGCCGAAGGGGCGGTCGTCACCTGCGGTACGGTCGTGGCGACCACTGCGGCCGTGGATCCAGATGCCGAGGCGATGGCGTTCGGCGACGACCCGTCTGTCGAGCCGGACCCAGTGCACGCGGCGAGGATGACCGCCAGGAGGGCGACCAACCCCGGCACCCGCGCGACTCCTGGACGAACCCTTAGGGTCCCCGCCCTGGACATGGCCGGCATTCTAGCATCCGGGAATCACCAGATCAGCGGTCCAGGGCGAGGATGATCCGTCGCGGGTGCCTAGAACGGCAGCCCCGCAGCGGCCGCCGGATCCGGGACGATGTCGTACGACGGGCCGGTCTGCTGGATCCCGAACACCGCGGTCAGAACGACCATCACGACGATGGCCGCCCCGACGATCGCGAGGCTGATCACGAGTTCCCGATGGGATGCGAGCCGGGAACTGATGGTGGGCTGCTCGAGCGTCATGGTGCGCCTCCGACGGGTCGACGAGGAGGATCGGCCAGAGGCTGCGCGTGGCCCGGCGACCCGATCGACTCGCGCATCGGCAGACCGCTGGCATCGTTGTCGCTACAGGAAAGATCGTCGGGCTCGCCGGGTGGGCCGGTCAAGAGCCGTCAGACACCATCGAGCGAGCCATCCAGTCCGAATGATGGCCGGGGGGGCCGGATATGGTCCGGCACGGAGCCGACCGGACGACTCAGATCCCGACGTTCTGGGGCAGGCTGAACACGAACACCAAAGCCAGGCCGAATAGACCAGTCGCGAACGCGACCATCACGACCCGCACTCGGTAACCGTTGAACTTCGTGCCAACACCTGCGAAGAAGAGGACCGAGGCGAAGATCACCGCGAGCAACACAAAGTTGTCACCAGTCTGATTCGCCGCCCGGGCCTCGGCGCTGGACGCCTCCGCCTTGGCCTCCAGATCATCGGCGTGGGCCTGCGCCGCGGGCTGGTACTCCGGCATCGAGAACGGTGACCCGGGTGGGATCGTCCCGGCCGGGACCGTCGCGGCCCAGGCGTCGAAGGCGGGCACGAATTCCGGTCGGAACCGGTCGCGATAGAACGTCGCCAACCGTTCGTCGCCTGCGTTCTTGGCATCGATGAAGGACTGGAATAACTGGACGTCGATCACCAGCACGCTGAAGTACTCGCTGGAGGCACGAACCGATTCCTGGCGGGCCGCGCCTGCCTGCGCATACGCGTTCGCCTGCACGCCACCCCACCGGGTCGATTGGTAGGCGCACCACGCCGCGGCGATCGTCGCCAGGGCGAGCAGCAAGGCGGCGAGCAGCTCGATCCAGTCGGACTTGTCGAACCGTCCCGCGACCGAATCGGCCTGGGCCTCGGCCCGCTGCATGAAGCTCGGGCCGTCCGATGAGGTCTCGACGTCCGTCGGTTCAGGGTCCATTCGATACCTCGACGCGCCCGCACGTCCATGGATCACGCCATCCCGAGTCTTGGTCAGCCCATTCAGATGCCGACCACTGACCCTTCAATTCGTACGATATCGTGGATGGCCCGCAGGAATCTGGTTTGCGGACAGAGCCTCGGTGACGTTCCGGGCCCGAACGCAGGACACCGGTCGCGAGGGGCAGGCCTGGTTCCCGACACGCCTCGTGGCAACGATCTCTACCGGTTTCGGCCTGACGCTGAAGTGAGCACCTGGATACCTCGGTTGCCGCAGAATAGGCACGCCCGATCCACGAAGCCACCCATCGACCCTGCAGGAGACGTAGCCGCGTGATCTGCCCGACTTGCGCGACCGAGAACAAGCCCGGTCGGAAGTTCTGCTCGTCCTGCGGAGCCGGCTTAGCCACGGCTTGTCCGTCGTGCGGGGCCGCGACCGAGCCCGGTGAGCGGTTCTGCGGTGAATGCGGAACCCCACTTCCTGGCTTTGGCGCCACGCAGAGTCCATGGGTTTCGGTCGCACCGTCGAACGTCACGCCCGCCGGGTTCCCGGATGCCACCGGCGAGCCCGTCGCGGAGCGCCGTCTCGTGTCGGTCATGTTCACCGACCTGGTCGGCTTCACGCCGTTTGCGGAGGAACGCGACAGCGAGGACGTCCGCGAGACCCTGACCCGATATTTCGACCTCGCCACTGAGGTGATCGAGCGATACGGAGGGACCGTCGAGAAGTTCATCGGCGATGCGGTCATGGCCGTGTGGGGAACGCCGATCGCCCACGAGGACGACGCTGAGCGAAGCGTCCGGGCCGCACTCGACCTGGTGGATGCCGTTCGGTCCGTCGGGCCCGGCATCAATGCCCGTGCCGGCGTACTGACCGGAGAAGCCGCCGTCACCCTTGGCGCGACCAATCAGGGCCTCGTCGCCGGCGACCTGGTGAACACGGCGGCGCGGATCCAATCGGTGGCGCAGCCCGGGACCGTGCTCGTCGGCGAATCGACGCAGCGGGCAGCGGCCTCGGCGATCGCCTTCGAGGAGGCCGGGGCAGAGACCCTCAAGGGGAAGACGGCACCGGTGCCGGTCTGGCGTGCCCTTCGGGTCGTGGCCGAGCGAGGGGGTCGCCGTCGGGCCGACACCCTGGAAGCGCCCTTCGTCGGGCGGGATGATGAGCTCCGCCTCATCAAGGACCTGTTCCATGCCACGGTCCGCGAGGGACGCACCCGCCTCGTGAGCATCACCGGGATCGGCGGGATCGGGAAGAGCCGGCTCACGTGGGAGTTCGAGAAGTACCTCGATGGTCTGATCGTGCCGCTTTGGTGGCATCGCGGCCGATCGCCAGCGTACGGGGAGGGGATCACCTTCTGGGCGCTGAGCGAGATGGTCCGCGGCCGAGCCGAGTTGACCGAAGCCGACGATGAGCGGACGACGCGACAGAAGATCGATGAACTTCTCGATCATCTGGACCTGGAAGAGGCGGAGCGACGCTGGATCGAGCCCGCCCTGCTCCAACTCCTCGGTGTCGAGACCGGGATCGCGTCGGACCAGTTGTTCGGTGCCTGGCGGACGTTCTTCGAGCGTCTGGCCGCGATCAACCCCGTCGTCATGGTCTTCGAGGATCTCCATTGGGCGGATAGCGGCACGCTGGACTTCATCGACCACCTGTTGGAGTGGAGCCGAGCGATCCCTCTCTATGTGGTCACCCTTGCACGTCCGGAGCTCCTGGACCGACGGCCGGACTGGGGAGCCGGCAGACGCAATTTCACGAGCCTCTACCTGGAACCGCTGTCCGAGTCGGCGATGCGAGAGCTCCTCGCTGGCCTCGTCCCCGGACTACCCGAAACGGCGATCCGGGCGGTCGTGGGTCGCGCGGACGGGATCCCGCTCTATGCCGTGGAGACGGTGCGCATGCTCGTGGCCGATGGGCGCCTCACGGTCACGGCGGACGGGACCTACGCCCCCAGCGGGGATCTGGCCAGCCTGGCTGTCCCTGAGACCCTCACGGCCCTGATCGCGGCCCGGCTCGATGCCCTGGACCCAGATGACCGGAGCCTCATCCTGGACGCGGCCGTCCTCGGACAGAGTTTCGCTCCCGGCGCCCTGGCCGCCGTCGCAGGGATCGACGAAGTGACGCTTGAGCCCCGCCTTCGCGGCCTCGTGCGACGCGAGCTGCTGGCCCACGAGACCGATCCACGGAGTCCCGAGCGCGGCCAGTACGCCTTCGTCCAGGCGCTCATCCGCGAAGTGGCGTACAACACGCTCGCGAAGCGGGATCGCAAGACCCGTCACCTCGCGGCGGCACGCTTCTTCGAGCGTCTCGGCACCGATGAGATGGCCGCCGCCCTCGCCGGCCACTACCTCGCCGCCCGTGAGAATGCGCCTGAAGGCCCCGAGGCCGATGCGCTGGGTGCCCAGGCCCGCGTCGCGCTTCGCGCCGCAGCAGAGCGAGCTGCGGCGCTTGGTGCCAACGAACAGGCGCTGACACTCCTGGAGCAGACGTTGTCCGTCACGACCGACTCGGCAGATCGAGCAGACCTCTTGGAGCGCGCCGGCGAGGCGGCGTCTCAGGCGGGCCACCATGAGGCTGCGGAACGTCACCTGAGAGCGGCGATCGATACCCGGCGGGAGTTGCACGATCGGATCGGCGTCGCCAAGGCGACTGCAATCCTTGGGCAATCGATGAATAACGCGTACCGGCCGACGGAGGCCATCGCCTTGCTCGAGCCCGCCACCGCCGAGTTCGCCGACCTGGCCGATGACCCCGGCGTGATCGCCGCCGCGGGACAACTCGCTCGGGGCCACTTCCTGGCGGACGACAACCAACGCGCCATCGAGGCAGCCGATGGCGTCCTCGAGTCCGCAGAACATGCGGACCTCTCGGCGATCGTCGCCGACACGCTGGTGACCAAGGGAACCGCACTTGCGAACCTTGGCCGCCCGACCGAAGGGCTCGCGCTCATCCTCGCGGGTGCCGCGCTGGCCGAGTCGATCGGCGCCGGCGTGACCCAGGTTCGGGCGGCCAACAACGCATCCATCGTCGAGGCCTTGCGGGATCCACGGGCTGCACTCGAGACAGCTCGTCGCGGAATCCTCGTCGCCGGTCGGCTGGGGGCACGAGCGGTCGCCCTGCGCCTTCTTTCGAACGCGATCTCGTGGTCGATCCAAACCGGTGATTGGACCTGGGCGCTTGGAGAGCTCAGGATCGCGCTCAGCGAAGATCTCGAGGCAAGCGACCGCGTCCAGATGCTCGGCGCCGGGATCTGGGTCAACGCCCTGCGAGGGGAATCCACGACCGACGACCTCGCGGAGTGGGATCGCCTGGTCGGGCCTGACCCCGACCCGAGTGTGCAGGCGATGAAACTGTCGGTGATGGCCGATGTGGCGTTTGCCGACGGCCGTCTCGAAGACGCACGCACGCTCGGTGACCGACAGATCGCGGTCCAGCCCAGCAGTGTCGTCGATGCGGCCGCTCGAAGCGCTCGATCCGCACTCTGGTTGCGCGATGCTCCGGCCGCCCGATCCGATCTCGACGCCCTTGAGTCCTCCGGCATCCATGGGCGCACGATCGACGGCGAGCGGACGGCCATTCGCGCTGGGATCATGGCCCTCGAGGGCCGCAGCGACGAGGCGCTGACGACCTATCGGTCCGTCCTGATTGAGTGGCGAGACCTCGGCCTGACCTGGAACCAGGCCATCTGTGGTCTGGACATGGCGCAGTTGCTCGATCCTGCAGACCCAGACGTCCGCGCCGCCGCGGCGACATCCCGCGAGATCTTCGAGCGGCTGGGGGCCACACCGTTCCGCGATCGACTCGAAGCGGCGATTGCCTCATCGCGGCCCGCCCCATCCAGCCAACCGGTCCCCGTAGGAGACGCTTCGTGATCGAATGTCAAGCCGCCCACCGCCGCGAACGGCCCCCTGCTGCTCGTCGACATCAGTGGCTATACGGGATTCCTGCAGTCGGTCGCCCAGGCGCACCAGGACGACCTGGTCACGACCAGCAACGTCCCGGAGGCCTACGACATGATGTCGAACCTGCTGGGTGGCATCGTGGGCCGACTGGTGCCGCCATTCACCTTCTCGAAGCTCGAAGGCGACGCGGTCTTCGCCTATTCCGCCACGGCGGACGACGTCCCCCACGGGACGGCCCTAATCGATTGTCTTCATGCCTGCTACGCGGACTTCCAGGACCGACTCGAGAAGGCGCATGACATCTGGACGTGCGGGTGCGGGGTGTGCTCACGGGGCACCGGGCTCGATCTCAAGTTCATCCTCCACAGTGGGCCATTCGTGATCCAGTCGATCGCCGGCAACCAGGAGCTCACCGGCCCGGAGGTCGTGATGGCGCACCGACTCCTGAAGTCGGGCGCGGCCGATCTCGTCGGCCACGGCGCGTATGCGCTCATCACCGATGCAGCGGCCCGAGGACTCGGCGTATCCGCCGATGGCGCACTCGCGTTGACGGAGACATACGAGCACTACACGCCGATCGAGGCGCACGTCTACCCGCTCCGCGACTGATCAAGGCCGGATATCACGTCGAACCGCTTCGTCCACGTCTTCGAGGTCGCCGCCGGTCCGATCTCGATCGCATCGGGGAGGCGTCTCCAGGTCGACCTGGTCGATGCCGACAAGGGACTCCTGGCGATCCTCGTCGGCGGGTCGGTTCGCCGATGGACCTCCACGATGGCCGCTGCGAGGCCCGTGCTCGCCTCGATCACCTTCGACGACTAGAGCGACCCGCTGTCGCTTGCCCCGGGGGAGTAGGTTGTGTGAGTCCGGTGCGCCCATGCACCTGTCTGGTCGAACGTGCCGGGGCCCGGTAGGCCACGGACCGGTCATTCGTTAGCGAGGGAGATCCATGAACCTGGTCGACACACTCAGCGAGTCGTTCAACAAGGCCGTCGCCGATATCGTGAATGCGATCCCGACCGTGGTCGGGGCGCTGCTCATCCTGCTGATCGGCTTGATCGTCGGGCGGATCGTGGGCGGTGTCGTCACCAGGCTCCTGGCCCGCGCCAACACCGACGCGCTGTTCGCTCGCTACGCAGGAACGATCTACGGGGACGCCCCGGGCCAGTCCAAGCCGTCCGAGTACGTCGGCGCACTCGCCAAGTGGCTGATCTACCTCGTCTTCTTCCTGTCCGCCGCGAACTTCCTTGGCTGGACCCAGGTCAGCACATTGATCAACGAGTTCCTGGCGTGGCTGCCCAACCTGATCGTCGCCGTCATCATCGTGATCGCAGCGCCGGTCATCGGCCGCATCCTGCGGACCGCGATCGATGCGTCGGGTGGCAGTCTCGGACTCTCGAACACGGACCTGCTTGGCCGGATCGCCGAGTTGGCGGTCATCGCCTTCGGCGTGATCATCGCCCTGTATCAGGTCGGGATCGCGTCCGACCTCGTCAACATCCTGTTCATCGGCCTGGTCGGCGGACTTGCCCTCGCCTTCGGTCTTGCATTCGGCCTCGGCGGTCGTGCCGTCGCCGAGGAGATGTCGCGCAACTGGTATGCGAGGTCGCTTGAGATGGCCGCGCACATCAACGATGCGACTGACGACTCTGCCCGATCGGCGACCCCGTCGCAGCAGCCCCCGCAGGCCCCGCGCCCACCGATGCAGGGCGCCTGACCGTCTGACCTCAACGTGGCCCCGGCGCGTCTGACGCCCGGGGCCACCGCCCGGTCTATCCTGCCCGGGTGACCCGCCAGCGCATCCCGGATGACATCCTCAGTGCCGCACACGCACGCGCCCGGGCTCGGGCCTCCCACGACTGGGCCGAAGCCGATCGAATACGCCAGGAGATCGAGACGGCCGGCTGGAAGATCGCCGATCGGGGTACCGACTTTGCCCTGACCCCCGAGACGCCACCCGACGTCCTCGACGACGGCCGGATCAGGTACGGGTCGAGTGCGAGCGTCCCCTCCCGCCTGGACGAGCAGGCAACGGGTCGCGCAACGATCGTCTTGATCGCGTCGGACGACGCCGCCTGGATCCCGCGGGTCGTCGGTCCGTCGGTCGCGATGCCCGATGGAGTCTCGGTCGTCGTCGTCGCGGACGATCCCCCCGACGAACAAGCCGTCATCCTTGACAGTCTCATCGAACAGTCGCGACTCGATGGCGCAGCCCGGCCGGTCGAGGTCGCGTGGACGAGTGAACCGCTCGGGATCGGAGCCGCCCTGAACATCGGCATCCGGCGGTCGGCGGCGCCGGTCGTCATCGTCATCGACTCGAGCATCGAACCCACCGGTGACTTCGTCACGCCCCTGGTGCGGGCGCTCGACGATCCGACGACCGCCGTCGTAGGCCCGTGGGGGATGGTCGCCACGGATCTGCGCCATTTCGCGCCGGGTCCGCCCGGGGCGGTCGATGTCGTCGACGGCGCCCTCCAGGCGTTTCGGCGCGAGGATGCAATGACGCACGGCCCCGTCGACGAGCGATTCCGAACGTCGCGCAACCTTTCCATCTGGTGGAGCCTGGCGCTTCGCGATGCGGGCGAAGGTGGCCTCCACCGGCAGGCCATCAGCCTGCCAGGGCTTCCGGTCGGCCGCACCCTGCATGACGGACGCCGGCCGGAGCCTGACCGAGACCGAAGCCGGGATGAGCGGCGCGACTTCTACCGGATCCTCGACCAATTCGGATCCCGCCGGGACCTCCTGATCAAGCCGTGACCTGGGCCTTCGCCGTGGCCGCCCGTTCGTCCTGGTGTTCCCAGACGGTCTTGAGCGGATCGCGTGGCCCCAGGGCGATGGCCGCGATCGGTGCAGCGATCAGGGTGACGATCCCCGTGCTGAAGAGCACGGTTCGGACGGCGTCCGAGTACGCAGTCGCGTAGGCGGCCCCGTCCGACGGATCGATCCCGGAGACGAGGGCGCCGTACTGGGGTAGGCCGATCGCCACCAGGATGCTGTGGAACGAGTCCACGGCCGTCGCGACCTCGGCGGGGGTCGAACCGACCAATGACGCCGCGTAGGAGTCGAGGGCGAGCCGGGTCACGAGAAGGGTCACGACCACCAGACCGGCGCGAGCCCCCAGGGCGACCGACACCTCGTTCAGGGCCGCGGCGGTCGCCGGCAGGCCACGCGGAACGCTGGCAAAGATGATCGCGGTCCGGACCGTCGTCGCGATGACGAAGCCTGCACCGATGAGCAGGAACGCCAGGGCGAACCCCGCGTACCCGACACCTGGTCTCAGGACGATCGCGATGATGACATTGCCCAACCCGACGGCGACCACCCCCATCGCGATCAGTGAGCGCGGTCCGAACCGCCCGAGGAGGATCCCGGCAACCGGCCCGGCGACCACCAGCGCGCCCATGAACGGGATGGTCGCGAGCATTGCCAGAACGGGTCCATAGCCGAGGATCAGCTGGAAGTAGACGGGCACCTGGAGGAGCGTGGAAGCCTGGGCATAGGCGATGACGAAGCCGACGAACAGCGCCGTCGCGACCGCCCGGCGCTCGACCCGGCCGCCGATCGAACCACGATCCCGTCGTCGGAACTCGACCACGAGACCGCCGATGATCAGGGCTGCGCCGACGATCGTGAAAGCGATCCGGACGACATCCGCGCCGGAACCCTGGAAACCGAGGAGGCCGGATGCCAGCACCACGATCCCGAATGCCCATGTCGCCGTTGCCAGGATCGGCCAGCGGTCATTCCGCATCGGGGACGGCAGATCGTGCCAGGATCCCCGGGCGACCCACAACGCCACGATGGCCGACAGGGCGGCGGCCAGGTAGGCAAGCCAGGTCGGTCCGGTGGGACCGAAGAGCGTCAGCAGCACCGGGCCGGCCGCCATCGCCGCCCCATAGGCTCCATACGCGATCCCGATCGCCGTAGCGCGTGGGATGCCCTGGTACCGGGTGGCCACCCCCGCCAGGGCCATCGGGAGGACCACGCTGGCGCTGCCCACGCCGACGAGTCGGACGAGCACGTAAAGCACCCCGTCCGTGACGAATAGACCGAGGATCCCGGTCGCGGCCATGCCGGCCAGCGCGACCAACATGATCCGTTTTCGACCATCGGCATCGCCGAGGACGCCCCCGAGGAGGAGCATCCCGGCGCCGATCACCGCGCCGATCAGGAGGAGTACCTGGGTATCGTCGTTCGAGCGGACGGCGGACTGGACGCTGGCCAGGCCGGGCGCGAAGGCTCGTGGGGCGAGTCCGGACGCGAACAGGGCCAGGCACGCAGCGACCAGCATGCTGAGTGCGCCCGCGTCCCTGCTCAGGTCGCGCAGGAATCCTGGGATCGCGACACGTCGCATGCCGTGGATGCTACCCCGCGGGGGCATCTCGGCGAGCCGACCTATACTCCCGGCGATGCGCCGTCTGTTCGCCCTCGCCATGCTCGCGGCGTTGATCGCTTCGTGCACCGGTCAATCGGCGGCCGCGTCGGACCGCCCGCTCAGGATCCTCAGCGGGGACCCGTCCGATCTTGACCCGGCCGCCCAGGGCGATGCGGGCAGCGCGGCGATCACCGCCCAGTTGTTCGAGTCGCTGACGTCGTTCGACGGTGACCTGCATATCCAGCCGGCATTGGCAGCGTCCTGGCAGTTCGCCGATGGGGGTCGCCAGGTCACGTTCCATCTTCGACCCGACCTGTCGTTCAGCGATGGTAGTCCGCTCCGCCCGAGCGACGTCGTTCGCAGCTGGCTCCGGATCATCGACCCAGCCCATCCATCCCCGCTGGCTTCACTGGCGTTCGACATCTCCGGAGCCGAGGCCTACGCCCGTGGCGCGTCGACCGACCCAGGGTCCGTCGGGCTTCGAGCCGATGATCCGGCGGGCGATCTCGTCGTGGACCTCGTTCGCCCGGCGACGGACTTCGTCAACATCGTCGCGGGGCCGACGTTCTCCGTCGTACCGGCGACCATCGACACGAGCCCGAACGCGCTGGATGCGGGGCCGGATTTCGTCGCGAGTGGCGGGTACGTCCTGACCGGCACCGCGGCCGACGGCCTGGAGTTGACGGCCAATACCCACTACTGGGCAGGGACACCTGCGATCAAGTCGATCACGCTCGTGGGAAGCCTGGGTGGCCAGAGTGCCGTGACGGCGTTCTCCAACGGGGACCTCGATTACACGCCGGTCTATTCGATCGACGCGACCTGGCTGGCCTATGACCCGCAGCTCGGACCGCAGCTCCGGCTCGTCAGCTCACTGTCCGTCCAGTACTACGGCTTCGAAGCCACGAAACCGCCGTTCGACGACGTCCGGGTCCGACAGGCCATCGGCGAGGCCGTGGACTGGCGACGGATGGCCGCGCTGAGCGCAGGGGACGATGGGGGCCAGGTCGCGAATTCGATGGTGCCGCCCGGGATCCCGGGACGCAGCGACGCGGATTATCTGCCGCGCTACGACCCGGTCGACGCCCGCCGACTCCTCGCCGAGGCCGGCTACCCGGGTGGCGCCGGTTTCCCGACCACCGTCCTGATGACCGACTACGCGGGGTTCGACGCGGCGATCGTCGGTGAAGTCAAGCGCGAGCTTGGGATCACCCTTCAAGCCGAGACGATGGGCGCTGGCTACTTCGACCGCCTTGCGACCGACCCCCCGGCCATGTGGGCGCTTGCCTGGGTTGCCGATTACCCCGGCCGGAACGACTTCCTGGGGGTGCTACTCGACAGCGGCTCCTCCAATAACTACGGGCATTGGCATTCAGCGGAGTTCGACGCAGCGATCGCCGAGGCCGTCTCGGCCACGGATCCCTCGGCGGCAACGACGGCCTACGACCGGGCCGAGTCGATCATCCGCGACCAGGTCCCGGTCATCCCCGTGACCTATGGGCCGGGATGGGCCTTGTCGCGTGACGGGCTCCTCGGCGCCGGTCAGAACGGACTTGGGATCATCCGGATGGCTGGCCTGTCGTGGGCGAACTGATGCGCCGACCGCTTGCGACGGTGCTCGCCCTGGTCATGCTGGTCAGCGTCGTCCCGACGGCCACCGCGGCCGCTCTGGCCACGTTCGGAACGCCGAGCGCCACCTCGACGTATGGCCAGGGGATCGACTTCGCCCAGCCGGTCTCGGTCGGAGCCCCGATCGGACGAGTCGAGCTCCTGTTGACCGTGGCGGACGCTATCGGTCCGGACGTCACGGAGATCCCGGACCTGCCTGCGACCGGGTCAACGACGTTGACCTATACGCTTGATACCTCCGGTCCTTCGCACCTCATCCCGAACACGAGGATCGTCGCTCGATGGCGACTGTTCGCGGCCGACGATGCGACCGTCGTCGCGCTCGGGCCGCCTGTCACGATCGTCTACGCCGACGATCGGTTCACCTGGCAGACGAAGTCCTCCGACCTTGTCCGGGTGCACTGGTACGAGGGCGATGCATCGTTCGCGGCAAAGGCGCTCAAGCTGGGCGAGGACGAGGTCCGGGCCACCTCGGAGCTGCTCGGGGTGACCGAGACGGACCCGATCGACTTCTTCGTCTATGCCAACGTGGATGACTTCTACGGCGCGCTCGGGCCTGGCGCCCATGAGAACGTGGCCGGCACGGCCTATGCCGACATCCGGACGTTGCTCGGGCTGATCCCTCCGGACCAGATCAACGACCCACTCGTGGCGGTCCGGATCCCGCACGAATTCGTCCACATGGTCTTCGATACCGCGTCGAAGAACCCGTATCACAGCCCCCCGCGCTGGCTCAACGAAGGCCTGGCCGTGTACCAGAGCGAAGGGTACGGATCCAGCGATCGCGGCCAGGTGAAGTCGGCCGCACAGTCCGGGACCCTGATCCCCCTCGACGGTCTGACCGGCCAGTTCCCGAACGGCCAGGATTTCTTCCTCGCCTATGCCGAGAGCGTCGCGGCCGTGAAGTTCATGATCGACACCTACGGATCAGATGCGCTGGTGACGCTCATCCGCTCGTATGCGGAGGGACGGACCGATGCCGAGGCCTTCACCGCCGCGCTCGGCCTGGATATGACCGCGTTCGGGCAAGCCTGGTTCGAGGACGTCGGAGCGACGGCGCCGGAGCGGTTCGGACCGCAGCCCGCACCGCCCGGTCCGGTCCCTGCTGCCTGGACCGGAGCAGGGGGTGCGCAGGCGAGCGGTGCCCCGCCAGCGACGGCCGCGCCCTCCCCGGCGACGCCCGGGTCCTCAGCGTCGGACGACGGGCTTGGCCCGGCGATCGCGTTGATCGCCGTGGCCCTCGCCGTGATCGCTGTCGCCGTGATCGCCATGGCACGCCGTCGCCGGCCGACTCGAACGGACGGTTGGTCGTGAGTGTCGCGGCTCGACTGCGGGCGATCCCGAGCTGGCAGATCACTCTCGGCGTGGCCCTCCTGGCGCTCGGCTTTCTGACCGCCGCGCAGCTTGCATCAGAAGGCCCGCGGGTCAGCTACACGACCCAGGAGCGAACCCCACTCGTCGAGACAGTCACGGAACTGCAGTCACAGCAGGATGCTCTCAAGGCCGGCATCCTCGACCTTCGCGCCCAGATCCAGGGCGTGGAGACCGAAGGCACCGGCTCGGAGGCCCTGGTCCGTCAACTCAATGCCGAACTCCAGGCGGCGCGGATCGCTGCCGGTCTGATCCCACTGACCGGTCCGGGGATCGTCATCCAACTCGAAGATTCCCAGGACCCGGTCCCGCCCGGGGGCACGGAGGCCGACTACCTGGTGAGTTCTCGCGATATCCGCGGCGTCGTGGTCGCCCTGTGGGGGGCGGGCGCGGAGGGGGTCGCGGTCAACGGGGAGCGGATCACCTCGACCTCAGCGATCATCGATGTCGGTCCGTCCGTCCTGGTCAACTCGGCGTACCTGACCCTGCCGTACCAGATCACGGCCCTCGGTCCGCCCGACCTGTATCAGCACCTCAGCAGCAACCCGGCGTTCATCGACTTCCTGCGGGCACGGAGCGATGGTTACGGGATCCGGGTGTCGCTCGCGGAGCCGGAGTCGGTGGACATGCCTGCCTTCGCCGGGACGATCACTCTGCGCTACTCCCGTCCGATCGCCTCGCCCAGTGCCGGGCCATCCAGCTCGCCGGACGGGGGAGGCTGACCGTGCGCCGGATGCGGAGCCAGATCGCCATCGCCCTCGTGACCGTCATCCTCGGGTTGCTCGTGGTCGTTCAACTGCGCTCGCAGGCGGGCCCGACCGGGCTTGCCCAGCTGTCGTCGCAGGATCTCACCGTCCTCGTCGCCAACCTCAACGCGCGGAACGACCAGCTGCGGCGCGAGACGGCCACGCTTGATCGGGAACTGGCGACGCTGGTCCAGAATCGGGCGAAGGGTGGAGCGTCCGTGACCGAGATCGGCGCCGATCTCGACCGGGTGCGCGCCTACGCAGGCCTTGACCCGGTCGGCGGGCCGGGAGTGAAGATCGCCGTCCGCGGCCCCATCGACGCTGCCGGCGTCGAGGAGTTGCTCAATGAGTTGCGCAACGCCGGAGCCGAGGCGATCGGGGTCGGCGGCGTGCGAGTCGTCACCGGAGTGATCGCCGTCGGTGGCGCCGGTGTCGTCGAGGTCGAGGGCGTCCGCCTCGGGACCAGTTTCGACATCGACGCGATCGGGGCGCCCGACAAGCTGACCGGCTCGCTGACCCGGTCCGGTGGGGTCGTCGCCCAGCTCGCTGCCACATTGCCGGACGTCACCCTGACCGTGACGCCGATGGATCGGCTGGAGCTGCCGGCGACCGATCGGACGCTCGTACCGGCGCATGGCAGCCCGCGGCTTTGATAGGCTGGGCCGCCCATGTCTGACCTGCCGGTACTCACGCTGCTCCTCGGCGACGTCGTCCGTCTCCGGAGGCGCCACCCATGCGGAGGCACCGATTGGTTGGTCGATCGGGTCGGCGCGGATATCGGGCTTCGCTGCGTGACCTGCAGCCGACATGTGCTGCTTGAGCGACGTACGGTGGAGCGTCGGATCCTCGCCTTCGTGTCACGGGGTGACCCTGTCGTGACCGCCGCGGTGGCACATGCAAGCGGACCAGCCTCTGACGACGGCGCTCGCGGGTGACCGCCGCCACCCTGAGCCCCGAACCGGCCGAGACCGGGCCGCTGGCCGCCTTCCGCAACGGCGGGTTCCTGCGGCTCTGGCTGTCGCAGGTGACCACCCAGGTCGGCGGGAACATGGTCCTGTTCGGGCTGACCGTGATCGTCTTCAACTCGACGAAGTCGAACACCGCGGTCAGCTTCCTGGTCCTGACCTTCCTGGTCCCGGCGGTCCTGTTCTCCGCGGTGGCCGGGGTCTACGTGGACAGGATCGACCGCCGGCTGATCCTCATCACGACGAATGTCCTGCGCGGCGCGGCCTTCATCGCGCTCTACCTCGCCGGCACCAACCTTGCCCTCATCCTGGTCCTCAACGTCCTCGTCTCGACGTTCACGGTGTTCTTTGCACCTGCCGAGTTGGCGATGATCCCGGTCCTCGTTCCTCGTGAGCAGCTGCTGGCAGCCAACGGGATCTTCACCCTGACCTTGAATGCCGCGTTCGCCCTCGGATTCGCCCTGCTCGGTCCGTTGGTCGTGAACGTCGCCGGCCCCGAGGCGGTGATCATCGTGGTCGCCGGGCTGTACTTCCTCGCCGCGGTGTTCTGTTTCACGCTCCCGGCATCGCCACCACCGCCATCGACCGCTTCCGAGCCGCACAGTGGGCTCGGGGTCGGTGAGGCCGAACGCGCGGTCGGATCGACGTTCGTCCAGTTGCGCGAGGGCTTTGCCTATATCCGGGCGAACCGGTCGATCACCTGGTCCCTGATCTACCTCGCGGTCACGGCTTCGCTGGTCGGTGTCCTTGGCGTCCTTGGGCCGGCCTTTGCGCAGGACACGCTGGGCCTCGAAGCGAAAGACTTCGCGGTCGTCGTTCTGCCGCTCGGGTTCGGGATCGTGACCGGGATCCTCTTGCTCAATTCCTATGGCCGCTACTTCCACCGCCGCAGGGTCATCGAGGGGGCGATGATCGCCCTCGGGATCCTGCTCGCGGCACTGTCCACAGCCGGTCCGATCAGCCGGTTTCTGCAGCGGGCGGACCAACCCGGTGGCATCGACCTGTCGACGGTCACCTCGCTGCTGGCGGTCGTCGTCGTCATCGCGTTCTTCGCCGGCATCGCTTATGGGTTGGTCGCGATCCCGTCGCAGACCCAGCTCCAGGAGGACCTGCCCGAGGACGTCCGGGGGCGCGTGTTCGGCGTCCTGGGGATGTTGGTGTCGGTGGCCAGCTTCCTGCCGATCATCATCGTCGGCCCGATCTCCGACTCGGTCGGGACCACTGCGGTCATCTTCACGATGGCCATCGTGGTCCTGATCATCGGGGTCGTGTCAGTCGTGACCCGCGGGCCGTTGCGCACCACGGAAGCGCAACCAGCCAGTGACCCTGAGACCGTCGATCCGATCGCCGCGGCGCTCGGCGCCGATCTGCCCACCTGGACCGGACACGACTCGCCCGCGACGGCTGACGGAGGGTCGCCCACGGATGCGTCCGATCTCGACCGCTCGGGCCCGGGCGACCCGACCGACCGCGACTAGACGCGGCTGATGACGAAGATCGCGATCGTCTTCACCGGCGGGACCATCAGCACCGCCTTCGACCCGGTGGCGGGGGGCAATGTCCCGGCACTCGACGGAGCCGAGATCATCGCCAGGACACCAGGCCTCGGCGATATCGCCGATATCGTGCCGATCGACCGTGGTCGTATACCGGCCAGCCACTTCACGTTTCCGGACCTCCTTCGGATCGCCGCGGACCTGCAAGCCGCGGTCGCCGATCCGACGATCGATGGCGCGGTCGTGGTCCAGGGCACCGATACGATCGAGGAGACCAGCTTCCTCTGGGACCTCGTCACGAGCGGTCCGAAACCGATCGTCGTGACCGGCGCCATGCGCGCGTCCGATGACCCCGCCTTCGATGGCCCGGACAATCTTCGCAATGCGGTGCGTGTCGCGGCGGCTCCATCGATGCGCGATGTCGGTGTGGTGGTCTGCCTCGGCGGGACGATCGAGGCCGCCGACGACGTGGTCAAGCTGCACACGTCCGCGCTCGACACGTTCGCGAGTCCGAATGGCGGGTCCCTCGGACGGGTGCGGGCCGCCGAAGTCATCAAGCTTCGCGAACGGAGCCCGAGGCGAGCGTTGGTCACCTCGCGGGCGGCGGAGCGCGTCCACCTCATCACGGCCACGGTCGCGATGGATGGCACACTCGTCGATGCCGCGACACGCTCCGGCGCCGATGGCATCGTCATCGCCGGCACCGGATCCGGCAACACCCACCCGTCTGTCCTGGCAGCCGCGACGAGGGCGATCGCTGCGGACATCCCGGTCGTCCTCGCGAGCCGATGTCCGGGCGGTCAGCCGGCTCCCGTCTACGCGTTCCCCGGCGGTGGGGTGACCTGGGTCTCTGCCGGGGCCATCCCGATCGGTCATCTCTGTGCCGTCAAGGCCCGGGTCGCCCTCGCACTGGGTCTCGGGGCTGGCCTCAGGCGCGACGAACTGGCAACCCTTCTCGCCGACCCGCCGGCCAGGCACCTCTGATCGATGCCGCTTGACAGCCTGATCACCGGTCGGATCGCCACCCTCGCCGGTGAGACCGGGTTCGGCTGGGTCGAGGCGATCGGGATCCGCGACGGACGGATCGCCTTCGCCGGGACGGAAGTCGACCTCGAGACACGGGCGGATCCGTTCACCGAGCGGATCGCGCTCGGGCCCGACCAGGTCGCCATCCCGGGGATGACCGATGCGCATCTTCATCTGGCCGCCGCTGCCGAAGCCCGCTCGCAGGTGGACCTCAGCGATACCCGGAGTCTCGAGGAAGGTCTGATCCGGATCGGGACGGCCCACCGGGCGATCGCCGATCGAGATGCCTGGCTCCAGGGCCACGGTTGGGACGCGGATCGCTGGGGGGCCTGGCCATCCGCCGACGACCTCGAGAGCGTGGCGCCGGGACGGCGCAGCGCACTCTGGGCGCATGACCACCACGCGCTGCTGGTGTCGCGGTCGGCGTTGGTGTCGGCCGGGTTCGACCCGCAGGCGGCGGACCCGCCCGGCGGCGTCGTCGGCCGGGCGCAGGACGGGAGGCCGGACGGCCTGTTGTACGAGAGCGCGACGAGATTCGTGTCCGTCCACCTGCCGTCGACCTGGGGTGTTGATCTGGAGGAGTCGATCCTCGCCGTCTCGGTCGAGCTGCTCGCCCTCGGGATCGTGGCCGTCCATGACCCTGGGGGCGTCGCGCCCGACCCGGACCTCGAGCGGAGCTATCCCGTGTACGCCCATCTGTCGGAGACGGGCAGACTGCCGATCCGGGTCATGGCGTCCCTGCGCGAGGAAGCGCTCCCGACCGCGCTCGCGGGCGGTCTCCGGAGCGGTGACATCCTCGGGGAGGATCCGACGGGCCGGGCGCGAGTCGGCTGGCTGAAGTGTTTCGCAGATGGCTCGCTCGGGTCGCGGACGGCCGCACTCCTCGACGATATGGAGCCGGAGCCAGACCGTCCGCTCCCACCGGAACTGCGACGCGGTCTGTGGACCACCGAGCCTCCACGACTCCGGGAGCTCGTGGAACGGGCAGCTGCGGGCGGGATCGCCAGCCAGGTCCATGCCATCGGCGATGCTGCAGTCCGCGCCGCGTTGGACGTCCTGATCCCAACGGCCGGGCGCGTCCCCCTCATGCCAAGGGTCGAGCACGTCCAGTTGCTCGATCGGGCCGATCGCACCAGGTTCGCGGCGGGCGGGGTCGCCGCCAGCGTCCAACCGTCACACCTGGGCAGCGATGCGGCGACCGCGAGGCGGCTCTGGGGTACGCGGGCCGAGCGGGACGGCTACGCCTGGCAGTCGATCGCCGAGACCGGTGCCATCCTCGCGTTCGGGACCGATGCCCCGGTGGAATCGTTCGACCCATGGCCGGGGATCGCCCTGGCGGTTCGCCGCGAAGACCCACGCTGGCCGGCCGGGACGCCGGCGTTCGGGCCGGATCAGGCCCTCACCGTGGAGCGAGCCATCCGAGCCGCTTGCATCGACCCCGCTCGCGCGGCACGCGATGACGGTCGCGGTCGCCTGACGCTGGGGCAGAGAGCGGACGTGGTGGTGATCCCGGCTGCCGCGATCGACGAGCCGGTCGAACCCGGGGGACCGCTTGCACGTGCCCGTCCCACGATCGTGGTCGTGGACGGCCGGGTGGTCTTCGAAGCCTGATCCCGCCGCGAACTCAGTGTGGGCCTGGACGTGGACCCAGCTCGCGAAGGGCGTCGGCGAACAACCCGGCGAAGATCCGCGACGTCGACGGGAACGCATGGATGGTCTCGGCCAGGACGTCGACCGGGACGTGCGCCTTGATGGCAACGACGCACTCATGGATCGCCGCCGATGCATCGGGGCAGGCCATCGCCGCTCCGACCAGCTCGCGGGTCGCTCGATCGACCACGACCGTCACGTGGCCCATCGTTGCCTGGAGGGCGTATCCACGGGTGCTCGTCGCGAAGTCGGCGACCTGCTCGAATGCGTCGAGGCCGGCAGCGACCGCCTGGTCCAGGGTCAGCCCGACCGACGACGCCTCCGGATCGGTGTAGGTCGCCCGTGGGAGTGCCCGGTAGTCGGGGGTGATGGCCTCGCCGAGCGCCATGCGGACGGCCAGCTCGCCCTGATAGTGGGCCTGATGGGTGTGGAGCTCCGGGCCGGCCGGATCGCCGATCACCCACAGGCCATCGGAGATCCGCAGTCGCCCGTCGCGAGGCAACGGCGTTCGCCCGCTGGTGTCGATCCCGTAGTGTTCCAGGCCAAGATCCTCGATCGGAAACGCACGGCCGACCGCCAGGAGGACGGCGTGTCCCTCGACGGATGATCCATCGTCAAGGTCGATGCTGTGGGCGCCATCGTCTCCGGCGTGGGCTCGGGCACGGACGGCACGGACCCCCGTTCGAACCACGACGCCATCGCGCTCCAGGGTGGCCCGAAAGACCGCCGAGTTTCGGGGGTGGTCCGTCGGAGCGAGGCGTGGGCCCGACTGGACGATGGTCGTGGGAACCCCGAACCGCTGGAAGACCTGCGCCAGCTCACAGCCGGTCGGACCTCCGCCAAGGACGATCAGGCTGCGCGGCAGGGTCCGGGCCAGGGTCGCCTGTTCATTGGTCCACGGGTCGACCGTGTCGATCCCCTCGATCGGCGGTCGCTTCGATGTCGACCCGACCGCGATGACGACATCCCTCGCCTGCAGGTGGTGGACGGCGCGATCGTGGTGGACGGTGACCTTGCCGCGATCGCTGATCGTCGCGACCCCGCGATAGACGGCTGCCCCGGCGTCGCGCAGGCGATCGGCATGCCCGCTGTCGTCGGGTTCGGGGGCGTCGGGCGCCCGGTTGACCATGTAATCGCGGGCTGCCGAGGCCGCGGGCCATTCGTAGGTCTCCGGGTTCGCATGATGCCGGCGGGCGCCGTCGAGCAGCGATTTCGAGGGCAGACAGCCGATGTGCGGGCAACTGCCGCCGAACCAGCGACGATCGACGATCGCGACCGACGCGCCGAGTTCGCGCGCCTTGTAGGCGGCAGCTTCGCCGGCCGGCCCGGCGCCGATGATGACGAAGTCGAACGTGTCCATGTCCATGTCAGGTCCTCGGTCCATCGGCGGGCTCGCCGCGCTGTCGGTGGGCTTCGTACAGAAGGATGGCGGCGGTGACCGACACATTCAGGCTGTCGGCCATGCCGAGCATCGGTAGGCGGACCGCCTCGATATCATCCCCCGTCCAGGCGCCTGAAAGGCCGTCGGCCTCCGAGCCCAGCACCACCGCCAGCCGGCCGGTCAGGGTCGCGTCCGTGTAGAGGCGTGGGCCATCCACCCTGGCGGCCACGATCCGGAATGCGTGCGCCCGAAGCCAGCCAAGCACCTCGGTCGTGGTCGCGGACGCGGATGGCACGCTGAAGACGGTTCCGGCGCTGGCTCGGATCGTGTTCGGGTTATACAGGTCCGCGAGTGGATCTGCGACGACGACGGCGTCCGCCCCAACGCCGTCCGCCGTCCGCAGGACGGCACCAAGGTTGCCGGGCTTTTCGATCCGTTCGAGCACCACCACGAGGGCTGCCTCCGTGATGGGCAGGTCGGCAAGCGTGAACGTGGGAGTGGTGGCGATGGCGACGAGTCCTTCGCTGCGGTCACCATAGGCGAGCTTGGCGAACACTCCCTCGGTCGTGGGGTGGACGATCACCGACCCAGCGGCCAGCCGATCCAGGACGGCCCGGGCGTCCGCTCCGGCCAGGCGAGCCTCACACACGAAGACTTCGACGATATCGAGGCCGGCATCGAACGCTCGGCGAACCTCACGGGCGCCATCGATCAGCGTGCGGCCCGTGCGGTCTCGCTCCCGCCGCTCGCGCAGGGCGATCGCAGTTCGCACGCTCGGATTACTCGAGCTGGACAGGAGGGGTGGGGTGGGGGAGGCCATCACCCTCATGATGCCCTGCCCGAGAACCTGGCGAAGGCACCAAGGTCGAGACGTCGCCCATCCGCGGTCTCGATCGACAGATCCCCGGCCTCGACCGTGCCGTGGTTTCGATGCGTCGCGGCGCTCACCAGGCCTGCCAGACGCTCCGCTCCGAGCGATGGTGTGTGGGCCGTGAGCAGCAGGAACCCGGCGCCGTCGAGGATGGCGGCGCAAGCAGCCAGGAGATCGGGCAGGTCGCTGTCGATCTGCCAGGCGCCGGCGCCCGGGCCATGACCGTAGCTCGGCGGATCCAGGACGATCCCGGCGTACCGACGCCCGCGCCGCGCTTCCCGCGAAACGAACGCGCGGGCGTCGTCAAGGATCCACCGGATGGGCCGGTCCGCAAGCTTGGACAGCTCCGCGTTGCGACGCGCCCAGGCGATCGTCGGGCGAGCCGCGTCGAGGTGGGTGAGGGTCGCGCCCCGTGCGGCCAGCGCGAGGGTGATGAGTCCGGTGTACGCGAACAGATTGAGGACGGCCGGGGCCGGACCGCGTTCGTCGACCCGCCCGCCAAGCCAATCGAGGAGCGCGCCGTGTTCGGGGAAGAGGCCGACCTGGCCAGCCTCGGTCATACGTGTCTCGAACGTGAGGCCGGCGAATGACGTCGGCCACGGTGACGCCGGGGCTGCCGGACCGGACCAGCCGGCGTCTCGATCGAAACGAAGGTCCGCTGCGGACCACAGCTCGGGTCGACGCCGCGTGCCGAGGGCGCCCGGAGACGGTCGATCGATCAACCGCCCCCCGAACCGCTCGAGCCGGGCCGCACCGCCCACGTCGACCAACACGTACCCCGGATCGTCCTGCATGCCGTGCATCATGCACTCGTCGGAGTATGCAGGCCCGCCATTCCACGGTAGAATGCGCGGACCTCGGGCGGCTAGCTCAGCTGGTTAGAGCACTTGCTTGACATGCAAGAGGTCACTGGTTCGAGTCCAGTGTCGCCCACCACATCCCGGCAACGAGCCGGACATATCGAAAGCGTCGAGCGGGACGCACCGCGCGAGGCGGACCCCCAGAGAGCCGGGTCATGGCTGCAAGCCCGACGGATCCACCCAGCAGCGGCACCACCCGCGAGTGGCCGGTGAACCGGCCCGGGCGTCGCCCGTTAGCGCGACCACGAGTGCGCCACCGGTTCGGTGGTGAAGGCGGGTGGGACCGCGGGAGTTGACCTCTCGTCCTGTCAAGGGATGAGGGGTCTTGTGATTCTCAGGGAGGCCAGCCAGATGAGCCACGAACAAGTCGCACACGACATCGTCGACGAGGTCGGCCTGGATGTACCGGAGCGCGGGTCGGCGGACGAACTGATGGACCATGGGGCCAGCGGCGAGCTCGGCCCGATGCGCCACTCTGCCGCGCACGTCCTTGCCGAGGCCGTGCTCGACCTCTTCCCGGGAACGAAGCTGGGGATCGGGCCGGTCATCGATGACGGGTTCTACTACGACTTCCTTCTGCCCCGGCCGCTGACACCGGAGGACCTGCCGCGTCTCGAGGAGCGGATGCGAGCGAGCATCGCCGCCGATCATCCGTTCGAGCTCAGCGAGCGGACACCGGCGGATGCCCGAGCCTTCCTGGTCGAACAGGACCAGCCGTTCAAGGTGGAGATCGTCGACGACCTGCTGGGGGCGGCGGCCAGCGGCGGATCGCCGATGCCACCGACCACGTTCTACCAGCAAGGTCCATTCATCGACCTCTGCCGCGGACCGCATGTGGCCTCGACCGGGGCGATCGGCCCGTTCAAGCTGCTGACGGTCGCCGGCGCGTACTGGCGGGGCGACGAGAAGCGCCCGATGCTGCAGCGCGTCTACGGCACGGCCTGGGCGACCCAGGACGAGCTCGATGCATTCCTGTGGCGGCGCGAGGAGGCCAGGAAGCGGGATCATCGCCGGCTCGGCGTCCAGCTCGACCTGTTCAGCTTCCACGACGTCAGCCCGGGCTCGGCCTTCTGGCACCCGAAGGGCCAACGCCTGTGGCGAACGCTCGAGGCGGCGATGCGAGCGCTCCAGGAACGTCGAGGATACGAGGAGATCAGCACGCCGATCGTGGTGAGCGAGCGGTTATGGCAACAGTCTGGCCACTGGGACCTCTACCGGGACAACATGTTCCTGATCGAGTCCGAGGGGCAGACGTTCAGTCTCAAGCCGATGAACTGTCCGGAGAGTACCTACGTCTACCGCTCGCATCTGCGGTCGTATCGGGACCTGCCGCTTCGGTTCAGTGAGTTCGGCCGGCTGCATCGGAACGAGCGCTCGGGGACGCTGAGCGGCCTGACCCGCGTCCGCCAGTTCATCCAGGACGACGCCCATCTGTATGTCCGGCCCGACCAGTTGACCGATGAGATCGAGGCGCTCCTCGGCGAGGTTCGCGAGTCGTATGCCTGGTTCGGCTTGGTGCCGCGCTTCGCGTTCGCGACGAAACCCGACAAGGCGCTCGGCGACCCGGCCCTCTGGGAGCGCGCGGAACAGTTGATCCGCGAAGCCTTCGCGGCGGCCGATATCAGCTACGACCTCAAGCCGAAGGACGGAACGTTCTACGCGCCCAAGATCGACATCTATATCGATGACGCGCTCGGTCGCGAGTGGCAGATGGCGACGATCCAGGTCGACCTGGTGATGTTGCCGGAGCAATTCGACCTGACCTATATCGATGAGACCGGCCAACCCCAGCGTCCGATCGCCATCCATCGGGCGATCTATGGATCACTCGAGCGGTTCATCGGCATCCTCATCGAGCATTTCGCCGGTGCGTTCCCGCTCTGGCTGGCGCCGGTCCAGGCCGTCGTCATCCCCATCGCCGACCGCCACGCG
Organism: uncultured Chloroflexia bacterium; assembly: GCA_963720755.1. Classification (GTDB taxonomy): domain Bacteria; phylum Chloroflexota; class Limnocylindria; order Limnocylindrales; family CSP1-4; genus SPCO01. Next base: position 510,286 of record CAVRGP010000015.1, read on the forward strand.
GATGCCGGTCGCGAGCTGGCCGACGTCCTTCGGGCCCGCGGGCTTCGGGTCGAGGTGGACGTTTCGGACAATCGGATGCAGAACAAGATCCGGCTCGCCCAGGAACAGAAGGTCCCGTACATGCTGGTCCTCGGCGATCGGGAGATCGAGGCCAGGACCGTGGCACCTCGACCGCGAAACGCTGCGCGTGGTGATCAACAGGAGGCGATCCCGTGGTCGGAATTGGCCGACCGACTCGCGGCGGAGTCAAGCGCCCGAACGGTGGACTGACGGAGGGTCTCGCCGGAGGCACGCTGAGCGCGACCGTCGGGTGGCCGACGCGGCCGTCGTGGAACGGCCTGTGCTATCCTCCCGCTTCGGCCGTGTCCGCGGTTCGCCGTGTGCCCGCGCCTCGAACGCACCACGCAGAATGAAGGGGATGGACCATCAGTCGAGACCTGCGCATCAACCAGATGATTCGGATCCCACAGGTACGGGTCGTCGATGAAGAAGGTGCCCAGCTTGGGGTCATGCCCACGCCACGGGCGCTCGAGATGGCGCAGGAACGCGGCCTGGATCTCGTCGAGGTCGCCCCGATGGCAGCGCCGCCGGTCGTCAAATTCCTTGATTTCGGTCAGTACAAATACGACCTGACGAAGCGCGAGAAGGAAGCCAAGCGAAAGCAGCGCTCGGTGACCTTCAAGGAGATCCGCCTCTCGCCAAAGATCGGAGTGGGGGACTTTGACACCAAGGTCCACCGGGCGATCGAATTCCTCGAGGACGGGGATCGGATCAAGGTGACCGTCCGCTTCCGCGGCCGGGAGCTGACCCACCCTGAACTCGGACGGAATATGCTCGCGAGGTTCGTGGACCGGGTCAAAGACCACGGGGTCGCCGAACGGACGCCCTTGCTCGAAGGCAAGTCGATGCACATCACGATGGCATCGACCCACAAGCCCAAGACGCACGATGCGCCACCGACGCGACCCGACGAGCCGACGAAGGAGGAGCCGCTGGCTCCAGAGCCCGCCGTCGCCGAAGCGCCCGCGGCCGAAGCGACTGCCGCCCCGGCACCAGAGGCCGCGGCTCCGGCTCCTGAGGCGGTCGAGGTGGCGCCGGCCGCAGCTCCAGACCCCGCAGGGGCGGCAGCTGAACCCGCGGAGCCCGCGGCGAAGCCGGCCAGGCCGGCGGCGGCCAAGCCGGCAGCTCCAAAGGCTGCGACGACCAGGACCAAGCCGGACGTGGCCGGCGCGACGAAGACAGAACCGACCAAGAAAGCCATCAAGAAGCCGGCCGCCCAGCCGGTCGCATCAGGAGAGTGAGGCAACGGTGCCGAAGATGAAGAGCCACAAGACCGCCCAGAAGCGCATCGGCGTGACCGGTAGCGGCAAGTTCATCCGGGTCAAGGCCTGGCGAGGGCACCACCTCGAGATCAAGTCGTCCCGACGAACGCGCCGCTATGCCGGCAAGGCGATCCTCGGGACCGAGCATGCCAAGCAGGTCCGTCGCCTGCTTCCGTACCTCTAGGAGCGATCCACTTCATGGCACGAGTCAAGCGGGGCGTCACGTCCCATAAGCGTCACAAGCGTCTGATGCAGGACGCCGAGGGGCGCAAGGGCACCAAGTCGCGGCTGGTCAAACCCGCCCGGGAAGCCCTCCTCCACGCCCTGGCCTATGCGACCAGAGACCGCAAGCAGCGCAAGCGCCAGATGCGTGAGTTGTGGATCGTCCGGATCAACGCCGCGGCTCGCCAGAATGGCCTCACCTATGGCCAATTCATCGCCGGCCTCAAGAAGGCCGACGTGATCATCGATCGAAAGATCCTGGCCGACCTGGCCGTCCGTGACGCCGGGACGTTCGGCCGTATCGCGGAGCTCGCCAAGAGCGCCTGAATCGCGGCCGCAGCCAGCCACCACAGACGGACGCGGCCAGACTCGACGCCCTCGACGTCCATGACGATCGGGGGCTCGTGATTCAGGCCTCACCAGAGAAGGACCCACGTGGATCTCGCAGACCTGACGCACGAGCTCGAAGCGCTCCGAGATGATGTCCTTGCGTCGGTCGCGGCCGCTCCGGATACGGCGGCACTCGACAGCCTGGAGCTGGACGTCCTGGGCAAGAAGGGTCGCCTGACCACGGTCCTGCGAGGGATCGGAGGGCTCCCTCCGGACGACCGACCACGGGTCGGGGCCGTCGCGAACGTGGTTCGGTCCGCGCTGGAGCTGGCGATCGCCGAACGTGGCGTCGAACTTCGTGGATCCGCGCTCGCCGCGCGACTGGCCGCGGAGACGATCGATGTGACGACGCCCGGCCGGCCGATCCGTCGCGGGACGTTGCACCCGAGCCTCGAGTCGATGGCGGAGATCGCCGAGATCTTCGGGCGGTTCGGGTTCCAGGTATTCGAGAGTCCCGAGGTCGAAGACGACCTGACGAACTTCCAAATGCTGAACATCCCGGAGGATCATCCGGCGCGCGATCTCTGGGACACCCTCTACGTGGACGTCGAGAACCACCTGCTGCGAACCCATACCTCGCCGGGCCAGATCCACGTCATGCGTTCGATCCAGCCTCCCATCCGGGCGTTGCTGCCCGGTCGCTGTTTCCGCTATGAGGCGGTCGACGCGTCCCATGCGTCTGAGTTCTTCCAGGTCGAGGGCCTCATGGTCGACGAGGGAACGACGATGGCCGACCTCAAGGGTTTGCTCCAGGCGTTCGCCGGGGCCATGTACGGGGTCGACAAGAAGACGCGCTTTCGCCCGGGTTACTACCCGTTCACGGAACCATCCGTCGCCTTCGACGTCGAGTGCCTGGTGTGTGGCGGCGGGGGTTGTCCAGCCTGTGGCCGGAGCGGCTGGATGACGATCCTGGGGGCCGGCATGGTCCATCCCGTCGTCCTCCAATACGGCGGCCTCGATCCCGAGCGCTATCAGGGCTTCGCATTCGGCATGGGCCCGGAGCGGATGAAGATGCTCAGGCACGGGATCACGGATCTGCGGCTCTTCCTCGAGGATGACCTCCGTTTCCTGGAGCAATTTCGGTGAGAGTCCCACTCAGCTGGTTGCGCGACTACGTCGACGTCGATCTGGAGCCGGGTGTCCTTGCCGAACGCCTGACGCTGCTCGGCATGGAGGTCAGCGCGGTCGTCGAATGGGGTTCGGACTGGCGCAATGTCGTCGTCGGTGAGCTTGTCTCGGTCGAGCGCCACCCCCGCGCCGATCGGTTGTCGTTGACCCGGGTGCGCGTTGGTCCCGGCGACCCGCTCGAGATCGTCTGCGGCGCGACCAACATCGGGCCCGGCCAGCGCGTCCCGGTCGCCCTTCCCGGAGCGGTCCTGCCAGGCGATCGGCGGATCGAGCGGACCGAGAAGATGGGCGTCACGAGCAACGGGATGCTGTGCTCGGGTGAAGAGCTGGGCCTCACCACGGACGCCGATGGGATCCTCATCCTGCCGACCGAAACCGGGATCGGCCTTGCGCTGACCGACCTGTATGGCGACGTCGTGCTGGATGTCGACGTCAAGCCCAACCGGGGCGATGCCCTGTCGATCGTCGGCCTGGCACGAGAAGTCGCCGCCATCACCGGCGGGCGATTGCGCTGGCCGTCGACCGATGTGACCGAAGCCGGAAGGCCGATCGACGAACACCTGAGAGTCGAAGTGCGGGATCCGGACCTGTGCCCACGGTTCGTCGGCCGATGGATGGGTGGCGTGCGCGTCGGACCGTCGCCGGATCGGGTCCAGATGCGCCTGATGGCCGCCGGGCTTCGACCGGTCAGCAACGTCGTGGACGCGTCCAACTACGTCATGCTCGAACTCGGCAAGCCGATCCATACCTTCGACGCAGCGGCCGTCCACGATGGGCGGATCATCGTCAGACGCGCCACGGCCGGCGAGCGCATCGAGACGCTCGATCACGTCGCGCGAACGCTGGACCCTGACACGCTGGTCATCGCCGATCCGGACGGGCCGATCGGGATCGCCGGAGTGATGGGCGGTGCGGGCTCGGAGATCGGTGAGGCAACCGCGGAGATCGTGGTCGAGTCCGCCATCTTCGACCCGACCAGCGTCCGGCGGACGGCGTTTCGGTACGCCCTTCGTTCCGATGCCAGCCTTCGCTTCGAGAAGGGACAGGAGTGGCGTCTCGCCCGCATCGGCGCGGACCGAACGACCGCTCTCATCCACGCGTGGGCCGGTGGCGTCGTGGCCGCCGGGGTCGTCGACACCGCCCCGACCTCCCTCCCTGTGGCCAGCGTGGCATTCCGCCCCGCCCGGGTGAACCGCCTGCTCGGAACGGCGCTGGGAAGTGCGGACCAGCGGGCGTTGCTGGATCGGGTCGGCATCGCGACCGACGAAGCTCCCGCCGGGACCCGCATCCGGGTCGCAGCCGGGACCAGGCCACTCGATGTCGATCCCGGAGTGGAGGAGGTCGTCCGCGCGATCGTGCCGACCTGGCGGCGAGACCTTGCCGTGGAGGCGGACGTCGCCGAGGAGATCATCAGGATCCACGGCTACGACCTGGTTCCCGCCACCTTGCCGCACACGCCGATGCCGCCATACCGCGACGACCCGCTGGTCGTGCGCACCGCGATCCGTCGGATGCTGATCGGTGCCGGGCTGACCGAAGCCGTCACCTCGGCACTCATCGCACCGCAGGCCGCCGAGCGATTCCCGGCGCCAGACGACGGTGAGCTCGACGGAGAGCCCGAACAGCGCTTTGCCGGCCGCCCGATCGTCGTCACGAATCCACTCTCCAGCCAGCACTCGGTCTTGCGACGGAGCCTGATCGGCAGCCTCCTCGAGGTCGTGTCCACGAATCTGCGTCACGGTCGGGACGCGATCGCGATGTTCGAAGTGGGCAAGGGCTATGGCGCACCCAGCGACGTGACCACCCACGAGTGGTGGCGACTCGGGTTCGTGCTGACGGGTCCCTCCCAGCCCCTGGCCTGGGACCGACCCAGCCGTCCGTACGACCTCGATGATGCCAAGGGCATCATCGACCTGGTCTGCCGCGGCCTCGGGTACGCGACGCCGGCATTCCAGCCGATCACCGACGACCCGAACCTTCATCCGGGCCGCGCCGCTCATGTGTCGTCGGGTGGAGATCTCGTCGGCAGGCTCGGCCAGGTGCACCCGGCCGTCGCTGCCGAACTGGACCTGCGATCCGAGCACGTCTATGTCGCTGAATTGGCGATCCGCGGTCTTGCCGGCGGCCGACCTGCCGACTATCGGGTATCGGCGCCGTCGCACCAGCCCACCGTCCAGCGCGATCTGGCGGTGGTCGTGGCGGCCGACCGCGCGGCCGGGGATGTCGAGGCCGCCATCCGACGTCACGGAGGCCCGTTGCTTCGCGGAGTCGCACTGTTCGACATCTATCGCGGACAGCCACTGGCTGCGTCCGACAAGAGCCTCGCGTTTCGACTCAGCCTGCGGGACGACGATCGCACCCTCAGTGAAGGGGAGGTCGACGCGGCCGTGGCCGCTGTCGTCGACGGTCTCGCGGCCGATCTCGGGGCGTCTATCCGCACCTGACGACCTCGGACCGGGTCACACTCAATCAGACTCCTCTTATCCATGACGCGTGGTGCGCATACCCTTGCGGCGTCCGAACGAGCGCTGCTACCCTTGCGCCGCCCGCGGCGCTGCCGGGGGAAGAGACGAGGAGGCGGACCGGGTGGATTTCCAGGGGTTCCTGAGTGGATTCTCGTCGTTCGACCTCTTGGTCGTCCTCTACTTCATCGGTTTCTTCGTGCTGGGGTTCGCCCAGGGGACGATCCGTCGTCTGATCGGGATCGCTTCGATCCTCTTCTCCTGGTTCCTGGCCGCCTTGCTTGCCGAGCCCGTTTCGAAATTCCTCGGAGACAACTGGACCCAGTTCCCGAGGGAATACAGCTACATGATCGGGTTCGCCACGATCTTCGTGGCCTCGGCCATCGCGTTCGCCCTGGTGGCCCAGGGGTTCTACAAGCCTCAGCCGCTGTTCAAGCGGGCGCGGTTCGCCGACGAGATCATCGGCGGCATCCTCGGCCTGGTGCAGGCCGGGATCATCTACGGCGCGGTCCTGATCATCCTGGACTCGTTCTTCCGGATCCCGGGGATCCAGCCCGATCCCCAGGAGCTACCGTTCCTGCGCGACCTGTGGACGGCGATGGACGGGTCGCAGTTCACCGATGTCTTCCGGAATACGCTGATCCCGGCTTTCTTCGTCCTGACCGGCCTGTTCGTGCCGGATAACATCGAAGCGTCCTACCCGTTCCACTGAGCGTCCTCCGACGCTCGTTCCTGGCAGGCCCCACGCTCGTCGCGGCCAGGGGACTCATTGGGGCGCGGCTCGTTCGCGACGATGAGACCGGCCGGCGCGTCGGTCGGATCGTGGAGGTCGAGGCGTACAGGGGACCCGAGGACCGGGCCTCCCATGCTCGCGCGGGCGAGACGCCGCGCAATCGGGTCATGTTCGGGCCACCCGGCATCGCCTACGTGTACCTTGTCTATGGGATGCATGACTGCCTGAACGTCGTGACCGAGCACGCGGGCACGCCGGCCGCACTGCTCATCCGTGCGATCGCCCCGCTCGAGGGTGCCGACCGGATGCGGATCGATCGGATCCTTCGCGCGACGTCACGACGGCGAGACGTCACGACCGAGGCGGTCGCCGCGAGTGCCGACCGCCTGTCTCGCCTACCGGTCGACCGACTGGCCAGTGGTCCGGGCCTGGTCACCGCGGCCTTCGGCATCGACACCGGCTGGTCGGGCATGGATCTGTGCGACACCGATTCGCCACTGCGACTGGAGGAGCGGACCGAGACCGACCCGTCGCCGGTTGTCGCCGCAACGGCCCGGATCGGCATCGACCACGCCGGACCGACCTGGGCCGCGAAGCCCTGGCGCTTTGTGGAGGTCGGGCACCCGTCGGTCTCAGGACCGCCCGTGCGCGGCTGAGCACAGCGCCCATGGATCCCCGGTCGATCGCGCTGCTCGAATTCCCGGACATCCAGGCGCGCCTGGCCGCCGCGACCTCGTTCGCTCCCTCCCGACGTATGGCGGGATCGCTGCTGCCGTCGAGTGATCCCGTGATCGTCGCACGAGGACTCGATGAGACCGACCAGACCCGGGCGCTCCTCGAGGAACGTCCAGGCGCCTCGATCGGCGCGGCCAGCGACATCGGTCCGGCCATCGATCGGGCGGAGAGGGGTGGGCGCCTGGATCCGCCACAGTTCCTGGAGATCGCCGCCACGCTGGACGCGACGGCTCGGCTGGCGACGTTGCTGGCCGACGACCGGCGCCCGCTCATCCGTCAGGTCGGGTCCGACCTGCACGCGTTGCCGGCGCTCCGGTCCACGCTGGCACGCAGCTTCGATCCTGTGGGGGAGCTTCTCGATACCGCCTCACCGCGCCTCGGCGGGTTGCGATCGTCGGTCAGGGTCGCCTACGAACGGCTGCGCCGCCGGCTGGACGCCCTGATCGGCGCGGAGCTCGGGAGCGCCCTGCAGGAGCCGATCATCACCCTACGGAATGGACGCTACGTCGTGCCCGTGAAGGCCGAAGCCCGAGCAAGGGTGAAGGGTATCGTCCACGACGCATCGGGCAGCGGACAGACACTGTTCATCGAGCCGATGGTCGCGGTCGAACTCGGCAACGCCTGGCGCGAGGCGCAAGTCGCCGAGTCGGAGGAGATCGCCCGGATCCTGGATGCCCTGTCCGCGCTGGTCGCCGCGAACGCGGAAGCTCTGCGCGAGACGCTCGATGCTCTGGCCCGATTCGACCTGTGGGTGGCCAAGGCCACGTTGGCCGCCGAGATGGGCGCCACCCGTGTCGACACCACGGACCGGGCCGAAGTGATCCTCCTGTCGGCCCGGCATCCGGGACTGACCGGACGTGTCGTCCCGATCGATATCCGCATCGGTGATGGGTACACGGCGCTCATCGTCACGGGTCCCAACACCGGCGGGAAGACCGTCACGCTGCGCACGCTCGGGCTGCTCAGTCTCATGCATCAGGCAGGTCTCCACATCCCCGCCGAACCCGGTAGCCGCCTGCCGATCTGGCGCGACGTGTTCGCCGATATCGGCGATGAACAGTCGGTCGCGCAGTCCCTCTCGACCTTTTCGGGTCACCTGCGCTCGATCATCCGGATCGTCGAAATGGCCGGACCCGGAACCCTGGTCCTCCTCGACGAGCTCGGCGCGGGGACGGATCCGACCGAAGGCTCGGCGCTGGCCCAGGCCCTTCTCGATCATTTCATCCGTGCCGGAGCGCTCGTAGCGGCGACCACGCACTACGCCGAGTTGAAGGCGTATGCGCATACGACCGCCGGTGCCCGGAACGCGGCCGTCGAATTCGACCTAGACACGCTCTCGCCGACCTATCGGCTCACGATCGGATTGCCCGGCGGCAGCCAGGCGTTCGCGATCGCGGAGCGTCTTGGCCTGCCGGAGGGTATCGTCGACGACGCTCGGTCGCGGTTGAGCGAATCACAGCGGTCGTTCGAGGCGACCCTGGCGGCGATCAAGGCGACCGAGGGCGAGACGGGGGCGACCCTGGACCGGGCCCGTGCGGCCGAGATCCGGGCGACCGAGGCGCTGCGTGTCGCGGAGGACGAACGCCGACGAGCGCGGCGCGAACGCGAGGAGGCAGTAACGGCAGCCCGCTTCGAGGCCGAGCAGATCGTCGGTGCGCTTCGTGCCGAGGTCAGTTCGACGCGGGAGGCGCTTGAACGGCAGACCGTGACGGCCCCGGGGCTCGACGATGCCATCGCCCGCGCCGAAGAAACGCTCGAGCGATTGCCCCAGGGCGAACCTGCCCCAGTGGTCGAGCCCATCGTGGAACGGACCTGGCGATTGGGAGAACGCGCACGGAGCCGGTCCGCGGATTGGGATGGACGGATCGTGGCGCTGGAGCGAGGCGGGCGCCGGGCAACGCTCGAGGTCGGCGGACTTCGGGTGTCGGTCGATGTCGTCGATCTCGTTCCGGCCATCGGCGATGAATCGCCGGTCGATGACGATCGACGCGACACGAACGATGCGAGACAGCCCGACCGCGATCCGGCGAGAGCGAGCGGCGTCCGTCGCTTCGTCGCTTGACCTGCGAGGTGCCCGAGTCGATGAGGCGCTCGATGCGCTGTCCCGCTATCTCGATGACGCTGGCCTGGCCGGGCTCGACAAGGTGCTGATCATCCACGGGATGGGGACCGGGGCGATCCGGGACGCCGTCCGCCGGTCAGCCGCGGACCATCCCCTGGTGAAGTCCCTCCGCCCCGGTCAACGAGGCGAGGGCGGGGACGGAGCGACGATCGTCGAGTTCTGAGCCGTCAGGGCTTGGCGGACGCCTTCGGGCCATTGCCTGGCTTGGGCGTCGCGCCGGGCGCCGGCGTCGCACTCGGCGCCGGCACGCAGGTCGGGGTCGGCCCGACGGGCAGCGACGGTGTCGGGGTCGGCAGCGCCGATGGGTCGCAGTACACCGGTGGCGGGGCGAGGGGACAGGTCTTGCTGGGCATGAACCTGGCACCCCACGTCCGTCCGAACGGGTAGAACCCCGACCCGTAGAAGTAGGAGGTCCGGGAACCCTTGAGGCCACCCCCGACGCCCGATCCTCGCGCGGCGCGGGCGCCCCAGGCCATGTCGGCTTTCTGCCAGGACGGGAAGTTCGCCTCCACCGAGGAGAGATCGAAGAAGCCGCGGGTCACCTTCGGCCCGACACAACCGTCCTGCCAGAGCAGACCGCTCGCGGCGTCGATCGCGGCGGCCACCCGGTAGGTCTCCTTCTGCTTGGGGACCGTGCCGGGCAGGAACAGCTCCTTGATCGTCCGCGTGGTGAAGGGACCGGGCTTCAGGCCGGTGTAGGCGTCCACCGTGGCGGTGACGAGGCCCTTCGGCGGGCTGAACGAGGCGATCTTCGTGCCCTTGGTGACATCCCCGAGGATCGCCGACCAGAGCGGTGCGGATGTGTCGAGCGACAGCTTCCCGGAGTTGGGGCTGTTGTCACTGTTGCCCATCCAGACGCCGACCGCCAACGCCGGTGCCTTCGGGTCGTTGGGCGGGGCGACGAAGCCGAACGCGGCCACGTCCACGTTGTCCTGCGTCGTGCCGGTCTTGTACGCCGCCGGGCGTCGGACACCGTGGTCGTAGATGGCCCACTTGCCCCAGAACGGGTTGACCGACTTCTCGGTATTGCCGGAAAGGATGTCGGTGACGATGTAGGCGGCGCCCGGATCGACGACCTGCTTGCCTTCAGCCAGATCGCCCGCCTTCGGCCAATAGACCTGGCCCTTGCTGTCGTAGATCGTCTTGATCATCCGCCGGGGCATCAGCTTGCCTTCATTGGCCATCATGCTGTACGCACCCAGCAGATCGATGTAATGGACATCGAGCGTTCCGATGCCCTCTGACACGACCGCACTGGTGCCCGGAAAGTACTGCAGGCCGAAGTCCTTGGTCCGTTCGACGACATGGTCGAGGCCGGTCATGATCGTGGCCTTGATGGCCGGGATGTTCAGCGAGAACTGGAGCGCCTCGCGGATCCTGACCGGACCGCGCTCGACATGGTCGGCCTGGGTCGGGATGTATCCGCCGCCGAAATTCGTGGTGACATCCATGATCATGGTCGCTGCGGTCAACGTCTTGTCATCGATGCCGACGAGGTAGTTGATCGGTTTGATCGATGAACCCGGCTGTCGCCATCCATCCGAGAGCACGTCCCACTGTGGCTGGAACTTCTTGTTCCCTTTCGAGGTGTAGCTGGCCGAGCCCATGTAGGCCATGATCTCGCCGGTCCGATAATCCTGGACCGCCGCGGCGGCGTTGTTGACGTTCTGGCCGCGCAGACTCAGGATCCACGACCGATCGGCCTTCGGGATCTTGCGGCTGTTCAGGATGGCTGTCGGGTTCTTGGCGTTGGTCGCCCGAGCCGCGACGTAGACCCACTTCTCGACGTCCTTCTGCATCGACCAGTCAAGTGTCGTGATGACCCTGTAGCCGCCGGTGTCGACTTCGGGGCAGTCGCTTGGGGTGTCGGGGCAGAACATCTCGCCGAGCTGCTGGCGGACCTGCCAGTCGAACTGCGGGGCCCTCCAGGCCGTCGAGAACTGGCGGACCAACTCGACCGGCTCGCTCTTGGCGGCCTCGTATTCCGCGGTCGTGTGCTTGGACCCGCTCAGCGGACTGCGCGTCTCCATCAGCTCAAGGACCTTGTTACGGCGCTGGACGATCTCGGAATCCTGGGGCACGACCAACTTGAAGTCCGGACATTCCTGACCTTCGGTGACGTTGTCCAGGCACACCTCCGTGGCGTTGCGGACGAGGTCATAGCTGGTGGGGGACTGCGGGATCGCCGCCAGGATCGCGTCCTGGGCGAGCGTCAGCTGATCGAGGGACTTGCCGAAGTAGGTCCGGGCGGCGGCTTTCACCCCGTAGCTCTGGTTGCCGTAGAAGTTCTGGTTGAGGTAGGCCGTGATGATCTGCTGCTTTCCGGCCTCGCCGGGGGGCAGTTCCTGGGTCAGACGGATCGACTGGATGATCTCGCGGATCTTGCGCTCGTAGGTGGTGCCCTCGAACGCAGACGCTGGCAGGAGACGGGCCCGGACGAGCTGCTGGGTGATCGTCGACGCGCCGCGCGGCTTGCCGGTCAGGGTGTCGATCCCGGCCGACACGATACCGATCGGATCGAATCCCGGATTGATCCAGAAGTCCTTGTCTTCGACCGCTGTCGTGGCATCGATGATCTCTGGAGGCAGTTGGTCAAACGTGACCAGCTCTCGCTTGAGCTCACCGAGGCGGGCCAACTCCGTCGTCCCGGTTCGGTCGTAGAGCACCGTCTGCTGCTCGAAATCGATGTTCGTCAGGGCGGTGACGGGGTCGGGGAGTCCCTGCGCGTAGTAGTTGTAGGCACCGACGCCCACCACGACCCCAGCGGCAGCGACGATGCCGCCGGTGGCGATCAGGGCGATCAGGACGATGAGGGCGATCCGTCCGGCGATCGTCCCAGCTCGTCCCGGGGGTCGACGCTGAAGCGCTCTTCGGTGGCGCTGGCGCCGCGCGAGACTAGTCTGCATCTGAGGCCGCACGATAGCATAGGAGGCGTAATTCAACGGTCGGCGCCTGGCGCCATCTTCGAGACGACCCGACGGTCCGACCTGTGACGAGCCCTGCGAGACCGGCCGGATCGGATCCGGCTGGCGGCCTGCTCGCCGAACTCGAGTGGCGTGGCATCCTGCATGCGACCACGCCGGGGCTGCCCGCCCGGCTTGCGCGCGATCCGAATATCCGCGGGTACATCGGGTTCGACCCCACTGCGGACTCGCTCCACGTCGGCCACCTCGTGCCGATCTTCGGATTGCTGCGTCTCCAACGCTTCGGCGGCCGGCCGGTCGCGGTCGTTGGCGGTGGAACGGGGATGATCGGCGACCCGTCGGGTCGATCGTCGGAACGGAACCTGCTGGACAAGGCGACGCTGGATCGGAATGTCGCGGCGATCGGGGCGCAGCTGGAGCGCTTCCTGGACTTTGGTCCGGGCCCTCATGGCGCCGTCATGGTCGACAACATGGACTGGTTGGGCGAGCTATCCCTCATCGAATTCCTGCGGGACACTGGGAAGCACTTCACCGTGCCGTACATGCTCGACAAGGAGTCCGTGAAGGTGCGTCTCGCGCGCGGCCTGTCGTTCACCGAGTTCAGCTACATGACCTTGCAGGCCTACGACTTCGCACATCTGCATCGGACGATTGGCGTCGAACTCCAGATGGGCGGTGCGGATCAGTGGGGCAACATCACGGCCGGGTTGGAGCTGATTCGACGCACGTCCGGCGATGTGGCGGCCGACGCCCCGGACGCCGCCCATGGACTTGCCTACAAGCTGCTGCTCTCGCCGTCGGGCACGAAATTCGGCAAGAGCGAGGCCGGCGAGTCCATCTGGCTGGATCCGGCTCGGACGTCGCCGTCCGCCTTCTATCAGTACTGGTTGAACCAGGATGACCGCGACGTCGGGACCTACCTTCGCTGGTTCACGGAGCTCCCGCAGGCGGAGATCGATGCCCTTGAGATCCGGATGTCGGCCGAACCAGAGGCGAGGCCGGCGCAACGTGCCCTGGCTCGAGACATCACCGCCCGGACCCACGGCGACGATGCCGCTCGGAGAGCGGCAGACGATGCCGCCGCCAGGTTCTCGCCCGGTGCGATCGATGACCCAGCGGTCCTGGCGTCGTTGTTCGAGTCCTCCGGCGGATTCGGATTCGAGCCGGGCTGGCTGGCAGCGGGCGTCGCCGTCCTGCTCGCCGAAGCTGGTGTCCTCGGATCACGGGGTGAGGTCCGTCGGTTGATCTCGAGTGGGGGCCTGACGGTGAATGGCGTGCGGGTCACCGACCCGGCGTTCATCCCGGAGCCGGTCGGCGGGATCTGGCTCGATGTGAAGATCGGCAAGCGGCGGCGGGAGATCGGTCGACGCCGGGGCTAGGATCCGGCCGACGACGGATCGACGAGGACGCTGAGTTCCTGCGCCGCGACGATGAGGCGGTCGTCTTCGTCGGGGTCGCGGATCGTCAGTCGAAGGTGGTCCGCCAGCGGATGACCCGACCCGAATGTGCGAGGCACCAGCCCACGTGAAAGCAGACCCTCTGCGATCCTCGCCGCCAGATCGGTCGTCCCGAACCCGACCAGTAGAAAATTCGTGACGGACGGGCCGACCGACCAGCCCACGGAACGCAAGCCGTCGGTAAGCCGGATCCGTTCCCGTTCCACGCGAGCGAGGTTCGCAGTCAGCATCCCGGGATCGCTGAGCGCTTCGGTCACGAGGGTGACGGACACGGTCGAAACCGACCCCGGCGGTCGATACGGTGCGAGGCGCGCGATCAGGCTCGTGCGCGCGATCCCGAAGCCGACCCGGAGGCCGGCCAGGGCATAGGCCTTGCTGGCCGTGCGAACCGTGATCAGGTCCGGATAGTCGGCACGGAGACCGACCAAAGACGCGCCGACGAATTCGGCATAGGCCTCGTCAAGGACCACGACCGGCATCGACCGCCGGTCCGCCGCAGCATCCTGGGTGAGGCCCGTCAATAACTCGGCGATCGCACCGTCCGGTTCCGCGACGGCCGTCGGGTTGTTCGGGCTGCACAGCCAGACGACTTCCGCCCGCGTCTCGCGAGTCGCCGCTCGGATCGCGCCCGCATCGAGCGCGTATCCGGCCGATGCCGACAGACGCGGGACTGGGATTGCGGTCGCGCCACGCTGCTCGGTCAAGACGCGATACATGGCATAGGTCGGGACCGGGACGATGGCGTGGCCGCCTTGCGGAAGACACGCCTTGGCCACGATGTCGAGGATCTCGTCTGCCCCTGCGCCGACGATGATCTCAGCAGGGTCGACCTCGTAGCGGGCCGCCGCGGCCTCCACCAGACGGCGGTAATCGGTCGGCGGGTATTCGGAGAGAGGCGCCTCGAATCGCCCCCTTGCGAGCAATTCGCCGATCCGTCCCGGTGGGGCAGGGGAGGTGTTGAGGTCGAACCGCACGATCGTCGCGGGATCCAGGCCGTAGCGGCTCGCGACCTGCTCGTCGGTCGCCTCCCAGCTGTACGCGGCCGGGGCGTTCGGCGACGTATAGGTGACCGGCGTGGGACTCATCCCGGTCGATCCATCAGGGCTTGTCCAGCATCGCTCGATAACCACCCTGCCCGTGGTGCAGCCACGAGGCGATGCGGGTGATGGTGGCCGTGCTGGCGCCGGTCTTCTGCGAGATCGCCGCGTAGTGCAGTCCGGCGTCGAGGAGCCGGACGACCGCCCAACGCTGGGCCATGTCGCGCAGCTCATTGAGCGTGCACAGGTCGCGGAAGAACCGGTCGGCTTCCTCGTTCGTCTCGAGCCGCAGGATGGTGTCGAAGAGGGCCTCGACGTCGGGGGTCTTCCAGTCGTCGGTCATCGTGGGACGCCTCGCTTGGTCAGGTCCGTATCACTGTGCTACTACGGTACCACGCCACACGGCCGGTCGGTCAGTGTCCGCCGACGTGGCCGCCCGCCGCCTCGATCTCCTTGCGGTGGGTGTCGATGACGCGCTCCGCGATATGCGACGGGACATCCTCGTAGTGATCGAGCACGGCGGTGAACGACCCCCGACCCTGGGCCAGCGATCGCAGTTCAGTCGCGTAGCTGAACAACTCTGCCTGCGGCACCTGCGCGACGATCACCTGTGCGCCATCGTCCAATTCCATGCCCAGGACACGACCGCGTCGTCCGTTGAGGTCGCGGTTGACCTCGCCGAGGTAGGCCTCGGGGATCCGGATCCTGACCGACATGATCGGCTCCAGGAGCGCCGGCTTGGCTTGCTGGACACCGTCCTTCAGGGCCATCGAGGCGGCGATCTTGAATGACAGTTCGTTCGAGTCGACCGGGTGGAACGAGCCGTCGTAGAGCGTCGCCCGGAAATCCGACAGTGGGTAGCCGGCGATGACGCCCCCTTCGGCGGCTTCACGGATACCCTTCTCGACGCCGGCGAAGAAGCCACGAGGCACGGCCCCGCCGACGACTCGTTCGGCGAACTCGACCCCGCCGTCGGGGTTCGGCTCGAGCTCCAGCCAGACGTCGCCGAACATCCCATGGCCGCCCGTCTGCTTCTTGTATCGGCCATGGACCTGCGTCTTCCCGCGGATCGTCTCCTTGTACGGCACGCGCGGCGTGTGGGTGACGATGGCGGCACCGAACTTGCGCTTGAGCCGCTCGATGATGACCGCGGTGTGTGCTTCGCCCATCGTTCGGAGGACCTGCTCGCCGGTCTCGGTCCGCTCCAATCGGACGGTCGGCTCTTCCTCGAGCATCCGGGCGAGTGCCGGACCCATCTTGTCCAGGTCACCCTTGCTCTGCGGTTCGATGGCGACGAGAAGCGAAGGCTCAGGAAAGACGAGCGGCGGCAGGACGAAGGGATGGTCGCGCCCCGACAATGTATCGCCCGTCTCGGTCACCGACAGCTTGGCCACCGCGCCGATCTCGCCGGCCTTGAGTTCGCCGATCGGTTCCTGCTCCTTGCCGTGCAGGAGGAGAAGCTGCCCGATCCGCTCATCCTCTTCGCGGCCGGCATTCCAGACATGCGCCTGCGAATGGAGCGTTCCCGACAGGACGCGGAGGTAGGTCAAGCGGCCCACGAACGGGTCGGCGGTCGTCTTGAATACGCGGACGAGCAGGGGCCCCGCCTCGTCGGCCTCGACCTCGACCGTCGCCCCCGACTTGCCGACGGGCTGGCTGGCGGGTTCATCGGCCGGCGATGGAAGGTATCGGACGATGGCGTCGAGCAGACCGCGAAGGCCGATCCCCCGGAGCGCGCTGCCGACGAGGACCGGCGCCAGGACCGACTCCTTGACCCCCTTGCGAAGGCACGCCTCAAGTTCGGGATCCGAGATCGGTTCGCCCTCGAGGTACTTGGTCAGGACGTCGTCGTCCGCTTCAGCCGCGGCCTCGAGCAGCTGGTCGCGTCGCCGTCCGACCTCAGCCACAAGATCGTCCGGGACGGGGATCTCGACCTCGACACTCCCGTCGAGACGCCACGCCCGCCCGTGGACCAGATCGACATAGCCTTCGAACGTATCGGCGGCCCCGATGGCCAACTGGAGTGGCGCAACCTTGTTGCCGAACGCGGCGCGGAGCGCATCGAGGGCCGCGGTCGGGTCGGCGTTCTCCCGGTCACACTTGTTGATGAAGAAGCAGGCCGCGGTCGTGGTCGCGCGGGCGTGGGCCACGGCCTCCTCCAGGCCCGCCTCGATCCCGCCCGATGCGTCCATCACGAAGAACGCGCCGTCTGCTGCGGCGAAGCCCTCGAGCACGTCGGCCACGAAATCGGGATACCCGGGTGTGTCCAGGAGCGAGATCCTCGTGCCGTCGGCCTCGAAGGTCCCGACCGCCAGGCTGAGCGACTCCCGGCGCTTCTGCTCCTCGGGCTCGAAGTCGAGGTGGGCGGTCCCGTCATCGACCCGGCCCAGACGTGAGATGGCGCCGGACCGGTGCAGGAGCTGCTCAGCCAGGCTCGTTTTGCCGGCGCCCGCGTGGCCCGCGAGGACCACGGTCCGGAGATGGGGGAGGTCGACACTCTTCATCGTCATCGGCTTCGTCGATCCTTCGTTTGCAGCAGGGGAGGGACGTCCGCGGGAGGTTCGTGGGGTTGGCTCATGATAGTCCGCTATACTCCGGCCCGCGATGTCAGGACATAGCAAGTGGTCCACGATCAAGCGCGCCAAGGGCATCACCGACGCCAGGCGTGGTGCGCTCTTCACCAAGGTCGCCCGTGAGATCAGCGTGGCCGCCCGCCAGGGTGGCGGCGACCCGGACGCGAATTATCGGCTTCGGCTGGCCATCGACAAGGCCCGTTCCGTCAACATGCCGGCCGACAACATCAAGCGAACGATCGACAAGGCGACCGGCGGCGGCGACGCCGAAGCCTACGAGGAGATCGTCTACGAGGGATACGGCCCGGGTGGCGTGGCCGTCCTGGTCGAGGCCCAGACCGACAATCGCAATCGCACCGCGGCCGAGGTCCGCTCGATGTTCGCCAAGAGTGGTGGTCAGCTGGCGGGTTCCGGCGCGGTTGCCTGGCAATTCGAGCCGCGCGGCTGGATCAGCGTCCCTCGGGACGGCAACGACGCCGACGAGATCGCACTCACCGCGATCGACGCAGGAGCGGAAGACGTCGACACCGATGGTGACGAAACGATCGACATCTACACCTCCCCGGCCGATCTCGAAGAGATCCGCAAGCGCCTCGAAGCCGCCGGGATCCAGGTCGACACCGCCGAATCGGCGATGATCGCCAAGCAGACCGTCGAGCTTGATTCGTCGAAGGCTCGCCAGGCATTGCGGCTTGTCGAGCTGCTCGAGGATCTCGACGACGTCCAGCGGGTGACGGCGAACTTCGACATCCCCGAGGATGTCTTTGCCGAGGTCGCTGGGTGAAGGTCCTGGGGATCGACCCGGGAACTGCGGCGCTTGGCTACGGAGTCATCGAGCGGACCGGCAGCCGACTCCGCGAGGTCGATCATGGATGCCTGACGACCAGTCCCGATCGCTCGCTGCCTGAACGACTGCTCGAGATCCACGCCCTCGTGGACGAGCTGCTGGCCCTCCACCGTCCCGACCTCATGGCGGTCGAGCGGCTCTTCTTCTCCCGGAATGTCCAGACCGCCATGGCCGTCGGGCAGGCGCGTGGCGTGGTGCTCCTGGCGGCGGCCCAGTACGGCGTGCCGGTCCGGGAAGCCACCCCGAACGAGGTCAAGAGCGCCATCGCGGGCTACGGCGGCGCCGACAAGGAACAGGTCCAGCGAATGGTCCAACTGGTCCTGGGGATGCGGGAACTGCCACGGCCGGACGATGCCGCGGATGCACTGGCGATCGCGACATGGGCGGCGAATACGGATCGCGGCTCTGCCCAGCCCACGGCCGGGGTCCTGGATCGTGCAGCGGTCGCCCCGATCACCCGCGGCTCGACCGGCTACGAACGTGCCGTTCGAGAGGCACTCGCGGCCGAGCGAACCGAGCGCGCTGCGAAGCGCAGCGCTTCGTAGACCGGGCCGTGATCGCATCGCTCGCGGGCATCGTCGGAGCGGTCGGCCCCAATTCACTGGTGATCGAGGTCGGCGGGATCGGCTATCGCGTCTTCGCGGCACCCGCGATCCTGGCGGCCGCTCGACCTGGCACCACGTTGAAACTCCACACCTACCACCTGGTCCGGGATGACCAGCAGGCGCTGTACGGGTTCGGCTCGGTCGAGGAGCTCGGGTTCTTCACCCTGCTGCTCACGGTCAACGGCGTCGGCCCGAAGGTGGCGCTCGCCATCGTCGGCTCGCGACCGACGCCCGATCTCCAGCTCGCGATCATGGCCCAGGACCAGGCGGTCCTGGTGGCGATCCCCGGGATCGGCAAGAAGCTCGCTGAGCGGATCATCTTCGAACTCAAGGAGAAGGTGACGGCGGCGGGCGTTGCGGTCGCCGGTCCGGCCGTCCCCGGCGGTGCGGCGAGTGAAGGCGAGATCGTGGCGGCACTCCAGGCCCTGGGCTATTCGCTTGGCGAAGCCCGCGAGGCGTCCCGGGTCGCCCTCGCCGATGTCGGCGTCGAATCCACCCTCGAGGAGCGGGTCAAGGCAGCATTGCGGAGCCTGTTGCGCGACTGACGCGCGCTCGCATCGAGCGGACGGAGTCGGCTGAAACGCCGCCGATCGGCGCTATCGAACATCTGTACGGTTTCAGTGGAGTCGTGCTAGACTCCGTCGCGATGGCTGACGACCTTTCCAGCATCCTTTCGGCCGATCTCGAGGACGAGGCGGACCTCGTGGTCGAAGGCACCCTGCGACCGCGCACCCTCGACGAGTACATCGGCCAGCGCGAGGTCAAGGCGAACCTGTCCGTGCTGCTCACGGCCGCCCGGGGCAGGGGAGAGGCCGCCGATCACGTCCTTCTGTACGGACCCCCCGGACTCGGCAAGACGACGCTCGCGACGATCATCGCTCGCGAACTCGGCGTGAACGTGAAGTACGCCTCCGGTCCGGCGATCGAACGCGCAGGCGACCTGGCGGCCATCCTGACGTCGCTCGAAGAACGCGACGTGCTGTTCATCGATGAGATCCACCGCCTGAACCGGGCGGTCGAAGAGATCCTCTATCCGGCGATGGAGGACTACGCGTTGGACGTGATGATCGGCAAAGGCCCGTCGGCGCGATCGCTCCGGCTGAGCCTCAAACCCTTCACCGTGGTCGGCGCCACCACGCGCGCGGGCCGGATCAGCAGCCCGCTGCGCGACCGGTTCGGCGCGACGTACCGTCTCGACTTCTACACGGAGCCCGAGCTCGCCGCGATCGTCGACCGGTCGGCGACCATCCTCGATGTGACGATCGAGCCGGCGGCGACGACCGCGATCGCGCGCCGGGGGCGCGGCACACCGCGGATCGTCAATCGCCTGCTCAAACGCGTCCGCGACCACGCCCAGGTGCATGGCAACGGGAACGTGGATGAGGCGACCGCCACCGCTGCGATGCGGGCGATGGAGATCGACGACGAAGGTCTCGACTCGACGGACCGAAAACTGCTCGCCGCGATCGTCCAGAAGTTCGCCTCGGGACCTGTCGGAGTCGCCGCGCTGGCGGCCGTGCTGTCGGAGGAGGTCGAGACGATCGAGGACGTCTACGAGCCGTTCCTCCTGCGTCTCGGGTTCATCGACCGGACCCCACAGGGGCGGATCGCGACCGATCTCGCCCGCGCCCATCTGGCCGGGCTCGGCTACGAGATCCCACCCCCACGTGGGACCGACCCCGGCATGCCCGGCCTGTGGGACCCTCCGGCTCCCGTGCCCGACCCAGGGCCACCCGGCGCGTGACTGCTCCGCATCCCGGCACAGCGGCGCGCTTCGAGACGACCACGCCGCCGCCCGCGGATGGAGCGACGCGGGCGCGGACCGGCCGGCTGACCCTGACCCATGGGGTCGTGGAGACACCGCAATTCATGCCCGTGGGCACGAACGCCACGGTCAAGGCATTGACACCGGATGACCTGCGGACCGCGGGCGCGTCGATCATCCTGTCCAACACGTACCACCTCTACCTGCGCCCCGGGCACGAGCGGATCGCGCGGCTCGGCGGTCTCCATCGGTTCATGGACTGGGACGGGCCGATCCTGACCAATTCGGGTGGGTTCCAGGTCGTCTCGCTCGGCGATCTGCGGGTCGTGGATGACGACGGGGTCACCTTTCGGAGCCACCTCGACGGTTCGCTCCACCGGTTCACCCCGGAACTGGCGACGGCGGTCCAGGAGGCGCTCGGCTCGGACATCGCGGTGGCCTTCGATCAACCCGTGTTCCCCAGTTCGCCGTACGCCATCGTGGCCGAGGCCACCGACCGCACCCACCGATGGGCCGAGCGATCGCTGGCCGCACACAGCCGCGAGGATCAGGCCATCTTCGGGATCGTCCAGGGTGGCCTGGATCCGGATCTCCGGGCGGCTTCGACCCGGACGATCGCCGCGCTTGCCGTTCGACGGGATCTGCATCGGTGGCCTGGCCGGGGACGAGACGCCCGCCCAACGGGACGCCACGCTCGATATCGCCATCCCGCTCCTGGCCGACGACCCACGACCGCGCTATCTGATGGGCCTTGGTTCGCCGGCGGATCTGCTGGAAGCCGTGCACCGGGGCATCGACCTGTTCGACTCGGTGCTCCCGGCCAGGGTTGCCCGGAATGGTCAGTTGTGGGTACCCGGCGGACGACTCAACCTCCGGAATCAGCGATTCCTGGACGACCCGAACCCGGTCCAGGACGACTGTCCGTGCCTGCTGTGCCAGCACTTCTCCCGAGCCTATCTTGCGCACCTGTTCCGGGCCAGGGAGCTGCTCGCCTACCGGCTCGCAACTTGTCACAACCTGACCTTCACCCTAGACTTCATGAGCAGGATCCGAGCCGCGATCCGAGCAGGAACCTTCCCCACTGCGATGCCAGGGCTGAGCGCTCACGCGGGCCGCATACGCGACGGTGAAGGCACGGCAAAGTCGGCGTGAAGGATCGAGCGATAGGCTGCAAGACGACGCGGAGGCTGGACCATGGGCTCCCGGGATCGACCGAGCAAAGAGAAGAAGAAGCCGAAGGCCAACAAGACCCAAGCGAGCCTGTCTCCACTCTCGGAGCCGCCGCAGAACGTCGAGGTGATCCGCAAGCCCCGCAAGGAACGCCACGTCGTCCAAGAGGACGACACAGAGGAAGCCTGATCGACCGGCGGACGCCAGATCGTCCGCTCCAGGGGTCGGTCCGATGGATCGGATGAGGAGCGTGACGGACAGATGGCGATGACCGAAGAGCGAGCAGCCGAGAGGAACACCGCGGAGCGCGGAAAGGCGGTCGACGCCGCCCTGGCCACGATCGAAAAGCAGTTCGGACGGGGCGCGATCATGAAGCTCGGATCGCGTGAAAAGCTCGTCCTCGACACGATCCCGACCGGCTCGATCGCACTCGATCTTGCCCTCGGCGTCGGCGGCATCCCGCGCGGGCGGATCACGGAGATCTTCGGTCCGGAATCGTCCGGCAAGACGACCGTTTGTCAGCATGTCCTTGCCGAGGCCCAGGCTCGCGGCGGCGTCGTGGCCTTCATCGACGTGGAGCACGCTCTCGATCCCGGTTATGCCAGGGCCTGCGGCGTCAATGTCGATGAATTGCTGGTCAGCCAGCCGGACACCGGCGAGCAGGCCCTGGAGATCACCGAAACACTCATCCGTTCAGGCGGCATCGATTGCGTCGTCGTTGACTCCGTCGCCGCGCTTGTCCCCCGGGCGGAGATCGAAGGCGAGATGGGCGACAGCTTCATGGGCGTCCAGGCTCGGTTGATGAGCCAGGCACTCCGCAAGCTGACCGGGGCCGTGTCTCGATCCAACACGGCGCTCGTCTTCACCAACCAGCTGCGCGAGAAGATCGGGGTCATGTTCGGTAATCCGGAGACGACCCCCGGTGGCCGCGCGATGAAGTTCTACGCGTCCGTTCGCCTCGATATCCGCAGGATCGAGACGATCAAGACGGGCACCGAGTCGGTCGGCAACCGGGTGCGGGTCAAGGTCGTCAAGAACAAGGTCGCCGCACCGTTCCGCGTTGCCGAGTTCGACATCATGTACGGCGAGGGGATCTCCAAGGAGGGTGGCCTGCTCGATGTCGGTGTGGCGATGGACACCGTCACCAAGACCGGTGCGTGGTTCACGTTCGGAGAAACGAGACTGGGGCAGGGCCGCGAGGCGTCCAAGGAATTCCTCAAGTCGAACCCGCCGATCGCACAGGAGATCGATCGCCTGATCCGAGCCAAGATCAACGACGCGGTCATCCCGGTCGAGGGGATCGAGGAGGCATAACGGGCCCGTGGCCGGTCCAGGCCGACACGCGGAGCGGGTCACCCCGGCCCAACGCCGGGAGCGCCGGGCGGCCGTCGATGATCCGGCCGTCGTCCTCGATGCGGCCGCGCGCTTCCTTGAACCTCGTGCACGTTCGGAATCCGAGGTCCGTCGCCGGCTCGGGCAGGCGGGCTACCGTCCGGAGCTCGTCGACGGAACGATCGCCAGGTTGTACCAACTCGGGATGCTCGACGACGAGGCATTCGCCCGTGCCTGGATCGAGTCGCGCGATCGAGCCCGGCCGCGTGGGGAGCGGGCCCTCCAGCAGGAACTAGCCCAGAAGGGTATCGACCGCGAGATCGTGACCGGGCTTCTCGAGGAACGGCGAGCTGGACACGCTTCGAGCCACGATGATGACGTTGGATCGCCCGACGAGGCGGCCGCGGTGCGATTGCTCGCGAGGCACGCACGGGCACTGGCGCGGATCCCGGATGTTCGCCAGCGCCGGCAACGAGCGTACGCATTGCTGGCGCGGAACGGCTTCGCGCCGGACGTCTGCCGCAGCCTGTCTGCGACCGTGGTGTCGAGCGAGCCCAGCGCGGTCGAGGACGCCTGACCATCGTCGGGCATCGGTTTGACCCTCAGGGGCACCCGCCGTACGCTACGCAACAGAATGATCACGCGCCAGTCGCTGGCGTGAGCGTCCGCAACGGCTAGATCGCGGCCCATCGGGCGGGCGTGCAAGGCGGGGACCACCCGTCGTCACCCGGCCCGGTCAGCGACCGAGCGCCTACCGCAGCAAGGTCCTCCGGCCCAACGCATGGCCGGATGGGAGGAAACCGAATATGGATCCCGTGCTCCTCCTGGCGTCGGTCGTCCTGGCCGTCGTCGTCGGGGCCATCGCAGGCTTCGTCCTGCGAGGCCTCTGGGCATCTCAGGCCATGAAAGCGGCCAGCGCAGAAGCGCGCCGCATCGAGGCCGAGGCACGCGCCCGTCAGAAAGACATCATCCTCGAGGCGAAGGACGACAAGCTGCGAATGCAGCGCGAGGCCGAGGATGAGGCGCGCAGTCGGCGGGCGGAGATGGCCGGCCTCGAGCGTCGATTGCTCCAGCGCGACGAGCAGCTCGACCAGCGCACGGACATGCTCGAGGAACGTGATCGCAAGCTGCTCGACCGCGAGCGGGAGCTCGACAAGGCCCGCGAGGATCTGGCGCGAGCGCAGGGCGAACAGGTCGCGGCGCTCGAACGTGTCGCGAACCTGACCGCGGACGATGCCAAGAGCCTGCTCGTCGAGGCCGTCCGCGAGGAGGCCGAGCATGATGCGGTGAAGATCGCCCGAGCCATCGAACGGAGCGCCCGGGAAGATGCCCAGGATCGCGCGCGTGACATCGTGGTGACCGCCATCCAGCGGGTCGCGGCCGACCACACCGCCGAGCACACAGTCTCGGTCGTGCACCTGCCATCGGATGAGATGAAGGGCCGGATCATCGGCCGCGAGGGCCGCAACATCCGGGCACTCGAGCAGGCGACCGGGATCGACCTCATCATCGATGACACTCCCGAGACGGTCATCCTCTCCGGCTTCGATCCCGTCCGCCGCGAAGTCGCGAGGATCGCGGTCACCAAGCTCATCGCCGACGGGCGGATCCACCCGGGCCGGATCGAAGAGGTCGTGGCGAAGGCGCGTTCCGAGGTCGAGACGATCATGCGCCAGGCAGGCGAACAGGCCGCCTACGACGCAGGCGTCCCGGGCCTTCCCGCTGACATCCTCAAGACGCTCGGCCGGCTCAAGTACCGGACGAGCTACGGACAGAACGTGCTCAACCACGTCGTCGAGACGAGTCACCTCGCGGCCGTCATCGCCGCCGAGATCGGTGGCGACGTCCAGGTGGCCAAGATGGGCGGCCTGCTCCACGACATCGGGAAGGCCGTCGACCACGAAGTCGAAGGTCCGCACGCCGCGATCGGCGCGTCCATCGCCTTGCGTCACGAGCTTTCGCCGAAGGTCGTGAACGCGATCGCGGCGCACCACCAGGAGGTGGAATACACCTGCCTGGAGGCCCCGATCGTGCAGATCGCCGACGCGATCAGCGCGTCACGGCCCGGGGCGCGTGGCGAGTCCATGGATTCGTACGTCAAGCGCCTCGAGGATCTCCAGGCGATCGCCGAGAGCTTCACCGGCGTGGAGCGTTCGTTCGCCGTTCAGGCTGGCCGCGAGGTGCGGATCCTGGTCCGCCCCGAGGAGATCGACGATCTCACGGCGAGCCGCCTCGCCCGCGACATCGTCAAGAAGATCGAAGAGCAGCTGACCTACCCCGGCCAGATCAAGGTGACCGTCATCCGCGAGACTCGCGCCGTGGAGTATGCCAAGTAGGCTGATCGGCGGATAGATGACGGGACACGTCTCTGTCTCAGTCGGGGCCTGACCGCGATCGGCGTCGGCGACCGTCTGCCGTCCGGGCTGCTAGGCTCCGGGCGTGAGTGAACACCGCGCGACACCGACCGATCCCCAGGCACACGGGCGTACGCGCCTCGGCAACCCGGCCAACGGCAACGCCACTCGACCGCCCGGCGCGTGCCGTGTCCTGATGATCGGCGATCTCATCGGCAAGCCTGGCCGGATCGCCGTGGAGCAGATCCTGTCGGAACTCCGAGACGAGCGCGGTATCGACTTCGTGACCGCGAACGGCGAGAACGTGGCCGGAGGTATGGGCCTGACGCCATCGACCGCCGACGCCATCCTCGCCTGCGGTGTCGACGTCATCACCAGCGGCAACCACATCTGGGACAAACGCGAGATCTATCCCTACCTCGAGACCAACGAACGCGTCCTCCGTCCTCTCAATTACGGCACCCACGAGGTCCCGGGTCGCGGCTGGGGGACATACCAGGCGCTCGACGGCACGGACATCACGGTCATCAACCTCCAGGGCCGGACGTTCATGCAGCCGATCGACAACCCGTTCACCGAAGCGGACCGGTTGCTCGACGAATCGTCCGAGCCGCTCCCGCCGATCCGCCTGGTCGATTTCCATTGCGAGATCACCTCCGAGAAGAACGGCCTCGGGCTCTATCTCGATGGGCGGGTCAGCGCGGTCGTCGGCAGCCACACGCACGTCGTGACCGGCGACGAGCGCATCCTTCCGGGCGGCACGGCCTACCAGACCGATCTGGGCATGACCGGGCCGGTGTGGAGCGTCATCGGGTTCGAGCCGAGGACCGTTCTCCCACGCTTCATCAATGCGCTGCCGACGCGGTTCGAAGTGGGCCAGGGAACCGTCGTCTTCAACGCCGCCCAGATCGATATCGATCCCGCCACGGGACGCGCCCTGGCCATCGAGCGGATCCAGCGGCTGATCGAGGCGTGACAGCGGCGACCAGCAGGCCCCGGGGCCGACACGACCCGGTGCCGGCTCCGAGCGAAGGAGGCGTCCAGCCACCCGCGCCATCGACGATCGACCTCCACACTCACACGATCCGCTCCGACGGCGTCATGGAACCGGCCGCGCTCGTGGCGGCTGCCGATGCTGTCGGTGTGAGGTTCCTCGCACTGACCGACCATGACACGTTGGCGGGCTACCGCGAGGTCGTCGCAGCCGGTGTCGTACCGCAACGGATGACCTTGATCCCGGGGGTCGAGATCAACTCGATCGTCCCTCGGGATATCGGACTCTGGGAGGGTGAACTCCACGTCCTTGGACTCGGTGTCGATCCCGATGACGGCGCGTTCGAGGCGGCGCTAGCCGGGCAGCGCGATCAGCGACGCATCCGGTTCGATCGGATGGTCGCCCGCCTGCGCGAGCTCGGTCTCGCGGTCGACGACCAGCTGGAAGACATGACGCTCGACGACGCCGACGCACTCGGACGACCGACGGTCGCGCGCGCCCTCATGCGTGCGGGCTACGCCACGAGCGTCGAGGACGCCTTCAGCCGGCTGCTCGGCCGCGGCAAGCCGGCCTATGTCCCGCGTGCCGGGTTGGGCCCAGAGGAGGCGATCCGGGCGATCCGCGATGCCGGAGGGCTGCCGGCGCTCGCCCATTTCAGCGAGGCACCGGCGCGGCTCGACATCGTCCAGGAGCTGATCGATGCTGGCCTCGGTGGTCTTGAGGTGTACTACCGGTCGTTCGATGCCGCCACCGTTTCGGCCGTTGCCGCCGTCGCCGCACGACTCGGCCTGGCGCCGACCGGCGGAAGCGACTACCACGGCGACACCGGGACGTATGCCGAGGCGCACGACCAGTTGTGGGTGCCGCCCGAGGTCGCTGCCGGGATCCCCGGGGCAGGAACCGTCGGCGGGTCGTAGGCTCGATCGCACGGCCATGCCAGAATGACCCGACGATGACCCGCTCCCTGCCGATCCTCGATCCGTCGCTCCGGTCAGGTCCGGCGATCCCTCGCCAGGCGTCGCAGCCCGACGATGCACGCCTGCTCGAGTACCTGCCGGAATCTCGGGTCCTGCCCCGTTTCCATGTCTGGACGCTGGGATGCCAGATGAACCGGAGCGATTCGGAGGAGATGGCCGGGCGGCTGCTGCAAGCTGGCTGTGCGGAGGCCACTGGACTCGAGACCGCTGATCTCATCGTGATCAACAGCTGCGCCATCCGCGAGGGCGCTGAGCAGAAGATCATCGGCCGGATGGGTCAGCTCGCCGACCTCAAGACGGCCAACCCGGGCCTGCGGGTCGTCCTGACCGGTTGCTCCGTCCGCGAACCGGATCGGGCAGGCCTCAGGCGTCGCTACCCGGCGGTCGACGTGTTCCTGCGCCCGGACGAGGAGCCAGAGCTGGTCGATCGACTCGGCCTAGCCTCGGCGCAGGCGCCTGTGGGCGTCATCGGAGCGACGACGACGGTCGGGCGCTCGGTCGTCGGCGTCGCGGATCACCTGGCGACCAGCCGAGCCCGTGCGGTCATGGATAGCGCCGTCTCGCGAGGTTCGGCGATCTCCGCCTGGCTGCCGATCATCTACGGGTGTGACAAGACCTGCACCTATTGCATCGTGCCGTTCAGCCGTGGCCCCGAGCGCAGCCGTCCGTTCGACGATATCGTCGATGAGGCTCGGACCCTGGCGGCGGCCGGATACCGGGAAGTCACACTCCTCGGCCAGAACGTCAATTCGTACGGCCATGACCTGGACCCGGATCCGAGGTTCGGACACGTCGACGCAGCGCGCTGGGCGGGTCCCCAGCTCGATCTTGCCGGACGCCCCGACCTGGCCGAGCTCATCCGAGCGATCGATGGCCTGCGGGCTGCCGACGGCGAGCCTGCCATCGGACGGCTCCGATTCGTGACGTCGCATCCGTGGGACCTGTCGGATCGCCTCATCGCAACGCTGGCCGACTGTCCATCCGTCTGCGAGCACCTGCACCTGCCGGTCCAGTCGGGCTCCGATGCCGTCCTGCGTCGGATGGGCCGACAGTACACGATCGACCACTACACGGAGCGCCTCGGGCGAATCCGCGGCTCAGTACCCGACATCACCATCTCGACCGACATCATCGTCGGCTTCTGCGGTGAAACGGAGGCGCAGTTCGAGGAGACCCTGGCACTCCTGGACACCGTCCGATATGACCAGGTCTTCGCAGCCGCCTATTCCGTTCGACCCGGGACGCCGGCGTCGCACCTGGACGACGATGTCCCGGCTGCGACCAAGCGACGACGGCTCAACAAGTTGCTCGACCTGCAGGAATCGATCGGACTCGAACGAAACGAGGCCTGGATCGGCCGTGAGGTCGGTGTGCTCGTCGACGCGGTCGCGCCCCATCGGGATCAGGGCCACGATGCGGCCGAGCCGGCGGGGGAGGGGACTCGGGTGTCAGGCCGGAGCCGCGGCAACAAACTGATCCACCTCCGCGGTTCGGAAGCGCTCGTCGGGCGCGAGGTCGTGGTCCGGATCGATCATGCCGGACCGTACGCCCTCAGAGGGTCCCTCGTCGGGGTGTGACTCAGGCGGCGGACGCCGGATCCGAATCGGCTGCGGCCACCGCCACCGGTTCTGGGGTCGCCTTCCGACGCGTACCCGCCCGGGCACGTCGCGCAGCCGGCTGCTTCTTGGCCGGGGGCGCGGCAGGGGCCTCCTCGGCGACCCGGATCGAGCGTCGGGCGACCTTCCGTTTCGTCGCCGATGCGATGATCAACTCGGCATCCGGAGATCCGAACAGGGCAAGCGCCAGGCGGGCCTTCGCCGCGTTCTGACCCTCGGTGAATTCGAAGCCCACCATCGATCGCCCGCGGTCATCCGACCAGGTCACCCGGGTCTGACCGTCGAACTCGAGCGTGGGGCCATCAGGGAACTCGACCGACAGCCGAGTGTGTTCCGCGATCGGGATCGCGAGCGGGAGCTCTACCCGAGCGCCGGTCAGCGACATGTCGCGAACGGTCACCTCGATGTCGTCGATGCGGGCGAGCAGATCCGTCGTGAACCGGACACTCGAGCGACGTTCAGCAGCGTACTGCGGCGCGCGAACGCGGCGAATGGCGAGCCAGACGAGCACGACGTTGAGCATCATCCAGCCGAAGGAGGCATGGACGGCCCAGGGCACGCTGTAGTGGACCGGGGTCATCCCCATCAGCGTCAGCGCATACCAGGTGACTGCCAGGAAGGTCAGGGCGAGGATCGCCGTCAACAGACCGGGCACGTGCGTGGCGGTCCGCCCATCCGCCGTCCGGCCCTTGGGAGTGACCTTGAAGGCAGGGTGCTGGCGGGAGAACAGGGTCGTTGTGGCCAGGAGGTTCGGGGTCATCCGGACGAACTCGAACACGAGCGACAGGCTGAGCCGATGACATCCGCGCGACAGGGCCGCCAACGCGGCCTGCGACAGGATGAACGCCGTTCCGAACGCGATGATGAACGTCGCCGCCGGAGCGTTGATCGGGACGGCGCCGGTCGCGATCACGATCATCGGCAGGAGGACGTAGCCGAGCGTTCGCCAGGCATCGAACCAACCGAGGAGCGTTGCGGCGTACGTCAGGCGCTGACCCAGGGTCAGATTGGGCACGACCAGCGGATTCTCGGTCCGGAGGACCTGCATCGCGCCGGTCCCCCAGCGGAGGCGTTGCTGTTGATAGGTCGCCGCGTCCGGAGCCGCCAGGCCGCGGGCTAGGACCTCGTTGTGATACAGCGTCTTCCAGCCCCGTCGGTGCAACCGGATGGTCGTGTGGATGTCCTCGGTGATCGTGTCCGTGGCGACCAGTCCGACGTCGTGGAGGGCCGCGACCCGGACGACCGCGCCGGTGCCGCACCAGAACGCCCCGCCCCAGCGGTTCTTGCCGGGCTGCAGGACCCGGTAGAACAGGGCCTGTTCGTGGAACCGGCCGGCGGCCTCCGTGGTGCCGTTCGCAAGCACCCGGGTCGAGCCCCCACCCTCGTGCTCGAACGACTCGAGGTTGTAGAACTCCTGGGGTGTCTGGACGAGGGCAAGATTCGGGTCGTCGAAGTACCCGAGCGTTCGGACGAGAAAGTCGGGAGATGCGACATGGTCGGCATCGAGGACGGCGATCAGGTCGGCGTCGATGATCCCAAGGGCGTGATTGAGGTTGCCGGCCTTGGCATGTTCGTGGGTCGGTCGTGCCAGGTAACGAGCACCAAGTTCATCCGCCAGCCGCGCGACCTCAGGTCGGTCGCCGTCATCGAGCACCCAGGTCTCGTGTGAAACATGCATCACAACCGCGGCCGCGATGGTCGGCATGAGGACTTCGACGCCCTCGTTGTACGTCGGGATCAGGACGGCGACCCGGCCCCCGGGATCGGACACGTCATAGGTCGCCGGGCGTCGATCGACATCCCACAGCGAGAACGTGAACAGCGCGAGCCCGAGGAAGGCGTGGATCTCCAGGACGAGGAGCGGGATCGACACCCACCAGACATCGAGCGCGAGCGTCCAGCCGGCCCGCCAGGTCAGGTAGACGAGGGTGACGGTGAGGGCGGTCAGCGCCGTCGCGCGGATCGCCCAGGCGCGCCGCCGCGATTCGGGCGGAGGGAGTGCCGGGCCGGGTACCGTCGCGCGAAACCAGCTGATCTGGGGTTTCCTGGGGACTCGTGTTGCCATAGGTGCAGTCTCGGGCCGATGGCCGTACTCCTCCATGGCCCATATGGATGGCTGAGTGGCCCCGGATGGCCTACCGGGATATCCTGCTTCCGGATGGAACGACGCCAGACCGCTCCCGATCCGGTAGGTGCTCCGGATCGCTGGCTCGGCACCGCGTGACGGGCGCGCCGCCACTCATCGTCGTGGCCGGAGCCACCGCCACCGGCAAGACCGCCCTGGCGATCGAACTGGCCGGATCGATCTCCGCCCTTGGGCGCCCGGCCGAGATCATCTCCGCCGACTCTCGTCAGGTCTTTCGCGGGCTCGACATCGGCACCGCGAAAGCATCGACCCGAGACCGGGATCGCGTGCCGCATCATGGACTCGACCTGGTCGAACCGGATCAGGCGTTCAGCGTCGCTGATTTCGTCGACCATGTCCGCCCGGTCCTCGAGGACCTGCAGCGCCGCGATGGCGTCGTCATCCTCGCCGGTGGTACCGGGTTGTACCTGCGGGCCGTCGCTCGCGGCCTGGACACCGCTTCGCTGCCGTCCGATCCTGGGCTACGGACGCGCCTCGAGGCCGAGATGGCCGACGCCGGACTTCCTGCCTCGGTCGCCCGGCTGACCGCGATCGCGCCCAGGCTGGCGTCGACGGTGGACCAGCGCAACCCTCGCCGGGTCGTGCGCGCACTCGAGATCGCGGAACTTGCGGGGGATGTGCCGCGACCGGCGCACCGCGGATATCCGGGTCTGGTCGCGTGGGTCGGCCTGCGACTGGATGCGGCTCTCCACCGCGAGCGGATCGCATTCCGGGCTCGCGCTCAGTTCGATTCCGGGCTCCTGGACGAAGCGGCCTCGCTCCGAGCACGGTTCGATCCCACCCTGCCGGCCTTCTCCGCCATCGGCTATCGCGAGGCGTGGGCGGTCCTCGACGGAGAACTGGGGCGCGACGCGGCCATCGAGGCGGATGCGAAACGAACGGTCGCCTTCGCGCGACGACAGGGGACCTGGTTCAGGTCCGAGCCAGGGATCGTCTGGCACGACGTGGGTGACGGGCTCCCGACGGCGACCGCCCTCGACCAGGTTCTGCCGCTGGTCACCTGACGCCGGCGTCCCTTGCCTGTCGGAACGTGAAGAGACCGGCTCGCTCGGCGAGCCGGTCTCGTTCGTTGATCGGCGGGTGGGTCAGCTGGCCGGGGTGGTCGGTCCGGCCGGTGGCTTCGCCATCGCCGCCGCCGCGGCGGCATTGGCGGCCTGGACCTGGGCCATGGCGGCCTGCTGCTCGGGGGTGAGGAGCGACATCTCGTGTTCGACGAAGTGCTTCTGCACGCCCGGGTAGTTCAGGTACATGAAGATCCCGATGGCGAGCAGCCATCCGACCGTCTCCGCCTCGACGGTGGATCCGCCGATGATCGCGAAGAAGCCAAAGATGATCGTGAAGATGCTGATGAAGATGCCGAACGACCAGGCGTACGCCCGGACGTTCCAGAATCCCATCGCCACCCAGAACCAGATCGCGGCGATCAAGAGAGCCCAGAGCGCCTGACCCCACTGGGGATCCGGGAACGAGACTTCCTTGCCGACAAAGGTAAAGCTTGCGACGCCGAGAAAGACGAGGGCTCGCCAGATCTCGAATAGCCCCGCCAGTGCGGCGCCGACCGCGAGGAGCGTGACGCCGATCGGTCGATTCATACGCTTGGTTGCCTCCCTGTACGCAGGCCCCGTGGATTCGTCTAGGCCTGAACAAATCCATAGCATAGCGACACGACCCACCAGAAACCACCCGATACCGAACGACGCCGGCCTGTGCGGACCGACCGACTACACTACGCCCCGATGCCCACCGACCTCATCGATCTCGCCCCGATCATCGAGAAGGCATTCCTCGTGGCGGTCGATACCGGTTCCAAAGACGGTTGGACCGCCGAGGACTCTCTGGCCGAGTTGGCGAACCTGGCGACGACGGCCGGCGCCGACGTCGTCGGCGCGGAGTGGCAGAACCGTCGCCACGTCGACCCGAACTGGTACATCGGCAAGGGCAAGGCCGAGGAGCTCGTGGCGGCCAAGCGGGAGACCGGGTTCGACGTCCTCATCGCCGACGACGAGCTATCACCGGCCCAGCAGCGTGCACTGGAGGGCCTGCTCGGGGTCAAGGTCATCGATCGGAGCCGGCTGATCCTGGACATCTTCGCCCTGCATGCGCAGACGCACGAGGGGCGACTCCAGGTCGAGCTGGCGCAGCTCGAGTACCAGCTGCCACGGCTGACCCGGTTGTGGACCCACTTGTCCCGGACCGGTGGTGGGATCGGCACGCGGGGTCCTGGCGAGAGCCAGCTCGAGACCGACCGCCGGATCATCCGGACCCGGATCTCGAAGATGAAGGAACGGGTCGAGCAGGTCCGTCAGCAGCGCGAAACGGCTGCGCGCGGTCGCGATCGACGATTGTGGCCCACCGTCGGGATCGTCGGCTACACGAACGCCGGCAAGTCCACCCTCCTCAATACCCTCGTGGGCTCGGAGGTCGCGAAGGCGGAGGATCGGCTGTTCGCCACCCTCGATCCGACCAGTCGACAGGTGAAGCTCGGTGACGGCCAGACCGCCATCATCACCGACACGGTGGGGTTCATCCATAAGCTGCCCCATCAGCTCGTCGATGCGTTCCGGGCGACCCTGGAGGAGGTCACCCGGGCCGACGTGCTCATCGAGGTCGTCGACTCGGCTGACGGGCACTTCGTCGAACACCGATCGACGGTCCAGACCGTGCTCGATGAACTCGGTGCGGGCGACAAGCCTCGACTTCTGGCCTTCAACAAAGCCGACCTCGTCGATGCGACAGCCCTCGATGGGACGGCACCCGCACCGGCGATCGCCGGGTCCGTGCCCGTGTCGGCGCTGACGGGCTACGGGATCGACACGCTTCGCGCGGAGATCGCCGCACTGCTGGCGTCGCTGTGGATCGATGTGGACGTCGCACTTCCGTACGCTGCCGGCGAGCTTCTGGCCCGCGTCCGAGAGCGCGGGACGATCGATCTCGAGTACCGCGATCACGATGTGCACGTCGTTGGCCGGGTGGCGCCCTCGCTGGCCGGCGAACTCGAGTCGGTCGCCGCGCGCTGGGCCAGCGACCTTCGCGAAGCCGAGGCCAGCGGAGCCGACCGGTGACCGCGACCCCGTTCACGCGAATGGCCGGCTGGGCGACGCTGATCGATGGGTCGACGATCACCTGGACCGTGGCCGACGGGCGACGCGGCAGGCGATGGCGTGAGGTCCTCACGGTCGGTCCCGAGGTCCGGCACAGCCTGCTTCTCGAGACCGGTCCGGACCGACGATTCAGCCACCTCGAGCTGGCTCGCTCAGACGGGCTGTGGACGTTCCACCCGGAGGCCGATCGGACACTGCACGGGAACCACGTCGATCGTTCGGTAGCCGGCATCAGCCATGTCGCCGGGATCCCGTTCGAGGCTCGGACCGTGCTGCTCGTGGTCGGCTCGCCGATGAGCCGCGGGGCCATCGCCTGGGACCTGGCCCAGGATGTCGAGGTGGACTCGGCACTGGAACGTCCCGGGGTCACGATCCACGCCGACGGAACGATCGGCACGACTCCCGTCCGAATCGTCCGGACCTCGCCGACCCGATGGGCGATCGGCGACGAGACGCCGTTCGACCTCGATGGTGCCGGGATCCCGGTCTTCGCCGATGGTCAGACGCGTCCGCTCGAACAACACGACCCGGCTGGTGGATAGCCTGTGGACAATGCCCTCGAAATCCGCGCGATTCCACGGAAACTCGTGGATAAAGGCGTAGCCAGCCGACCCGATGTCGACTATCGTAGAAATCGCTCGAAGGGGCCCCAGACCGACAGCGGTGTCGCGGATGCAAATCGGCGGCGCTGACTACGGACCGGTGGTTCCTTCGGGCGTTTCTGTATGCCCGGCGGCCGGCCGGCCCGGCGCGTGGCGATGATCAGAATCCCCGAACTTGAACCGGCGGCGATCCGGGCTGCGCGTGCTCGGATCGACCCGGCCTTTCTCGACTCGCCGCAGTACGTCCACGATGGGCTCTCCGACCGGCTTGGCGTCACGGTCATCGTCAAGGTCGAGACGTCGAACCCGATCCGGTCGTTCAAGGGCCGCGGCACGTGGTTCGCGGTCGATGCCCTGGCAGGGGAGGGGAGGATCGGTCCGACCAGGCCGATCGCCTGCGTCTCGGCCGGCAACTTCGGCCAGGGCGTCGCCTTCGCGGCGCGGGCCTGGGGCATCCCGGCCATCGTCTTCACCTCCACCCACGCCAATCCACGCAAGATCGAGCAGATGCGCCTGCTCGGCGCGGAGGTCATCTCGACCGGTGCGGACTTCGACGCGGCGCGTGAGGTCTCGGAACGGTACGCCGGGACGCACCCTGTCGAACTCCTCGTCGACGGCGATGAGCCCAGCATCTCGACCGGCGCTGCCACGATGGCGGTCGAATGGACCGACGCCGTGACGGCCGGGAACCTGCCGGCGCCGGTCGTCGTGTCCGTACCGGTGGGCAACGGAGCGCTGATCAACGGCGTCGGAGCCTGGTTGAAGGCGGGATGGCCCGGATGTCGCGTCGTGGGCGTGCAGGCGGCGGAAGCTGCTGCGATGACGCTCAGCTTCCGGGCCGGCCGGCCGATCGACACCAGCGCGGCCGCGACGTACGCCGATGGGATCGCATCGAGAGTCGCAATCCCGCGCGCCGTCGCCCTGATGCCGGGGCGCGTCGACGAGATGCGCCTCGTCTCGGAGGAAGACCTGCACGAAGCCCAGGCCGAGCTCACCGAAGCGCTCGGGATCACGGTGGAGGGCGCGGCGGCTGCCTCCTGGGCCGGCCTGCTGGCGGACCCTCCGAGGGACGGACCGGCCCTCGTCATCGTGACCGGTAGCAACATCTAGCCTCGAGAGCGCAGCCCCGCGCTGCGTGCCATCATCCGCCGGTGACCCAGCAATTCGCGCGCGTCCCGGTCGACGCGGGAGCCGTCGTCCGTGAGGTTCGCGGCCTTGGCGGCGTCCCGTGGGCGCGCCTCTTCCGATATCTCCGCCCGAACCGTGGGCGGTTCGCCGTGGCGATCGTCGGCCTGGTCCTGTCATCGGTCATCGGGCTCGCGTTCCCACTTCTCATCGCCGGGATCACTACCGAGGTCGTCAATGGCGGTGACCCGACCGCCATCGATCGCCTGGTCGTCATCCTCATGGCCCTGTTCCTCGTCCAGGCGCTGGGCAGCTTCCTCCAGACGTACCTCCTCGGCGTCGTGGGCGAGCGGGTGGTGGCCCAGCTCCGGGGCGATCTGTTCGGGCGATTGGTGACCCTATCGCTCGACTTTTACGCGAGTCGCCGGGTCGGCGAGCTCGTCTCGCGGCTGTCGAGTGACGTGACCCTGGTTCGCACGATGCTGACCCAGACCGTGACCAGCCTGCTCTCCTCGGTCATCGGACTCGTGGGCTCGGTCATCATCCTGTTCACCCTCAGTCCGACGCTGCTGCTCATCGTCCTGCTGCTGGCGCCAGCACTCATCGCCGTCGCGATCGTGTTCGGCCGGCCGCTCCAGCGGGTCAGTACCCAGGTCCAGGACACCATCGCCCGAAGCACGACCACCGCCGAGGAGGCGCTGTCGGGGATCCGGGTCGTCAAGAGCTACGTCCGCGAGGAGTGGGAGCTGGAGCGCTATGACGCCGACTTGCGCACCGTGGTCGCTACCGGTTCGCGCCTCGCGCTGTGGCGGGCTCTCTTCGGGGCGATGATGGGGTTTCTCGGCTTCGGGGCGTTGGCCGCACTGCTCTGGTACACGGGTCATCAAGTCATCGATGGCCAGCTGGGGCTCGGGACCCTGACGGGCTTCCTCCTGTACGGCGTCGCCATCGCGGCAAGTCTTGGCACGATCGCTGGGTTGTACGGACAATTCCGAGAGGGGACCGGGGCGATCACCCGGGTCTTCGAGATCATCGATACCCGCCCGACCGTGGTCGACGCACCCACCGCCAGACCGATCTCGCCGGTCGCGGGGCGGATCGAGCTCGACCGCGTGTCATTCGAGTACCAGCCCGGACGACCCGTCCTTCGCGAGGTCTCGCTCGACATCGCGGCAGGGGAGACCCTCGCCCTCGTCGGCCCGTCCGGCTCGGGCAAGACGACCCTGACCGGGTTGATCCCGCGCCTGTGGGACGTGACCTCGGGCACGATCCGGATCGACGGCGTCGACATCCGGGACGTCACCGTCGTCAGCCTGCGCGAGCAGATCGGCCTGGTTGCGCAGGAGGCCACACTGTTCGGTGGCACGATCCGCGAAAACATCCTGTACGGGCGGCTGGACGCCACCGATGCGGACGTCACGGACGCGGCGCACGCAGCGAACGCTGCGGACTTCATCGATGCGCTGCCCGAGGGCTACGACACCACCGTCGGTGACCGCGGCTCGCGACTTTCCGGCGGGCAGCGCCAGCGCATCGCCATCGCCAGGGCGATCCTCAAGGACCCACCCATCCTCCTCCTCGACGAGGCGACCAGTTCCCTCGACAACGAGTCCGAGCGACTGGTCCAGGATGCCCTCGATCGACTCAAGGTCGGTCGAACGACGATCATCGTCGCCCACCGACTGTCGACGATCAAGGCGGCCGACCGGATCGCGGTCCTCGATGACGGCTGGCTCGTGGAGCTCGGCAGCCAGGCGGAACTCCTGGCCCGGGACGGCCTGTACGCTCGACTTCATCGAATGCAGTTCGCGGAGAAGCCGGGCCTTGCTGCGATCCCGTCGTGACGTCCTGCGTGGATCGACCGACACGCAGGATCATCTGCGTGTCATCATCGGACCATGACGGCAGAGAACCCGGGCGTATCGCTGGGTGCCGATGTCACCGACCACCGGTTGACCCGTCCCGATGGCCGCGTCGTCGCCTGGAGTGAGTCCGGCGTCGCAGACGGTCGGCCCGTCCTCCGGGTGCCCGGGACGCCTGGGTCGAGGTTCTCGATCCGAGCGGGCCGAGAACCATGGTTCGAGCGCGGGTTGCGGGTCATCACTACCGAACGCCCAGGCTACGGCGCCTCGACCCGACTCGAAGGCCGACTGTTCGCCGAGCACTCGGACGATACGGCGGCGATCCTCGACGAACTCGGGATCGCCGCGCTTCCGGTCTACGGCGGCAGCGGAGCCTCGCCCCACATCCTCGATCTCGCCGCTCGCCATCCGGATCGGGTGACGGCGGTCACGGTCCTGGTCGGGGGCGCTCCGATCGAACCGGCCGAAGCAGAACAGATGATCGATATGAATGCCCTCGAGTATCGACTCATCCGCGAGGGCCGGTTCGACGAGGTCTGGACGCTGATCAGCGAGACCCGCGATGCCATCCTGGCCGACCCGCTCGCTGGGTTCCGTGCCGCCATGGCGTCGTCGACCGCCATGGATCGGGCGATCATCGAGGACCCGGAGTGGCAGCGCGGATTCGTCGTCGCCATCACCGACGCGCTTGGTCAGGGACCAGGCGGCTGGTATGACGAAAGCGTGGCGATGGAGATGCCGTGGCAGATCGATTTCGGGTCGATCCTGACGTCGGTGACCTGGTGGCACAGCGACGCGGACCGGAATGCGCCGCTTACGGCGGCTCGACGGGTCGTCGACGCGCTCCCGAATGCCCGATTGCACGTCTGGAGCGATGCCGGCCACCTCAGCGCCTATGAGCACGAGCCCGAGATCCTCGACGAACTGCTCTCCAGGGGCTGACACGCCGGCGATCCAGAAGACTGGAGCGGTGACCTCGGGGGAGGCGCCTTCATCCCGACCACATACTTCCGATAATGTAAGTTATGTCTACGCTGCCTTAAAGCGCCTCAGGCAGTTGCCTGCCCGGTGGCGATGTCAGACTGCACTTTCGCGAGAACGGAGTGAGCACTTTCCCTCACCAATCGAGAAACGTGTCGATCAGCGGCCTGCATCGCAGTCGGCAGAAGCTCGGCTGGCAATGTCGTGCCGGGCTCCGATGTCAGAAAACCGTTCCAGACAAGGTTCGGGTACGAGCTCTCCGGGGTCGACTACCAATTCCCTTAATCGCCGACTCTGTCGAGGCGACGTCCACTGTCGCTACGTGGGTCGAAGCCAAGACGCCCCTGTTCGAATCGTCCTTCCTGGCGAGTGTACGGGAGCGGGCGGCGTGCTCGTTCACGTCTCGAATGGATCTTCGACCATCACGGGATCAGCTTGATCCAGGCTGACTCGAAGTCGCTGTCGAAGACGAACGCAGTGTCGATCGCTTCGGCGGACAGGAGTTCGAGGCTCACCTGGTCGACAAACGAGGTGCCCGAGGGCAGCGAGGCCCGATATCGGGCGGCTGCGCTGGCATGCACGGCAGAATTCACGACGAGCACGTCGATCGCCGGCAGGACGTCGTCAAGGAGCGTGATGGCTCCGGCCACACCGAACCGGCGCCGGACGACGGCGAGGGATTCCGCGACGACGTAGCCGTGGGTCACCAGCTCGGCATCGGACAGACCGGCCAGGCACACCCGGGCCGCCTCGTGGCGGGGGTCCGATCGATCGAGGACGGTGATCAGCGCGCTGGTATCGACGAAGACGCGGCTCACCAAGTCGAATCGCCGGCGATCTCGTCGTGTCGGGCGGCGATATCGCCGGTGCCCGACTCGAACCGCCCGGCCGCTGCCAGGGCCCGCTCGAAGCGCGCACGCCGGTCGCCCGGATCCGCCGGGACGACTCGATCGACGGCGTCTCGCACGATCTCTGCGATCGGTACCTTCCGACGTCTGGCTTCGGCCCGAAGTCGACGCATCTGCTCCGTCGTGAGGGAGATCTGGGTGCGTTCCATTGAGCGACGATATCACATTGCTTGGGGTGATATCACGCCGAGCGATGAGCCCGCATGCGGTGGTGTGTCGTCGGTCGGCTCCTCGACGCCTTAGCGTTCGTGCCCGTATGGGCGCGTGATGATCTCGAGGTTGTGGCCGCTCGGATCCTCGAAGTAGAGGCCGCGGCCGCCATCGTGGGTGTTTATCACGCCGGGATCCGAGTGATCCGGATCGGCCCAGTAGGCATGGCCACCCGATCGGATCCGGCCGAAGATCGCGTCGAACTCGTCC
Organism: uncultured Chloroflexia bacterium; assembly: GCA_963720755.1. Lineage (GTDB taxonomy): Bacteria > Chloroflexota > Limnocylindria > Limnocylindrales > CSP1-4 > SPCO01. The sequence goes on from CAVRGP010000015.1 coordinate 550,196, forward strand.
TCACCCACCAGGAAGCAGTAGTGCTGCGACGCGATCTCGCCGGCGGTGTCGAGGAAATCGAGCGTCACCGCGTTCGACACCCCGACGGCGAGGAACGGGCCCCAGGCCGTCGGGCTCGGCAGTCCGAAGAGCGAGGCCAGGGACTCCGCCGACTCCCGCTTGTCGCGCGAATACACGATCGTGTGGTTGAGCTCGATGGCCATGGGACCCCTCCTCCATCCGCGGACGTGCTCGACGATGAAGCCCTTTCGGCTCGAGTCTCCCGGAGCGTATCAGCCGACCGTGGCCGGCTTCCCGGCCAGACCAGTCCCACAGACGATGTGATCGTCGCCCGCTCCGGTCTGCTGAGGTAGCCTCTGTGGCATGACCCTTGGATTCGGACTCCTCAGCGCCCAACTCCGACCGGGCGAGTCGGATTGGACGCGCGCCTACGACGACACGGTGCGCGTGGCTGTCGAGGCGGAACGGCTCGGCTTCTCATCGGTCTGGACGACGGAGCACCACTTCGTGGACGACGGCTATATGCCCTCGCTCCTCGTCGTGAGCGCGGCCCTCGCCCAGGCGACGTCTCGGATCGAGATCGGCACCGGCGTCATCCTCGCCCCGATGCACCACCCGCTGCGCCTGGCGGAAGATGCGGCGACGGTCCAGCTGCTCAGCCACGGGCGCCTCGTGCTCGGGCTGGGTCTCGGCTGGTCGGAGGTCGAGTACGCGGGTCTGGGCGCTGACAGGCGCCGTCGCGGTGCTGCCATGGAGGAGACGCTCCGGATCCTGCCGCAGGCATGGAGTGGCGAGCCGTTCACGCACGAGGGCTCGGTGTACCAGCTCCCGACCCTCGCCGTGCGCCCCACGCCAGCGACACGGATCCCGATCCTCATCGGCGGTGGCGCAGAGCCGGCCCTCCGCCGCGCTGCACGACTCGCGGATGGCATCTTCTCGAACGCGCCGGCGGATGATTTCGCCAAGCAGGTCGGCTGGGTGCTCGATGAGCTCGACCAGGCAGGTCGAGATCCCGCGACCTTCCGGTTCATCCACTACTCGATCCTGCTTCCGGGCGCATCCCGGACCGACGCCCTCGCCCGCTTCCAGGATGCCGTCTGGGGACTGACCTGGAAGTACTCGGACATGGAGGCATCGGCGACGCGGTCGCTCCCGGCGGTTTCCCCTCCCCTATTCGCTGGCGACCCTGAGCGGCTCCTGTCGCGCCGGACCGCGTATGCGGGTACGACCGATGAGCTTGTGGAGGCGCTGCTCGAAGTCCGGCGTCAGGCACCAGTCCCGGTCGAGTTCGTGGCGCGCGGCTACCTGCCGCTGCTCGAGTACGCCGACCAGATCGAGGTCATGCAGCAGCTGGCTGAAGGTGTCGCGCCGCACGTCTGATCGATCCGATGAACAAGTCGCGTCGAACAACCGCTCGGTCCCTTGCCGCCCCGACGGGTCGCTGATGTCGACGCCATCGACGGCGTCTCGCACGATCTCTGCGATCGGTACCTTCCGACGTCTGGCTTCGGCCCGAAGTCGACGCATCTGCTCCGTTGTGAGGGAGATCTGGGTGCGTTCCATCGAGCGAAGGATATCACATGGCTTATGGTGATATCACGCCGAGCGATGAGCCCGCATCGGGTGGTGTGTCGTCGGTCGGCTCCTCGACGCCTTAGCGTTCGTGGCCGTATGGACGCGTGATGATCTCGAGGTTGTGGCCGCTCGGATCATCGAAGTAGAGTCCGCGGCCGCCATCGTGGGTGTTGACCACGCCTGGATCCGAGTGACCCGGATCGGCCCAGTAGGCATGGCCACCCGATCGGATCCGGCCGAAGATCGCGTCGAACTCGTCCTCACCCACCAGGAAGCAGTAGTGCTGCGGCGCGATCTCGCCGGTGGTGTCGAGGAAATCGAGCGTCACCGCGTTCGACACTCCGACGGCGAGGAACGGGCCCCAGGCCGTCGGGCTCGGCAGTCCGAAGAGCGAGGCCAGGAACTCCGCCGACTCCCGCTTGTCACGCGAATACACGATCGTGTGATTGAGCTCGATGGCCATGGGACCCCTCCTCCATCCGCGGACGCGCTCGACGACGAACGAGCCCCTTCGGCTCGAGTCCGCCAGAGCGTATCAGTCGACCGTGGCCAGCTTCCCGGGCGAGCCAGTCCCACCGACGATCTGATCGTCGCCCGCTCCCGTCTCCTGAGGTAGCCTCTGTGGCATGACCCTGGGATTCGGACTCCTCAGCGCCCAGCTCCGACCTGGCGAGTCGGATTGGACGCGTGCCTACGACGACACGGTGCGCGTGGCGGTCGAGGCCGAACGGCTCGGCTTCACCTCGGTCTGGACGACAGAGCACCACTTCGTCGACGACGGCTATATGCCCTCCCTCCTCGTCGTGAGCGCGGCGATCGCCCAGGCGACGTCTCGGATCGAGATCGGCACTGGCGTCATCCTCGCCCCGATGCACCAGCCGCTGCGCCTGGCGGAAGATGCGGCGACCGTCCAGCTGTTGAGCCACGGTCGTCTCGCGCTCGGGCTCGGGCTCGGCTGGTCGGAGGTCGAGTACGCCGGGTTCGGTGCCGACATGCGCCGTCGCGGTGCTGCCATGGAGGAGACGCTCCGGATCCTGCCGCAGGCATGGACCGGCGAGCCGTTCACGCACGATGGCTCGGTGTACCAGCTCCCGACCCTCGCGGTGCGCCCGACGCCATCGACACGGATCCCGATCCTCATCGGCGGTGGCGCAGAGCCGGCACTCCGCCGCGCTGCACGCCTCGCGGACGGCATCTTCTCGAATGCGCCGGCGGCTGACTTCGCCAGGCAGGTCGGGTGGGTGCTCGATGAGCTCGAGCAGGTTGGTCGAGATCCCGCGGCCTTCCGGTTCATCCACTACTCGATCCTGCTGCCCGGCGCATCCCGGGCCGACGCCCTCGCCCGCTACCAGGATGCCGTCTGGGGACTGAGCTGGAAGTACTCGGACATGGAGGCGTCGGCGACGCGGTCGCTCCCGGCGGTCTCCCCTCCCCCATTCGCCGGCGACCCTGAGCGGCTCCTGTCGCGCCGGACCACGTACGCGGGGACGACCGATGAGCTGGTCGACGTGCTGCTCGAGGTCCGGCGTCAGGTCCCAGTGCCGGTCGAGTTCGTGGCGCGCGGCCACCTGCCGCTGCTCGAGTACGCCGACCAGCTCGAGGTCATGCAGCAGCTGGCTGAAGGTGTCGCGCCGCACGTCTGATCGAACGTCCCACCCCCGGCTACTCGGCGACCAGCTCGAACACCGCTCGGTCCTTGGCCGCCCCGACCGGGTCGCTGATGTCGACGCC